>URGV01000005.1 GCA_900547455.1 uncultured Oscillospiraceae bacterium
CTGCGCTGGACAGCGCAACGGTATTGGCGCAGTGCTTCTCTGACAGCCTGGGCGATGACTATGTAACCCTGAACATCCTGACCTACGTTTCCAGCTCCACTCAGGAAGTTATCACTCCAAGACTGCACTCCGCACTGTTCGGCTACGGCTGGGGCGCTGACTACGGCGATCCGCAGAACTACCTGATCCAGGAATCCTACGGCCACGACAACGCTTACTACTCCAACACCTACACCAACATCAACCTGGTTGAGGAGAATGAGTACACCGCTGACCTGATCAATTCCTACAAAGAGTTTACCTCGATGCTGGAAGAAGCAGACAAGATCACTGATGATCTGGATGCTCGTTATCAGGCATTTGCAGAGGCAGAGGCTTATCTGATCCAGCACGGCCTGTCCATCCCGCAGTCCTGCGGCACTGGCTGGTGCTTGACCAAGATTGACCTCTACAGCAAGATGAGAGCAATTTATGGTTGCCAGAACGACAAGATGAAGAATTGGATTACCAATTCCGAAGGCTACACCACCGCAGAGATGGAAGCCCGCAAAGCAGAAGTGGTAGGTTAAACCAGAAGAAAAATTTCATTAAAAATCACAGAAAAGGCGAAGGAATGAAATTTCCTTCGCCTTTTCTTTTGCTGCGAAAGGTCTTTTTTGCAAGAATTTTGCAATCATTTTTCTTGCAAATAGTATATGAATAAACTTTAAATTTGGTAATATTCATGTAATACTTGGTGAGTTTGACAGATAATGTCGTATAAAAATATCTCTATATAATAAAAAAAATAGTGCATATTGACACTGGGAATCTTTTTTGATATAATAAAACCAGTCTCCATGAGGATAGAAAGTAAACAAAATATTCACAATTTTTCCAAAAAGAACTAGTTCTTTTTGGCTTTATCTATTAGAAGATAAAGAGTGTCTTGAAAGAGAAAAATGTGAATCATTCAAAATCGGTAGTTAGGACCTTTTGATTGATGAAGATTAAAAGGTTTTCGCTATACACTTAACGACCTGTGGTCAAGGGAGGAAATAATATGAAAAAGACAGTCTCCAGATTGCTTGCTCTGGCTCTGACAGCGGCGCTTGTTTTGACAGGCTGCGGCGGCGGAACCACAACAGAGGAACCTGCGGACACCAGCGACAACACTGGGACAACAGAAAGCACGGAAACCACCGAGGGGGAAACTGCTGAAAACACCGCACCTGCGGAAAATGAGATTACCGACCTGGTTATTCCAAAGACACTGACCCGTGAGCTGGAAACCTTTAACTGGCTCTACAGCCAGAGAGCTGAGGACAGTGAGAACCTGACTCAGTTGGTAGACGGTTTGCTGGAAGCCAATCCAGAAGGTACACTGTCTCCTGGAATTGCGGAAGAATGGGGCAGTGAAGACGGCGGCAAGACCTGGACCTTTAAACTGCGCGAAGGCGTTAAATGGGTAGACGTCAACGGCAACGAAAAGGCCGAGTGCAACGCTTGGGACTTCGCAACCGGTTTGGAATGGGTACTGAACTTCTATAAGAACGACTCCACCAATACCTCGATGCCATTTGAAATGATCGAAGGCGCTGAGGAATACTACGAGTACACCAAGACACTGA
This sequence comes from uncultured Oscillospiraceae bacterium, assembly GCA_900547455.1. Classification (GTDB taxonomy): domain Bacteria; phylum Bacillota; class Clostridia; order Oscillospirales; family Ruminococcaceae; genus Negativibacillus; species Negativibacillus faecipullorum. Next base: position 1,611 of record URGV01000005.1, read on the forward strand.
GCGAGGAAGAAGCATTTGCTCTGACTGCAGGAGAAGGCTCTAAGTTCTTTGAGATGGTCGGAATGGAAATTCCGGATGACTACACCATCATCTACACCTGCATCACTGAAAAACCATACTTCGATACACTGGCTGCATATCAGTCCCTGTATCCAATGGCGCAGGGCATGATCGATGAGCTGGGCGGCGTAGATGCTGTTCAGGCGATGAACAATGAGAACATGTGGTACAATGGTCCATACACCATGACCTCCTACATCCAGGGCAACGAGAAAGTTTTCACCAAGAACCCACTCTACTGGGATACCGAGTGCAAACTGTTCAACACCGTTACTTTCAAGATGGTAGAGTCCTCCGACGTTGCGTTCCAGCTGTATCAGGCCGGCGACCTCGACTACGTTGACCTGACCGAGAGCGCCCTGACCACCATCGCAAGAGACCCGAACAACGAATACTACGATTATCTGGTACCGGCGGTTCCATCCAAGTACTCCTACCAGATGCACTTCAACTACAACAAGAACAACGAAGACGGCACCAAGGATACCAACTGGAATACCGCTATCGCCAACGAGGCATTCCGTAAATCCTGGTACTACGGCCTGAACCTGTCCGAGTACTTCAAGAGATCCAACGCGATTGACCCATTCTCCTGCGAGAACAACTTCTACACCATGCCTGGTCTGGTATACACCTCTGACGGCACCGAGTACACCGAACTGGTTAGAGAAGTAATGGGCCTGAAAGAGTCCGATGGCGTAACTCCTGCACGTGTTGATGCAGCGCAGGCAGAACAGTACAAACAGCAGGCGATTGAAGAGCTGACCGCTCTGGGCGTAACCTTCCCAATCGAGGCAGATTACTACATTTCTGCATCTAGCCAGACCGCTCTGGACAGCGCAAACGTACTGGCACAGGCATTCTCTGATGGCCTGGGCGATGACTACGTTAAACTGAACATCTGCACCTTCATTTCCAGCACTACCAACGAAGTTGTTGTACCGCACCTGCACTCCTTCGTCATCAACGGCTGGGGCGCTGACTACGGTGACCCGCAGAACTACCTGGGTCAGGAATGCTACGGCAACCCGAATGCTTATTATTCTGAGAACTACTCCTACATCAACGAAATCACTGAGCCAGATGATACCAATGCTGATCTGATTGCTGCTTACCAGGAATACACCTCTATGGTAGAAGCGGCTGACGCTATCACCACCGATCTGGATGCACGTTATCAGGCTTACGCAGAAGCGGAAGCTTACATGCTGGATCATGTATTCGTACTGCCTTGCAACTACAGCATCGGCTGGTGCCTGAGCAAGGTCGACAACAACAGCAAGATCTATGCGATGTACGGCAGCCAGAACGAGAAGATGAAGAACTGGGTTACCAATTCTGACGGTTACACCAGCGAAGAAAAGGGCGTAGCAGAACAGATCGCGGCTTACACCGAGGAGAACGCATAACCCTAAAAAAGTGAATTAGCTTACACAAGGTCGTTAAAGCTAGTGAATAACAAAAAGGAAAACCGTCCAGTGGGGCGGTTTTCCTTTTTGCAGTTAGTATATTTTAAAATACAAAATTTAGTCATATTTACTTAATGATTGGACAAACTGCATGATAAATGAGCATAAAAATGATGGTGTATCATAAAGAAAATAGTGCATATTGACAACCTGTTTCCTTTTTTGATATAATAGGGTCAGTCTCTCTGAAAAGTGTGAAAAGATAGAAAAAACAAACATAAAAGGCAGCCTGCTTTCTGCTTGATCTGCAAATAAAAAAGCAGATGAGTGAGGATGCCTTGGGGAGATCAGAAAGAGATGGGAAATCCGCCAATTTTTTTGGAAGATTTCACTATAGATTTCATGACCAGTGGTCAAGGAGGAAATGATATGAAAAAGACAGTCTCCAGATTGCTTGCTCTGGCGCTGACAGCAGCACTTGTTTTGACAGGCTGCAGCGGCGGAGGAGCATCGGAAGGCGAAAACGGCAGCACAGGAAGTTCTGCAGAAGCAGCAGAGGGCGAAATCACCGACCTGTATATTCCAAGATTGTTGACCCGTGAGCTGGAAACCTTTAACATCCTTTACAGCCAGAGACAGGAGGACAGTGAGAACCTGACCAACCTGATCGACGGCCTGCTGGAAGCGACCCCGGAAGGTACGCTTGAGCCAGGAATTGCAGAGGAATGGGGCAGCGAAGACGGCGGTAAGACCTGGACCTTCAAACTGCGCGAGGGCGTAAAATGGGTAGACGTCAACGGCAATGAGAAGGCGGACTGCACCGCTCACGATTTTGCCTCCGGTATGGAATGGATTTTGAATTTCTATAAAAACGATTCCGCCAACACTTCCATGCCTCTGGAAATGCTCGAAGGTGCAAACGAATACTATGAATACACCAAGACCCTGAGTGAAGAAGAAGCGCTGGCGCTGACTGCGGAGGAAGGCTCTCCGTTCAGCGAGATGGTCGGTGTCGATGTGCCGGATGATTACACCATCACCTACACCTGCATCACTGAAAAACCATACTTTGATACCCTGGCAGTTTACCAGTGCCTGTACCCAATTTCCCAGGCAATGGTCGATGAGCTGGGCGGCCCAGACGCGGTTCAGGCGATGAACAACGAGAACATGTGGTACAATGGTCCATACACCATGACCTCCTACATCCAGGGCAACGAGAAAGTTTTTACCAAGAACCCGCTCTACTGGGATACCGAGTGCAAACTGTTCAACACCGTTACCGTTAAGATGGTGGAGTCCTCCGATGTTGCGTTCCAGAACTTCCAGGCCGGCGACCTCGACTACGTTGACCTGACCGAGAGCGCGCTGACCACCATCGCAAGAGACCCTAACAACGAATATTACGATTACCTGGTACCGGCAGTTCCGTCCAAATACTCCTACCAGATGCACTTCAACTACAACAAGAACAATGAGGACGGCACCAAGGACACCAACTGGAATACCGCTATCGCCAACGAGGCGTTCCGCAAATCCTGGTATTACGGTCTGAACCTGTCCGAATACTGGAAGAGAACCAACGCCATCGACCCATTTGCTTGCGAGAACAACTTCTACACCATGCCTGGTCTGGTATATACCTCTGACGGCACCGAATACACCGAGCTGGTACGGGAAGCGATGGGCCTGAAAGAGTCCGATGGTGTAACCCCGGCCCGTGTTGATACCGCACTGGCAGAACAGTACAAACAGCAGGCGATTGAGGAGCTGACCGCTCTGGGCGTAACCTTCCCAATCGAGGCAGACTACTACATTTCCGCATCCAGCCAGACCGCTCTAGATACAGCAAATGTACTGTCGCAGGCCTTCACCGATGGTCTGGGCGATGACTATGTCAAGCTGAACATTTGTACCTATATTTCCAGCGTCAACACCGAGGTTGTTACACCGCACCTGCACTCCTTCGTCATCAACGGCTGGGGCGCTGACTACGGTGACCCGCAGAACTATCTTGGTCAGGAAGTTTACGGAAACGTAAATGCTTATTACTCCCAGAACTACTCCTACATCAATGAGATTACCGAGACTGATGAGACTAACGCAGATCTGATTGCTTCTTATCAGGAATATAGTGATCTGGTAGCTGCAGCTGATGCGATTACAACCGATCTGGACGCACGTTATCAGGCCTATGCAGAGGCAGAAGCTTATCTGCTGGAGCATGTCTTCACTCTGCCATGCAACTACAGTGTAGGTTGGTGCTTGAGCAAGATTGATAACGACACCAAGAGCCGCGCTATGTTTGGCAGCCAGGATGAAAAGATGAAAGACTGGGGCACCAAAGTGGACGGCTACACCAGTGAAGAAAAAGGCGTAGCAGCACAGATTGCAGCCTACACCGAAGAAAACGCATAATCTGTTAAGATCCACCCAGCGAAAATAAAAACAGGACCGCTTCTTAGCGGCCCTGTTTTTTATCATGTGGACAGAAATTTTATTCTACCTCAATCAGCTCATATTCCCGGCTGCCCATGCCCATCTTCACCGCGTGTTCCAGGCAGCTTTCCCAGTTGGTGTCTGGATGCGTGTCAGTGAAATGGTCGTGGTGGCAGTGTTCCTTTTCGGAGAGGACGCTGCCGCTGACCACCGGCTGACGGTTGACTGCATCTGCGCAGGCCTGATCCAAAGCGACCGGGTCAAAGGAAGCGAACATGCCGACGTCGGGGACAATCGGGATATCGTTTTCCGCGTGGCAGTCGCAATAAGGGGAGACGTCGATCACCAGACTGATGTGGAAATTGGGACGTCCGTGAATGACTGCGTAGGTGTACTCGGCGATTTTGTAGTTGAGGACGGTGTTGGCCTCGTCCTGACCAGCTTTCACTGCATCCTCCGGGCAGGCGCCGATGCAGCGTCCGCAGCCGACGCACTTGTTGTGGTCGATGACGGCACGCTTCTTGGCGTTTTTGCGCTCAGCGCGGCTGCCGGGTTTGTTTTCACCATTGTAATCGACAAAGCTGATTGCATCGTGCGCACAGTTCTTGCGGCATTCTCCGCAGGAGATGCAGAGCGCCTGGTTGACGACTGGCTTACCGCTGCTGTGCATTTCCATCTTGCCGGCGCGGGAGCCGCAGCCCATGCCCAGGTTTTTGAAGACGCCGCCGAATCCGGTTGACTCGTGGCCCTTGAAGTGGTTGAGCGAGATGATGATGTCCGCATCCATGACAGCATGTCCGATTTTTGCTTCTTTGATGTACTCTCCGTTGACCGGTACCAACGTTTCGTCGGTGCCTTTCAGGCCGTCGGCAATGATGACGTGGCACCCGGTCGAAAATGGGCTGAACCCGTTCTCATAAGCTGCGGCCAGATGGTCCAGCGCGTTTTTTCGCCGGCCGACGTACAGGGTGTTGCAGTCGGTCAAAAATGGCTTGCCGCCCAGCTCCTTGACCAGGTCAACAATTACCTTCGCATAGTTTGGACGCAGGAAAGCAAGGTTCCCCGGCTCGCCAAAATGGATCTTGATGGCAGTGTATTTGTTCTCAAAATCAATGTTGGCGATGCCCGCCTCACGCACAAGATGATCCAACTTTTTCAGAAGATTCGTTCCGGAATTTACCTTCATTGAGGTGTAATAAACCTTCGATTTCTCCATTTGTCATTCCTCCTTCTCAAAGGGTTTTCTCCCTCTGTCACGTCCTTTATTATAGCATAAAAGCAGCCGCAAGAAAATCCCTCAGTTTCTTGAAATGGCCTGGCTGGAGAGGAGAAGGAAAAAGCTCGAAATTGGTGCAACTGCGAAGAAAACTATAGTATTTCCTAAAAAGCAGCATAAAGGATTGTGCAGAATAACAAGAAAATTTCTTTACAAAGATTTAAAATAAAGGATCAAAAAAATTGATTATTGTGCAAAAGAACAAATTGTTAAAGGATAAACAGTTGCAATTGCGCAGCAAAGTGTTATAATGAAGGGGACATAAGCAGAGTAGAAATGCAGGCGTTAAGTGTTCGGCAAACGGGGAGTTGTTGCTGGAACGAAAAACCTCGAAAGGCGGGGTTTGCGGTCTGTATTTCGCATCCCGCTGTAACATACAAGGAGCATATCTCCAAGTCTGTACAGCTGTCAAATTTATGCTAGGAGGTATGATTCTTATGAGCTTTATGTCGCAAGAATCGGGGATGTCGCTTTCGATTCCCCAAAAATTTCGCCAGTCCGCACAGGAGCTGAAAAATGTCCACACCCTGACCGGGGTTTCGGTGCTGTTGGCGATGAGCGTGGTCATCTCCTTTATGGCTTCGGTGCGCATCACCGAGTCGATCAAAATTGGCTTGGGCTATCTGATCACCGCACTGCTCGGCATGCTGTACGGGCCGTTCACAGCGGCGCTGGCCGCTGGAGCGGGGGACATCATCAAGTATCTGCTCAAGCCGGATGGAGCCTATTTCTTCGGCTTTACCCTCACCGCCATGCTGGGCGGCATGATCTATGGCTGTCTGCTCTACCGCGAGCGGGTGACGGTTTTCCGCGCCATCCTTTCCAAGACAACCATCAGTCTGCTGCTTAACTGCTGCCTGAATACCGTATGGGTTTCCTTCCTGTATGGAATGCCGTTTTGGGGAGCGCTGGGTCCGCGCGTCATCAAAAATGTGGTGGCGCTGCCATTTGAAATTATCCTGCTTTACATTGTCCTGAACGGTGCCACCAAGGTAATCCAGCGGGCGAAATTACATTAAAGAAAACCAGAAAACCTTTATAAACAAAGAGAGAGCTGTGAAGAACGAAAGACTTCACGGCTCTTTCTTTTGCTTTATGAATAATACACCAAAATGGTGTGCATAATGTCCTGAAAATGGCGGGATCTTTTTTTATTTTCACGAATCGAGGCGGAAAAACTTGACAACTAGACCAAAAAGGAGTATTTTTGATGTGTTGAATATATCCACATATTTTCAAATAGAATATGGAGTGACAATATGCTCGAATTGAAAAATATTTCTCTCAGCGTAGAGGACGAATTTACCAATAATGCGCAGAAGGAGATTCTGCGGGACATCAACCTGACGGTGGAGACAGGGAAATTTATCGTTATCACTGGCCCAAACGGCGGCGGCAAATCCACCATGGCCAAGATGATTGCCGGTATCCTCCAGCCTGACCATGGCCAGATCCTACTGGACGGCGAGGATATCACCGGCTTAAATATCACAGAAAGGGCGCAGAAGGGCATCAGCTTTGCTTTCCAGCAGCCGATCCGCTTTAAGGGCATCACGGTCCGCGACCTGATTGAGCTGGCTGCCGGCCATCCCATCGACGACAGCGAGGCTTGCTCCTATCTGAGAAGGGTGGGCCTGTGCGCGCGCGACTACATCGACCGCGAGGTAAACGCCAGCTTGTCCGGCGGCGAGATCAAGCGCATTGAGATTGCAACCGTCATGGCGCGCAAGACCAAGCTCTCTATTTTTGACGAGCCGGAAGCGGGCATCGACCTGTGGAGCTTTAACAACCTGATCGATGTCTTCCGCAGCATGCGTCAGGAAAACAACGGTACTATCATCATCATCTCCCACCAGGAGCGGATTCTGGACATTGCTGACGAAATCATCGTGCTGGCCGATGGCCGCATCTCCGATCGCGGCAGCAAGGAGGAGATTCTCCCCAAGCTGCTGCACGAGGACTGCCGTTTCAGCCTCAGTGGAAAAAGTGAAACGAATATCCAGTAGGGAACAGGAGGGACATGCATGAACGACATTACCAAAAAGCTGTTGAGCATGATTTCGGATATTTCCGGAGAAATTAAAGGCGCGTTTAACATCCGCGAGGATGGCGGCTGCGCGGGAAGACAGTCCACCGAAAATGTGGACATCATCCCAAAGGTTGGCCAGCCGGGCATTGACATTATCATCAAACCGGGCACCCACGAGACCGTCTACATCCCGGCCTGCGTCACCAAGAGCAATGTGGACGACCTGGTTTACAACGATTTCTACGTAGGAGAAAATTCCGATGTCGTCATCGTCGCGGGCTGCGGCGTCCATGTGGATGGGGAGGAGGATTCCCAGCACAACGGCATCCACCGCTTCTTCATCTCCAAAAACGCCAGGGTTCGCTATGAGGAAAAGCACGTCGGCATCGGGGAAGGCACCGGCCAGCGCATTATCAACCCGCAGACCTACATCGAGATGGCGGAGGACAGCTACATGGAGATGGACACCGTCCAGATCAAGGGCGTAGATTCCACCAAGCGCGACACCAAGGCGGTGCTGCAGTCCAACGCCAAGCTGGTCATCAAGGAGAAGATCATGACCCACGGCGTGCAGCACGCGGAAACATACTTCACCGTCGACCTGGATGGAGAGGATTCCAGCGCCGACCTGGTTTCCCGCTCGGTTGCAAGAGGGGAATCCCACCAGTACTTCCGCTCGATCATCAACGGTAACAACCGCTGTGCCGGTCACTCGGAGTGCGACGCGATCATCATGGAGCACGGTACTGTCAGCGCGGTGCCGGAGCTGACCGCCAACGACATCGACGCCAGCCTGATCCACGAGGCTGCAATCGGCAAGATTGCGGGCGAGCAGCTGACCAAGCTGATGACCCTCGGCCTCACTTCAGAGGAAGCGGAGTCCAAAATTGTCGAAGGCTTCTTAAAGTAAAAGGGAAAAATCAAAAAAAAAACTCCCGTCCAAAGCAGATGCCCTGGACGGGAGTTTTTTTGTTTACTCGGTTCGATAGGAAAAAACTTTCCACTCAAATTCAACTGTCAAAACAGGAACAAATATGCGGGAATCATCGCTTTTGACGCGGAGTGTTGCTGGGCGGATTGCGGCGCGGCGGGTTACCCTGCTGCTGTGCCAGCTGCTGCCGGCGGCGTGCCTGCGCCTTTTTGCGTGCCAGGCGCTTTTTGTATTTGCGCTTGTTTCGGAAACGGATAATCAGCAGGATGACCAGCAGCCCCAAAAAGACAAAGAAGACAATCTTGACGATATTGAAGATGCGGTTAAAGAGCTCCTGCCTTGCCTGCTGGCGCTGCGCCTCCACTTCGCTGAAAGTCAGGACACTGACCTTGAGTTTCAGCGCCGTCATGGTGGGTACCATGTAGCTCATGGCCTCCTCAGTCTTGCTGCTGACAATCGAGAAGGTGAGGGTGGAGGGCATGTCCTGCCCCTCATAGTAGCGGCCCGGAATGTCTGAGGAAATCACGATGTCGTCCTTGGTAAAGTTCTTGTGCAGCAGGACGGTGAAGTCCGAATCGGTGGAGTAGGTCGCGGTGCCGATCATCTCGACGTTGCCGTCCGCGTCGGTGGTGTATACCGGGGTCTGGAAGCCGGTTGGAGCAAGCTCCTCGGCAGTGTAGGTGACGGCAGTGAAGTTGTTAAAGCAGTAGTCAAACAAATTGGTCATGTCAGTTTGCAGCGAGTAAGCACTGCTGCCGGTGCAGTTGAGCGCCACACAGATCAGGCGGATGCCGTCCCGCTCCGCCACCGCAACGCCGGTGTAGTTGCCCTGGGTGGTCATGCCGGTCTCCATGCCCAAAATGCCGCTGTAGTAGTTGTCACTGGAGGTGAGCATCATGCTCTCGTCGCTGCTGCGGCGCCAGTTTCGCGGCAGCGACTGCTTGTTGGTCGGGTCCATTGAATATTCGGTCTGTCCAAAATACTGCAGGAAGTTCGGCGTGGTCAGCGCGTAGCGGGTGATCAGCGCCATGTCGTAGGCGGTGGTATAGTGGTTGTCGTTGTACAACCCGTGTGGATTGACAAAGTTGGTGTTGACGCAGCCCAGGTCCTGCACCTTTTCGTTCATCATCTCCACAAAACCAGCGGTATAGCTGGTGGAGCCGTCCTCCAACGTCACCGATCGGTTGGCCAGCTTGGCGGCACAGTCGGCCAGGGCGTTGGCGGTATCATCTGCGGACTGGATGGTGGTCGCGTACAGCAGGTCGCGGATGTTGACCACCTCATCCTGGGTGATGGCGACATAGGTGCCGTTGCTGAAGCGGTAGGATTCCGGATAGGTTGGGAAGACGTCCTCGGTGGTGATGGTGTAGGTCGATTCCGGGTCCACATATTCCAGCGCCAGAGCGGTGGTTAAAACTTTGGTGATATCGCCGGGATACTGCTTGTTGTCCGGATAGCGGGAGATCAGCACCTGGCCGGTATCGGCGTTCATCACGATGTAGGACTGCGAGGTGATGGTCGGCAGGGCGGTCACCTCGGTGCTGCCGGTGGTCTGTTCGCCGGTGGCTTCCTGTCCCTCGGTGGGAGTTGAGGTGTCGGTTCCGGTTGAGGCCTCGGTCTGCTGCTGGGTCGAACCGCTTTCAGTGGTGGTCTGCGTCTCGGTTCCGGCTTGAGCAAAGACCGGCAGGGCCATTTGACAGGCGAGCACAAGGCTGATTGCCAGAGAAATTAGTCTTTTCAAAAGAAGAACCTCCTATATCGATCAAATTTTAGGAAAAACGAATATTCTATATGTTCTATATTAGCATAAATTTCCGAAAAAAAGAAGAACCTACGAGCGGTTTTTATCGCGCTGGGGTGCAAAAACGAAAAAATTTCCGCTTTGCAGGGCAAAAACAAAGGCCGTCGGAATATTTTTTTGCGGGCAGGGAAAACTGGTTTTGGAAAACAACCGCATCAAACCGCTATTTTCCAATCGATGATTTTTCAGAAAGAAGGATGAACGATGAGCAAACTGACCTGTCATGTAACAAGCTGCGCAAGCAACAGCAGCAACTGCTGCTGCCAGCCGGCCATCAAGGTGCAGGGTAAGGGTGCCTGCTGCTGCAGCGAGACCGAGTGCCAGAGCTTCCAGCGAAAGGGCCCGAGCGAGGTTTCCAACGCGACCCATTTTGATGCCCCGAACCAGAACTGCGAGATTAAGTGCACCGCAGAGCGCTGCATCTACAACACCCAGGGCAGCTGCACTGCCAACCAGGTGAACATCGGCGGCTACAGCGCGCAGGAGCGCTGCGAGACAAACTGCGAGAGCTTCCAGGCAAGATAAAAAATCCGGAAATAAAAAATATCCCGTAAGAAATTTTCTTACGGGATATTTTTATGGTTTTTGTTCTTTGCCAGGGGAGGCCGGCCGCGCAAAGGAGACCCCTCCTACCCATACAGCCCCTGCGGCGCGCAGTGCACGGGCGCATTCGCTCATGGTTGCGCCGGTGGTGATGACGTCGTCCACCACCAGAATCCGCTTGCCGCACACCTGCTCCGGAAAGGGAACGCGGTAGACCCCCTCCAGGTTGGATTTACGTTCCGCCGCGCTCAAGGTGTGCTGGGCGGCGGTCGAACTGGTCTTTTCCAGCAGGCCGCCGTCATAGTGAAGCCCCAGATTTTCCGCAATCTCCCCGGCGATCAGGTTGGCCTGGTTGTAGCCGCGCGCCCGCTGCTTTTTGCGGTGCATCGCAACCCCGCAGATCAAATCCGGCTTGCAGTCCAGCAGCTCCTCAGAAAAGCGCTCACAGATTAGGAAGGCGAAGGTTTTGGCAAGCTGTGGTTGATTCTGGAATTTAAACTGCCGGATTGCCCGCGCCACGTCGTGGGTGTATTCCACGCAGGCAAAGGCGCAGTCGACCGCCGGCAGCGAGAAGGGGGACGGCGCTGGAATCAGCGACTGACGGCATTGTGCGCAGCAGTGCTTGTTCGGCGCGATGATCTCCCCGCAGAAGGCACAGCGGGAAGGCCAGAAAAAGTGCAACAGCCGGTCCAGCAGGGTGATGCGGGCGGCCATTATTTGGCCTGCAGGCCGATCAGCGCAGCACCGATGACGCCGGCGTCGTTGCCGAGCTGCGCGATGCGCACCTCGGTGCGGTGCTTGGCGTAGCGGTCAAAGCAGTAGCGGTCCATATACTCCCGGATGGGGCGCAGCAGGTTTTCGCCCTGTTTGGAGACGCCGCCGCCCAGGCAGATAATCTCCGGCTGCAGGAGGTTGACCGCGTTGACCACCACTTCGGCAAGCTGGGTGGTGTATTCCTCCGCCGCGTCCTTTCCGGCCTGGTCGCCCTGGGCCGCCGCGTCAAAGCAGGTGCGGCCGTCCACCTTGTTTAGATCCCCACCGCACAGCTTCCACATCAGCGATTCCGGGTGTTTTTCCATGTGCTCCTTGGTGGTCATAATCAGGCCGGTGGCCGAGCAGTAGATGTCGACACAGCCCTTTCTGCCGCAGGTGCACTGGCGTCCGTTCAGGCGCAGGACGGTGTGCCCCAGCTCGCCGCCGGCAAAGCCGTAGCCGTTATAAATCTTGGAGTTGATGATGATGCCCGAGCCGACGCCGGTGCCCAGCGTGATGGCCAGCATGTTGGAGATGTGGCGCCCGTCCTCCATCCGGCCGGCTCCGGCCATAAATTCGCCGTAGGCTGCCGCGTCCGCGTCGTTTGCGATAAAGACCGGGACATGGAGCAGATCCTCTACCATCTGGCCGATCGGGACATTTTCAAAATAAAGGTTGCTGGCAAACAGCACTTCCTTTTTCTCGCTGTCCACAATGCCGGGCGAGCCGATCCCCACCGACTCCACCTGGTCCATCCCGATGCCCGCTGCCTTCGCAGCGTCCTGAGCGGTCTGCGCCATGGTTTGGGCGATTTCCTGAGCCGGACGGCCCACGCGGGTCTTGTCGCTTGCTTTGGCCAGCAATTGGAACTGCTCGTCCACCACGCCCGCGACGATGTTAGTGCCGCCCAGGTCGATGCCGATATAATATTTCATACAAAAACACCTCTCCACTTTGTTGCCCTGCCCGCAGGCAGGTTGCTTTTTTACTAATCATATCATTAAGTGCGGTGGTTTGCAATTCCTTTTTGCAGAGAAAGGACGTTTTCTGATGTTAAAAAATTCCGCACAGTTTATTTTGCTTTAAAAAATACAATTCGCAAAGATTGCGCGGAGCAAAAAGCAGCTTTTTTCGCTTTGGCCTTTTTGGCTTTTAACTGTATGCCCCGGGCTTTGGAGAAAAGCAGATATAAAATTTTAAAATTATTTTACCGCGCACAAGCTGGTTCTAAACCGCAGGCGGCATTGACGAAAAGGGCGGAAACTTGTATAATAAAAGAATAAAAAATTTTCTTTTTTACAAGATAGAGGATTTGGAGGTTGAGGGCTTGGAGATTCGTCCAAACACAAAGCCGCCGGTGGTCGTTTCCCGCGAGGAGATGATGCGCCAGTGGGAGCTGGCGGGGGAGAACCGGCAGCTTCTGCAGCACCGAATGGGGCATCCTGCGCGCGCCTGGGTCAAGACCTTTGGCTGCCAGGGCAACGTCGCCGACAGCGAGAAGATTATGGGGCTGCTGCTGGATATGGGCTGCGAGCCGGCTGTCAGCGAGCAGGAGGCGGACATCATCCTGTACAACACCTGCGCCGTGCGGGAAAATGCCGAGGTGCGCCTGATGAGCATGGTGGGGGAGCTGCGCCGCTTAAAGCAGAAAAATCCCACCATGATCGTCGGCCTGTGCGGCTGCATGATGCAGCAGGAGGAGGTGGTGCAGCAGATTCGCCGCAGCTACCCCTTTGTCGAGCTGATTTTCGGCACCCATGTGCTGCACACCCTGCCACAGATGATCAACCGCCTGCTCAAGGGCGAACGGCGCGTGGTCGACTGCTATGAGGGAGAGGGCAGGGAGAACCCCATCGCCGAGGGGCTGCCCATCCAGCGCAGCGGCGGCGTGCAGGCTTCGCTGCAGATCATGTACGGCTGCGACAATTTCTGCTCCTACTGCATCGTGCCCTATGTGCGCGGGCGGGAGGTCAGCCGCGAGCCGGACGAGATTGTGCGGGAGGCAAGGGAGATTCTGACGATGGGCTACAAGGAGATTTTACTGCTGGGCCAGAACGTCAACTCCTATGGCAAGGGATTGAGCAAGCCGGTCACCTTCACCGACCTGCTGCGCCGCATCGAGTCGCTGGAGGGGGACTTCCGCATCCGCTTTATGACCTCCCACCCCAAGGACTGCACCCGGGAGCTGATCGACCTGATTGCCCAGAGCAAAAAGATCTGCCACAGCATCCACCTGCCGGTGCAGAGCGGCTCGGACCGGGTACTGGGCCAGATGAACCGCCACTATACCCGCGAGCATTACCTCTCGCTGATCGAATACGCCCGGCAGAAGATGCCGGATGTCACCTTCACCACCGACATCATCGTCGGCTTCCCCGGAGAAACCTACGAGGACTTTTTGCAGACGGTGAGCCTGTGCGAACAGGTGCGCTACCAGTGCATGTTCACCTTCATTTATTCGCCGCGCCCCGGTACCCGCGCGGCCAAGATGCCCGACCCGGTGCCGTACAAGGAAAAGACCAGATGGCTCAACGAGCTGATCGCGGTGCAGCACCGCATCAGCGAGGAGGACAACCGCGCCGCCGAGGGCAAGGTGATGCGGGTCCTGGCCGAGCAGCCGGCACGCCACCGCGAAGGCTGGATGTCCGGCCGGTGCGAAAACGGCATGGTTATTACCTTCCCCGCAGAGGGCATTGCTCCCGGCCAGTTTGCGCAGGTGCGCATCACCCGCGGGCTGCGTTCGGAATATGAAGGGGAGCTCATCACACAATAAGCATTGACGTCCCGCAAAAAAGCGGGCTGGCAATAGAACAATTTCTGGAGGAGATTACAATGGATATTATCGCAATGGCAAGGGAGCTCGGCAAAGCGATTCAGCAGGACGAGCGTTATAAGAGAATCGACGCTGCCAAAACCGCCAACGACAAGGACGAGGAGCTGCAGCAGCTGATCCAAAAATTCAATATGAAGCGCTCCGAACTGAGCGTCGAGATGGCACAGGAAAATAAAAACCCGGAAAAGCTCAACCAGCTCGACCGTGAGCTCAAAGCGGTTTACCAGGAAGTCATGCAGAACCCGAACATGGCCGAATTTAATGCCGCCAAGGTAGAGGTGGACGACATGATGAACTACATCAGCACCATCCTTTACGGAGCAGTTAACGGGGAGGACCCGGACACCATCGAGCCACAGCAGAGCTGCGGCGGAGACTGCGCTGGCTGCGCCGGCTGCCACTAATTCCAGAGCGTTATCGTCAGCCAGTATCCGCAACAAAAGGGTGCTGGCTGACCCTCTATCAACCCCTAAAAAGAGCAGCGGCTGCTCTGCAGAGGGGAGCGATGGGACAAAATCCTATCCGCTCCTCTGTGCAGAACAGCCCGCGCCAGGACACAACGGAAAGGACAGAAGGATGGAAAGAAAAATTTCGAGCAAACCGGTCGATGTGACAAAACTCTCCCCGATGATGCGGCAATATTGGAAGGTGAAGGAGCAGTATCTTGAGCAGCTGCTGTTCTTTCGGCTGGGCGATTTTTATGAGCTGTTTTTTGACGACGCGCTGATTGCCTCCCGGGAGCTGGAGCTGACCCTGACCGGCAAGGAGTGCGGCCTGGAGGAGCGGGCGCCGATGTGCGGCATCCCCTACCACAGCAGCGAAAACTACATCGCCAAGCTGGTCAAAAAGGGGTACAAGGTGGCCATCTGCGAGCAGATGGAGGATCCCGCCACCGCAAAAGGGCTGGTCAAGCGCGAGATCATCCGCGTCATCACCCCCGGCACCGTGCTGGAAAGCAACATGCTGGACGCCGGCGCAAACAACTACCTGTGCATGATTTACCGCGAACCGGGCAAGGATCAGTTTGGACTTGCCTTTTCGGACGTCTCCACCGGCGAGGTGTACGCGCTGCAGGTCCTCTCCGATTGGAAAAAGAGGGTGACCAATGAGCTCGGCCGCTTCTCCCCGGCGGAGGTGCTGCTCAACAGCGCCGCAGGAGACTGCGAGGAGATCCGCAGATTTTTAAGCGACCGCCTGCAGGTGACTGGAGAGGTGCTGGACGAACATTATTTTACTTGGGGAGATTGCCGCTCCCTTGCCGCCGGGCAGTTTGGCGAGGAGGAGATCGAGCAGCTGGAAAAGGGCGGCTCCGACGCCATCATCTGTGCTTTGGGCGCGATGATTCAGTATCTGACCCAGACCCAGAAGCATGGGTTGGAGAGCCTGACCCATCTGGAGGTGTACAGCGACGACCAGTACATGACCCTCGACCTGACCGCGCGCCGCAACCTGGAGCTGACCAAAACCCTGCGCACCGGCGAGCGCAGGGGAACGCTGCTGTGGGTGCTGGACCAGACCCGCACCCCGATGGGCAAGCGCCTGATCCGCTCTGTACTGGAAAAGCCGCTGCTCAACCCGACCGCCATCAACAAACGGTTGAACGCGGTGGGCGAGCTGCTGGGCGACAGCATTCGCCTGGACAACATCCGCGAAATTTTAAAGGACATCTTCGACATGGAGCGGCTGATCACCCGCATCGTCTACGGCTCGGTCACCCCGCGGGAGATGCGCTCACTGCAGTCCACCGCCCAAAAGCTGCCGCAGCTCAAGCAGACGCTGGGAGAGGTGAAGTCCGCCTACCTCACCCGCATCTTAAACAACATCGACCTGCTGGAGAATATCTGCGCGCTGATCGACAGCGCCATCGACGAGGACCCGCCGGCGCTGCTCAAGGACGGCGGCGTCATCCGCCCCGGCTACGACACGGAGCTGGATTCGCTGCGGGAGATTGTCCACAACACCAAGGGAGTTCTAGCCTCCATCGAGGCCAAGGAGCGGGAACGCACCGGCATCAAGAATCTGAAGATCGGATTTAACAACGTCTTTGGCTACTATCTGGAGGTCACTAAATCCTTTTTGTCACAGGTGCCGCCGGAATACATCCGCAAGCAGACCCTCACCGGCAGCGAGCGGTACATCACCCAGGAATTAAAGGAGCTGGAACAGCAGATCCTGGGGGCAAGGGACAAGATCCTGGTGCTGGAAAATCAGCTATTCGATCGGGTTCGCGCCCAGGTGGCCGAGCAGATTCACCGCGTGCAGTCGACCGCCAACGCCATCGCATGGCTGGACCTGTACGCCAGTTTTGCTGCGGTGGCGCTCCAGCAGAACTACTGCCGGCCGGACGTCGACCTTTCCGGCAAGATTCACATTCAGGATGGCCGCCACCCGGTGGTAGAAAAGATGCTCACCGACACCCTGTTTGTGGCAAACGACACCCTCTTGGACAAGGCGGAAAACCAGATCGCCATCATCACCGGCCCGAACATGGCGGGCAAATCCACCTACATGCGGCAGGTGGCGCTGATTGTGCTGATGGCGCAGGTCGGCTCCTATGTGCCGGCAAGGTCGGCGCAGATCGGTGTGGTGGACGGCATCTATACCCGCGTGGGCGCGTCGGACGACCTGGCCTCGGGCCAGTCCACCTTCATGGTGGAGATGAGCGAGGTGGCCCAGATTTTGCAGAGCGCCACCGAAAACAGCCTGCTCATCCTCGATGAGATCGGCCGCGGCACCTCCACCTTTGATGGAATGAGCATCGCGCGGGCGGTCATCGAGCACATCGCCAACCGCCGCAAGCTGGGGGCTAAGACGCTGTTTGCCACCCACTACCATGAGCTGACCGAGCTGGAGCAATCCTTCTTCAACATCAAAAACTACAACATTGCCGTCAAGAAAAACGGCGACGAGATTTACTTTCTGCGCCGCATCGTGCGCGGCGGTACCGACGACAGCTACGGCATCGACGTCTCCCGCCTGGCGGGCATCCCGGAGGAGATCATCCAGCGCGCCCAGCAGATTTTAAAGCAGCTGGAATCCGGCGCGCTGCCCTCCCCCAAGCACAAGCCCAAAGCCCAGCCGGAGCCGATGGTGCTGGTGCAGAAGGACGACTCGGAGCTGGTGCGCCGCTTAAAGGAGATCGATATCGAAAAGATCACGCCGGTGCAGGCGCTGGTGCTGCTCTCCGAGCTCAAGGCAAGGATTTAAAGGGAAAGAGGTTTTTGTCATGGTATTTTTTGCCGACCGAATCTATCAACTGCGCAACGAAAAGGGCTATACCCGCGAGGAGCTGGCCGCAGAGCTGGGCTGTATGCCCCGCCAGATACAGGACTACGAGGAAGGCAAGCTCTACCCGCACGCCATCACTATGGTGGATCTGGCGGACTTCTTTAACGTCTCGCTGGACTACCTGATGGGCCGCACCGACTGTCGGGAGATCAACCGCGGGCCGGCCCCCGATGCAGAAGATAAGCAGTAAAACCAATCAACGCAACAGGATAGAAAAGAGGTGAAGACGATGGGCATTATTAAGCTGTTGGACGAGGAGGTTTCCCAGCTGATCGCGGCCGGAGAGGTGGTCGAGCGGCCATCCTCAGTGGTCAAGGAGCTGGTGGAAAATTCGATTGACGCCGGCGCCAGCAAGGTCACCATCGAGATCCGCCACGGCGGCGTCACGATGATCCGGGTCAGCGACAACGGCAGCGGCATCGCGCCGGAGGACGTTCCGGTGATGTTTCTGCGCCACGCCACCAGCAAGGTGCGCACCCAGGAGGACTTGGGTCACATCGCGACGCTGGGTTTCCGCGGCGAGGCGATGGCATCCATCCACGCGGTGGCGCGCGTTGAGGTGCTCACCCGCAAACAGGACTCGGACGAAGGGGTCTGCTACCGGGGAGAGGGCGCCCAGACAGGGCAGGTTCAGCCCGCCGGCTGCCCGGCAGGCACCACCGTGAAGGTGCAGGACCTGTTCTACAATACCCCCGCTCGCATGAAGTTTTTAAAGAAGGACGTGCAGGAGGGCAACGCGGTAGCGGCGGTGGTGGAGCGCATCGCGCTCTCCCATCCGGAAATCTCCTTCCAGTTTATCCGGGAAGGACAGACCCGGCTGCACACCCCCGGGGACGGCAAGCTGCTCTCGGCAGTGCACGCCGTCTTTGGACGGGACTTTACCAAAGATCTGGCCGAGGTGGACTACACCCAGGGGCAGATCCATGTCAGCGGCTATGTCACCCTGCCTTCGGCCAGCCGCTCCAACCGCACCATGCAGACCTTCTTTGTTAACGGCCGCTATGTCAAGAGCGGCACGGCGCGGGCGGCGTTGGAGGAGGCGTACAAGCATTCGATCATGGTCGGCAAGTTCCCGGCCTGTGTGCTCAACCTCTCCATCCCCTTCACCGAGACCGACATCAACGTCCACCCGGCCAAGATTGAGGTCCGCTTCACCAACGAGCGCCCGGTCTTTGACGCGGTGTACTACGGGGTCAAGAGCGCACTTGCCAAAAGCGATTACATCCCGCTGCCGCCGCAGCAATCTAAAAAGCCGATGACGGTGTTCGATTTAGAACGCCGCCCCGAGGTGGAGCAGCAGGCGCTCGAGCAGATCATCCGCCAGCAGCAGCCAAAGCAGCAGGTTCCCCAGCGGATGACCGCGCAGGAATACCGCCAGATGGTGGGAGAGAAGCCCGCAAAACCAAAGATTGTGCGTCAGGAAGAGAAGCTGACCTTCCACGACCACAGCCCGCAGCGGGTTCAGTGGGAGCGGGAGCATCCGCTTCTGCTGGTCGAGGAGCCGCGCTTTGCGCAAAAGCCGCAGCAGCCGCAACCAGTCGCTCCAAAGCCCCCGGCAGAAGAGATTCCCGCCATTCAGGAGCGGGAGCCTTTGGTGGAGGAAGCTGCCGACAAACCGGCGCCGCAGCTTACTGTCGAGTGGGAACAGCCGGAACCAGAACCGGAGCCGCAGGAGGAGAAGAGCAACCTTCGCCTTGTCGGGGAGGTGCTGGGTACCTATCTGGTGGTGGAAAGCGACGACCGGATGATCCTCATTGACAAGCACGCCGCGCACGAGCGGCTGATCTTTAACCGCTTAAAGCAGCGCCGCTTCACCGACGACCGTCAGCTGCTGCTCGAGCCGGTGGTGGTGCATCTGAGCCGCGAGGACTATCAGGGAGCGGTGCAGAATCTGCCGCTGTTTGAGCAGGCGGGCTTTCTGGTGGAGGAGTTTGGCGACGGCGACCTGATTGTGCGCGAGGTTCCAGTGATGCTGCTGGGTGCCGAGGTCAAGGAGATCATCGAGCAGACTGCCCACGACCTTTCGCAGAACAAAAAGGACACCACGCCGCACGCGCTGGACGACCTGCTGCACTCGGTAGCTTGTAAGAGTGCAGTGCGCGCAAACGACAAGAACACCCTGCCGGAGCTGTGGGAGATTGTGCAGCTGCTGCGCTCGGACAGCGAGGCAAAATATTGCCCGCACGGCCGCCCGATCGCGCGCATTTTCACCCGCTATGAGCTGGAAAAGCTGTTTGGACGGCAGGGATAACGGACAAAATCAGGATAGGGAAGGATTGGAACGGATGGAACAGAAGATACCGCTGGTGGTTGTCGCCGGCCCCACCGCCTCGGGAAAGACGGCGGCGGGGGTTTTTCTGGCGCAGCAGCTGAATGGGGAGGTGGTCTCCGCCGACTCGATGCAGATTTACCGCCACCTCACCGTCGGCACCGCCAAGCCGACGCCTCAGGAGATGCAGGGGATTCCCCATCACCTGATCGATTTTCTCGAACCCGGCCAGTCCTTTTCGGTGGCGGAATATGTCCAGCTTGCCCGGCAGGAAATCCAGGAGATTGTCCAGCGGGGAAAGCTGCCGGTGCTGGTCGGCGGGACCGGGCTTTATATCAGTTCGCTTGTCGACAACATCCAGTTTTCCGAGTCGCAGGGCGACCCGAAGCTGCGCGAGCAGCTTCGCCGGTACGCGCAGGAAAACGGCCCGCAGGCGCTGTGGGAGCGGCTGCAGGCGGTGGACAGTCAGGCCGCGCAGAGGATTCACCCCAACAATATCGGCAGAGTTGCGCGGGCGCTGGAGGTCTATCAGACGACCGGCAAGACCATCTCGGAGCACCAGGAGCTGTCCCGGCAGCAGCCATCGCCCTACCGGCTGTGCATGATGGCGCTGAGCTTCCGCGACCGGCAAAAGCTCTATGACCGCATCAACCTGCGGGTCGAGCAGATGCTGGAGCAGGGGCTGCTGGACGAGGCCAGATGGCTGCGCGATCACCAGGTGGACGCCAGGGGCCTGCAGGCCATCGGCTACAAGGAGCTGCAGGCTTATCTGGACGGGCAGGAGGAGCTGCAGCAGGCGGTGGAGCGCATCCAGCAGGAGACCCGGCGCTACGCTAAGCGCCAGCTGACCTGGTTTCGCCGCGACGAGCGCTGCCGCTTCTTTTTGGCGGAGGACTTTGCCGACCGCGAGTCGATGCACCGGCAGATGGCGCAGTTTGCGCGCGAGCAGCTGCAGCTTTCTTAAAAAGAAAAAGGACCGTTCGCCACAAGACGACAAAAAACAGACGACCAACCGACTATACTGGCAAAGGAGGTCAGAATATGCTTAATTTGCAGGATATGTTTCTCAATCAGCTGCGCAAGGACAAGACCATGGTGACCGTTTACCTGACCAACGGCTTTCAGTTCCGGGGCTGTGTCAAGGGGTTTGACACCTTCACCATCATCATCGAAAACGAAGGGCGGCAGAACCTGGTCTACAAAAACGCCATCTCCACCATCACACCGACAAAACCGGTCAAGCTGATGGAGAATCTCCCCGCGCAGTCGGAAGACCCGGCGCAGGAATAGCAACACACACGGGAGGCAGCGATGGCAGGATATCAGAAGAAAAGCTCAAAAAACGCAAGGCTGATCGCGCTGGGATTTGCGGCGTTTATCCTGATCTATCTGTTCGGACAGCTGTGGGGCTTTGCCAACCTCAAGCTGCGCACCGAGCAGGTGGATGAGGATACCATCTACGACTTTGTGCGCGCACAGGGAACGGTGTTCCGCAGCGAGCAGCTCATCGAGCCGGTCAGCGCCAGCGGCGTCATGGTCTACAACTGCGCCGACGGCGACGAGGTGGCGATGAGCGAGGAAGTGGCGGCGGTGTACAGCGACAGCACTGTCTCGACGGTCAACAACCAGCTCGAGCAGCTTCAGCACGAGCTGGATTCGCTGACCAAGGCCCAGACAGCCAAGGCCACCCGCTATACGGCGGTGTCCAACCTCTCCAGCGAGATCAACGACCAGGCAGGCAAGATTGTCGACTTTGTCCAGGACGGCGTGGTGGAGGGCATCAGCGACCAGAAGGACGAGCTGGTCAGCCTGCTCAACCGCAAAAAGATCGCGCTGGGCCAGGAGGAATCCTTTGAGGGCCGCATCACCGAGCTCAACGCCCAGATCTCCTACCTGGAACAGGTCAAGGATCAGCAGCGCGGCGTCTCGGTCGAGTCGCCGGCGGCCGGCTACTTCTGCAAGGAGGTGGACGGCTATGAGGAGGTCTTCACTGCCGAGGCGCTGGAGGACATCACCTATGAAGGCTACCAGCAGTTGGTCTCCTCCCAGCCTCAGACGGTGAGCGACGCGGTGGGCAAGATTGTCACCACCCACGTCTGGTATCTGGGTGTTGATCTGGACAACACCCAGGCGCAGAAGTTTGAGCTGGGGGACAGCGTTCGGCTGGACTTTAAGTTTGCCAACGGCCAGACGGTGACCGGCGAGGTGGTGCAGATCATCCCCGACAATGAGAGAAGCAATACGGTGGTTATCTTCGAGTGCAAGGATGTCAGCGACCGGATGCTCAAGCTGCGCCAGCAGTCGGTGGACATCATCTTCACCACCTATTCGGGCCTGCGGGTCAGCTCTCAGGCGCTACGCTATGAGCAGAACGTGCCGGGCGTCTATGTGTTGGACAAGACAACCATCCGGTTTAAGCCGGTGGAGATCATCAAGGATAACGGCAACTTCCTTCTGTGCGAGCCGCGGACAGGAACGGACGATGCGCATACCCTCAGCCGTCTGGATCTGGTCATTCTCGAGAGCGGCGGCACCGAACTCAAGGATGGAGCCCTGCTGGATGAAGATACGGTAAAAGGAGTGGAATCAAGCAATGCAGGTACTTAACGAACAGGAAGTAGCGCAGAATGTGCAGAAGATTGCGCAGGATGTCAGGGAGGCGGCCCTGCAGGCGGGCAGAGACCCGTCTGAGGTGCAGGTGATGGCGGTGACCAAGACGGTGGACCCAGTGTTGGTCAACGCCGCCATCGGCGCGGGCATCACTCTGCTTGGAGAGAACAAGGCCCAGGAGCTGTGCGCCAAATATGACAGCTATCATAAGGACGGCGTGCAGATCCACTTCATCGGTCATCTGCAGACCAACAAGGTCCGGCAAATTGTGGACAAGGTCAGCATGGTCGAGTCGGTGGACAGCATCAAACTTGCCCGCGAGATCGACCGCCACTGCGCGGCCATCGGCAAGGTGATGGACGTGCTGCTTGAGGTTAACATCGGCCGGGAGGAAAACAAGACCGGCATCTTCCCCGAGCTTCTGCCCGCTTTGCTGGAAGAAGCTGGGAAATTGGAACACATTCGGGTGCGGGGACTCATGACGATTCCGCCAGTGTGTGAAACAGAGGAAGAAGTTTTGCAATATTTTTCCCAAATGCGCCAACTCTTTATTGACATAAAGCAAAAAAAATATGATAATATCAGTATGGAAATTTTGTCTATGGGCATGTCTGCCGATTATCTGGCAGCGGTGAGATGTGGATCGAATATCGTGCGGATCGGTACGGCGATGTTTGGACAAAGGAATTATAAAAGGAGTTAAGGAAAACTATGGCACTGAGGGACACGTTAAGGAATCTGATTGGAATTCCGGACAATGACTATGACAGCGATTTTGATGATGACATGCAGTCGGGCAATGTGGAACAGGAGGAAGAGGAACAGCAGATGCCGGCTTCCGCTCCTTCGACTGACCACAGGCACAACAAGGTGGTCAACATCCACGCCACCACCCAGCTGGCGGTAGTGCTGGTGAAGCCGGAACGCTATGAAGACGCGGCTTCCATCGCGGACCACCTCAATGCGAAAAAGACGGTTGTCCTGAACCTGGAGCAGACCAGCAAGGATGTTTCCAGACGGCTGATCGACTTTTTGTGCGGGGTCGCCTACGCCAACAACGGGCAGATGAAGCGTGTGGCCAACAATACATACATCATCACCCCATACAATGTGGACATTGTGGGCGATCTTTTAGATGAGCTGGAAAATAACGGGGTCATCTTTTAACCGATGAAGAATAACGGACAAACGCAGCGCGAGGAGGCGGACCGCCTTTTCTGCGCGCGGATTGCGGATATGGCACGGCAGCAGCAGAGGGACAACCTGCCGTGCTTTACCCGCTTTTTGGACGAGCGGGAGCAGCGGCTGGCGGCCATCGAGCTGCACAGGCAGCATTTTCCGCAGGATCAGGTCTGCTTTTGGGCGGGCTTTGATGTGCCGCAGGAGGCTCCGGCGCGCCGGATGCTGGGACTTTTTCCCGACTACCTGGCGCTGGGCGAGGGGATGGACCGCGCGATTTTGGAGGAGCAGTTTCCCATCCAGCGGGTGGCGCTGTTTTTCCGCGCGCAGGATGCAATCACCCATCGCGACATTCTGGGCTCCCTGATGGGGCTTAACTTAAAACGGGAACTGATCGGTGAGATTTTGACCGGCGAAGATTTCGCAGTCGTTTTCTGCACCGGCGCTGCGGCGCAGCTGATCCTTTCCGAGCTGGAACGGGTGGGGCGCGCCGGAATCAAAAAGCAGCAGGGCTATGAGGGAGAACTGCCGCCGCTGTACCGGCTGGAATATCAGACGGGCACGGTCAGTTCCCTGCGGCTGGACTGCGCGGTTTCCCTGGCGACCAACCTCAGCCGGGAAAAGAGCGCCGCCCTGATCGAGGGCGGGCAGGTCAGCCTCAACTTTTTTGAGGAAAATAAAATCTCCCGGGAGGTCGGGGAAGGGGAC
Source organism: uncultured Oscillospiraceae bacterium (assembly GCA_900547455.1). Lineage (GTDB taxonomy): Bacteria > Bacillota > Clostridia > Oscillospirales > Ruminococcaceae > Negativibacillus > Negativibacillus faecipullorum. The sequence goes on from URGV01000005.1 coordinate 25,739, forward strand.
ATCCTTTCCATCCGGGGCTATGGACGGTATGTGCTGTCCAAGGTAGGCTCGGTGAGCAAGAAGGGAAGGCTTCACCTGACGCTTGGGAAATATGTGTGAGAAACGTACAGGGGTTTTGACCCGATTATGATAAATCCCTTTTGTGGCAAAAGGGAAAATGATAAAGGAGGTACCCTAAGATGCTGACTCCGGAAACCATTGCCTCCAGACGTTTTGACAAACAGATGGGCGGCTACAAACAGGACGAAGTGGAGGAATTTCTGCAGCAGGTGGCGGCGGAGTACGCCCAGCTGCTGTCCGAAAAGGAAGAACTGGAAGGAAAGATTGAGGTCCTTGCTGAGAAGGTGGAACAGTACCGCGAGGACGAGGACAGCCTGCGCAGCGCATTGATCGGCGCACAGAAGCTGGGCGACAGCGTGATCCGCGAATCCAAAGCCAAGGCGGACCAGACCCTGCGCGAGGCCAGAGCCAAGGCAGACCAGATTTTGGAAAATGCGCAGAAGAGTATTGAGCGCGAGCAGCTGGCTCTGATTAAGATGCAAAAGGAAGTTACCAAATTTAAAAACCGCCTGCTGACCCTGTACCGCCAGCATTTGGAGATGATCAGCGCCCTGCCGGAATATGACGAGGAGCCGGAAAAGCCGGCGCCTGCCCCGGAACCGGAGCACCAGCAGCCGGCCCCACGCCAGGAGGAACCGGCACCGCAGCCGGAACCGGAACCGGCCCCACAGCCTGTCGAAAAGGCGGCGGAACCAGAACCGGAGCGCACAAAACCTTCTGCGGCCAAGGCGAGCTTTGAGGAAGAGGACGGCATGATCGACTTCACTTCGGCCTTGAGCGACGAGATGGAGGACACCACCTCCTTCGCAGTTGCCAGCGCCCAGAACGCGCCTGCCCCAAGAGAGCCGGCGCCTGCCGCCTCCCGCCAGCGCGCTTACTCCCCGTTTGGGGCAAACTCCATCGAGTCCAAGTTTGGCCCGCTCAAATTCGGCGAGGGCTTTGACGTCGAGCGGGACAGCGACCCGAGGACGGGATTGTTTTCACGGAAAAAACATCGCGACCGATGATTTTATAAAGTTGAAATAAAGAATAGAGGAGAGGAAAAGAAAATGGCTCAGGATTACAACAAAACCCTGAACCTGCCAACCACCGAGTTCAACATGCGCGGCGCGCTGCCGCAGCGCGAACCGGGCTGGGTGAAGGACTGGCAGGATAAACAGCTGTACCACAAGATGATCAAAAACAACGAGGGCAAGCCGCTCTATATTCTGCACGACGGCCCCCCTTACGCCAACGGCGACATCCATCTGGGCACCGCGCTCAACAAGGTGCTCAAGGACTTCATCATCCGCCAGAAAAATATGAGCGGCTATCAGGCGCCGTACGTTCCCGGCTGGGACACCCACGGCCTGCCGATCGAGCTCAAGGCCAGAAAGAAAGCGGGCGTCACAAGCGACATCAGCCCGGTCGAGCTGCGCAAAATCTGCAAGGAATTTGCCCTGCACTATCTGGATATCCAGCGCAGCCAGTTCATGCGCCTGGGCGTTTTGGGCGAGTGGGAAAATCCGTACATGACCCTCAAGCCGGAGTTTGAGGCAAAGCAGATTGAGATCTTCGGCAACATGGCGCAGAAGGGCTATATCTACAAGGGCCTCAAACCGGTTTACTGGTGCCCGGACTGCAACACTGCGCTGGCCGAGGCGGAGATCGAGTACGAGGAGGATCCATGCTTCTCGATCTATGTCAAGTTTGCTGTCAAGGACGACCAGGGCAAGCTTTCCAAGTTGGGCATCGACGTCTCCAAGACCTACTTTGTCATCTGGACTACCACTACCTGGACCCTGCCGGGCAACATGGCCATCTGCCTGGGTCCGGAGTATGAATACTGCGCGGTCAAGGCCAATGGCGAATATTATATCATGGCCAAGGAGCTTGCTCCTGCCGCGATGAAGGCCGCGAAGATCGAAGATTATGAGCTGATCGGCTCGGTCACCGGCAAGGAGCTGGAGTACATTGTCTGCCAGCATCCGTTCCTCGACCGCGACTCGCTGGTCATCGTCGGCGACCACGTCACCCTGGATTCCGGTACCGGCTGCGTCCACACCGCTCCTGGGCACGGTGTCGAGGACTTTGAGGTCTGCGTCAACCACTATCCGCAGATCCAGATTGTCGTTCCGGTCGACAGCGTAGGTAAGCTGACCAAGGATGCGGGCGAGTTTGCGGGCCTCACCACCGACGAGGCCAACAAGGCCATCGCCAAAAAGCTGGAGGAGACCGGCAACCTGTTTGCCGTTGAAAAGATTGTCCACCAGTACCCGCACTGCTGGAGATGCAAAAAACCGATTATCTACCGCGCCACCGAACAGTGGTTCTGCTCGGTAGAGGACTTTAAGGCCGACGCAATCCGCGAGATTGAAAAGATTAAATGGTATCCGTCCTGGGGCGAGGGCCGCATCAAGAACATGGTCACCGACCGCTCCGACTGGTGCATCTCCCGTCAGAGACTGTGGGGCGTGCCGATTCCGATCTTCTACTGCGAGGAGTGCGGCGAAGCGCACATCGATGACGCTTCGATCAAGGCTGTCTCCGAATTGTTCCGCAAGGAAGGCTCGGATGCCTGGTGGACCCACGAGGCCAGCGAGATCCTGCCTGCCGGCACCAAGTGCAAAAAGTGCGGATGTGAAAAATTCAGAAAAGAGACCGACATCATGGACGTCTGGTTCGATTCCGGTTCCAGCCATGCCGCCGTGCTGATGGAGCACCCGGGCCTGCAGTGGCCGGCCGACCTCTACCTCGAGGGCGCCGACCAGTACCGCGGATGGTTCCAGTCTTCGCTGCTGACCTCGGTTGCCTGGAAGGGCGTCGCGCCGTACAAGGCGGTCTGCACCCACGGTTGGGTGGTCGATGCACAGGGCAAGACGATGCACAAGTCGCTGGGCAACGGCATCGCACCGGAGGAGGTCACCGATAAATTCGGCGCGGACATCCTGCGTCTGTGGGTCGCTTCCTCCGACTACCACTCCGACATCCGCATCTCCAACGATATCTTAAAACAGCTTTCTGAGGTTTACCGCAAGATTAGAAACACCGCGCGCTACATCCTCGGAAACCTCTACGACTTTAACCCGGACACCGATTCGGTTGCAGACGATCAGCTGCATGAGCTGGACCGCTGGGCGCTGGCCCGCATGGACGAGGTTGCCAAGGAGTGCAACGAGGGCTATGAGGAGTTTGATTTCCATCAGGTCTACCACGCCATCCACAACTTCTGCACCATTGACCTGTCCAACTTCTATCTGGATATCATCAAGGACAGACTTTATGTTGAAAAGCCGGATTCGGTTTCCAGACGCGCGGCGCAGACCGCCATCTACCGCATCCTGCGCGATATGACGCTGGTGTTTGCCCCGATCCTTGCCTTCACCTGCGAGGAAATCTGGGCCAACCTGCCAAAATCCAGCGACCACAACCCCGAGGCGTGCGTCTTTAACGAGATGCCAAAGGGCAAGGCCGGCGATGAAACGGCAGAATTCATGGCCAAGTGGGAGCGCATCCGCAAGATCCGTGACGACGTCAACAAGGCGCTGGAAAATGCCAGAAACCAGAAGACCATCGGCAAGTCGCTGGAAGCGCAGGTCACTCTGAAGGCGGACGGTGAGCTGTACGCCTTCCTCAAGGAAAATGAGGCGGTTCTGGAGCCGGTGTTCATCGTCAGCAAGGTTGTGCTGGAACAGGGAGCAGTTGCCCAGACCACAGCCGAGACCGAAGGACTGGAAGTCACCGTTTCCAAAGCGCACGGTGAAAAGTGTGAGCGCTGCTGGGCTTACAGCGACACAGTCGGCAAAGATGAAAAGCATCCAACCCTCTGCGCACGCTGTGCGGCAATTATCGGCTAAGATGGATAAGCGGTGCAGGAACCGGATTTCCTGCACCGCTTTTTATGTCCTTTTTGAAAAAGGAGGAACCGTATGTTAAATTATATTTGCCTTGGAATTGCGGCGGTGTTGGTGGCGCTCGACCAGCTGGTCAAATTCTGGGCGGAGCATTCGTTGAGTCAGGTCGACACCATCGCCCTGATTCCCGGCGTCTTTCACCTGACCTATGTGCAGAACTTTGGAGCAGCTTTCAACACGATGAACAATCAGCGCCTGTTGCTGGTGGTGCTGACCTCGGCGGTGCTGCTGGTCATCTTTGTTCTGCTGCTGCTCGGCAAGCTGCGCTCGCCGTGGATGGTGGTCAGCTGGAGCCTGATTCTGGCCGGGGGCGCCGGCAACCTGATCGACCGGCTGTTCCGGGAGGGCGGCTATGTGGTCGACCTGTTCGATTTCCGCCTGATCAACTTCCCGGTCTTTAACGTGGCGGATATCTGTGTGACTGTCGGAATGGCGCTGTTCCTGATCTACTTTATCTTCATCGAGCGCAAGGAACACCGCCGCTTTGAGATCCGCCAGGAGATCAAGCGCCATGAGCAGTAACATTACCCTGCCGGTGGGCTCGGAGCAGGAGGGACAGCGGATCGACAAATTCCTGCAGGAAAGTCTCCCCGGTATGAGCCGCAGCCAGGCGCAGAAGTGGATTGCGCAGGGCTTTGTGCGCATTGGAGAGAAGGGTGCCGGAAAAAACGACAAGCTAAAGTCCGGAATGGTGGTTTCAGTAGAGCTGCCCATCCCGCCGGAGGAGCTGGACGGCGAGCCGGACTGGGAGGAGATCCTCCACCCAACCACCCTGCCGCAGCCGCAGGAGATCCCGCTGGACATCGTCTACGAGGACGAGCACCTGCTGGTGGTCAACAAACCCAAACACATGGTGGTGCATCCCGGCGCGGGCAACGAGCAGGGGACGCTGGTCAACGCCCTGCTCTTTCACTGCAAGGGACAGCTCGCCGCCTGCAACGGCATGGAGCGGCAGGGCATTGTCCACCGCATCGACAAGGACACCAGCGGCCTGCTGGTCTGCGCAAAGGACGACGAGAGCTACCGCGCCCTGAGTGAACAGATTGCAGCGCACACCGTCGACCGCTTTTATGAGGCAGTGGTCTACGGCAGCGTCAAGGAGGACAGCGGGACCATCGACCTGCCCATCGGGAGGAGCTTAAAGGACCGCAAAAAGATGGCGGTGCGCCTTGACGCCCGTCAGCAGGACGGCAGCCTGCAGGGAGCCAGGGAAGCCGTCACCCACTTTGAGGTGCTGCGACGGTACGAGGGCTTTACCCACCTGCGCTGCCGGCTGGAGACCGGTCGCACCCACCAGATTCGGGTGCATCTGTCTTACCTCGGCCACCCGGTGGCGGGGGACGAGCTGTATGGCCCGCAGAAGGCCATCAAGCGGCTGCAGGGCCAGTGCCTGCACGCCAGAGCGCTGGGCTTTACCCACCCGGTCACCGGCGAGCGGCTTTACTTTGAGTCGCAGCTGCCGGAATACTTCACATCATTTTTGAAAACCCTGCGACCAAAGGAGGATTTGTCCAATGGAGAGCGGACAGATTTTTAAAGGGATGCTGCTGGTCTCGGACATCGACGGCACCCTGACCGAGCTGACCGAGATCCCACAGAACAACATCGAGGCCATCAACCGCTTCATCGCCCTGGGCGGCACCTTTACCCTGTGTACCGGGCGGCCCAAATGCGCGCTGGCGGAGATTCTGCCGCAGCTGAAGGTCACCGCCCCCATCATCACCATCAACGGCGGGTACGTCTATTCGCCGCAGGACGACACCGTGCTGTTCGGCGCGGAGCTGCCGGAGAGCGTGCGGGACTTTGTTTTTGCGCTGCTCGAGCGCTTTGACCAGGTCGGCGCCATGCTGGTGGAGCCGGACAACTACTGGGTGATCCGCTGGGGTGACGAATCGATTGAGGGCGTGGCACAGCGCCGCGATATGTATATGCGCGAGGGCTGTTGCCGGATGTACTCGGAGGAGGAGGGCCCCAAGCGCTGGCACAAGGTGGTGCTGATCGTGCCGCCCGAGCAGATCCCGAAGGTGCGCGCCTATGTCGAGGCGCAAAACCCGCAGGGCTTCTACCCAGTGCAGAGCGACGCCTTTTACCTGGAGCTGGTGCCGCAGGGCATCAGCAAGGGCCGCGGCATGAGGATGATCCAGCAGGCGCTGGGCCTTACCAAAACGGCCGCCATCGGCGATCGGGAGAACGACAAACCGATGCTGGAGCTGGCGGATTTTTCCGCCGTTCCCAAAAGCGGCGACCCCGATCTGCAAAAAGAGGTTGATTTTATTGTCGATTCGTGCGAAAATGGAGCTGTAGCGGATTTTATTTGCCGCCTGGAACAAATCTGTACCCAATAAGGTTTGATGAGAATATCAAGAGCAACTGAAAGGAATGATTCCACACCATGAACAGCAACTTGAAAAAAGAGCTGGCAATCACCGCCTGCAAGGTCCGCATGGGGATCATCGAGGGCACCCACAGCGCAAAATCCGGCCATCCGGGAGGCTCGCTCTCGGCGGCGGACGTGCTGACCTATCTCTATTTTTGTGAGATGAACGTCGACCCGCAGCACCCGGACAAAGCGGACCGCGACCGTCTGGTCCTCTCCAAGGGCCACGTGGCGCCCGCGCTGTATGCCGTGCTGGCGCACAAGGGATATTTCCCGGTCGAGGAGCTGAAAACCCTGCGCAAGATCGGCTCCCGTCTGCAGGGCCATCCGGACATGAAGAAGGTTCCGGGCGTCGATATGTCCTCCGGCTCGCTGGGCCAGGGCATCTCCGCGGCCTGCGGCATGGCCAAGGCTGCCAAGCTGCAGAACGCTGACTGGCGCGTCTATGCGGTGCTGGGCGACGGCGAGATTCAGGAAGGCCAGGTGTGGGAGGCGGCAATGTTCGCTTCGCACTACCATCTGGACAACCTGTGCGTTCTGGTGGACAACAACGGCCTGCAGATCGACGGCAACGTCGCCGACGTCATGTCCCCATACCCGATTGATGAAAAGTTTAAGGCTTTCGGTTTCCATGTCATCAACATCGACGGCCACGATTTTGACCAGATCGAGGCCGCTTACCAGGAGGCCCGCACCGTCAAGGGCCAGCCGACTGCCATCATCGCCAAGACTGTCAAGGGCAAGGGCGTTTCCTTCATGGAAAATCAGGCTTCCTGGCACGGCACTGCACCGAACGACGAGCAGTATGAGGTCGCGATGAAAGAGCTTGGCGAGCAGCTCAAAGAGCTTGAGCGCTAATTTGGGGACGAAAGGAAAGGGATAAACGATGGCAGAAGTGAAAAAAATAGCAACACGCGAGAGCTACGGCGCCACCCTGGCGGAGCTTTCGACGGAATATCCAAATCTGGTTGTGCTGGACGCAGACCTTGCGGGCGCAACCAAGACAGCTTCCTTTAAAAAGGTGTGCCCGGAACGCTTCATCGACTGCGGCATCGCCGAGGGCAACATGATGGGCGTAGCAGCGGGCCTTGCCGCGGCGGGCATGATCCCGTTTGCCAGCTCCTTTGCGATGTTCGCCGCCGGCCGCGCCTTTGAGCAGGTGCGCAACTCGATCGGTTACCCGCATCTGAACGTCAAGATCGGCGCGACCCATGCGGGCATCTCGGTCGGCGAGGACGGCGCCACCCATCAGTGCTGCGAGGATATCGCCCTGATGCGCTCCATCCCGGGCATGGTTGTCATCAATCCTGCCGACGATGTTGAGGCAAGAGCGGCGGTCCGCGCGGCGGCGGCCTATGTTGGCCCGGTCTATCTGCGCTTTGGCAGAATGGCGGTTCCGGTCTTTAACGATCCCGAGACCTACCACTTCGAGCTGGGCAAGGGCATTGTCCTGCGCGACGGCAAGGACGTCACCGTTGTGGCCACCGGCCTGATGGTGGCCGAGGCGATCGAGGCCGGCAAGCTGCTGGAAGAAAAGGGCATCGATGCGCGGATCATCAATATCCACACCATCAAGCCGCTGGATGAGGAGCTGATCCGCAAGGCAGCAAAGGAGACCGGCAAGATTGTCACCGTTGAGGAGCATTCGGTCATCGGCGGTCTGGGCGACGCGGTCTGCGGCGCAGTCTGCACCGGGGACACTCCTTGCAAGGTAGTCAAGATGGGTGTTCAGGACACCTTCGGCCACTCCGGCCCGGGCGGCGACCTCATCACCGAGTTTGGCCTGCGCGCGGCAAACATTGTCGACGAGGTCTGCAAGCTCTGCCTGTGTTAAACAAAGAGGGAAATTCACCATGCAAGAGCGGGAGAAAAAGATACGTTCCTGGTTTGATATGTGGCTCATGCAGCGCGACACCGGCATCGAGAAACTATTCGCCTCCGATGCTATCTATACGGAAAGCTGGGGGCCGCAGTACAAAGGCTACGCTGCCATCCGTCACTGGTTTGTCGAGTGGAACACGCGCGGCAAAGTCCTTGTCTGGGAGATCAAACAATTTTTCCATCAGGACAACCAGACCGTCGTGGAATGGTATTTCAAAAACGAGATGAACGACGGCAGGGTGGAGGAATTCGATGGCCTCTCCCTCGTTGTGTGGGCAGAGGATGGGCAGATTCAATCGCTCAAGGAATTTGGCTGCAACCTCCACAACTACGACCCGTATCAAAACGGTGACTCGCCCCAGTTTCGGGAGGAGCCAATCGGCTGGTTTTAAAAATGATCGTTAAATAGGTAAAGAGAAAACCGGTTCGGGAGACCAAAGCAAAAATTGCTTTGGTCTCCCTTACTTTTTGCAGAGAGATGCGCCATTTTTCTCTGGCGCAAAGGTCCTGTTTGTGCTATACTGAGGATACATCTTGGACAGAAAAAGGGAGGAAAGAGGATGCGGTTTGAACGAATTCGCAGCGGAGAGGACCCGCGCTATGGGGAAGCGATGGCGCTTTATCAGCGCAGTTTCCCGCTGTTTGAGCAGCGGTACCCTCAGGTGCAGCTCGCCGTCATGCCGCAGGAGGAGTACCACTTCACCCTGTTGTATGAGGGGGAAGATTTTGCCGGGCTGCTGCTCTACTGGGAAGCGGACAGCTTCTGCTATGTCGAGCACCTGTGCATCACAGAATCGATGCGGGGCAAAGGCTGCGGCAGTCGGGCGCTGGCGCTTCTGCGGGAGAAGGGGAAGAAGATGATCCTCGAGATCGACCCACCGGTCGACCCGGTTTCGCAGAGAAGACAGCAGTTTTATGAGCGGGCGGGCTATCAGGCAAATCCCTACCCGCACATCCATCCGCCCTACCGCACGGAGTATGCGGGTCACCCGCTGGTGGTGATGTCCTGCCCGGGCGGTTTGAGCGAGCAGGAATATGATTGCTTTTATCAGTATTTAAAACAGACCGTGATGCAGGAGCAGAACCGTTGAAAGAAAGGGGCGATTTGATCGTGGAGAATCAACAGCCAAACATCAAAACCCGGGAGGAGGCCTGCCGCTGGGCAGTGATGCGGGTGCGCGCGCTGATTGCGGACGAGCGGGACTGGGTGGTCAACACCGCCAACGCCGCCGCGGCCATCTTTGAAAGTTGGAAGGAGGTCAGCTGGGCGGGCTTTTACCTGATGAAGCAGGGTGAGCTTGTGCTCGGACCCTTCCAGGGCAAACCGGCCTGCCGCTGCATCCAGGTTGGCAAGGGCGTCTGCGGGACAGCGGTGTCCGAGCGCAGAACCCAGATTGTGCCGGACGTCCACCAGTTTCCGGGCCACATCGCCTGTGACGGTGGCTCCAATTCGGAGATTGTGGTTCCGATGATGCGGGACGGCGAGGTGATCGGGGTCATCGACCTGGACAGCTACAGCTTTGAACGGTTTGATGAGCGCGAAGGGCAGGCGCTGGAACAGATTGCCCAAATGTTGGCGCAGGACTGTGACTGGAATCTGTAAGCCAAGGAAGAACGACAAAGACAGAAAGGATGGGGCAGATGGGAAAACTGGCGGAAATCAAGGATATGGAGGAAGCGGTTGAAAACGGAAGCCAGGAAGCAAAGGAATTTATCGCTTTCACCAAGCGCCAGGCCGAGCACAACGCACTGGTGGAGAAGCTATTGAAGATTGTGGCGGGCTGCGCCATTGGCGTCGTTGCGGTGGCAGCGGTGTCGGCGCTTATTCTGGTACCGCGGGTAAGCGCGCTTGTCTCGGATGCCAATGCAATCACCGCACAGGCCAAGGAGATGCTGCCGCAGGCCGCACAGGCGGTCTCAGACGCGCAGCAGGTAGCGCAGCAGCTCAAGGACGCCAACCCGCAGCAGCTGCTGGAGAACCTGAACGGCCTCTCTCAGCAGGGACAGCAGGCGCTGATCGAGAGCATGGAGGAGCTGAAGAAGGCGGTGGATGTGCTGGAGTCGATCGACATCGAGGCGCTCAACGAGGCAGTGGACAATCTGGGGCAGGCGGTCAGCCCTCTGGCAAGGCTGTTTGGAGGGAGATAAGGCATGGACTATTCGGTCAAGGACTTTTACGTTCCCACCATCACCTACTTCACCAGCGGCAACAAGCTGACCGGCAGCCGCACCGGGATGAACTACAAGATGACCCCCATCGAGGACAAGGAGATTCTGGTGCAGGTCTGGTACGGCCCGATGAACCTGGAGCACAGCGAGCTGGTCTGCGAGCAGACCTTTGCCATGGAGAAGGAGAGCATGGGGCAGATCGAGAGCTGGCTGTATGGACAGTACGACGTCTATCTCAAGACGCCACAGGCCAAAGACTACCGCAAAAAGGAAAAACAAAAGAACGCGTAAAGGGGAAAGCAGAATGAAACAATCTTATGAGACCGAGCGCTTGCTGTTGCTGCCGGCCGCACAGCCTCAGGCCCAGATGGTGGCGGACTATTACTGCCGGAATAAGGCTTTCTTTGAGCCGTTTGACCCGCAGCGGGAACCGAACTTTTTTACTGTGGATTATCAACGCAGGCTCCTTGTTCAGGACGAGGAAAACCGCGAGCGCGCCGTCGGCTTTCGTTTTTACATCGTGCCAAAGGAACAGCCGGGGCAGATCATCGGCATGGTGGCGCTCAACAACGTGGTGTGGGGCAGCTTCTGCTCCTGCTTTTTGGGGTATAAGCTGGACAAGGACTGGCTGCGCCAGGGCCTGATGAGTGAGGCGGTGAACGAGTGTGTCCGCATCGCCTTTGAGGAGCTGGGTCTGCACCGCATCGAGGCCAACATCATGCCGCGCAACATCGCTTCCCTCGGCGTTGTCCGCAGGTGCGGCTTTGTGGAGGAGGGCCTGGCCCGCAAGTATCTTAAAATCAACGGTGTCTGGGAGGACCACCTCCACATGGTGAAACTAAACGAGGACTAAAAAGGCAAGAGAAAAACAGATGAACTTTCCTCCGTGCAGGATGATGGGCGCGGAGGAATTTTTATTGAGCAAAAACAGGTTAAATTTTGTCGGAAAGAATGAAAAAGGTCGCAGCGCAAGAAATTCTATAGATATAAAACAAAAATATTTTTATACAGAAAGTACAAATAATGAAATGGTAAAATATGCACAATAGATGTATTTTTTTGCGGGTTTCAAGGATTATTGTGAACAGTCTGGAAATAATTACCAAATATAGTATAAAAATATATGCCTTAATCACGAAAAATATATAGTATATTGACAATAAACTTTCCTTTTACTATAGTATGAATCAGCAAGCAACGATTATAGTAGAAGTTTGAGAAAAAATTCACAGCTCAACAATCACAGCAATGTGATGACAAGGAGGAAGATGATAATGAAAAAGACGATCTCCAAACTGCTGGCTCTTGCTTTGACTGCGGCGTTGGTTCTGACAGGCTGCGGCGGAGGCACAGGGGAAGAGGTAAACGGAGGAGAAAACACCGGATCAACAGAAAATGGCGGCGGGGAATCGACCGGAGACAGCGCGGCTGCCGAGGGTGACATCACCGATCTGGTTATCCCGAAGCTGCTGACCCGTGAGCTGGAAACCTTCAACTGGCTGTACAGCCAGCGTTCGGAGGACAGCGAAAACCTGACCCAGCTGGTGGACGGTTTGCTGGAGCCTACCACCGACGGTACATTGGCTCCTTCGATTGCTGAGGAGTGGGGAACAGAGGACCAGGGCAAGACCTGGACCTTTAAAATCCGTGAAGGTGTCAAATGGGTTGACATGAACGGAAACGAAAAGGGAGAAGTGGTAGCGGAGGATTTTGCTACCGGCCTGGAGTGGGTGCTCAATTTCTACAAGAATGATTCTTCCAATACTTCGATGCCGCTGGAGATGATCGAGGGCGCTGAAGAATATTATGAGTACACGAAAACCCTCTCCAAAGAGGAAGCCTATGCCCTGACTGCAGATGAAGGCTCCAAGTTCAGAGAAACGGTCGGCATCGAAACGCCGGACGAGTACACCGTCGTCTACACCTGCCTGGCCGAGAAGCCGTACTTTGACACGCTGGCCACCTATCAGTCTTTGTACCCAATGTCCAAGGCAATGATCGAGGAACTGGGCGGCATCGACGCGACCAAGGCCATGAATAACGAGACGATGTGGTACAACGGTCCCTACACCATGACCTCCTACATCCAGGGCAACGAGAAGATCTTTACCAAGAACCCGCTCTATTGGGACACCGAGTGCACCCGCTTTAACACCGTCACCTTCAAGATGGTGGAATCCACCGATGTGGCCTTCCAGCTGTATCAGGCGGGGGATCTGGACTATGTCGACCTGAGCGAGAGCAACCTGACCACCATCGCAAGGGACCCCAACAACGAATACTACGATTACCTGGTACCGGCAGTTCCGTCCAAGCACTCCTATCAGTTCCACTTTAACTACAACAAGAACAACGAAGACGGCACCAAGGACACCAACTGGAACACCGCAATTGCAAATGAAGCGTTCCGCAAATCCTGGTACTATGGCCTGAACCTGTCTGAGTATTGGAAGAGAACCAACGCGATCGACCCATTTGCCTGCGAAAACAACTTCTATACCATGCCTGGTCTGGTATACACCTCTGACGGCACTGAGTACACCGAACTGGTACGGGAAGCGATGGGGCTGAAAGAATCCGATGGTGTAACCCCGGCCCGCATCGACGCTGATTTGGCGCAGCAATATAAAGAGCAGGCGATTGAGGAACTGACTGCCTTGGGCGTCACCTTCCCGGTAGAGGTGGATTACCACATTTCTGCTTCCAGCCAGACAGCTCTGGACAGCGCAAATGTACTGGCACAGGCATTTTCTGACGGTCTGGGCGACGACTATGTCAAGCTGAATATCTGCACTTATATTTCCAGCGTCAACACCGAAGTCATCGCACCGCATCTGCACTCCTTTGTGCTCAACGGCTGGGGCGCCGACTACGGTGACCCGCAGAACTATCTGGCACAGGAATGCTACGGCATGGATAACGCCGACTATTCCGCAAACTATTCGTATATCAACGAGATTACCGAAACGGATGAGACAAACGAAGACCTGATCGCAGCCTATCAGGAATACACCGCCATGGTAGAAGCGGCTGACGCAATCACCGAAGATCTGGATGAGCGTTATCAGGCTTACGCCGAGGCGGAGGCTTACCTGCTGGAGCATGTACTGGTGCTCCCGTGCAACTACAGCGTTGGCTGGTGCCTGAGCAAGGTTGACAATGACAGCAAAATGTATGCGATGTACGGCAGCCAGAACGAAAAGATGAAGAACTGGGAGACCAAATCTGAGGGCTATACCAGTGAGGAAAAAGGGGTGGCGGACCAGATCGCAGCCTATACCGCAGAGAATGCGTAAGCAGAAGTCCTGTTTTATAACCAAAAAGGAAAAGCTCCCGGCGAAGGGAGCTTTTCCTTTTTGAGAGAAAGGATTAAAAAGCGGGCATCCTCTAGACAATCAATAGAAGGGTGAGGAGAAAACTATTGACCTTGCCCGCGGAGATATCATGAATTGCTCTGCCCGATTACGTCAGCAGATTCTGCGGCGGAGGAATCCTCGCTGCCGGGCTGTGTTTCGGGGGCTGTGCCGTCGGTTGGAGGAGCTGTTTCCTCCTGACCGGACGGGCGCTGTCCGCCGCGGCCGCCCATACCACCAAAGCCCTGGCTTGCTTCGCTGCCGTCCGAGGAGATGCTGGTGACGCCGTCGGTCAGGGTGACATCGCACAGCTTGGTGCCGCCGGTCAGCTCACCCATGGTGATGATCTGGCTGTCTGAATTGGCGTCGCCGCCGGTGTACAGGCTGAGTGTCTGGCCGGAGGCCATACTCTCAGTGCAGATGACAGCGGAAGAGAAGGAGATAGGCGCTTCCAGTGAGCAGACGATCTGTCCGTTTTTGTCGCACAGGCTCAAGCGTGTTCCTGCCTGCTGCCTCTCACTCCAGGTCACCATCAAAACAGCGTGGCTGTCATCCGGTTCAACCGACTGCGCCATCCCTGCGGTGCCAAGTGCAGCCAGAGTGCCGCCGGTGATGCTGGCCTCCCCATCATAGTCCAACGCGCTGTCCGCGCCGCCTTCGGAGCCAAAAACAATGACAGTGCCGCCGGAAATGGTTATGTCGCCGTTGCTGTCAATGCCGTCTCCGCCGGTGACGGAGGTGTTTTCTCCGACACCGGCCTGCACGATCAAAGTGCCGCCGCTGATGTTGAGGAGGGTGTTGTCCTCTGGAATACCGATTCCCATTCCCATGCCGCCTCCAGGCTGCGGCGGCTGGGCCTGTTCCTCTGTTTGCCCGGCGGAGTTTGTCGTCTCACTGCCGGATTGTCCGGTGGAGTCGCTTGTCTCACTGCCGGTTTGTTCAGTGGAGTTTGTTGTTTCACTGTTGGTTTGTCCGGTGCTGGCCGCGGTCTGTGTGGGCTCAGCGGTCTCGGCTTGAGTGGACTCAGTGGCTTCGGTGGTTGTAGTTGCTTCCTTTAAGACGAGCGCCCCATCCACCAGGTCAAAGTCGCCGCCGCCGGCTGCATTGAGGCCGTCGTCGCTGGCGCTGACATGGATGGTGCCGCCGGAGATGTCGATCTGTGCAGCTTCCAGTCCCTCGTAGCTTTCGTCGACGTTGATGGTGCCGCCGGAGATAGTGAGGTAGGCGTCGCCGTGCATGCCGTCGTCGCCGGTGCGGATGGTGAAGCTGCCGTCATGGATGGAAATGCTGTAGTTGGAGTGGACCGCGTCGTCAGCAGAATCGATGTCAAAGCTGCCGCCGTTGATAGTCAGGTTCTGCCCGGCCTTCAGGCCTTTGGTGCTGACGGTGGTGTCGCTGTCATCGGCGGAGGTGTCGTCAAACTCGTCCCAATCAAATCCCATTGCCGGGTCGAAGGAGAAGTCTCCGCTCTCGCCGATAGTCATTTCGGGGCTGTCCGTGGTGGTTTCATCGGTCGTTTCGGAGGGGAGTTCAGGCGGCTGCACTGTACTGTCAGCCGGCGGTTCGGCCATTTCAGGAGGCTGCGCTGCATCGTCAGCTGTTTGCGTATCGCCGCTCATTTCGGGCGGTTGTGTGCCGCCCGGCATCCGTCCGCCGCCACCGCCGCCGAACATCATCGAGTCGGTATGATCCGGACCGTTTTCCGCCCCACCACCGCTGAGGATGGTGAAGTCACCGCCGTTGATGGTCAGGTCGGTTTCGGCTTGGATGCCGTCGCCGGAGGAGGTGATGGTGTAGGTACCGCCGTCAATCTGCACCCAGCCCTTATCTGCGTCCTCAGTGTTGCTGGCCTGGATGCCGTCCTTTTCGGAGGTGAGATTGAAGGTGCCGTCCAGGATGCAGACCGAGTCGTTGCCGCGCAGCGCGTGGCTGACCGAGGTGACGTTGTAGGTGCCGCCGGTGATCACGAGGTCGTCGTTTCCGGCGATGCCGTGTTTATAGTTGCCGGTTGCGGTGAGTGTACCGCTGCCGTTGAGGATCAAATCGTCCTTACTGAACAGCGCCGCGTCAGGGTTGTCATCGTCCTCGGCATAGGAGGCACCGTCTGTCAGGGTGTTTTCGCTGTCCGCGGCCAGGGTGACCTTCACCTTATCCGCGTTGCGCACCAGGATCGGGCTGCTGTCCGAGCAGGTAATCAATACTCCGTCCAGCACCAGCTGCACCTGGTCGGTATCGCCCGCGTCGACGATGATCTGCCCATCGGTGAGCTCCCCGCGCAGGATGTAGCAGCCTTCCCGGCTGATGGTGACGGTCGAGCCGCTGATGGTGACGCCGGTGCCGTTCGATTCTGCGCTGTCCCCGGACAGGGTGATGAGGGCGGCGCTGCTTTCATCGTAGCTGTCATCCAGCTCATAGTCGGAGTAGGTATAGGTTTCCCGTGATTGTGTGGTGCTTTCGCTGGCTGTGCTCTCCCCAATGCTGCTGGAGGCGGTCTGTGCTGTCTGGGAACAGCCGGCGCACAGCAGCGCGATACAAAGGCAGAGGATGCACAGCTTTTTCTTCCAAGATGGATGGATGTTCAAAAAGGATTCCTACTTATAATTCGTCCCGTATGGTGGATATCCGCCCACAGACGATGTTCAGATTGCCGTTGCGGCAGCGGATCTCGTCCAGGAAGGATTTGTTGATGCCGCTGTCCTTCAGCCGCACCAGATAGCACAGCTCATACAGGCTGCCCATGTTGCTGGTCTTGACGTGGATCAGCTCGTGGCGGGTGGTGTATTTATCGAACAGGTCGTCAAACACACCCTCATAGTCCAGCGATTCGAGAATGGTGATCTTCAGCTCCCGGTCGGTGGCATTTGGCTCGGCAAAGCGGGTGTTGTAGAACAGAATATTGGCGATGGCGATGATGACCAGGAAGAAGAAGGCATAGCCGATGTAGCCCATGCCGGTGGCAAGGCCCAGCGCCATTGCCAGAAACAGGCTGGTGATTTCCCGTGCGCTGCCTGGAACCGAGCGGAAGCGCACCAGGCTGAACGCACCCATCACGGCGACGCCGGCGCCCAGGTTGCCGTTAACCAGCATGATGACGGTCTGCACGATGACCGGCAGAAGGGACAGGGTGACCACAAAGCTCTTGGTGTAGGTGTTGCGGTAGCAGTAAATCCCGGCGGAAAGAGCGCCCAGAATGACCGAGGAGAGGGTGCACAGCAGGATGGCCTGCCAGCTGACCGTGCCGGTGATGATGCTGGAAAAGAAGGTGTTAAGCATAAAGTTTGCCTCCAAAGGTGTGTTTTTTTTCTAAGTCTGGGAAGAGATAGTTCTTGTAGCAGTAGCCGTACTTGGAGAAGGAGGTCGGGAAAACCGCCGCCTCATCTAAAAGGCAGCTCAGCCACAGCGGCATGGCACCCGGAATTTTGATCTCCATCAGTACATGATCGGCCAGCGCATCCTGCAAGAGCGGATAGCCCCAGTCGCCGTCCGAGAGGGAGAGCTGGGTGTCGCGCCAGCGGATGTTATGGTCAAAGGTGATGCGCAGCTCCTCCTCCTCGGGGGAGAAGAAGGCCATGCGGTCGTAGGCCAGAAAGACCTTGGGCGAGGTGTGCCACAGGTGCTGGAACCAGTCGATCTCGTGCAGGATCTGCCCGTCGCAGTGGGGGCGCTCCCCGGCAAAGAGGTATTCACGGCACTCCTCCAGCTGCATATCGACCCGGCGCTTGTAGACGACGCCCTTGTATTTTTTCTTGAGTTCCAAAAAGACCGGGCTCTGCGCGTCCTCGGGGACGCCGTAGCTGCGCAGCCGCAGCTTTTCTTTGTAGACCGGCTTTTCCAGTGAGGAACGAATCAGCTGAAAATTGTCGGTATCAAAGTAGATGCTGCAGATGGTGTACAGCCCGTACTGGTCCAGCTGCATCCGCTCCTGGATTCCCTGCCGTACCGTGCGGTACTGTTGGGGGGAGAGTAGATACTTCTTTTCGTATCGTTTGAACGTTTTCTGTATCATATGAACACCTCGTTTGGACGGTGGTTTTTGTTGACAACCAAAGAATAGCGCAATAAGCTTAAATTAGTCTGAAAAATTCCTTTCAGCTTTTTTTCAGCTTGATGCGGTAGAATAAAAGACAGAAAAAGGATGGAAAGGACAGGCCGTTTGTGTTATGATGAAAAAAACAGGAGGGATGCCAGATGTTCGAGATTGCAAGGATGGATTATACACAGTATCGGAAGCACTTTTTCCCAAAACAGCAGGACGGGTGGGACATCCTCTCTTGCTGCTTTGCAAGCCCGCTGCCACCGCAGCGCTGCCCGGCGCGGCTGTTCATTGACGACAATTGCAGGCCCCGCAGCGCGGCGGTGGTGATGGGGGACTTTGTCTTCTTGTCCGGCGAGCCGAAGCTTTCCTTTTTGAAGGAGGTTGCCGGTCGGGACGGCCTGCTGCTCATCGCCAGAAATGAGGGTTGGCAGGAACAGCTGCCCGCACTTGCCGGGGAGAGTTTTGCAGATTATAAATGTTACCCGCGCTACAGGTTTTCCCTTGCGGCGAAGGAAGATCATTTGCAGCAAATTCTCTCCTCCCTGCCGGAAGGAATGAGGCTGGAGCGGATCGACCAAAGCTGGTTTGAGTACAGCCGCAAGGTTGCGTGGATGCGGGACTTCTGCTCTCAGTTTACCTGCTGGGAGGACTATGCGCGGTGGGGCTGCGGGTTTCTTTTGACCCGGGAGGGCAGGCCGCTCAGCGGGGCCTCGTCGTATCTGGTTTCGGAGAGCGGTTTCACCATCCAGGTACAGACCGAGGACAGCCAGCAGGGCAGGGGGTACGCCAAATTCCCCAGCGCCGCACTGATTGCCGCCGCGCTGGAGCAGGGAATCTACCCCGACTGGGATGCGGACAATGAGGCTTCCGCGCGCCTAGCACAGCGGCTGGGCTACCAGCTGGAGGGAAGCTATGAAACCATTTTGGTGCAGCAACGAGTTTGAGAACAGGAGGATGGTCGATGAGAGTTTTGATCGTGGAGGACGAAAAGAGGCTGGCTCAGGCTCTGGGACAGATCATGGAGGAGCAGCACTACCAGGTGGACATCGTCTATGACGGGGCGGACGGGCTGGACTACGCCCTGAGCGGCCAGTACGACATTGTGATTCTGGACGTGATGCTGCCCCAAAAGGACGGCTTTGAAGTGGTGCATGAGCTGCGGGAACAGAAGATTTCAACCCCGGTGCTGATGCTTACCGCCCGGGACGACATCAGCGACAAGGTGCAGGGGCTGGACTGCGGCGCGGACGACTATATGACCAAGCCCTTTTCTCCGGAGGAGTTGCTGGCCCGCATCCGCGCGCTTTCCCGCCGGCAGGGAGATGTGCTGCTCGAGGACATCCACTGGGCGGACTTGACCCTCAAGCTTTCTTCCCGCACGCTGCACTGCGGCGCAAAGTCGGTCAGCCTGGGCTTTAAGGAGTTTGAGGTGCTGAAGATTCTGCTGGCAAACCCCAACGGCATCGTCTCCAAGGAGGAGCTGATCGTCAAGGTGTGGGGCAGCGATTCCAACGCCGAGGACAACAATGTCGAGGCTTACATCTCCTTCTTGCGCAAGAAGTTTTTCTATCTTGGCTCCCGGACGGGGATTGGGACGGTGCGCAAGGTGGGCTATCATCTGGAGGAGAATGCGTAAATGACCAAAGAGCTTCGCAAAAAATTTATCCTCATCAACATGGCCCTGGTGGGGACGGTGCTGCTGATCGTCTTTGCGGTGCTGTGCTTTCAGAATTACCAGCGGCTGGAGCAGGACAGCATGCGGGTGATGGAGCGCTATTTTAACGACAACGGCGCCCGCCCGGTTCCCGAGCTGGAATTTGACAAAAAGCGGGAGTGGAGAAATTTCCCACTCATGCTGTCCTTCTGCGCGGTGGTGGACAGCAATGGGGAGCTGGTCTCCTACCAGAGCGACAACCTCACGGTCAGCGAGGCGACGGTGAGCCAGGCTGTGGAGGCGGCGCTGGACAAGATGGAATCCAGTGGAAAAAACAGCGGAACGCTGAGCGGGCTGGACCTGCGGTATCTGGCGCGGGGACAGCAGGGACAGATGTGGATTGCCTTTGTTGACCGCACCCAGGAGTACGCCTCAATGCGTTCCTTTTTGACCTCCGCTCTGCAGCTGGGGGCGGCGGGGCTGATCGCGTTGTTCCTCATCAGCTTCTTTTTGTCGGCGTGGGTGGTGCGGCCGGTGGAGCGCAGCTGGGCGCAGCAGCGGCAGTTTGTGGCCGACGCCTCGCACGAGCTCAAAACTCCGCTAACGGTCATCCTGGCCAACACCGGCATCCTGCTCTCCCACCCGGATGAGACCATCGCCCAGCAGCAACGCTGGGTGCGCAACACCCAGGAGGAAGCGGTGAACATGAAAAAGCTGGTGGACGAGATGCTCTATCTGGCGCGCACCGACGCCACCCAGCAGATGGTCTACAGCCTTGTCAACCTCAGCGACCTTGTCTGGAGCAGCGTGCTGCCCTTTGAGTCGGTGGCCTTTGAGCAGGGGCTGGAGCTGGAGAGCGACATCGCCGAGGGCATCTCGCTGCAGGCGGATGAGGGAAGTCTGCAGGAGCTGCTGCGCATCCTGCTGGACAACGCCTGCAAGTACTGCGCGCCCAAGGGCAGCATCTTTGTGAGGCTGGAATGGGGCAAGGAGCAGGAGAAGGCAATCCTGAGCGTGCGCAACACCCTGGCCGAAAAGCTGCCGCTCGAGGAGCTGGAGCGCCTGTTCGAGCGGTTTTACCGGATGGATAAGGCGCGCAACCGGGAGAAGGGCGGCTATGGACTGGGGCTTGCCATCGCCAAGAGCATTGTGGAAAAGCACCACGGCAAGATTGCCGCCAGCCAGACCGAGGAGGACATCCAGTTCACCGTCACCCTGCCGGTCAAGGAGCACCGGCAAAAGAAAAAATTGCTGCCGGTTCGGATGCCGGGCAGCGGGAAAGAATGATTGGCGGTTTTGGAAAAATAAACTTGCACACAAGGGTGTTTTTTAGTATAATTTATCTATAGATGGGCGGGAAGGTCCCATTGATTTGATGACAGGATATCCAAAGGGAGGTCATTTTGATGCAAACAGAGAGAAAATGGATTGATTTAAGAAGCGACACCGTCACCCAGCCGACCCAGCAGATGCGGGAGGCGATGTTTAACGCCCAGGTGGGCGACGACGTCTACGGCGACGACCCGACCATGAACGAGCTGGAGAAGAAGGCCGCCGAGATGCTCGGCAAGGAGGCGGCGCTGTTTATGGCCAGCGGCACGATGGGCAACGCGGTAGCGGTGATGTCCCACACCAGCCGCGGCGACGAGATCATCCTGTCCGACACCGCGCATATTGTTGCTCACGAGGTCGGCGGCGCGGCGGTGCTGTCCCAGGCGTTTATCCGCACCCTGCACTTTGAAAACGGCATCTTCGACGCCGAACAGATTCGCTCGGCCATCCGCGACCGCAGCAACATCCACTATCCGCGCACCGGCTTAATCTGCGTGGAGGAGCCGCTGGCGACCGGCAAGGTTGTCCCGCTGGACAAGCTGCAGGCGGTCTATAAAATGGCGAAAGAGGAGGGCCTGCCGGTCCACATGGACGGCGCGCGCATCTTTAACGCCGCCACCGCCTTAGGGGTGGACGTCAAGGAGATTGCCGCCTGCGCCGATTCGGTCATGTTCTGCCTGTCCAAGGGCCTGTGCGCACCGGTCGGCTCGATGCTGGTGGGCAGCAAGGAGTACATCGAGCGCGCCCGCCGCAACCGCAAGATGCTGGGCGGCGGCATGCGCCAGTGCGGATTTTTGGCGGCAGCCGGTTTGATTGCGCTGGAGGTGATGACCAAGCGCCTGCAGGAGGACCACGACAACGCCAAATATATGGCGCAGCGCCTGCAGCAGATGCCTGGGGTCAGCCTGGACATGAGCTCGGTGGAGATCAACATGGTGTTCTTTAAGCTGGACGCGCCGCAGCAGGTGATAGACACCCTGCCGGAGAAGATGCTGGAACAGGGCGTCAAGATCAACGGCATTGAGGACGGCGAGTTCCGCTTTGTCACCACCAACGACACCAGCCGCGAGGACATCGACCGGGCGCTGGATATTTTTGAATCGATTATTCGTGGATAGAAGAAATAAAAAAAGCGAGGACGGCTGTCCTCGCTTTTTTTGTTTTCTTCGCCGGGGAGAGGGAGCAAAAAAAGCGGGCGCCCGGGAAGGGCGTCCGCTTGCGGGGCTTTTTTAGAGGATGCGCACGATACGGATGTTGGCGTTGGTGACATTGACGCTGCCCGCGGAGGTGTTTGAAAGGGAGATGTTGCCGGTGGTGCCGCAGGGGACGGTGACGATGGTGGCGGCGCTGAGCGATTCGAGCTGGCCGGTGGCGCCGACGGTGGATGCCGACTCGGAGCCGGGGATGACCGCGCCGCCGGACAGCAGCGCCATCGAGACGGCGACGTTGGTGCCGGTGGCGACGGCGACATTGGCATTGTACTCCACCAGGTAGACGCCGGGGCAGGCCAGGGTGAAGGCGGATGTACCGGCGGTGTGCTGGATGCAGTTGCCGCTGGAGAGCCGGTCGGTGGCGAACAGGACAGGGTTGTTGGTGGTGACGGTCTGCTCGGCCTCGTTGACGGCGCTTAAATAGCTGGGGCCGCTGGGGCAGACGGAGCCGGAGCCGGTGCCGGTGCTCTGGCAGCAGCTGGGGCAGGTGTTCTGACAGCAGGCGTTTTGCCAGCAGCAGCAGTTGGGAAGGGTGTCCAGATCATAGGAGATCTGGTCATATCTTGCCAGGGCGCAGCGGGCATAGTCGTTGAGATAGCCGTTGGCGCAGACATAGGCCGGCTGGCTGGCAGAGGAAGTGTTGGAGCCGCAGGTGCAAGTGGGGGTACAGGTGCAGGGGCTGCAGCAGCATGGATTGCAGTATGCCATGGATTCCACCTCGTTTAGAAAAGATACTGGTAAACAGTGCCGCAAACAGGTGCTGCGGCATTACCACTCTATGCCCGGGGTGCAAAAAGTGTTTCTTTTGGCCGAAGCGCGGCAGGGGCAAAGGTGCGCTTCGGCGCCCCGGTGTCCCACAAAGCGGGCGTGGCACTGGTGATTTTGCGCAAAAAAGGGGCCGATTTTTCTTTTGGGGCATCAGGCATTTTTTGCGGCAAAGCGGATATACAAACGCGCGCGGGTGTGGTATAATGGGGAAAAAATCAACCATCAGGCAAACCGCAAAAGGGGTACCCCTTTTGCGTCTTTCAGAAAAGCTGAAAGACAGCCTGCCAACAGGAAACCCCGAAGGAGGAATGAGAATGAAGAAAAGACTGTTCAGCCCGCTGCTAGCCGCAGCATTAGCAGCGGCATTAGCCGCGGCGGTGGCGCTGACCGCGGCCACCCTGCCGGCCTTTGCGGACGGAGGGGAAGAAACCCCCATCACCATCGGCCAGTCGCAGCAGCAGGCGGAGTGCACCTGCACCGCGCTGTGCACCGGGGACAGTGTCAATGCGGATTGCCCGGTGTGCGGGGCCGGGGGAGCGGATTTGACCGCCTGCGAGGGGACAGCCACAGCCAGGGCGGCAGCCCTAGCTGCACCTTTGGCGGATGGGGATACGGTCTATGTGGGCGGCGTGGCGCTCAGTGGCAGTACAGGCAGCCCCGCCTACGCCACGACGGACGAGAGCGGCAATGTTTCAACAACGGGCGCATCTGCCGACAAATACAACATCAAGTGGGACGGCAGCACCCTGACCTTGAACGGCGCGAAAATCAAGGGTGGCACCTCTAGTGGATCCCTTTACGCCACCGTAGGCATCTACGCATTCAGCAGTTCCGGGGACGTGTCGTTGAACATTGCATTGCAGGGCGTAAACGAGATTTTCGATAGCAGTCACGGGATTTGGGTGTATTCATCTTCTAACGACACAGCCAGCCTGGCCATCACGGGCGAGAACGGCAGCACTCTGATTGCCAGTGGCAGTTCAAGTGGAATCCTGGTTCAGAGCAACAGCGGCAATGCCACCCTGACTATCCAGAACGCCGATGTCACAGCCGAAAATAGTAGTTCCTCCGGCGATGGTGTAACAGTGCGGGCCGGCAGTAGTTCGTCAGCCTCTCTGACTGTGGATGGCGGCAGCTTGACAGCGACTGGCAAGAACGACAACGATGCGGGCATCCGATATACCTTTGGTAGCAGCAGTTCTGGCTCCGGGACGCCCAGCCTGACCGTCAGCGGCAATACCATCGTGCGGGCCAACGGCGGTATCAGCGACAACTCCAGCACTGATATCCAGATTGGAGTAGGCGATAATTCTTCAGGCGGCATCGTTTTTGACGGCAACAAGGGCACCGTGTACGGCAATGTGACCTTGCAGGAGGATTTGACCATCGGCGAGGGCGAGAGCCTGACGCTGGATGACGGTGCAAGCCTGAACACGGGCAATTATACTTTGACAGTGAACGGCGGCACCTTGACAGACAACGTGACAGGTGATGTAATCTATAAAGTCACCGGCGTGTCGCTGGACAAGACCAGCCTGAACCTGAACCCGGGAAAGGAAGGCACTCTGACCGCCACCATCACGCCGAGCAACGCCACCAACCAAAATGTGACGTGGGAGAGCAGCCCCAGCGGCATCGTGACAATCTCGCCCTCAGCGGACACCAAAACGGCCACTATCACCGCAATAGGTGCAAGTGGAAGCACCGCCACCATCACCGTCACCACAAATGACGGCAGCGAGAAATCTGCCACCTGCACTGTGACGGTCACTGAGCCACCCACCGTCTCCGTCACCTCTGTGACGCTGGACAAAACCAGCCTGGCCCTGGATGTGGGCGGCAGCGATACCCTGACAGCAACGGTGGAGCCTGACAATGCCACCACCAAGACTGTGACGTGGAGCACCAGCGATAAAAATGTCGCCACTGTGCAGGACGGCGTTGTTACCGCTGTAGGCGCAGGCAAAGCGACCATCACCGCCGCCGCTTCGGACGGCAGCGGCAAAACCGCCACCTGCGAAGTGACGGTCAACGGCCCGGTAGTCCCCCCACAGCCCAGCGACCCGGCCCCCAGCCAGCCGGACGGCAGCGGCAGCACCGGCAGCTCCAGCAGCTCCGCGCCCCGGCAACAAGGCCCGGTGGTGCACAATGTCAGCAACTCCAGCGCCTACCGCAAGGGCGAGTACGAGTTTTGGATGAAGGTGCGGACGAAGATTGTCTCCGCCAACCCCGGCGAGGTCATCGAGGTCAACGCCCGCGACAACGACAAGATGCCAAACTCGGTGATGCAGGCCCTTGCCGCGAAGGAAAACGTCACCCTTCGTATCCGCTGGAACGATGGGGAGGAGATTGTGATTCCTTCCGCCGCGGCCCTGCAGGAGAAGATGCGGATGTTCTATCCGCTGTCCTACCTTGCAAAATTTGACTTTGCGCAGACCCCGGCCAAAAAGGTGAAATAAAAAAATCAAGCGGCAAAATCCGGCGGGAGAAGGCTCCTGCCGGATTTTTTTGCGCCCTCCAAACAGGAATAAAGACCCACACCGGGGAGGTGCGGGCCTTTATTTAGGAGAGTATTATGAAGAAAAAAAGAAGTGATAAGAGGTTGTCAAAAATCACTGGTGAAGCCCCAAAGCGGGCTTCTTTATAAAAACAAACCGAAAGGTTTGGATTGTAGTTGGTCTGCCCCGCCCATTATGCCGGTATTCCGTCCACATAATGGGCTAACAGTTGTTCTATTTTTCGAAAAAGAACCGACGAAGAAAAAATATATCAAAAAAGAAATTGCGATCAGAACTGTTTGTTGGTCCGGCGTCCTCCTTTCCTTTGACTGTATCTACAGTATATACCAAAGATGTGTATTTGGTATAGCACAGTTTTAAACAAATTTTGAAAGCTGTACAAAAAAGGCGAACGGCCATTTTGGGCCGTTCGCCTTGTGGGTTTTGCGGGGAAAATCCCGGGGTTAGCTGATGCGAATCTGCGCTGCCTTCTCCGGCTTAAAGTCGTTCTGCAGGTCGTAGATGTTGTGGGTAGTGGAGTCGCGCAGGACGCGGCCGTTCAGCGAATAGGTGCGGATGAAGCGCTTGTTGTCAACGGTGGTCCAGTACTCGGTGTCCCAGGTCAGATAGCCGTCGCCGTCGGTCTCCGGAGCCGGCAGCACAAAGTCTACCTGGCGGCCCGCTCTCATCAGTTCGATCAGGCTGTCATAGGTGACGTCCAGTTCTACTTTGTTTACGATATCGGTTGCTTTCATGTCGATACATTCCTTTCCTTTAGCGTCCGTTTTCAAATGAAGGGGAAAACGGATTTTTACGCCCTTCATTATACTCTTTTTTGGGAAAATACACAATCCCTAAACCGAAAAACCGGCAAAAGAAATGTTAAAATCCGCGCAGTGTGGCCTGAATGTCCACGCCCATCCGGGTGAACACTGCGGTTATTTTCTGGTGAGCGTTGCGCACATCCTGCTTTTTGTCCATGACCTGCCGGTCGGTCAGGCTGCGGTTTTTCTCGCTGCGCTGCTCGGCCGGTGCGCCCAGGTCGTCCCGAAGAAAATTGAGACCGATGTAGATGACTTTGAGCTCATTTAAGCTAAAGGACTGGCGGCTGTCCTCCAGCTTTTTTCTCACCGACTCGATGTGGCCGAGGTTCTGGTTGGCGTTTTCCTCGCTGACTTCTTTAAAATTTTTGCGCGCCAGAAAATCCTGGATGTCCTTTTCCAAAAGGTCCAGTCCCTCCTGGATGCAGTCCAGGTCCGCCTGATACAGAGCGCTGGAGGTGACGCCCTTTTTTATATTGCATTTCATCTGAAAAGACTTCCTTTCTGTCTGTGGAATACAGTTTTATTCTATCATACTTTGTGCAGGAACACAATCTTTGGCAAAATTTTTATGAAAACCGCATGAGAACGGGATTGATTCTTGGGCGAAAACGTATTATAATAGGCTATATTGCGAGACAAAAGCCGCAATATCCTTCCGCCAAAAAACTGGGTGGAAGCGAAAATCTATAATGATGGAGGTAAAAACGATGCAAAGAGTAGAACTGAGAAAGCTCGCAGCCAGCTCTCAGCAGTACGCGGATCAGCAGCTGACTGTAGCCGGATGGGTCAGAACCATTCGCACATCCAAAAGCCTGGGCTTTATTGAATTGAACGACGGTACTTGCTTTCAGAATTTGCAGGTAGTGTTCGAAGAAGGCAAGGTGAACAATTTCAATGAGGTCGGGAAACTCAACGTCGGCGCTTCCATTATTGTCACCGGAACGCTCATCCTGACCCCAGAGGCCAAGCAGCCCTATGAAATCCACGCAGCTACTATCGAGGTGGAAGGCAACTCCACACCCGATTATCCGTTGCAGAAAAAGCGCCACTCGATGGAGTTCTTGCGCACCATCGCACACCTGCGCCCCAGAACCAACACCTTCAGCGCGGTGTTCCGTGTCCGTTCCGAAGCGGCTTTCGCCATCCACAAATTCTTTAATGAGCGCGGCTTTGTCTACGTCCACACCCCGCTGATCACCGGAAGTGACTGCGAGGGCGCCGGCGAAATGTTCCGCGTCACCACCCTGGATATGGAGAACCCGCCCCGCACCGAGGACGGCAAGGTCGATTTCAGCCAGGACTTTTTCGGCAAGCCAACCAGCCTGACCGTCTCCGGCCAGCTGGAGGGCGAGTGCATGGCGATGGCCTTCTCCAACATCTATACCTTTGGCCCGACCTTCCGCGCTGAAAAATCCAACACCACCCGCCACGCTGCGGAGTTCTGGATGATGGAGCCGGAGATCGCCTTCGCGGACCTGACCGACATGATGAATCTGGCCGAGGACATGATGAAGTATGTCCTGTCCTATGTCATGGAGCACTGCCCGAAGGAGATGGCCTTCTTCAACCAGTTTATCGACAAGGGCCTGATCGAGCGCCTGCAGCACATCGTCAACTCCGACTTTGTCCGCCTGCCCTACACCGAGGCGGTTAAGCTGCTGGAGGAGCACAAGGACGAGTTTGAGTACCCGGTATACTGGGGCTGCGACCTGCAGACCGAGCACGAGCGCTACCTGACCGAGCAGCTCTTTAAGAAGCCGGTTTTTGTCACCGACTATCCGAAGGAGATCAAGGCCTTCTACATGCGCATCAACGACGACAACAAGACCGTTGCGGCGGCCGACCTGCTGGTGCCGGGCATCGGAGAGATCATCGGCGGCAGCCAGCGTGAGGAGCGCTACGACGTGCTGCTCAACCGCATCCGCGAGCTGGGACTCAACGAGGAGGACTACTCCTGGTACCTCGACCTGCGCAAATATGGCGGCACCAAGCACGCAGGCTACGGCCTTGGCTTTGAGCGCCTGATCATGTACATCACCGGTGTCAGCAACATCCGCGACGTACTGCCATTCCCCAGAACCACCGGTTCTGCGGAGTTTTAAAAAAAGAGGGGGGATCCCCCCTCTTTTTTATTCCCTCTTTTTCCACCTCTGCCGTGGGGATAGCTTGTTTCCTTGCGAGGGGGCAGGTCGTCAGACTTGGCTCCTGCCCTAACCAGGAGGGCGCTCCGCCCCTCCACCCCGCGGGTGACTTTCCCGACGCGGGGAAAGTCACCAAAGGCGCGCCAGGGGCTGTGCCCTTTGGAATCCCCCGGTGCGTAGTCACCGCCCTTGCTGCGCTCGCTTACGCATCGCGCCGGGCTACCTTCTACCACAAAAATAAGATCGATTTGCCACTTTGAGCTGGTGGACAAATCGGTCTTATTTTTTCCTTTGGTTCCATCAAGGGAACACTTCCTGCTGTCAATCCGTGGCACGGCAGGGTTGTCCCCGAGGATGCTCGATGGTTTAATCTATCGCGAACAATAACGCGGTATAAATCCCAGGACTATCGGGGTGAAGTCCCCCAAAAATCCGCCAGCTGGGCCTCCAGTTCCTCCTGACTGAAAATGCACCGTGCCTGCGCCCAGTGGGCGGGGAATAACCTCCGGTAGGACGGCGCGGCAAAGCGGTCGTCCAGCAGCATCACCACACCCCGGTCGCTGTCACTGCGGATGACCCGCCCGGCTGCCTGCAGCACCTTGTTCATGCCGGGATAGCGGTAGGCAAAATCGTAGCCCATCTGGTTCTTATCCTGGTAGTAGTCGCGCAAAATCTCCTGCTGCGCCCCCACCTTTGGCAGGCCGGTGCCGATGATGGCGCTGCCCAGCAGCTTCTCTCCCTTTAAATCGACCCCCTCCGAGTAGATGCCGCCCAGCACCGCGAAAGCGAGCAGGGGAGCGTTCGGGTGTGGATTGTCAAAGCGGCGCAGAAACTGCTCCCGCTGGCTGTCGTCCATCTCGGGGGATTGCAGCAGCAGCTCCACCTCCGGGTAGAGCTTGGAGAAAGTCTCTGCCTCCATCTGCAAATATTGATAGGAAGGAAAGTAGGCCAGATAGTTTCCGATTTTGGCGCTGACCATCGCAAAGAGCAGCCGCGCGATGGGGACAAGGCTCTCCTCCCGGGCGGCCCAGCGGGTGTTGATCTGCGGGCAGATGAGCAGGCAGAGATTTTGCGGGTCAAAGGGGGAGGGCAGCGCGTAAGAATGGGTCACCTCTTGAGGGTTGTCGCAGCCCAGCACCGTTTTATAATAGGAAGGCGGGGAGAGGGTGGCCGAAAAGAGCGCGGTGCACCGCCCCAGCTTCAGACGGCTGTCCACCATCTCTGCCGGGTCCAGGCAGAGCAGCTTGACGGTGACCTCGGAGCGGTAGGAGGAGACGAAAAAGACAAACCGCTCGTCGAACAGCTCGGCGATGCGCAGCCAGAAGCGCAGATCAAAGTAGAGCTGCAAAATCTCCTGCGGCAGCTTTTCGTCCTGCGCAAACAGGCCGCGGTGCAGCTTGTCCCGGCGCTGCTCCTCCAACATCCGGGAGCAGACCGAGAGCAGATGCCGCGCGCTGCGCAGAAAGCTGTCCGGAATCGAGCGGGCGGTCAAAAAGCGCTCTTTGGCGCTGTCTTCACCGGAAAGAATCTGCTTTTTGAGCGCAAGCATCTCCCGGTTGAGTGAGGAGATCGCCTTCTCCAACGGCTTTGAGAGGGGAGCGGCCAGCTTTTTGCAGGACAGTACCTGCGATTTTTGCAGGGTGGCCGAATACATTGCCCGCGCCCGGTCGACCAGATTGTGCGCCTCGTCGATCAGAAAACAGTAGTCCCCGCGGTGGTCGAAGAATCGCTTGAGGTAGACCACCGGATCGAACAGATAATTGTAGTCGCAGATGATGGCGTCGCACCAGGTGGAGAGATCCAGCCCCAGCTCGAAGGGACAGAGCTGCTTTTCCTTTGCCCAGTGCTCGATCACCTCGCGGGTGAAGGCGTCCTCCTGCCCCAGCATCTCAAACAGGACATCCTGCACCCGGTCGTAGTAGCCCCGCGCGTAGGGGCAGTCGTCGGGGTTGCATAGCCGTTCCTCCAGAAAGCAGATCTTGTCCTTGGCGGTCAGCGTCACCCGCTTTAAGCGCATCCCCTTCTGCTGCATCAGCGCAAAACCCTCCTCAGCAACCGCACGGGTGGAGGTCTTGGCGGTGAGGTAGAAGATGTGGGAGAGCTTTTGCTCCCCCATCGCCTTGACCGCGGGGAAGAGGGAGGAGATGGTCTTGCCGATGCCGGTAGGGGCCTGACAGAACACGCGTGAACCGGAAGCGGCTGCGCGGTAGATTACCGCTGCCATCTGCCGCTGCCCCTCGCGGTAGGAGGCAAAAGGGAAAGGGAGGGCAAGCGCCTGCTGATTGCGCAGCACAGACCAGTCGGCGCGCAGCTGCGCCCAGCGGTGGTAGCGGCGTAGCAGATCCAGGTAAAAGCTTTCCAGCTCCTGCGCGGCAAAGCGAGCGGTGAACTGCTGCAGCTCCTCGGTCTCCACCTGGCAATAGATCAGCCGCACCTCGACGGTGTCCAGCTTTTCCTGTTGGGAGAGGATGAAGGCGTAGCACTTGGCCTGTGCCCAGTGCAGCGAGTTGTAGCCGGGGGTATCCGGTTGGCCGCTGAGCAGCGAGAGGGGCAGCTCGGTGGTCTTGATCTCCTCGATGATGGCACTTCCATCCTCCCGCAGTACGCCGTCCGCCCGGCCATAGACCGAAAAGAGGATGCCGTCCAGCTCCCGCTCATCCGAAAAGACGACCTCAGAGCGGTAGGCTTCGCCGTGGCGCTCGTGGGCCTGGCGCTGGAGCTTGCGGTGCAGGCGGGAGCCCTCATTGGCACGCTGGTAGAGGTCGGCGCTGCCGCCACGGTTGTCGATGCTGCCGCTGGCAAGGATGAACTCGACCAGCTCCCGCACCGAGAGCGACACCTTGGAAATTGGCTGCTGCATGAAAAATCCCCCTATTGCGCAAAATTCAGAACAGGTATATTATAACATAAAACCCTGCCGGGAGGAAGGAGGGGAGCACTCCTCTGCGCGCTGTCCCGCAAAATAAAAAGGAGGTCCTGCGATGAGCTGGATACAACAGATTGACTTTATGATTTTGGAGTGGATTCAAAGCCACCTTCAGGGGGCGGCTCTGGATCTGCTGATGCCGACGATCACCGCGCTGGGCAACGGCGGCTGGTTGTTTATCCTGTTGGCGCTGGTGCTGCTGCTCAGCAAACGCTACCGCCGCCAGGGATACGCGCTGGCGGTCTCACTGCTGCTCTGCCTGTTGGTCGGAAATCTGTTTTTAAAGCCGCTGTTCGCGCGGCTGCGGCCGTTTGAGGTCGCGGGCTTGTCCGAGCTGCTCATCAGTCCCCCGACCGATTATTCCTTCCCCTCGGGCCACACCATGGCCTCCTTTGCCTGTGCGGGTGTGTTCTGGCACTATCGCCGGGACTTTGGCAGGTGGTCGGTGGTGCTGCTTATCTTGGCGGCGCTGATCGGTTTCTCACGGCTGTATCTGTACGTCCATTTTCCCACCGACGTGCTGTGCGGCGCGCTGCTGGGGCTAGTGTTTGCCGCTTTGGCCGCGCACCTGTGTGACCGCGCCGGAGCCTGCAGGATGCAAAAGGGCCGCTAAACAGAACAACACCCCGGCTGGGTGGCCGGGGTGTTGCCCTTAAGAAGAAGGAATAAAAAAATGGGTTATCTAAAACAATGTAGTAGGATTCAGGATTTGGTGTTCTCGGTTTTGTGCGCCGTATGGGCCGAGCACCCACAGCAGCCGCCGCAGCTTCCCGAGCAACCGCTGCAGCCCCCGGAGGAACGGGTCTTGATGATGCTGCGCAGAGCCAGCACCGCGAGGATGAGCAGGATTCCTGCAATGATAAATGTAGCCATAAACAAAGCCTCCAATTTGAAATTTGCTTTGATTAGCGATTGCTAACTCTCTTGCTGAGATAAGATTACCATACCTTCCGTACTTTGTCAAGCAGAAAATGATGGTCAAAACTAACAAATTTAGTATAAATTTCTCCCTCTGTTCCGGCAGCACCTGGTTAAAAGCGGAGAAGGGGCGGGCAAATTCCAATTTCTGCCCCTTTTTTCGGCCAATTTTATTGACATGTGCGCCGCCGGTTGTTAAACTTAAAGAAAAGTCCCTTTTTCCTTTTTGAAAATAAAAGGGATGTCAGAAGAAAAGATGGAGGAATGTTCAATGAGCACAAATGCGTATGAAAGCCCATTCTCTTCCCGCTATGCAAGCGAGGAGATGCAGTATGTATTTTCTCAGGACAACAAATTTAAGACCTGGAGAAAATTGTGGATCGCGCTGGCCAAGGCCGAAAAGGCGCTGGGAATCAACATCACCGACGAGCAGATCGCCGAGCTGGAGGCCAACAAGGACAACATCAACTACGAGGTAGCCCGCGAGCGGGAGAAGCTGGTCCGCCACGACGTCATGAGCCACGTCTACGCCTACGGCTGCCAGTGCCCCAACGCCAAGGGCATCATCCACCTGGGCGCCACCAGCTGCTATGTCGGCGACAACACCGACATCATCATCATGCGCGAGGGCTTGGAGATTGTCCGCCGCAAGCTGCTCAACGTCATCGCCATGCTGGCAAAATTTGCCGACCAGTACAAGGACATGCCCTGCCTTGCCTACACCCACCTGCAGCCGGCCCAGCTGACCACCGTTGGCAAGCGCGCCACTTTGTGGATTAACGAGCTGCTGATGGACGAGCAGGAGATCGAAAACCGCATCAAATCCTTAAAGCTGCTCGGCTCTAAGGGCACCACCGGCACCCAGGCCAGCTTTATGGAGCTGTTTAACGGCGACCAGGAGAAGTGCAAACAGGCTGAGCAGATGATCGCCCACGAGATGGGCTTTGAGGCCTGCGTTCCGGTCTCCGGCCAGACCTATTCCAGAAAGGTCGACTACTATGTTCTCTCCGACCTGAGCGCCATCGCCCAGTCGGCCAGCAAGTTCTCCAACGACATGCGCCTGCTGCAGAACTTTAAAGAGATGGAAGAGCCGTTCGAGAAAAACCAGATCGGTTCCTCCGCGATGCCGTATAAGCGCAACCCGATGAGAAGTGAGCGCATCACCTCACTGGCAAGATACGTCATGGTCGACGTGCTCAACCCGGCTATCACCGCCGGCACCCAGTGGTTTGAGCGCACCCTGGACGACTCGGCCAACAAGAGAATCTCGGTTGCCGAGGCCTTCCTGGGCGTCGATTCGATCCTCAACATCATGCTCAACATCTGCGACGGCCTGGTGGTTTACCCGAAGGTCATTCATCAGCGCGTCATGCGTGAGCTGCCGTTCATGGCCACCGAGAACATCATGATGTCCGCGGTCAAAAAGGGCGGCGACCGCCAGGTGCTGCACGAGCAGCTGCGCGTTCACTCCCAGGCGGCGGCCCGCGTCGTCAAGGAGGAGGGCGGCGAGAACGACCTGATCGACCGCATCGTGGCCGACCCGCTGTTTAACCTCAAGAAGGAGGAGATCGTCTCGATCCTCGACCCGAAGAACTTCACCGGACGCGCCCCGTCCCAGGTCACCGAGTTCCTCAACGAGTGTGTCAACCCGCTGCTCCAGCAAAATAAGGAGATCCTTGGCGAGCACGCGGAGCTCAACGTATAAAAAAGCACGGCCTTTTGCTGGCGCTGGAGCAACAAAACGCTCCGGCGCCATTTTTTTGCGCGCAAAAGGATGGTTTTGCGCAGGACAGAATTGACTTTTTAGGGAATTTGCACTATAATAAGCGGTATAAGTGCCTGAAAATGGCAAAAATATGGCGGGACATCCTCCCTGAATCGTCGAGAAGAGGATGTTTGCCGAAAAGAAAATGGAGGATTGCAGATGAAAAGAGTTGCAAAACCGGTGTTTTTCATCGTTGCGCTGATTCTGGTGCTCTTTGCCTGCGCGTCTTTTCTGGGCTTCAACTCGAAGTACGGAGATATTGACCGCGTCTACTTGAAGGGCCTGGACGACATTGAGTGGGGAATGGATCTGGGCAATGGTGCCCTGGCGGTCTTTGCCCCAACGGACAGCGAGAATGTGACTGACCAACAGCTGCAGGAAACGGTTGCGGTGATGGAACAGAGGCTGGTCAACAAGGGAATCACCGACAGTGAGATTATGCTCGACTCCCAGAACAAGAACATTGTGGTCCGCTTTGCGCTCAAGCCGGGCGAGGAGGCGGCCGATGAGGTGATGGATCTGGGCCGTACCGGCGAGCTGGCCTTTTATGCGGGCACGCCGATCGACAGCAATACCGGCATGCTCAGTGAGGAACCGGGCGACCCGCTCCTGACCGGCGACGACGTGGACTATGCGGAGCTGCTTCTTTACCCCGACTCCGAGACCGGAGAGATGACCCCGGCGGTTGCGCTGACCTTTAAGGAGGAGGCGCAGCAGACCTGGGAAGATGCGACCAGAGAACAGGTTGGCAGCCGCATCTCGATCTTTATGGACAGCGAGATGATTTCCGCACCTACCGTCGATGAGGCGATCACCGACGGCCGCTGCGTCATCAACGGAGACTTCACCTCCGATTACGCCATCGACCTGGTCAACCAGATCAACGGCGGCTCGCTGCCAATTTCGCTGACGGCCAGCAACTATGGAACCATTTCGCCGGCCTATGGCGAATATACCCATCGGGCAATCGCGGTCACCGCAGTGGCTGCCCTGGCGATTGTGGTCGTCTTGATGATTGTCCGTTACCGCCTGAGCGGCGTGGTGGCCGGCATCGCGCTGGTGGCCCAGCTGGCTGCAGCGGTTGCGGCAGTCACCGGTTTCTTTGCGGTGCTGCCGACCTTCACCCTGAATGTCCCGGCGGTGCTGGGTACAGCAGCCGCCTTTGCGCTGGGGATTGCGGCGCAGCTGCACTCCGCTGTCTGCATTAAAAAACAGCTGGCCTCCGGCAAGGAGACGGAGCTCGCTGTTCAGACTGGATTTAAGGATGCTTTCCCGCTGATTCTGGACAGCTGCATCGTGATCACCCTGGTGGCGCTGGCGCTGATCGCCGTCTTTGGTCCGGGCAGCTCGATGTTCACCTCTCCGCTGAACACCCTGTTCTCCTGGCTGGGACTGAGCAGCACAGCGGCAAGCGCCCTCTACTCCTTTGCTTATCCGCTGGTTGTGGGCGTACTTTCGACCTTCCTTTTCCATGTGCTTGCTTCCCGCCTGATGCTGCGGTCGCTCACCGCATTTTCGGGACTGCAAAAAGCATGGCTGTATGGAGGTGACAAGTAATGAAAAATATCGCAGCAAAGAGAAAGATATTTTTAATCATTTCCGCAGCGGCCATGGTTTTGGTTGTGCTGGTGGCCGTTGTGATGGGCCCTTCGATGGGTCTGGAGCTGGGCGGCGGCACGGTCGGCATCTATGCCTATTCGACCGGAACGACGCTTGCCCCCGCTGATTTTGAAAATACCGCGGAGGAGTATCTTGGCGAGGATGTGACCGTGCAGGAACTGGACAACCTCCCCACCGGCATGACCCAGCTGGTGCTCACCGTCGCGCAGGGCTTCACCGAAGACACCCAGCAGGGCCTGCTGCAGGCGCTGACGGATGCCTTCCCGGATGCGGGCATCGAGGAATCGAGCGTCAGCACCGTTTTCCCGGCTCAGATTGGGATGCTGGCGACACGGTTTGTCATTGCGGCGGTGCTGGCCGGCGTGTTGCTGCTGCTCTTCGTCGGACTGCGCTATAAGAAGACCGCAGGTTTTTCCAGCGGCGTTGTCTCGCTGATTACCATGCTGCACGACTGCCTGCTGAGCTACGGCGTGCTGGTGCTGCTGGGCTTTCGCGCAGGCAGCAGCTTTGTGGCGGCAGCGGCGACGGTGTGCTGCTGCTCGCTGATCAACAGCGTGATCCTCTATGACGCCATCCGCGAAAATCGCCGGGTCATGAGCGTCAATGCTACCGTCGCTGAGCTGCTCAACCAGAGCGTTGCTCAGTGCGCACCGAAGCTGCTCGCCTTCACAATCCTGTTGGCGCTGGGAGCAGTTTGCGCTGGCGTTGTCGGGATGGTGCTGGATGTCACCGTTCTGGACATCGCGGTGCCGGTGCTGGCGGGCGTGCTCTGCGCCTTCTATTCTGCAACCTGCCTGAACGGGGCGCTGTGGAGCCTCTGGCAGGAGCGTCAGCAGGGCAAAGCGGCGGCTACCAAAGCGGCAAAGGCGCCAAAATCCAAAGGCAAAAAATAATGCAATCGAAAAGCGGCGGCCAACCGGCTGCCGCTTTTTTCACTACAAAAAGAGGAGGCCTCCCTTCATTGGGGAGACCTCCTTTTTTGTGGAAGTTTATTTTGTTTCGTAGATCGGCTCGCAGGTGATGTTGACGCCCAGGCGGCGGAAGACCTTCTCGTCCACCGAGGAGAGGATGACCGAGGAATGGACCTCGCAGCCGCGCAGCTTGTTCAGCTGCTCCATCGCAAGCTCGGCGGTCGGGTTGGTGGCCGCGCAGATGGAGAGGGCGATCAGCACCTCGTCGGTGTGCAGGCGCGGGTTGCGGTTGCCCAGATGGTCGACCTTCAGGTGCTGGATCGGCTCGATGATGACCGGAGAGATCAGACGAATGTCGTCACTGATGCCGCCCAGCACCTTGAGCGAGTTGAGCAGCAGGGCAGAGGCGGCGCCCAGCAGGTCGGAGGTGCGGCCGGTGACGATGGTGCCGTCCGGCAGCTCCATCGCCGCGGCGGGCGCGCCGGTCAGGGCTGCTTTCTGCAGGGCAGGGGAGACGACCTTGCGGTCATGGATGGTGACGCCGGCCTTTTTCATCAGCAGCTCCAGCTTGAGCACCGTCTCCTCACTGACGGCGCCCTGACGCTGGCCGCACAGCGCGGTGTAGTAGCGGCGGATGATTTCCTGGCGGGAGGCCTCGCTGACCGCCTCGTCGTCGAAGATGCAGTAGCCTGCCATATTGACGCCCATGTCGGTTGGGGATTTGTACGGGCACTCGCCCAGGATCTGCTCAAAGGTGGCGCGCAGCACCGGGAAGATCTCGACATCGCGGTTGTAGTTGACGGTGGTGGTGCCGTAGGCCTCCAGGTGGAACGGGTCGATCATGTTGACATCGTTTAAGTCCGCAGTCGCCGCCTCATAGGCCAGGTTGACCGGGTGGTTGAGCGGCAGGTTCCAGATTGGGAAGGTCTCAAACTTGGCGTAGCCGGCCTTGATGCCGCGCTTGTGGTCGTGGTAGAGCTGGGAGAGGCAGGTGGCCATCTTGCCGCTGCCGGGTCCGGGAGCGGTGACAACGACCAGCTCGCGGGTGGTTTCGATGTATTCGTTTCTGCCGTAGCCCTCGTCGCTAACGATGTGGGAGATGTTGGAGGGGTAGCCCTCAATCGGGTAGTGGCGGTAAACCTTGACGCCCAGCGCCTCCAGCCGCTCCTGGAAGGCCAGCGCCACCGCCTGTCCCTGGAAGCGGGTCATCACGACGCTGCTGACATACAGCCCAAAGCTGCGGAAGATGTCGATCAGGCGCAGCACGTCCACGTCGTAGGTGATGCCCAGGTCGCCGCGAATCTTGTTCTTTTCGATGTCGGCTGCGTTGATGGCGATGATGACCTCAACCTGCTCCTTGAGCTGCAGCAGCATCCGCAGCTTGCTGTCCGGCTGAAATCCCGGCAGGACGCGCGAGGCGTGGTAGTCGTCGTACAGCTTTCCGCCGAACTCCAGATACAGCTTTCCGCCAAACTGCGAGATTCGCTGCCGGATGTGCTCCGACTGTGTGTGAAGATATTTTTCATTGCTAAATCCATTTTTTTGCATAACTTCCACGCCTCACTTTCAAAGATGTAAACCCGGTGAACACCGGTGCCCTCTATAATTCAACTATCTATTATACAGGAATCGCCCTCCCATTTCAAGGAAAAAGCCTGTTTTGCCGCTGCCAAAATTCGGCGCACATTTTTGCGTGAAACCGTGAAATTTGTTGGGGATGTTTCACGGGAAAGGGAAGCGGCTTTTCCCTAAAAAAGAAGGGCCCGGATAGGCCCTTCTCACAAAAAGAAAACATTTTAAAATTCCCGCGGCTTGGATTTTGCCAGTCCCACCGCGCTCAGCACGATGGCGGCGACGCCGGCGGCGGCCGCGACGATACCTAAAATCAAACCGGTAATTGAAAGACCCTTCATCTGTCCATTCCTCCTGCTTGGTTGGTTTTGGGATGCGCTTCTTTATACCTATTATTATAAGAATAATGTCCGAAAATTACAAGGGCCAGAAAAAAGAAAGATGCTCTGAAAGGAATATTTGTCAGCAGAGCAGCATCGAGCAGAGGGATTCGACCGTTTTGGGAAAGGTTCCGTCCGGCAACAGCTTCTTTTGCTGCAGGGCGCGGGAGATGGTCAGAATTTCCGGCGGCACCAGACTGGTCCGCTGCAGGAGGGCCTGGTCGCAAAAGATCTCCTCCGGCGTGCCCTGCGCCTGGATGCGGCCGTTGTGCAGGATGACAACCCGGTCTGCCCAGCGGTAGGCCTGAGCGGCGTTGTGGGTAGCGATCACAACCGTGATGCCCTCCCGCGCCAGCTGGGAGAGAATCTCGTCGATCATCTGCGCGTGTTTGGGGTCAAGGGCGGAAAACGGTTCGTCAAGGATCAAAAGCGAGGGGCGCATCACCAGGATGTCCGCGATCGAGACCCGCTTCTTCTGGCCGCCGCTCAAAAAGTGGGTGGGTTTATCCCGGAACGGGTCGATCGAGAGCTTCTGGCAGACCGCGTCCACCCGGCGGCGGATCTCCTCCTCATCCAGACCGAGGTTATAAAGCCCGAAGGAGATTTCCCCCGCGACGCTGGCACAGAAAAGCTGGTTATCCGGGTCCTGAAAGACGATGCCGACCTGCCGCCGCAGCTCCAGCAGTCCTTTGCGGGAGTAATCGACCGGCCTGCCTTCATAAAGAATCTGCCCGCCGGTGGGGCGGCAGACGCCGTTCAGGTTCAGAAACAGGGTGGATTTACCCGAGCCGTTGCTGCCCATGATGGCCAGGCGCTCGTGGCGGCGGATCTGCAGGCTGACCTGGTCCAGCGCCAGCGTTCCGTCCTCGTACCGGTAGGACAGATTGCTGATTTCCATTAAGATGTCTTGCATACAGCTTCTCCTTTCCTTATTGGGCCAGGGTGCATAGCGCGCACAGCCCACACAGCCCCGCCAGCCACAGCCCGCACAGACCCCACTGCCAGGCAGGCGCGGGCGCCGTTTCTTCCAGCACGCGGATGCGGCCGTCATACAGCCGGCTTTCCATCGCGTCGTAGAGCAGGGAAGACTTTTTCAGCGAGCGCACCAGCAGCACCGAAAGCATCTGTCCCATGCAGCGCAGCTTGGAGGAGAAGGAGCGGTTCCCCAACCGGCAGTTCTGCGCGGTTTGGATGGCGCCGGCAATATCCAGCAGAACAAAGATGGCGCGGTAGATCAGCAGCATCAGCTCCAGCAGCAGCCAGGGACAGTGCAGGCGCCGCAGCACTGCCAGCAGGTCGGTGACGGGGGTGGTGAGGATCAGAAAATACAGGCAGGCAACGCTGGAAAACGCGACTGCCATCAGCTGAAGCCAGCTTGCAAGCGACTGGGAGCTGACGCCGAGATAGCGCGGCCCCAACGCAAAGGAGAACAGATCCTGCGGGGCGGAGGAGAGATAGAACAGGATGGCGGCCGAGCTGAGCGCCAGAAAGACGGCGGGTCCTGCCAGAAAGCGCAGATAACGTCCAAGGGAGACGTTGGCCAGCCGCAGGGTGCATCCCGCCATGCACAAAAAGATCAGTGCGCAGACCCCGGGCTGCCGGAAGCCGACGCAGACCAGCAGGGACCCCACCGCAAACAGGCACTTGAGCCCGGGACTTCGCCGGCGGATGGGGGAGGAGTAGGCGAGTTTATCGAGAAGAATCATCAGCGTTTCCCTTCTTTCCGGAATGAAAAGCAGGGGCGAAAGCCGAACAGCGCCTTCGCCCCCGCAGTGTGCTTAGTCTTTTTTATACTTTTTCCGCGCTGCCAGGTATCCGAACCCGAAGCACAGCACGCCGGAACCCAGCGCGGCCTGCAGACAGAACAGCAGGCTTTCCGTCTCGCCGCCTGGCGGCTCCAGGATACTCTCGGCCCAGGGCTCATAGTCCGGGTCGATTGCAAGGATGGCCTCCTCCGCGGCGCCGTCCGCTCCGCCAAACTCAGAGTTTTTGACGCTGAGCAGCGGGAAGGCGGCGATGATGACGCACGCAAGCAGCAGGAGTGCGATGGTGATTTTTACAGATTTTGTCATGGCTGTTTTCCTCCTTGTCCGATGAGCGGCTTAGTAGTTGGCGTAGGCAAGCTCGGAAAGCTCCCCCGAGGCGTAGGATTCCAGCGCCAGAATAACGGCGACCGAAAGCAGTCCCTCCACAATGGCCAGCGGCACCTGGGTGACCGCAAAGATGCCCAGAAAGGTGGCGACAGAGGCCATCACGCCGCCCTCCGCCGCCGGATGGGCCAGACCAAGCTGGACGCTGGTGACGCAGTAGGTGAACAGGTCGCCCAGGCAGGCAGCCAGAAAGACCGAAACCGATTTGTTGACGTTGAGCTTGCGGCACAGGCGAAAGACGCCGTAGCTGACAAAAGGCCCGGCAATCGCCATCGAGAAGGTGTTGGCGCCCAGCGTGGTCAGCCCGCCGTGTGCCAGCAGCAGCGCCTGGAACAGCAGCACGATGATGCCGATTACGCTCATCGCGCTGGGGCCAAACAGGATGGCGCCCAGCCCTGTCCCGGTGGGGTGGGAGCTGGAGCCGGTGACGCTGGGGATCTTGAGGGCGGAGAGCACAAAGGCATAGGCGCCGGCCATCGCCAGGATCAGCAGCGCCTTGCGGTGTTGGGCCACCGTCCGTTTAATGGAGATCAGGCCCGCGGCCAGAAAGGGCAGGCACAGCGCGCCCCAGGCCACCGCGTGACCGATGGGCAGATAGCCCTCCATGATGTGCATTGCGCTGGCGCTGGACGGCACGGCAAACAGCAGGGCCGCGGCGCAGCTGAGGGTGAACAGTCTTTTTTCGTTTTTCTTCATGGCAAATTACCATCCTTTCCGCGCCTGTTCGAAAAGGCGCACAAAATGTAATTTCCCGGCGGAGAAATGCTTGTGTTTTGGCG
Source organism: uncultured Oscillospiraceae bacterium (assembly GCA_900547455.1). Lineage (GTDB taxonomy): Bacteria > Bacillota > Clostridia > Oscillospirales > Ruminococcaceae > Negativibacillus > Negativibacillus faecipullorum. The sequence continues at coordinate 66,957 of URGV01000005.1, forward strand.
CGCTGGTCCCCCAAAAAAGCAGGATGGCTATTTTGAGAATCAACGCAAAAGCGCCCTTCAGCAAAGCTGAAAGGCGCACCAAAACAAGGAATCCACCGGATTCCCAATTTTCTTGCGCCTGCTATCGTCCATAGTAGGAGCAAAACCCTTTGCTGGGCAGGTCTTCTGGCTTCGGCGTCAACAGAATCGAACCTCTTCCCACCTTGCGGCAGTGAGCGGACTGGTTGCTTTTGTTTGTTCGATCCCTCAACCGGTACAGCAGTGGCGACTGCGCGGGCATTCCCCGACTTCCCTATTCTCAAAACAGTTGCTGTTTTGCACCCGGCAAAGTTAAATTGTGAAAGATGCAGACTTTGTCTGCACCTTAAAGGTAACACAAGCGGAAAAGGATGTCAAGAGTTTTATGAATAAAATGTTAATTTCTTTCCGCTTCCGTGAGGAGGAGAAAAATGGCTTGCCCGGCCGCGCAAGAAGTGCTATCCTATAAGTAAGGAAGTTTGTGAAGGAGGGGAGTCCCATGAGATTGTTTGTGGCAATTCTGCTGAGCGAACCGGTCAAGGACATGCTGATGCAGACCATCCGGCAGCTGCAGCCCGCGGTGCTGGACGGCAGATTTTCCCACCGGGAAAACCTGCACCTGACGCTGGCCTTTCTGGGGGAGAGCAGCCTCAAACCGGCGCAGCAGGCGCTGCATCAGCTCAGCGGGCCCTCCTTTGCGATGACGGTGGAGGGGGTCGGCCGCTTCCGGCGGGACGGCGGGGATATCCTGTGGGCCGGTGTGCGCAAAAATCCCGACCTCTCCGCGCTGGCCCAGCAGGTGCAGCTGGCCTTTTCCCAAAAGGGATTCTCGCTGGAAAAAAGGCCGTTTGCCGCCCACCTCACTCTGGGCCGGCAGGTGCTGCTGCCAGAGGGGTTTAATCTCAAAGCCTTCTCCAAAACGCTGCCCGCCAGCTCGATGCAGGTGGAGCGGGTGAGCCTGATGAAATCCGAGCGGATCAACGGGCGGCTGACCTACACCGAGATGGACTTTGTGGGATTGAATAAGAATCGCGAGCAAAAATAGTAGGGATTTTACAAAAACGATTCAAAAGAAAAATTCTTACAAAAAATCGCTTGAAAAGATTTTAAAGTAATGCTAATATGTATCTGTAACAAGCACAACCGAACAGGAGTGTGCTCTATATAAAGACACATATCCGTTTTCCGGCGGACAAAAGTGGAAGGCCTTCCGGTGGAGAGCGGTATCAAGAAGAGAAATATAGAAAGGGAGATTACAATGAACGACAACAAAATGTGGGCTCTTGTAAAAGAAAAGGCAGCTCCTGGACTTGCCCTCAAGAGAGTAGACATCCCGGAAGTTGGCACCAACGATGTCAAGATCAAAATTCACAAAACCGCCATCTGCGGCACCGACGTTCACATCTATCAGTGGAACGAGTGGGCACAGCACACCATCGCTGTTGGCCAGACTGCCGGCCACGAGTATGTCGGCGAGATCGTCGAGGTTGGTCCTGGCGTACAGGGCTTCAAGGTTGGCGACATTGTTTCCGGCGAAGGCCACATCACCTGCGGCAAATGCCGCAACTGCCTGGAAGGCCACAAGGAAAACTGCAAGGATGCTAAAGGTGTCGGCGTAAACCGCGACGGCTGCTTTGCGGAATATCTGGTCATCCCATCCTCCAACGTATGGCCGACCAACCCGAACATCCCGGAAGAGATGTACGCCATCTTCGATCCGTTCGGCAACGCCACCCACACCGCTCTGTCCTACGACATGCTGGGTGAGGACGTGCTGATCACCGGCGCAGGCCCGATCGGCATTATGGCCGCAGCAATCGCCAAATTTGCAGGCGCAAGACACGTCGTCATCACCGACCTCAACGAGTACCGTCTGGACCTGGCCAAGAAGCTGGGCGCAACCAGAACCGTCAACCTGACCAAAGAGAAGATCTCTGACGTCATGGCAGAGCTGGGCATGAAGGAAGGCTTCGACGTCGGTCTGGAAATGTCCGGCGCAGGCTCCGCGCTCAACGACATGATCGAGAACATGAAGCACGGCGGCAAGATCGCGCTGCTGGGTCTGCAGAGACCAGGCACCGGCGTCAACTGGGAGACCATCATCTGGAACGGCCTGAACATCCGCGGCATCTACGGACGCAAGGTTTGGGATACCTGGTACAAGATGACCACCATGCTGGAAGCAGGTCTGGACATCTCCGCCATCATCACCCACAGACTGAACATCAAGGACTACAAGAAGGGCTTTGACGCGATGATTTCCGGCCAGTCCGGCAAGGTCATCCTCAACTGGGAAGACATCGACAAACTGGAACCACAGTCCCAGGATTGCTAATCTGACTTAGGCAACGATTAAGAAAGGGTTGATTTAGAAATGGCACGTAAAAATGACATTCTGAGCATTTACTCCAAAGAAGTCGAAGACATCAAGGCAGCCGGCCTGTTCAAGGGCGAGGTTCCGATCGTTTCTCCACAGAGCGCAAAGGTAAAGCTGGAGGACGGCAGAACCGTCATCAACATGTGCGCCAACAACTACCTGGGCCTGGGCGACAACCAGAGACTGATCGACGCAGCCAAGAGAACCTACGATGAGAGAGGCTACGGCGTTGCTTCCGTCCGCTTCATCTGCGGCACACAGGATATCCACAAACAGCTCGAGAAGAAGATCTCCGGCTTCCTGGGCACCGACGACACCATCCTGTACTCCTCCTGCTTCGACGCAAACGGCGGCCTGTTTGAGACCATCCTGACCGCTGACGACGCTGTCATCAGCGACGAGCTCAACCACGCTTCGATCATCGACGGCATCCGTCTTTGCAAAGCAAAGAGATTCAGATACAAAAACAACAACATGGAGGACCTGGAAGCCAAACTGAAAGAGGCTGACGAGGCCGGTGCCAGAATCAAACTGATCGCGACCGACGGCGTCTTCTCGATGGACGGCATCATCTGCAACCTGAAGGGTGTCTGCGACCTGGCAGACAAATACAATGCGCTGGTTATGGTTGACGACAGCCACGCGGTTGGCTTTGTCGGCAAACATGGACGCGGCACCGCAGAGCACTGCGGCGTTGAGGGCCGTGTTGACATCATCACCGGCACCCTGGGCAAAGCACTGGGTGGCGCATCCGGCGGCTACACCACCGGACGCAAAGAGATCATCGACCTGCTCAGACAGAGAAGCCGTCCATACCTGTTCTCCAACTCCCTGGCTCCAGCCATTGCAGGCGCCAGCATCGAGATGTTCAACATGCTTGAGGAGAGCACCGCTCTGCGCGACCACCTGGAGGAGGTCACCGCTTACTACCGCGACCTGCTGGTCAAAGAGGGCTTCGACATCATCCCGGGCACCCATCCATGCGTACCGGTCATGATCTATGACGAGGTTACCGCTGCTGAATTTGCAGAGCGCATGAGAGCGAAGGGCGTTTACGTTGTTGCCTTCTCCTATCCGGTTGTTCCAAAGGGCAAAGCGAGAATCCGTACCCAGGTTTGCGCAAGCCACACCAAAGAGGACATCGACTTCATCGTAAAATGCTTCAAAGAAGTCAGAGCCGAGATGGGACTTTAATCCGACAATTTGCCAATACATAAACACCAGAGAGACGGCGCAGTCAAAAGCTGCGCCGTCTCTTTTTGGGTTCCTGCGGCCACCAGCGGGGGAATTTTGCAGGAGCGGGAGTCCCTGCTCCCCCCATGCAGGCGCTCCGCCCTGCACCCGGGTGGCTTTCCCGTCGCGGGGAAAGTCACCAAAGGCGCGCCAAGGGCTGTGCCCTTTGGAATCCCCTAAGGGGGACGCTATCGCTCCCCCTGCGGCAAGCCGCAACCCCCTCGATGGGGGTTCTGCCACAGCAAAAGACCGATTTGCCACTTTGAGTTTGTGGGCAAACCGGTCTTTATTGTTTCATTTGGCTTTGACGAAGAGGAATCTTCTGCTTTCAATCCGTGGCGCAGGAGCATCGCGGGGGCGATGCGGTTGCACGTTTGGGTGCAACTTTTGGGGGGATTCGGGGTATAGGTGAAGGGGGGAGATGAAACGAAATTGAAACGAAGTCATGAAACGAAGTCCGCGGGAGGGAAATTGCTGGGCAAAAGTTCACGCAGGCTTCACGATTAAAGGCCAAAAAGCCGGTTCGTTTCAAGTTGGTTTCACGTTCGTTTCAAGGTTCGTTTCATCAAAAAGTGGCTTAGTTAAGCCGTTTGTTGGCTATATGAAACGAAAGAAACGAACTTTTATAAGAAAAGGAATAGAGTATATAGATAGTAGAGAAAAGAGTTTAGAGCTTCGTTTCACTGAATTGTGGGGTATCGATTGACGGGAATGTGAACTACCCCCTAATCAGCCCGCCTGCCGCGCCGCTCCCCGAGGATGCCGCAGACCTTTTTACCCTCCACCAATACCGCTAGGGTACAGGGCCGGGGGATCAAAGGGGGCGAGGCCCCCTTCGCCGGAGGTCCAGGAACCAGGAGGTTCCTGGCGTATCTTTGCCTACTTTCTCTACGCGAGAAAGTAGGCCGGGGCTTGGGGCGGAGCGCCCAAAAGGTGGCCGCAGGAGCTACCAGCTCCGCATAAACTCCCGGGGCTTGGGGCGGAGCGCCCAAAAGGTGGGTCGCAGAGACTATGTCCTTGCATAAACCCCCGGGGGCCGCGGGGGCCGCAGCCCCTTGCATTTGCTACTCGATGCTGTACCCGCTGGAAGCAAAATCAACCGTCACCACCGTGCCGTCGCTAAAGATGCTCCGCTGGCGCAGCCCCTGCGCGTCAAGCAGCTCGTGGCGGACAAGCTCACACTTGGCAACCCGCTCATGCAGGGCGCAGACCGCGTCGCAGCGGCGGATGTTCTCCTTCATCTCCAACGCTGCCGCCTCGCTGAACGAGCCGTCGGTGTTGGCGTAGGCGCCGTCGCGGATGAGGTAGGGCGCGCCGCCGTTTAACAGCGCGTAGAGCATCAGGTCCTCGGTGTCGCTCAGCTTCTCCATCATCCACGGCTCGATCACGCAGTCGTGGTAGACCAGGTTGAACAGCGGAACCGGGATGCCCTCCTTCGGGGTGCCCGGCGCCTGCAGCATGAAGTGGTAGGGCGCATAGTGGCAGAAGACCAGGCTCTGCATGCTCCAGTCGGAGACCTCCTCCGAGCTGGAGAGGATGCCGTGGGAGAGCAGCCAGTCAAAGCAGTTTTTGCGGTACTCATAGCACTCCCGGCGGGTCATGCGGTGCAGGGGATTGGCGCACTCGTCGCCCTCGTTGCAGGTAAAGACGTCCAGATAAGCGCCGTCCAGCCGGATGCCGTGGGAGAGCAGCTCGGTGAAGTTGCGGCGGACATAGGACTGGGCCTGGGTGGCGCACAGGTAGGTCTGCGGGCCGCCCGCCCATCTGGCGTGCTGGGGATAGCTGCCGTCCGGCAGCATGGTGGCGTAGGCCGGGTCGAAGGTCGGCGCGTCCAGATAGTAGTCGCGGTACTGGTCATGGATGCCGAACAGATAGCCCAGCCGGTGCATGGTGTCGCACAGCTCCTTCATGCCCTCCCAGCCGCCGGCCTCGGCACAGGCAGGCAGATAGTCCGGGTGCTGGTTGTCATAGCCCGGCTGCGCCCATCCGTCGAGATGCAGGTACATCTTTTTGACGCCAAGCTCGTGGAGGTTTTCCATCTCTCTGGTTCTGGCGGCGAAGGTGGTGACGAAGTTGTTCTTCTCCGGGTTTTCCGGGTCATAGAAGTCGGACTTTGGATTGACATTGGTCTTGATGCCGCAGTGAACAAAGCAGCAGCCGATCAGGTCGTTGACCGAGGGCACCCGCGCGGCCTTCTCCGCCAGCGAGGTGAACAGGCCGTGCTCCTTGACGTAGCTACGGTAGACCTTGCACAGGTCGTTGTAGTCGCAGCTGTCCAGGAAGGTGTACTCCAGGCAGCGGCGGTAGTCCATCCGGCTAAGGCTCGGTTCCCACCAGGCGCCGATGTGGGTGTAAGGCCCGCCCGCCGGATGCTCGGCATAGACGCCGCCGTTCCAGGGGGTGGAGGCGATGGCGATGTAGCCCGCGCCGCCCTTGACCTGGCCAAACCAGGGCATGTAGCTGCCCGCGGTCAAAAACTGCCCGTTAAAGCTCAGCTTGCCCAGCGCGACCTCCCAGTCGTTGGGGATCAGCAGGCCCTGACCCTCGTTGAGCAGGGTGTAATTTTCAAGCTGCCCCTCGTCGAATTCCATGTAGCCCGGCCAGCGCACCTGCTGGACGGCGAGGTCGTTTTCGCAGATTGGAATCCACTCAAAGTGGACCGTCCCGTTGACTGCCTCCACCCAGACGACGGTGTCGAAGGCGTAGGAATCCGCCTTGCCGCGAAAGCTGCGGAAGGTAGAGTGGATGCCTTCACCGATGCCGTTGCGAAAGGCGGTGTGGGTGATCTGCTGCCACTCCAAAAAGGAAAGGTCGCCCTTTTCGGTGCAGATGACCGGCCGGTAGCGGTCGCTCCATCTCCATTCCGTCCCGTTTTTGCCGCCGGTGCGAATGCTGTATGATAACGTTTCTTCGTCCAGATGCAGGACGATTTCTCCCACCTGTATCTCCATTTTCATTTTCCTCCTGAAATCAAGATTGCTGCCCCTGGCAGATTATCTCCATTATAGCAGATTGCGCGCGATTGCACAACGAAAAATAGCGAAGTGAAAAAAGAAACCTGATGCCAAACGGCATCAGGTTCAAAAGGGGTAAGCGTGAGGAACAATCCCCGCCTCAGATGGTCGATTCGATCCGGCGGGAAGGTGGCTGCTTTTTGTTGTCAAAGGGCGGCTGTCTGCGGTCGAGCAGGCGGGGAATCAGTCCGGCCGCCAGCAGGATCAGCAGTCCGGTCAGCAGCAGCACCGCAGCCTGAAGGGAAAAGGTATCGTCCAGGATGGTGCGCACCGACGCGATGCCGACAATCAGCAGATACAGTCCGGTCGGCAGATAGCACAGCAGGGAGGTTCCCTGTCTGGAAAGCTGCCATTGGGTGAAACATAACAGGGCAAAGAGCAAAGCTAATAAGATGTTGGACATAATCGATACCTCTTTTCCGAAGATATTTTCAAAAAGAATCAAAACCTTTATAAACCAAAACGGTGCTGCGGGGGAATGGACTTCAGGCAAAGTGAAAAACTTATGTTAAACTTTCTGCCATCCTGATAATTTCCTGCGAGGAGATGGGGCCGCCGATCAGGTAGATGTAGCTTCCGTCGTGCCAGATCAGCGAGGTGTGGCCCTTGAGCTCGCCGCGGTACTTGGTGTACAGATAGGCCTTGTTGCCGCTCACCGACACCTGCTCCATCAGGCAGTCCTCGGTGTCCAGCGAGATGGAGGTGTTCAGCGTCATGCAGGAGTAGGACAGCACATAAGGGGAGTCGGGCTCCTCGTAGATGATCATGCCGTGCCCCTCGGTGCAGGAGTAGTAGGTTTGGTCAAATCCCTTTGGGATATAGCCCGGTTCCCGGAAGGTTGTCTGATTCAGCTCCGGGAAGTCCTCCGGCATGTTGCCCAGCATATCCTCGATGTGGAAGCGGGTTGCGACCTCATAGGAGCGGACGATGAAGTTGACCACGTTGATCTTGACCGCGTCCACCGAGAAGAACAGGACGGTGAAGCCTGCCAGCGCGACCACCAGAAAGCTGGCGGCGATTCTGGAGAAGCGGACAGCCTGCCTGGAAAATCGCCTGCGCCGGCGCTCGCTCTGTTTGCGGTGCAGCTGCTTTTCCATCAGCTGGTCCAGTGCTGCAAAGTCCGGTTCCGGCATCGGCTCGTCCGGGCCGGTCAGCACGTCAAAGTCCTGCGCCTGCTGCTGCGCATGTTCCAGGGCACAGCGCCTGAAGGAAAGTTCGTCAAATTCTTCGGCAAGCATTTTCAGATCGTCGTCGAACGAAAAGGCCGATTGGTTTTCTTTGGAAGCGTTTTCTGTTCTTTCCCTGGGAGCGCTCATTCCTGCTTTCCCTCCTCTCTGAGATGGTAGTTCTTTTTCAGGGCCTTCATTGCCCGGTGCACCACCACCCGCACGCTGGCGGGCTTGATGCCCATCACGCCGGCGATCTCTGCATCGGTCATGCCATACAGATACTTCATGGTCAGCGCGTCGCGATAGGACTGGTGCAGCTGGTCGAGCATTTTGTGGACCTCCTCCTGCTCGCACTGGCGGATCAGCGCCTCCTCCGGCTCCTCATCGGCGTCGGAGAGAAAATCCTCCAGGTCGGCAAGTCCGACCATCGGGTGGCGTTTCTGCTGCCGGTAAAGGGTGTAGGAGAGGTTCCTCACCATAATGACGAAATAGGCCCTGGATTTGTTACAGTCCAGAGAAGAAATTAATTCACTTTTTTCAATCGCCTTGATAAAGACGCTCTGCACAACATCATCGGCCAGGTGTTCGTCGTGCAGCAGCTTGAAGGCGTACCGCCAGAGAGGCAGGCGATATTCCCGGTAAAGCTGCTCGATGCGTTCCAGATCCGGGTCCCGGCGCGCGGGTTTCCACGGGTTTATCATGCCCCTCCTCCTTTCCAGTTATCCGCCTTGCCCGCAAAGTGGGCGAGAAAATTCTACAAATTTAATATCCTATAACCATTGTAACGGATATTGCAAAAAATTACAATGGTCGTTTCGACGAATAAAGAGTGATTTTTTTCTACATTTTGCAAAAATCGGTCAAAAGGAAAGAAAAATGGTGGAAAAGGGGACGGGCAAACTGTCCTCCCGCATAAAAAAGGGCAAAAGAAAAAGCCGGGATGCAGCGCATCCGGGCTTGAGGGTTATGGTTAGCGTTTTTTCTTTTTGCCGGAGAGCAGCAGCAGGGCCACAATGACCACGGCCGAAACAACCAGCAAACCGATGACCACAGGAACCATGTTGTTGTCGCCGGTGACGGGATTGACCTTGGCCGCGGCAAAAACGGTTGGGGTCAAAGCAAAAAAGCAGGCCGCAAAGGAGCCGAGAAATGTCAAAAGCTGAGTGATTCTGTTACGCATGGGAAACGCATCCTTTCTCAATCAAATTTTGTCGATGACATCATTATAGCTCGATATTCTACCTGTGTCAAGAGGCGAAATGCGAAACAAGCTGCGTCATCCGGCAAAGGCGCGGGGATGAAATTTCCCTATCCTTGTAAGGCCAGGTTGGAGGCCGGGATGCGGTAAACCGCGCAGGCATTCTCGAAGGTCTGGTTGGCCAGCCGCTGGGGGGAGACGCCCTTGATTTCAGCCAGCTTTTCGGCCATCCGCGGCAGCATGGTGGAGTCGCAGCGCTTGCCGCGGTACGGCTCCGGCGCCATGTAGGGGCAGTCGGTCTCGATCAGCAGCCGGTCCAGCGGCACCTCGGCGGCGGCTTCCACCGCCCGGCGGGCGTTTTTGAAGGTGATGACGCCGGTGAAGCCGATGTACATCCCCAGCTTGAGCACCTCCTTGGCTACCTCTGCCGAGCCGGAGAAGCAGTGCATGATGCCCTTTGGCCGGTACTTTTTGAGCAGCTCCAGCGTGTCCTGGTGGGCGTCGCGGTTGTGGATGATGACCGGCACGTCCAAATCCTTTGCCAGCGCAAGCTGCTGCTCAAAGATCAGCCTTTGTGTCTCGCGCGGGGCGTTGTCGTCATAGTAGTAGTCCAGCCCGATTTCCCCTAAGGCCATCGCCTTTTCGTAGGAGAGCTGCTGCGCCATCAGGTCGAGGTATTCCCGCGAGTGCTGCGCGGCGATCTCGGCGGACTGGTCGGGGTGGATGCCGATCGAGCAGTAGATAAAGTCGTACCGCCGGGCAAGCTCGATGCCGGCCAGGTTTGCGCCGGTGGTGTTGCCGACGTTCATGATGGCGCGCACGCCGTGCTCCGCCATCGAGCAAAGAAGCGCGTCGCGGTCCCCGTCAAAGCGCGGGTCGTCGTAGTGCGCGTGGGAGTCGAAAATATTCTGCATAGATGCCTCCGAATCTGTCTGTTCATCTAAGTAAATAGAGGGATGTCCGATCAAAAGGAACTGCCGATGCTTGTTTCCGTCAGGTGGTTTTGTCTGTCCGACTTTTGTCAACCGTCACACCAAATCCACCGACGAGTTTTCCAGCACACCCGGCAGCAGGGAATAGATGCTGCAGCCGCACTTGCGGTCAAACCGCTTTTTGAGCTGCAGGAAGGCCTTCCACTTTTCGATGGAAAGCTCGGTCACCCCGTGCCGCAGCGCGACGTCGACCAGGCGCTTCTCGACGATGCAGGCCCCGTCCGGCAGCGAGATGGCGTCGCACAGCTGAATCAGCCGGTCGTAGTCGTCATAGGGATTGCGGCTTAAAAAGTCCTGTAGAAAGGCAAGCTGCTCCCCGGTGCAGTCCATCCTGCCGTTAAAGGCGCGGATGTCCGGCAGCGGGAAGGAGTGGGTCAGGCAGATGCGGGCAACCTCGGGCTGTCCCAGCGCCGTCATGTAATCGTAGCCGTCGAAGATGTGCCGGATGCCGGTGATCCCCGCCCGCCTGCCGATATCGTGCAGCAGCCCGAAAAGATAGGCGCGCTGCTCGTCCATGCCGGCACGCTGGGCGATCAGCCGGGCGTTTTCCGCCACCGATTGGCTGTGGGCAATCCAAGGCCCGGGGTTCATCGCAGCCGCCTGCTGCAGTTCGCGCTGCGCTTGCTGAAGAGAAATCATCGTTTGTCCGCTCCTTTCTGCGGCTTTGTATATGGGCGCTCCGCCCCATGCCCCGGGGGCTTTTGCGGGACGGTAGTCCCTGCACCCAGCAGCGGGCGCTCCGCCCCGCGCCCCGGCCTACTTTCTCGCGTAGAGAAAGTAGGCAA
>URGV01000006.1 GCA_900547455.1 uncultured Oscillospiraceae bacterium
GGCTCGAACCTGTGACCCTCTGCTTGTAAGGCAGATGCTCTCCCAGCTGAGCTAAACTCCCATTTTGTCTTTTCAGGAGGCTTTCGTTTGCTGCCGTCCTGACGACGTAGATTATTATACTATGGGAAAGGAAAAAAGTCAACACCTTTTTTGGAAAAATTTTGTTTTTCTCAAAAAGGCCGTTTTTCCGCTCAACTAAGCCATTTTCTCTGCTTTTGGGGCAGGAAGGGACACTTTTTTGCCGCAATTTTTTCTGTGGCCTTGCTCTTTTGCCTTTGTAATACATCTTATGCAGGCAAGGGAAAAATGATTCCTGTCTCTTTCAAAAAGCAAAGAAAAAGCCGAGGGGAAATCCCCTCAGCTTTCTACAATCGGGCAATCAGGCCCTTGACGTCGTTTGGTGTAAAGACATATTTTTTGTCGCAGAACTGGCAGCCGACCTCAATCGGTTTGCCCTCCTGGCGAATCTGCTCCAGCTCCTGCTTGCCCAGGCTGATGAGGGCGCGCTCCACCCGCGCGCGGGTGCAGTCGCAGACGTAGCCCATCTCGTACTCGTCGATGATGTTCGGCTCAAAACCGTCCAGCGCCTGGAAGGCGATCTGCTGCGGGGTCATCCCCTGGCGGATCATGCTGGAAACCGGCGCCAGCTTCTTGATGTTTTCCTCAACGTGGCTGATGGTCTCCTCGTCCGCGCCCGGCAGCAGCTGCAGCAGATAGCCGCCCGCCGCCGACACGGTCAGGTCAGGGTTGACCAGCACGCCCAGGCCGCAGACGGTGGGCACCTGCTCGCTGGTGGCGTAGTAGTTGGTGATGTCCTCCGCCACCTCGCCCGAAATGATCGGCACCTGTCCGATGTACGGCTCCTTCATGCCCAGATCCTTGATGACATACAAAAAGCCCTCGCTGCCCACAGCGCCGGAAACGTCCAGCTTGCCCTGCTTGTTCAGCGGGATCTCGACAATCGGATTGCCCACATAGCCCTTGACGTTGCCGGTGCCGTCCGAGACGGCGATCAGCATCCCCACCGGTCCGTCGCCCTCCATGCGCAGGGTGACCGAATCCTTGGTGCTCTTGAGCATGGTGCCCATAATCGAGGCCGCTGTCAGCAGCCTGCCCTCCGCCGCGGTGACTACCGCCGAGGTCTTGTGAATCTGCTCCATGCGCGCCACAGCGTCGGTGCTGTCCACCGCGCAGCACATGACCAATCCGTCTTTAGAAAGTGTTCTTACTATTTTCCCCATGCAAAATTCCTCTTTACTTTATTTTTGCGCGACGTACACAATCCGCTGGGTCTTCTCCTCCACCGGATCAAAGCTGTCCGCCGCATAGGCCGCAACCAGCTTCAGGCCGCTCTTTTCGATAAACTGCCGGATCTCCCCGTCGGTATAGGCGCGCTCGCAAAAGCTCTCGCTGGTGCGGGTATAGGTGTCGTCGTCCTCGTGATAGGCAAAGAAATCCAGGTCCATCTGCACCTGCACTCCGTCCGGCTGCAGGCTGTTCTGCCAGACGCAGTAGACGTCCTCCCGGTCAAAGACAAAGACGTTGTTGCCCAGCACCTCCCGGTGCTTGTAGACGCTGTTGACGTCAAAGACAAACACCGCGCCCGGATTCAAAAACAGGCTGACCCGGTCAAAGATGCGCTGCACCACCTGCGGGTCGGTGACGTGGTTGAGGCTGTCCAGCGCGCACACGGCGGCGTCCAGCGTCCCGTACATATCCAGCTCCTGCATCGGCTGACAGAGAAACAGCAGCTTTGCGATGCCGGGGTCGGACGGCTCCTCCCGCTCAAAGTTTTCGCCGTACAGCGCGATCTCCTTTTTGAGCATCGCCTCCGAGAGCATCTGCTGGGAGGCGTCGGTGCCCACCACGTCGTACCCCAGGCGCGCAAGCTCGATTGAGAGCGAACCGGTGCCGCAGGCCAGGTCCAGCAGAATCGACGCGCCGGGATGAAACTTTTGAATGATACGGTCAAAATAAGCCGCCCGGCGCGGATAGGAGATGTCGTCGGTCAGCTCATCATAAAAGCCCGCGAAGGTATTATAGCTCATGGTCCTTTTCCAGCCTCTCAAAAACAATTCGATAGCCGTCGTTGCCGTAGTTGAGCGAACGGTTGACGCGGCTGATGGTGGCGGTGCTGGCCCCTGTCTTTGCCACAATGTCGCTGTAGACAATGTGGTCGTCCAGCATTTTGGCCACTAAAAAGCGCTGTGAGAGAGCCCGCAGCTCCGGCACAGTGCACAAATCCTCAAAAAACTTATAACATTCCTCGATGGTTTCCAGTTTTAGAATAGCTTGGAATAGAAATTCCACATTTAGCTCTTTGAGTTTTGAATTCATAATAGAAGCTCCTCCTGCCCTTTGTGTCAGTTCCCATTTTAGCATTTTATAAGACTAAAGTAAAGGAGCTCCTGAGCAAATTAACAGAAGATAAAAAATTATCATCGGGTTCGCCAGAAAGGCAGACGATTTTTGTACACATCTGCCATAGATGTCCTTCTCTCAAAAACACTTTGCCCGCCCAAAAAGGCCCCGCTGGGACGGGGCCGGATGGTTCATTACAGGTCGCAGCGAATCAGGTCCTCCATCGTCTCCCGCCGGACAATCAGGCGGGAAGCTCCCTCCCGCACCATCACCACGGCCGGGCGGCACAGGCGGTTGTAGTTGGAGGCCATCGAATAGTTGTAGGCGCCGGTGGAAAGCACCGCGACGATGTCGTCGCTCTCCAGCTGCTGCACCGGCATCCCCTCGCCCAGCAGGTCGCCGCTCTCGCAGCATTTGCCGGCCAGGGTCACCGTCATCGTCTTGGGGTCTGCGGCCTTGTTTGCCGCCAGCGCCTCATACTCCGACTGGTAGAGGGCATAGCGCGGGTTGTCGGTCATGCCGCCGTCCACCGCCGCGTAGATGCGCACGCCGGGGATCTCCTTGATGGCGCCCACCGTGTACAGGGTGACGCCGTACGGCCCGACAATCGAGCGGCCCGGCTCCAGCATCATAAACGGCTGCGGGAAGTGCAGCCGCTCGCAGGCTTCCTTGACCACCACCGACACCTTCTCCATATAGCTGTCGTAGCGCAGCGCAGCGTCCTTCTCGGTGTAGCAGATGCCAAAGCCGCCGCCCAGGTCCAGCTCCTCGATGACATAGCCGGTCTCGTCGCGCACCTGCGCCATCAGCTCCACCATCCGCTCGGCTGCCAGCTCAAACGGCTCCAGCTCAAAGATCTGCGAACCGATGTGGCAGTGCACGCCCTGCAGGTGCAGGTGCTGCATCGCCAGCGCCTTTTTGATGATGGCCAGCGCCTCACCGGTCTCCAGCGCGACGCCGAACTTGCTGTCGATCTGTCCGGTGCGGACAAAATCGTGGGTGTGGGCGTCGACGCCGGGCTTGATGCGGAAGGCGATGTTGGGGCACTTGCCCATCTCGCCGGCAAAGCGGTTCAGCCGCTCCAGCTCATAGTCGTTGTCGACAATCATCAGCCCCACATTTTCCCGCAGGGCGTACAGCAGTTCGCTGTCGGTCTTGTTGTTGCCGTGGAAGCAGATCTTCTCGGCCGGGAAGCCGGCGGACAGAGCGGTGTACAGCTCTCCCTCCGACACCACATCCAGCCCCATGCCCTCATCGTGCATGATCCGGCAGATCTCCTTGCAGCAGAAGGCCTTGCTGGCGTAGCAGACCATTCCCCTGCCGCCGTAAAAGCGGTCGATCGAGTCGCGGTAGCTTCTGCACGCCGCGCGCACCCCGGTCTCATCCAGCACATACAGCGGGGTGCCGTACTCCCTGGCAAGCTCCACCGCGTCGCACCCGCCGATGGTCAGGTGCCCCTGCGCGTTTATCTGTAACGATTCCGACTGTCTCATACAACAGCCCCTTCCTTTGTTGTTCTTGTTTGGCAAGCGGCGTCAACGGCACTCATAGAGGAGCATCCCGTTGCCGCTGTCCTGCGCCAAATGTTTGTCAAATCGGTCATACACCTGCCAGCTGGCAAAGCCAGCCTTATCCAGCAGCCTGTCCAGCTCTCCCAGCTGGTACAGGCGGGTCTGAAAGTCCATCTGTTCGCTCTGCAACAGCTTCTCCCCATCCCACAGTTCATAGATGCTTGGGCTGTACTGAATCTGGGTTTGGCCGTCATAACGGTAGTTCATTTTGAGTTTAAGCAGCTGTCCCTCCGGGGTGGTGCGGGAACAAACCTCCTGGTAAGTCCCGTCCCCCTGCTCGACGCTGCTGACGGTATCCACCGCAAACACAAAGACGCCGCCGGGCGCAAGCAGGTCATGCACCTTTTGCAGCACACGCTGGCAGAGCGCCGGGTCGGTGAACAGGGAAACGGAGCCGGAGGAGATGAAGATGTAATCAAACCGCTCCTCACTCTCAAAGGCGTCCGCGCTGCAGCGGTGCACCTTGGCTGCGGGATATTTTTGCAGCAGCTTTTCCAGCATTTCCTGGGACAAATCGACACCGGTGATGTCAAATCCCCGCTGCACAAACGGCACCAAAAAGCGCCCACTGCCGCAAAGCAGCTCCAGCACCCTGTCCCCCGGATGTGCATAGGAGAGATAAAACGCCAGCTCATCCTGCGGAGCCTGACTGTGCAGCAGCTCGTACATCTCGGTGCACAGGCTGCCGTAATAGTTGACCGAATCCATCAAAAGTTCCTCTCCTCTCTGGCAGGCAAAACGATTTATTCTTTATTTTCTTCGGCAATCTCGTCGATGATCTCACGCAGCTCCTCCACGCCGTCGCCCTTGACTGCGGAGAAGGGGACGATGTGGATCTGGTCGGCGTAGGGCAGCTCCTGCTGCAGCGCCGCCAGGCGCTCCTCCTGCTGCTTTTTGGAGAGCTTATCCTTCTTGGTCAGCACGACGACAAAGGGCAGCTCACACTCGATCAGAAAGTCCACCATCATCAGGTCGTCCTTAGTCGGCGGGTGGCGCATGTCGATCAGCTGAAAGACCAGCCCGATCCGCCGGTCGCTGTTGAAGTAGGTCTCGATCAGGTCCGACCAGCGCTGCTTTTCCGACTGGGAGACCTTGGCGTAGCCGTAGCCCGGCAGGTCGGCAAAGCGGACATTTTCCAGCCGGAAAAAGTTGATGGTCGCCGTCTTGCCCGGCACCGCGCTGACGCGGGCCAGGCTTTTGCGGTTAAAAATTTTGTTGATGAGGCTGGACTTGCCCACATTGGAGCGCCCGGCAAAGGCAATCTCCACTAGGTCTGATGCCCCCAGCTGGCTTGCCTTGCCGTAAGAGGTTTCAAAGACAACGTTGTGATAATTCATGCGTTCTCTTCCTTTCCCACTTCCCCGCTAAGAGTTCAGGCAGGGACGCTTGTGCGCGGTGTTGTTCACCATCGGCGGAACCGGCTGTCCAACCGGAACCGGCTCCTCGTTCTGGTCAGATACGACCGGAGCGGGCAGCAGCGCGTGGTCGAGCACGGTGGTGATCTCCCTTGCTGTGACAAACTGAATATGTTCCTTGACAACCGGGTCCACTTCGTACAGGTCAGCCTCGTTTGCCGCCGGAATCAGCACCGTCTTCATGCCGTTGCGGTAGGCGGCCATCGTCTTTTCACGCAGCCCGCCGATCGGCAGCACACGGCCGCGCAGGGTGATCTCGCCGGTCATGGCGACATCGTGACGCACCGGCATGCCGCTGAGGGCGGAAACCAGCGCGGTGGTGATGGTGACGCCCGCCGAAGGGCCGTCCTTGGGCACAGCGCCCTCCGGGAAGTGGATATGGATATCCTTGTTCTTATAAAAATCCTTGTCGATGCCGTAGCGATCGCACAGGCCGCGCACACAGGTGATGGCGGCGTGGGCGGACTCCTTCATCACATCGCCCAGCGAGCCGGTCAGCTCCAGCTTGCCGCTGCCTTCCACCACCGCTACCTCCGCCTGCAGGATCTCGCCGCCGACCGAGGTCCAGGCCAGGCCGTTGACAACGCCTACCAGGTCCTCCTTCTCCATCTCGTCGTCCTTATATTTTTGCGGGCCGAGCATATTCTCCATCATCTTGGCGCTGATGTAGCAGCTCTTGCGCTCGCCGGAGACGATCAGCTTGGCGCTCTTGCGGCACAGCGAAGCAATTTGCCGCTCCAGGGTGCGCACACCCGCCTCGCGGACATAGTGGTCGATCAGGTCGTACAGCGCCTCGTCATAGATGCGGCAGCTGCGGCCGTTGAGGCCGTGGCGCTTAATCTGTTTTGGCACCAGATAGCGCTTGGCAATCTGGAACTTTTCCTCGCGGGTATAGCTGGGCAGCTCGATGATTTCCATGCGGTCGTACAGCGGGGCCGGGATGCCGGACGGGTCGTTGGCCGTCGCGAAGAAGAGGACGTTGCTCAAATCGAGCGGAATTTCGAGATAGTGGTCGCGGAAGGCAAAGTTCTGCTCCGAGTCCAGCACCTCCAGCAGCGCCGAGGACGGGTCGCCCTTGTAGTCGCTGCCCAGTTTGTCGATCTCATCCAGCAGCATCAGCGGGTTCATGCTGCCCGCCTGTTTGAGCGAGGCCACGATGCGGCCGGGCATCGCGCCGATGTAGGTCTTGCGGTGGCCGCGGATGTCCGCCTCGTCGCGCACGCCGCCCAGGCTCATGCGCACATATTTGCGGCCCATCGCCTCGGCGATGGAGCGCGCTATCGAAGTTTTGCCGACGCCGGGAGGGCCCACCAGACAGATGATCTGGCCCTTGATGTCCGGCTCCAGCTTGCGCACCGCCAAAATCTCCAGGATGCGCTCCTTGACCTTCTGCAGGCCGTAGTGGTCGGCGTTGAGCTTCTCCTCCGCCGCCTTGACATCCAGCTTATCCTCGGTGAACTGATTCCACGGCAGCGAGAAGACGGTGTCCAGATAGTTGCGGCTGACCATCGCCTCCTGGCTGGAATACATCATCTTGGAGAGCTTGTTGATCTCGTCGCTCAGCTTCTGCCTGGTCTCCTCGTCCGGATTCATCGCCCTGAGCTTTTCATAATACTGCGCAATCTCCTGGTCGGGGTCGTCATCGTCGCCCAGCTCGGCGTGGATGGCCTTGAGCTGCTCGCGCAGGTAGTACTCCTTCTGGTTGCGATCCACCTGGTCCTTCACCCGCTCGGCGATGGAGTGCTCAATCTTGAGCACCTCCGACTCGCGGTGCAGCAGGGTGGACAGCAGCTCCAGACGCTTGCGCACGTTGGATTCCTCCAGAATCTGCTGCTTGCTCTCCAGCGGGAAGCCCAGATTCTGGGTCAGATATTCGGTTAAGTAAATCGGATCGTCCGAACCGATGATGTTGATTACCAGCTCCTTTGGCATCTTGGGCGCATAGTAGCTGTAATCCTCAAACAGGTCCTTGATGACCCGCATATAGGCGTCCACCAGCTCCTGTTTGTTCTCGTCCACCGGCTCCATCGGCATCTCCTGGCACAGCACCTCATAGTAGGGGGTCTCGCGGATCAGCTCGCACATGCGGGCGCGGTACTTGCCCTCGACCACCACGCGCACAGCCTCTCCCTGCGCCTTGAGGATCTGTTTGACCTTGGCCACCACGCCGACGGTATACAGGTCCTCCTTGCCCGGCTCCTCTACCCGGCTGTTCTTCTGGGTGACCAGAAAGATTTTCTGGTTGCCCTTCATCGCCTGGTTGAGCGCCAGGATGGACTTTTGGCGGGCCACATCAAAGTGCAGCACCATCTTCGGAAACATGACCAGCCCGCGGATTGCGATGGCGGGCATGCGCAGGGCCTGTATCTCGGTTACCTGGATCTGTTCCTGGGTCATCTCTATCACCTTTCCTTTTCCAAGAGAAAAACGTTTCACGATAACACTCCGGCGGGGAAAAGCCGCCGTCGTCTCTGCTGCGCCCTCCCAAAGCGGGGCGCAGCTTAAAGTTCATTATATAACAAAGGAACGTCCCTGTAAAGCAGCAGACGTTCCTTTCGCTTGATCGGGCAGGATTTGCCCGGCCGCACCCCTGCTTTTTAGGCAAAGGTTTTGCGGCCGCGGCTCGGCTTACCCTTTTGCTGTGGGACCGGAATCATCATCCGCACCGGTTTTTTCATCGGGTCGTGCTCATAGTCGAAGGACTTTTTGTCCTCCACTCCCTGACGGGTGACCACGACGCGGGTGATGGTGGGATCGGACGGGCTGTCAAACATCAGGCCGTCCAGCACCTCCTCCATGATGGCGCGCAGGCCGCGGGCGCCGGTCTTGCGCTCGATGGCGCGCTCGGCAATCGCTTCCAGCGCTTCCTGCTCAAACTCCAGCTCCACGCCTTCCAGTTCAAACAGCTTTTTGTACTGCTTGACCAGCGAGTTTTTCGGCTCGGTCAGGATGGCGACCAGCGTCTCCTTGTCCAGCGCGGTCAGCGTTGCGATGACCGGCAGACGGCCCACCAGCTCCGGGATCAGGCCAAATTTGACCAGGTCCTGCGGGGTGATCTGGGAGAGCAGCACATCCTGCTCCAGCAGCGTTTTGTCCTTGATCTGCGCGCCGAAGCCCAGCGAGGACTGCGCCACGCGGCTCTCGATGGCTTTCTGGATGCCGTCGAAGGCGCCGCCGCAGATAAAGAGGATTTTGGAGGTATCGATCTGGATGAATTCCTGGTTCGGATGCTTTCTGCCGCCGTTGGGCGGTACGTTTGCCACCGTACCCTCGATGATCTTCAGCAGCGCCTGCTGTACGCCCTCGCCGCTGACGTCGCGGGTGATGGAGGTATTCTCCGATTTTCTGCCAATCTTATCAATTTCATCGATGTAGATGATGCCGGTCTGGGCGCGCTCTACATCCCAGTCCGCTGCCTGGATCAGGCGCAGCAGGATGTTCTCGACGTCCTCGCCGACATATCCCGCCTCGGTCAGGGTGGTCGCGTCGGCGATGGCGAACGGCACATTCATCGTCTTTGCCAGCGTCTGCGCAAGCAAAGTTTTGCCGACACCGGTGGGGCCCACCAGCAAAACGTTGCTCTTGGTGATCTCCACGCTGTCGTCGTTGTCCTTTAAAAAGATTCGTTTATAGTGATTGTAGATCGCCACGCTCAAAGCGCGCTTTGCCCGGTCCTGCCCGATGACATATTCGTCCAGAACCTTCTTGATGTCCTGCGGCTTTGGCATCGGCACCGTCTCCGAAGCAGCCTCCCTGCGGGGCTTTGATTCGGAAGCGTGCGACGCTTCGCCGTTAAGCACCTCCTGGCACAGCTCGATGCACTCGTTGCAGATGCACACGCCCGGACCGGCGATCATGCGCTCTACCTCGTCCTGATATTTGCCACAGAACGAGCATCTTAACATTTTATCATCATTTCTTGGCATTGCCGCAACACCTGACCCTTACCGTTTCTCAATAATTTTATCTATCAGGCCATACTCCAGCGCCTGCTGCGCGGTCATGAAGTTGTCGCGCTCGGTGTCGCGCTCGATGACCTCCAGCGGCTGGCCGGTCGCCTCAGCAAGCATCTGGTTGAGCTTTTTCTTGACGTCCAGAATCCACTCGGTGTGGATGCGCATGTCGGTCGCCTGACCCTGCGCGCCGCCGGACGGCTGGTGAATCATGATGGTGGAGTTTGGCAGCGCAAGGCGTTTGCCCTTGGTTCCCGCCGACAGCAAAAACGCGCCCATCGAGGCGGCCATGCCCATGCAGATGGTGGAAACGTCGCACTTGATATACTTGATGGTGTCATAAATCGCCAGACCTGCAGTCACCGAACCGCCAGGGCTGTTGATGTAAAGGCTGATGTCCTTCTCGCTGTCCTGGCCTTCCAGATACAGCAGCTGCGCGACAACCAGGCTGGCTGTCGTGTCGTTGACCTCATCGCAGAGCATGATGATGCGGTCGTTGAGCAGGCGGGAAAAGATATCGTAAGAGCGCTCCCCGCGGTTGGTCTGCTCCACTACATATGGTACTAATGCCATTGACAAAACCTCCCTTTTTTCAGTCAGACACAGAATATGCCCGCCGTCCCCTCAATCATGCTGCGGGAGCGGACAAAAACGGACCCGCGCCAAAGTTTGTGCGCGGCCTGTCAACATGAGCCTTGCCGGGATGCGCGGATTTTAAACCAGGCATGGCGGCAAAAGTTTTTGTTTTCTGTCTATCAAAAAGACGGCCGGCTGATCCAGCCGGCCGTAAACGGCTTATTATAAATCGTCTTTTATTATACAAGATACTATTCGATAGTGATTGTACTTTTTATGAACGATTTTTTAAAATACACCTTTGCGGGAGAAAAAGGATTATTCCTCGTCAGCAGAAGCCTCTTCCGCGTTTTCAGCAGGCGCTTCCTCCACTTTCTTCTTGGACTTGGAAGCGGTCTTCTTTACCTTTTTCTCGGTAACTTCCGCGGAATCCTTTACCAGGTCGATGGCCTTGTTGACGGTGACGTCCTTGATGACTTCCTTCTCCGGCAGCACGCCCTTGACTCTGGAAACGTCGATGCCGTAGTTCTTGGCAATCTTCTCGTACTCGGCGTCGATCTCCTCTGGGGTCGCGGTCAGGTTTTCTACCTCAGCGATCTTCTCGAGGGCCAGACGGATCTTGACCTGTCTCTCAGCAGACTCCTGGAAGGTCTCGCGGAAGGACTTCATGTCGGAACCGGTGTAGTGCAGGTAGAGGTCCAGGCTCATGCCCTGGGACTGCAGGCGGTAGCTGAAGTCGTTGACCATCTCGTTGATCTTGTTGTCGTACATGCACTGCGGAATGTCGCCTTCCATGTTCTCGATAACGGTGGTGATCAGGCTGTTTTCCATGTCAACCTGCGCCTTCTTGTCCGCTTCCTGCTGCAGTTTTTCCTTGACGTCCTTCTTCAGGTCTGCCAGGGTGTCAAACTCGCTGACATCCTTTGCAAACTCGTCGTCCAGAGCCGGCAGTTCCTTCTCCTGAACTGCGTTTACCTTTACCTTGAAGACAACCGGCTGACCCTTGAGGTCCTCTGCATGGTAATCTTCCGGGAAGGTGATGTTCAGCTCGAACTCGTCGCCAGCCTTGTGGCCGACAACCTGCTCCTCAAAGCCCGGGATGAACTGACCGGAGCCGAGGTTAAGCGGGAAGTTTTCGCCCTTGCCGCCCTCGAATGCAACGCCGTCCTTGAAGCCCTCAAAGTCAATCAGAGCGGTGTCGCCGTTCTTGGCAGCTCTTTCAACGTTGGTCAGGCGGGAGTTTCTCTCTCTCATTCTTTCCAGCTCGGCGTTGACGTCGGCAGCCATGATGGTCTCGATGGTCTTTTCTGCCTTGATGCCCTTGTAATTTTTAACGGTTACGTCCGGTTTTACAGTGACGGTCGCTTTGAAGTTGAAGCCGTTGCCCTGCTCTACCTTCAGGTCGGAGACGTTCGCGCGGTCAACCGGCTCGATGCCCGCTTCTTCTACAGCGGCCTCGTAAGCTGCCGGGTAAACCATGTTGATGGCATCGTCATAGAAGAACTCTTTGCCATACATCTTCTCGATCATCGCCTTTGGCGCTTTGCCCTTGCGGAAGCCCGGCAGAGCGATGGTCTTTACCTTCTTTTTATACGCCTTCATCAAAGCGTCCTGGAACTGCTCCTCGCTTACCTGTACCAGCAGTTCCACCGTGTTGTTCTCAAGTTTGTTTACAGAAGTCAAACTCATGTTGTTTCCATTCCTTTCTTTATTCTGTGCCGAATCGGATGACAGGGCTGCCGAGCGCCGGATCCTGTAATCATCCGGCGATGTTCCCAAAAACCCTGTGGACATCTTCTCCGGAACAGACCCCACCCTCATCATGAAATCGGTAGCGGCACATATTTATTCTTGTCAAAGAATTCTCTTTGCAGAATGATCCAAACAATTATAGCACATTCTTTTTGGAAATTCCACCTGTTGCAGGCAATAATTTACGGTTTAGCCAATCTTTTTTGGCATAAATGCGAGATAATCGGCCGAAACCATCGTGAGCTGCACCCCCTGCCACTCGCCCTGGAAGGCAAAACGGCATCCGTTGGAGTGGATGTGTCCGTAATAACAGCGGCGCACGCCGTACTCCTGCATCACCGCAAAAAACTCGGGGATGCTGTCCTGCATAAAGATGGGCGGGTAGTGCAAAAACAAAATCTTCTCCTGGTCGCCAAACCGCGCCGCGTCCTGCAGGGAGGCGCGGATGCGGCCGGCCTCGCGGGCAATCAGCTTTTTGTCGTGCTCCTGCCCCTGCTCAAACATCCACCCGCGGGAACCGCACAAGCTGACCCCCTCGGCGCTGATGGCGTTGTTGTGCAGGATGGTCAGCGTGTCAAAGCCGCACTCCTCCAAAAAGCGGTCCATCTTGGATTTGGTGGTCCACCAATAATCGTGGTTGCCCTTCATCAAAATCTTTTTGCCGGGCAGGGCGTGCAGGAAAGCAAAGTCCGCCTTCGCCTGCTCCAGGCTCATCCCCCAGGAGACATCCCCGGGGATCACCACCGTGTCCTGCTCGCCGACCACCGAGCGCCAGTTCTGTTCCAGGCGCTGCATGTAATTTTTCCACCCGCCAAAGATGTCCATCGGCTTGTCCACCGACAGCGACAGGTGGGTATCTCCTATGACAAATAAAGCCATCGGTTTTATTTCCTTTCTAAGGGAGAAAAAGCTCCGGGAGGAATCGGTCCGGTCCCTCGCTGTAAATCGAAAACAGCTGGTCGCGGTGCTGCGCCAGGTAGAGCTTGCCGGTGATGCAGGCAAACTTTTCCCAGTAGGGCCCTGCGGTCGCTCTGATCAAGCACTCCTGCTGCTTCTCCGGGTCGGTGCAGGCAAGGGCTTCCCGCAGCTTTTGCAGCGACGGCTCCCAATGCTGATCGACCCACCCGCCAAAGTCAAAGGAGGCAATCGCTTCCCCGCAGGCCAGCAGATGCGCAAAGCCCTCGTCAAAGCACAGGTGCTGCAGCTGCCGGCGATAGGGTACGTCCTCCGCTAAAACCGGCCACCGCTTGTGCATCAGGATGTGTGCGGTCTCGTGGGTGGTCAGGCGGGATACCAGCCCCAGCGCCCGCTCCCCGTAGCCGAGAAAGCGCGCCATGTCAAAGACGATGACCTCGTGCCTGATTCCGTCCTCCTCCCGCTGCATCACCATTGCGTCGTAAGGATTCGGGCAGCCCACCGTCAGGCAGACCTGCACCTCCTGCAGCTCCTTTTGAAAGTTTGGGAAAAGCTGGCGGTAAATTTCCGCATTCTCCGGCACAAACGCATTTATCCGCTCCGACACCTGCTGTGTAAGTTCGCGGATTTCCCTCTCCCTGCCAACCGCGTCCGAGAGGTCAAAGCAGCGCCTGCCCTCCTCAATTTCGGAAAAGACCCAGCTGTCTGCAATCTCCTGTCCTGCCAAAAAGCGGTCGACGATCTCCCTGTCCAGTTTCATCTATGCTTTCCCTCCTGCAAAGCTGCAAGCCCGTTTCTGCTGGGCGACGATGCGGTACTTGGCCTTGGCCGGGCGCACCGGGGTCATGGAAGGCCCCTGCGGCGCGCGGGAGAGGAAGAACAGGTGGTCGGCGATTATCTCCAGGTTGTCCTCCAGCTGCTCCAGGTCGATGCCGGACTGTTCCAGATAATTTTTATAGTGCATCATTTGATGTTCTCCTCAAAGAAGTGCAGCGCGTTCTCGAACATAATCTTATCCGATACGCGGCGGCTGATGCCGTGGTCGACCATGTAGTCGCCGAAGGAGGCAAACAGCGCCGGGTTGTCCATCTGGCTGGTGATGCCGCCGTCAAAGTCGCTGCCGCAGGCGATGACGTCCTCGCCGCCCAGCTCCAGCATCCGGTAAACGTGGCGGAACAGCTCGGCCTTGGAGTCCTTCATCGGCTCGTCCGAGACAAAGCCGTGCAGCAGGTTCAGGCCGCACAGGCCCTTGTGCTCGACAATGTACTTGAACATCTCCTCGGTCACATTTCTCTTGTGCGAGCAGACCGAGCGCAGGTTGGAATGGGTGGCGATGATCGGTTTGGTCGCAAAGCCCATCAGCTCCTCCATGCCCTTGTCGTTGAGGTGGGAGACGTCGACGATGATGTTCTGCCGCTCCATCTCCCTGACTGCCTCACGGCCAAAGGCGGTGAAGCCCATCTCCGGGTTGACGTTGCCGGAGGCCAGCTCGTTGGCGCCGTTCCAGGTCAGGGTCATCATCTTGACGCCGTCCTTTTTGAGCTTCTCGATGTTCTCCAGCTTGCCGTCCAGCACGGCGCCGCCCTCCACCGAAAGCAGAGCCGCGCACTTTTTGCTGCCGGTGATGCGGCGGATGTCGTCGGCGGTGTTTGCCATCTCGACGATGTCGGCGTGCTTTTGGAGCATCTTGTGGAAGTAGGCCAGCACCTGCTCATAGTAGGAAACCGCGTCCGCTCCCCGCTTGCTGTCGGGGATAAAGATGGCGAAGGTCTGGCACCATTTTTCAATCTGCGGCAGATATTTTAAGCTCAGCTGGGTCTTGTCGGTGAGCATATTCTCCCCCAGCTCCTCCATCCGTTCAATGGTATCGCAGTGCAAATCAAACAATTTCATCTCTACTCATTCCTTTCCATATTCATTCAACGGCAGGCTCACAGGGTAAACGCGTTGGGGTAATAGTCGATTCCCTGCACCCTGCCCTTTTGCATCGTCACACAGGCCACGTCAAAGCGCGGCTGATAGCAGGCGTAGCTGCTGTGGTCGAGCAAAAACTGCTGTGCACAGCGCAGCAGCCGCTGCTGCTTCTGCGGCGTCACCGCCAAAACTCCCGGCATCATTGCGCCGGGGCTTCGGGTCTTGACCTCGGTGAAGATCAGGTACCTGCCGTCGCAGGCGATGATGTCGATCTCGTCGTGCAGTCCTCTGCCCGCACGGTAGTTACATTGTATCACAAAGCAGCCGTTTTGTCGAAGATATTCCGCCACCGCCTGTTCGCCCTGTCTGCCGGAGCTGCCCGCCCCGGCCCGTGGGGTCATCAGTCCTGCAGGAGCTTTTTGAGAAAGCTCCTGCGGTGCACCGGGCTGATTCCATACTGCTCGATGCAGGCGTAGTGCTGCTTGGTCGGGTAGCCTTTATGCTTGGCAAAGCCGTACTGCGGATACTGGCGGTCCAGCTCGACCATCTGATGGTCCCGCGTCACCTTGGCTAAAATCGAAGCCGCCGCGATGCAGGCGCTGGTTCCGTCGCCCTTGACCACCGTGCGGGTCTGCAAGCTAAGGTGCGGGTCGCGGTTGCCGTCCACCAGCACAAGGTCCGGTGTCAGATGGAATTGCTGCTCCATCTGCTCCACCGCCCGGCGCATCGCCAAAAAGGTGGCTTGCAGGATATTGATCTGGTCGATCTCCTCCCAGCTTGCCTGCCCGATGCCAAACCCTAAGGCAGTCGCCTTGACCGGCTCAAACAGAGCCTCCCGCTTTTTCTCCGAGAGCTTTTTGGAATCGTTTAAAACAGCCAGCTGCGGGCAGCGCTGCAAGGCGTCCTCCGGCAGGATAACCGCCGCGGCCACCACCGGCCCTGCCAGCGGCCCGCGCCCGGCCTCATCCACGCCGCACAAGGACAGGCACCCTTCCCTGCGCAGCTGTTCATCATAACGGAAAAGGGAGGTCTCTTCGATCATCTGGCATCCTCTTCTCCGGGTTGTTCGGTTGTCTGCCGCTCCTTCTCCTGGGCGGCGTGCGGGCGCTCGAGCGAGATGCGCCCGATCTTGCCGGAACGGAACTCGTCCAGCACGGTGACGGCGGCGCGCTCAGTGTTGACCACCCCGCCGGGCAGCATCATGCCGCGCTTTTTGCCCACCAGCTCGAGCAGGTCAAACGGCTCCAGGCCCTCATATTCCTGCTCGGTGACCTTAAAGCGCTGCTGCAAAAGCTGCGGATAGCGCTGGCGCAGCAGGTCCAAAAAGCGCATCGCCACCCACTCCAGGTCATAGACATCGTCCTTGATGGCGCCGGTGTAGGCCAGGCGCTCGCCGACCTGGCGGTCGTCGAATTTCGGCCAGAGCACACCCGGCATATCGAGCAGTTCGATGCCGCTTTCCAGCCGCACCCACTGTTTGCCGCGGGTAACGCCCGGGCGGTCCTCCACCTTGACCCGCTTGCCGCCGGCCAGGCGGTTGATCAGCGAGGACTTGCCGACGTTGGGCACCCCGACGATCATCATGCGGATCGGGCGGCTCTCCATGCCGCGCGCCTTGCGCTTCTCCAGCAGGTCGTGCAGCTCCTGCCGCACCGCAGGCACCAGCTCCTTTAAGCCCTTGCCGGAGCGGCAGTCCAGCGCCAAGGTGCGCACCCCGTGGCTTTTATAATACTCCTGCCATTCCTTGGTCACCGCCGGGTCGGCGATGTCCGCCTTGTTAAAAACAACCAGCCGCGGCTTGTCGCCGACAATCTTTTCGATTTCCGGGTTGCGGCTGCTTTTGGGGATGCGGGCGTCGCGCAGCTCCACCACGATGTCCACCAGTTTCAGGCTCTCCTTCATGACCCGTCGGGTCTTGGCCATGTGGCCAGGGAACCACTGGATGTTGGGCGTTTGGGTCAGGTATTCCTGTTCGAGCTGCTCCTGTTCGTTGATATTCTCCATCCTCATCTTTCCTCCTTCCCGTGTTGGGGGCAGGGTGCGGCTAATCCGCCGTCACAATGTTGAGCCGTCCGGTGTCGCTGACCGTTCCAAAGCGGTCAAACGGGAAAAAGCGGAACAGCACCCGGCCGACGATATATTCTTCCTTGACGGTGCCCACGCTCAAAGAGCGGCTGTCTCGGGAAGCGTTGCGGTTGTCGCCCATGACAAAGACTTCGCCCTCCGGCACGGTCAGCGGGAACTCGGTGCCCTCGTCCAGGTGAGTACGCTCGAGGATGTACGGTTCATCCAGCACCTCGCCGTCCACAGTGACCTCTCCGGTTTCAAAATCGATGTCGATGGTCTGTCCGCCCACCGCGATGATGCGCTTGATGAGGTTTCTCCCCTCCTCGCGGTCCGCCTCGCCGCACAGCACCACAATGTCTCCCGGCGCAGGCTCATAAAAGAGGTTGGAGATCACCAGCCTCTCGCCGTTGCACAGCGTGGGCAGCATCGACTCGCCGTCCACCGTGGCCGGGCGCGCGATAAAGGTGAAGATCAGGAGCATCACCGCAAAGACGACGGTGAGCGACTCGGCGTACTCGAGCACCTCCTTGACCTTTTTCTTTTTTGTATTTTCTTCCGTCATCCCCGCTTGGGGGATGGGAGCGATGTTTTCTCTGTCCATCCGGTATCCTCCGTTTATTTTTCAGGCGGCAAATTCCGCCTTTGGGAGAAAAAACAAAAAGGGACAGAACCTGTCCCTTTTTGCGCGAACTTAGCGAATCTGCTCTTTAACTTTTGCCGCTTTGCCGACGCGATCGCGCAGGTAGTACAGCTTGCTTCTGCGGACTCTACCTTTTCTGGTAACGGTAACTTCCGCAACGTTCGGGGAGTGCATCGGGAAAACCCTCTCTACGCCGCAGCCGTGAGAGATACGGCGAACGGTGAAGGTGGAATTGATGCCGCCTTTTTTGATGCCGATAACGGTACCTTCAAAAGCCTGCAGTCTTTCCTTGTCGCCCTCTTTGATCTTTACCTGTACGCGAACGGTATCGCCGACCTCGAAGGATGGCAGCTCGTTCTTCATGCAGGACTCAGTGATTTTCTGTAATGCGTCCACTTCAATTTCCTCCTTAATTTTCAGATATTCTTGCCATTTTTTGCAGAGGAATATCCACTTTGAATGTCGCAATCTCATCGTATTGCAGATTGTGCATCAACACTCATCCAGCCAGTCCCCCTCGATCAGGGCTGACGGACGGAATCTGTTGCATACCGTAGTATTATACCATGCCGCACCCGCAATTGCAAGCCATTTTTTTCACTCCATTGCCCAAAGCGGCATTTTCCCCGGTTTGCACAATCCTTTTTGTCCAGGTTATTGCGCTTTTGTCAGCCTTAGCAGAAGGGCTGCAGTTCCTTATTGTAAACCATCACCCGCTTGAGCGAAATCACGCGCAGCGGGAAGGGGGCGTTGTCCAAAAGCAGGGTGGGATTGATGTTGAGCTCAATGCCGGTGGCAAAGCGCATGGTGGCGTACACGCTGCCATCGCGCACCTCCAGCTTCTGCACCGAGAAGTGCGGGCGGATATCGATCTCCTTTTCGCCCTTCTTGGTCTTTTTGACGACCATGATCGCGGGCTGGTTGAGGTACTCCTCCAGCTTCTCGGCGAAGTCCTCCTCGCCGGCAAGCTGCATCTCATAGTCGGCCCAGGCAATTTCCTTCTGATCCATCTGCGGGGCAGCGGCGCGGAACACCTGGATGTCCGGCGGCAGGCAGGGATTGAGCCGGTCGACGACCTCCTGCGGGTCGACTGCCTGCACCATCTTGAGGTCGACGCACTCATAGCTGCTCTCGCACCCGAGCGAAAGCGGCAGCGGGAAGGTCAGGTACATGTGCGGGTTAAAGCCGCCGGTATACCACACCGGCAGATTGGCGCGGCGCATCGCGCGGCTCATGCAGCGGTTCATGTCCAGATGGGAGATATATTTGGCGCGGTCCAGCTTTGTGAAGAACAGGCGCATCTTCTGCGGCTGCTCGAGCAGTTCAGCTGCTTGCAGCTGTGGTGCCTGCTTTTCGATGGGCGCAAGCGGCCGGTCGGAGGTGATGGTATCGACATTGGCCGGACATCTTCCGCCGCCGGTCAGGCAGTTGGCGCCGCAGGCCGAGCAGCGCTCGCGGCACTGTGGGGTGGTTGCGCTCTGGCGGGCAATCTTATTTTCCCGGATCAAAAACTCCTTGCTGACGCAGAAATCTAGATGATCCCACGGCATCACTTCGTCGTAGTCGCGGTGGCGATTGGCGTAGAAGGCCGGGTCCAGTCCGCACTCAGCCATCGCATCGTACCAGCGCTGCGGGTCGAAGTACTCGTACCAGCCGTCCAGCTTGCTGCCCTTCTTCCAGGCCGAGAGGATAACCGTACCCATTCTGCGGTCGCCCTTAGCTAAAATCGCCTCGATGAAGCTGACGTCGGTGTCGTGGTAGCTGACGCTGATCTTTTTGGACTTGACGCTGGCCAGCAGATGCTTCTGCTTTTCGCGCAGCAGCTCCATCGTGTCCTGCCCCTCAAACTGGAAGGGGGTAAACGGCTTTGGCACAAAGCAGGCGCAGGAGATGGAGACGCTGACCGACCGGCCCTTCGGGCGGGTGGGCAGGCTGTAGTAGAGGTCGACCACCTTCTGTGCAAGGTTGGCGATGCCCTCGATGTCCTCCATCGTCTCGGTCGGCAGGCCCATCATAAAGTAGAGCTTGACCGAGGTGTAGCCGCCCTCAAAGGCGGTCTTGCAGGTGGAGAGCACCTCCTCCTCGGTGACGTTTTTGTTGATGACGTCCCGCAGGCGCTGGGTGCCGGCCTCGGCGGCGAAGGTAAGGCCGCTCTTTTTGATGCGGGAGACCTTCTCCATCAATTCCTTCGAGAAGTTATCCACCCGAAGGCTTGGCAGCGAC
Organism: uncultured Oscillospiraceae bacterium; assembly: GCA_900547455.1. Lineage (GTDB taxonomy): Bacteria > Bacillota > Clostridia > Oscillospirales > Ruminococcaceae > Negativibacillus > Negativibacillus faecipullorum. The sequence goes on from URGV01000006.1 coordinate 19,388, forward strand.
AGGCTCACCCGCTGCTGTGGAGTCCAGGCCAGCAGGTCGTCCAGCAGCGGCTCGATCTCCAGATAGTCGCTGGTGGACAGCGAGGTCAGCGACAGCTCCTCATAGCCGCTGGTGTCGCACAGGCAGTGGGCGTCATGGTTTAAGGTATCGTAGTGCTTTTCGCGCAGCGGGCGGTAGATAAATCCCGCCTGGCAGAAGCGGCAGCCGCGCAGGCAGCCGCGCTGCAGTTCCAACATCGAGCGGTCGTGGACGATGTTGATAAACGGCACCACAAACTTCTCCGGGAAGAACACCTTATCCAGGTCCGCGATGATTCTTTTCGTGACCTTGGCGGGCGCCTCCGGGCAGTTGGGGGTGACGGCATGAATGGTGCCGTCGGCATTATAGCTGACGTCGTACAGGCTCGGCACATAGACGCCGCCGATCTTCGCGGCTTCCTTTAAGTAGTGCTGCTTGTCCCAGCCCTCCTTCTTGGCCTGCATGTACAGGTCGGTGATCTCGAGGTTGACCTCCTCGCCCTCACCGAGGATAAACAGGTCGACAAAATCGGCCAGCGGCTCCGGGTTGCATGCGCAGGGGCCGCCCGCGGCCACAATCGGCCACAGGCCGGTGCGCTCCTTTGCCAGCACTGGCACCCCGGCCAGGTCCAGCATGTTGAGCACGCCGGTGTAGCTCATCTCGTACTGTAGGGTGAACAGGATAAAATCAAAGTCCTTGATGGGGTCGAGGCTCTCGAGCGCGTAGAGCGGCTCGCCCTCTTTTCGCAGCAGCGCCTCCATGTCGGCGTCGGGCGCAAAGACCCGCTCGCACCACCAGTTTTCCCGCTGGTTGTAGAGCGAGTACAGAATCTTCATGCCCAGGTGGGACATGCCCACCTCATATTTATCCGGAAAGCAGAAGGCCAGGCGGCAGTCCACCCTGGTCTTGTCCTTCATCACGCTGTTGAGTTCCCCGCCGATGTACTGCGCGGGCTTCTGCACCTGAAGCAAAATCTGCTCAAGCTTTTCTCTCTTCATCTATCTTCCTCCAAAATCGAAATCGGCATCCTTCTTGTTTTTCTAGTTTACATGATTTTGGGAGAAAAATCAACGCCCACCGCCCGCGCAGCCTTCCTAAGAAATCTTGCCAAATGGGGCAAAATTTTGTAGAATACAATTAACCGGCAATCTATCGACTAAAAGGAGGAATTCTGATGATCTTTTTACAAACCGCCCGCCTGCTGCTGCGCAATCTGTCTCCGACAGATTTGGATGCCCTTTATGATTACCGCAACAACGAGGGCTGTGCCCGCTACCAGCACTGGGAGAACACCTCAAAAGAATATCTGCGGGAGTGGATAGAGCGCTATGCGCAGTCGGCCTTTCTCTCCAAAGAGCCGGAACAGCACTACGCCATTTGCAGGGCCACCGGCGCCGCAGACGGACAGATCATCGGGGACCTGTCTTACTTTTACAACGAAGCTGATCCCTGCATCACGTTGGGCTACACCATCTCCTACCGCCACTGGCGGCAGGGGTATGCCTTTGAGATGCTGCGTGCCCTGCTCCCCGCCATCCAAAATGCCTATCCTCAAACCGACATCGTCGCACTGGTAGAGAAGGAGAATGTCCCCAGCATCGCTCTGCTGCAAAAATGCGGCTTTGTGGAGGAGGGGTTTTCCGAGAAAATCAATTCCTGCATCTTTGTAAAACCACCCGTCGGCCCATCCGCTCCGAATAGAAAGGAGGCCCGTCCATGAAAAAACACCTCTCCAAAATCATCCTCGTCTTTGTGCTGCTCTTTTTTGTTCTCGCCGCCGTCCTGTTTGTGCAGGCGGTGCTGGGCAGCATTCTGTTCGATTTTAACTACACCGAGACGCTTGTCATGCTGGGCGCTATCTTTGCGGGGCTTGTGCTGCTTGCGCTCTGGCGGATCATCGACCTGCTGGAGGCGGACAGAAAATAGAACGATTTTTGTAAAAAATATCCGCCGGCTCGTTTTTTTAGTTGCAAACAAGTCGGAAATGGGGTATAATGGAGCAAAAGGCGGTGAATAAAAACCATGATTGACAGAGAACTGATGGATGCGATCAGCCAGCTTTTGGATGTGAAACTGACCAACGAGCTTGGGCCGATCAAGTACGAAATCAAGTCGATTAAAGAAGAGGTGCGGGGCATCCGCGACGAGGTGCGCGAGATCAAAGCCGAGGTAAAGGCCGGACGGGAGGACATCAAGAACCTTTCCCAGACGGTAGATTCGCTGGAGAAGCGGCTGAAAAAGGTGGAAAACGTTCAGGAGAACGACATCAAGCAGGATATGCGCCAGCTGTTTGAGGGCCAGCGCACCACACTGGAAAAATTCCAGAGCGTCAATGAAATCAACGACCGCGTCAAGGACATCCAGGGCGCAACCGATGTGCTCAAGGTTTTGACAGTGAAGAAAGTATAATGACAGAACAAAAAGCGGAGAAAGGGTTCATCTTCTTTCCCCGCTTTTTTATTTTCTCTTTTTTGCCGGGCACAGCGCCAGAGCCAGCGCGGCTAGCAGCACAAGCAAGCTGAAGTTCCGGTCCAAAACGACCAGCAGAACCCCACCTGCCAGAATCAGCAGCAATGTGCAGATACTCACCGCCAAGCAGATTTTCCCCGCCCGCTCCAGCGTAAACAGCCGCTGGCACAGCGCGGACAGTGCCTGCCCGCCGTCCAGCATCGGCAGCGGGCACAGCTCAAACAGGCCCAGCGCGCAGTTGATTGCGGAGAACCCCATGCTCCCCCAGCGGTAGCACACCGCCGCCAGCAGCAGGTTGACCGCCGGCCCGGCAAGGTCGATGCATAGTTCGCTCATCAGCGACCTTGCCTCCTGGCGTTCGATGCCGATCTCCAGCGTCTGCAGCCGCACCCGCACGAGCTTGACACGAAACAGAGCCATCGCGATCAGGTGCCCCAGCTCGTGCAGCAGCGCCGCGGAGACGCACAGCACCCCGATCCCCGTCTGGTCCATCAGCAGAAAAATGCTCAGCGACAAAAAGAACCCGAACCCCGTCTCGACCGGCACCTGCCAGCTCCTGCTTCGCTCCGCCTTACCGGGCTGCTTCATATTCGGTTACCTCCAGCGCCTGCAGCGGGTCGGCCTTAAGGCCCTTGACCTCCACCTCAAAGTGCAGATGCGGCCCGGTGGAGATGCCGGTGCTGCCCACCAGGGCAATCCGGTCGCCGCGCGCAAGCTGCTCCCCTTCCTTGGCCAGAATCTCACTGCAGTGGTTGTAGGTGGTGCGCAGGTTGTCCGAGTGGCGCAGCACCACAAAGTTGCCGTAGCTTTCCGAGTAGCCGGTCTGCTCCACCACCCCCGGCAGCGCCGCCAGGACAGGCGTCCCCTGCGCCGCCGCGATGTCCACCCCGGTGTGGAAGTCATTCTGGCCGCTGACCGGATGGCTGCGCCAACCAAACCGTGAGGTGACCAGCCCGCTGACCGGCGACCACATCGACGCCGTCAAAAAGTAGGGCGCAAGGGTCGTTCCCTCCGCCGCAGGCAGTCCATACGCGGACAAGCTGTACGCTGGCAGCGGGCCGCCTGCTCCGCTCTCACCGATCGTCTCTGGCGGCAGCTCCTCCGGAGGAACCAGCTGGCTGGAGATCAGCTTCTGCAGCCGCTCAAGCAGCTCGGCCGCGCCCCCCTGCCAGAAATCCTTGATCTTTTGCAGCCAGTCCTGACCGCGCAGGCTCTCCCAGTCGACCAGCCGCTCCGATTGCTGCCCGCACAGCAGCTGCGCCATCTTATACACAGCGGAGCTGCTCTCCCCCTGCTCCCCACGACAGGCGGCAAAAAACACCGCCGCCGCAAGGATGCACAGCGCCATCTGAAAACAGACCATCGCCAAAAAGCGGTCGTCCTGCTTTTCCCCCTGTTTATGCTTTGCCGGCCGCTGGTAGCCGGTTCGTTTTGCCGTCCTCATCTTTTCCCCTCCATTTTTCAGGTGCTTTTTTATCAAGCTATGCTTTTTCCACCTCCTCTATTCCTGGACAGGCAAAAAAGGAGCGTCGTTTTTATACAAATTAGACAGGTTTTTTCAATATTTTGTGAAATTTATCTGTAATGATTTACAGGACTTTTCGGGTGTGTTATGATAGGTCCGTACTCTTTTTTTGATAAAAGCATCTACTTTTTTATTTAAAGGAGGAATCCATGCTATCATGAAAGCGATTATCAACGGTAAAGTCTTTACCGTCACCGGGCAGACCTATGACAAAGCCACCGTCCTGATCGAAAACGGCAAGATCAAAGCGGTAGGGCCGGACGTGCAGGTCCCCTCCGACGCCGAAATCATCGACGCTGCCGACTGCTGGGTCACCCCGGGACTGATCGACTGCCATACCCATATCTGCAACTTCAGTGAGCCGAACTCGATGCCCGGCCTTTCGGACGGCAACGAGATGACCGGCCCCATCCAGCCGCACATCCGCGCGCTGGACGCTGTCTACCCGGACGACTACGCCATCGACAAGGTGCGGGAGGCCGGCTTTACCACCGTCTACTCCACCCCCGGCTCGGGCAACGTCATCGGCGGCACCGGCGTCTCCATCAAGCTGCGCGGCCACACCGCCCGCGAGATGGCCATTCCCGGCAGCGAACAGATGAAGTTTGCCTTCGGCGAAAACCCCAAGCGCAACTACGGTGCCCGCAAGCAGACCCCTGCCACCCGCATGGGCCTGGCCGGCATCCTGCGTGAAACGCTCTTTAACGCCAAAAATTATTCCGATAAGCTCAAGGCCGCCGAGACCGACCCGTCCAAGGCGCCGGAACCAAACTTCCAGCTCAACGCGCTGGTCCCTGTTGTCCGCGGCCAGATGCGCTGCCGGATGCACGCCCACCGCTCGGACGACATCCTCACCGCCATCAGCATCGCCGAGGAATTTGGCCTCGACTATGTCATCGAGCACTGCACCGAGGGCTACAAGATTGCCGACGTGCTCAACGAAAAGCAGGTCCGCTGCGTCATCGGCCCGCACCTGACCGCTCCCAGCAAGATGGAGATTCACGGCCGCTCGCTTGACACTCCCGGCATCCTGGCCAAGGAGCCGAACATGACCGTCGCCCTCACCGCCGACACCGGCTCCCAGACCGCGGTGCTGCCGATGACCATCGGCATGCTGATCCGCCACGGCCTCTCCTTTGAGGACGCGCTGCGCGGGGTCACCATCAATCCGGCGAAGATTTTGCAGATGGAGGACCGCATTGGCTCGCTGGAGCCGGGCAAGGACGCCGACATCGCCATCTTTGACGGCAACCTGTTTGACAGCATGAGCCTGTGCCGCCTGGTTATGATCGACGGCGAAATTTACAAAAATACCCTGTAATGGAAGGAGTGTTGTAAAAGATGATCGCAATCACAAACGGCAAGGTCGTCACCGTTACAGATAAAACCTACGAAAAGGGCACCGTTTTAATTGAGGACGGCAAAATCAAAGCGGTGGGAGAAAAGATCGAAATCCCGCACGACGCGCAGGTAATCGACGCCGCCGGCTGCTGGGTCATGCCAGGCCTGATCGACTGCCACACCCACATTTCCAACTTTAACGAGCCGCGCACCAACCCCTCCATCCCGCTGGACGGCAACGAGATGAGCAGCCCGGTCACTCCGCAGGTGCGCGCTGCCGACGCCATCAATCCGCACGATTACGCCATCGACAAGGTGCGCGAAGCGGGCTTTTCCACCGTCTGCGTGCTGCCCGGCTCGGCCAACGTGGTCGGCGGCACCGGCATCGTCATCAAGCTGCGCGACGTACACACCGCCGAGGAGATGATCCTGCCCGGCACCGAGCAGATGAAGTTTGCGATGGGCGAAAATCCAAAGCGCTGCTACGGCACCGACAAAAAGTACCCGATGACCCGCATGGGCCTGGCCGCCCTGATGCGCGAGACGCTCTATAAGGCCAAAAACTACTCCGACAAACTCAAGGCCGCCGAGGCCGACCCGTCCAAGGCGCCGGAACCCAACTTCCAGCTTGAGGCGCTGGTTCCGGTCGTCCGCGGCGAGATGCGCTGCCGCATCCACGCCCACCGCTCGGACGACATCATGACTGCGGTCAAGATTGCTGAGGAGTACCATCTGGACTACACCATCGAGCACTGCACCGAGGGCTACATGATCGCCGACGCTTTGAAGCGCCACCATGTCCGCGCCACCGTCGGCCCCTATCTGTGGGGACCGGAAAAGCAGGAGCTGTGGAACATGACGATGGAGAATCCGGGCAAACTGGCCCAGGCCGGCATCGACATCGCCCTCACCGCCGACGACGGCTCCCGCACCGCCTATCTGCCTGCCACCATCGGCCTGCTGCTGCGCCGCGGCCTCTCTGAGAAGGCAGCCTTTGAGGGAGTCACCATCCAGCCTGCGCGCACCTTGCAGCTGGAGGACCGCATCGGCTCGCTGGAGCCGGGCAAAGACGCCGACATCGCCATCTTTGACGGCCACCCGTTCAGCAGCTTGTCTGCCTGCCGCATGACCATCATCGACGGCAAGATCGTTCACAATACGCTGTAAACCCCAAGAGCCCCGGCTAAGTTAGCTGGGGCTCTTGTTCGATTCGGTCAGGATATTTACGCCCCTCTCCCCACATGCTATAATGGGAATAGAATCACAAAAAGGAGGCGTTAAAAAATGAGAGAAGTCATCTTATACATCGCCATGAGCCTGGACGGATACATCGCCGACAAACAGGGCAAGGTGAACTGGCTGACCGGGCAGAACCCGGAGAGCCAGGAGCCGGACAGCTATTCGAGCTTCCTTCAGGAGATCGACACGGTCATCATGGGCTGGAACACCTACCACCAAATTGTGACCGAGCTTTCCCCCGGCCAGTGGGTCTATGAGGGACTCGACTGCTACGTTCTGACCCACCGGGAGCTTCCCTCTTCCGGACAGATTCACTTCACCTGCCAACCGGTCACTAAGCTGGTGGAAGAACGAAAACAAAAGCCCGGGAAAAACATCTGGATCTGCGGCGGGGCGGCGGTGGTACAGCCGCTGATCCGGGAAAACCTCATCGACCGCTACGACATCTCCATTATTCCGACCATTCTGGGCGGCGGGATTCCCCTTTTTCCGGATGGGATGGTGGAAAAACGCCTCCACCTCACCTACACCGAAAATGCCAATGGCATTGTCCGCCTCATCTATGCAGGCTAAGCTGGCAAACTAAGCCCACCGGCAATCTGCGAACACGCTTTCTGCTAAAAAGAGCCAAGCATTCTCGCACAGATTGTTTCTCTCCTATCGTGTCCATTTTGCACTCGAACAGATTATCAAGCAAAGTAATGCACCCTTGACCATACGGGCACCCGAAAACCAATCGCAGCCCTCTGCTGCAGCCGGAGCCTCTGAACCTCCAGGCTGTTCCCGTCCTTGCGCTGGTGGACCGTGCTGACGCGGGCATAGCCATACTTCATGCAAAACGCCTCCTATTATTTTTTTCTCATCATACATCCAACTGAAGGCGTTTGACAAAAAATACTGGTACTAAAGCAAAAGCAGCCCCGCAAAGGGGGCGGTTTTTTTGCAGGATATGTTATTTTCTGCTGCGCATAATTTCCAGAATGTGGCCCTCGGTTTCAATCATGCCCGGGCTTGCCACATAGCCCATGTTCTGCATGGTCTTTTCGGGCGTTGAGCCCATAATGCTGTGACAGCAGTCGACCGACGTGCCCGCCATGGCTAAAAGCGCCGCGTCAAAGGCCATGCCGATGCCCAAAAGCGCCTTGAGCGCACAGCCGGGGTTGCCGCCGTGGCAGATCATGCCGGTCAGCGACGCGGCCATGTTGCAGATGGCGGCAAAATACTCCTTCTCGCCGCCGCCGCGCAGCATGACAATGCCGCACGCCGTGCCCGTGCCGCCCGCCATCGTGCAGCCGCACAGCGCCGAAAGCCGGCCGGAATATTCCTTGATGTAAATGGTGACAAGGCACGACAGGCACACCGCGCGCAAAAGCTCCTCACGGCTGCGCCGCTCGACACGGCACAGCGCATACAGCGGCATCATGGACAAAATGCCGTGGCTGCCGCTGCCCGTAATGCTCATGGCCGCCCGCGGCACGCCCGCGACGCGCGCCTCGATGGCGCCCACCGACACGGCAATCGCCGCGCTGCGCGCGTCCTTTGTCCACACCTGCCCGCCGTTTTGCGCAATGAGCGTGCTCGTCATGGGCACGCGGTGCTCCGCAAGCCCCTCCTCAAACAGCGCAAGGTCGGTTTCAAAGGCCTCGTCCAAAAAGGCGATTTCCTCAAGCGGCACGGTGCGCGCATACTCCACAAGCTCCTTAAGCGTGTACTGCTTAATCTGCTCGCACGGGTCGGCCGACGCCTGCTGCGCCGGCGCCTCAAACACCGTTTCGCCGTTTACGCGCATGCAGGTGATGTTGGTGTGGCTGCCCTCGATGGTCACCTCGCCCTCGCCCTTGTCGGTGCGCACCTTCGCGCGGATGTAAATGGTGGGGGTGATGCGGTCGAGGTTGACCGTCACCTTCCCCTGCGTCACCAGCTCGCGGGCGCGCTCGTTGTCCTTTTGCGTGATGGGCTCGAGCGCCTCGAGCTTCAGCTCCGGATCGCCGCCGACGGCGCCCAGCGCCGCAGCGTACGCGTTGCCCAACTCGGGGGAGTTGGGGATGCCGCAGGTAAACGCGTTTTTATAAATGCCGGAGTTTAAATCGAGCGTGACCTGCCGGGCCTCGCCCCCCGCCAGCGCGCGCGCCCTGGCGCTCGCATAGGCGATGGCGCCCGGTTCGGTTACACCGAAAGCCAGCTTCATATCGTCGTGGATCAACTGGGCCAGAGTTTTCATGCTATCCCCTCCGCACTTTTCAGTCTTTTGGCAAAAATCCGCCTTTTTTTGCTTCTATTGTACCAGATTTTTGCCTTTTCTGCAAGAGAAAAGGCTGTTTTTGGTCGTTTGTCACAGCAGTGACGCGTTCCATTGTTCCCGTAAAAAAGTCCGCCCCAGTGAGGCGGACTTTTTTTCTACTCCTGCTTTTTCTGCGGCACCACAGCCTTGCGCTTCCAGCGCCCGGTCAGGTAAAAGCCCCAGGCGATGGCAATGGCCGGGACCCACTTGGACGACAGAACTGCCGTGCTGGACACAAATCCGTCTCTCCAATCGTACTGCAACAATCCGTCAAGGGCATATAAATCTTCCCGTATTTTTCAGGATGTGCGCCACAGCGCTTTCCCTTTTGGCTGTAGAGGCGCGAAAAAGCAACAAGGGGAATCCTTACAACAAACTTCTTCAGCTGCTTCAAATGGAAACTGGTTCATCTGCGGCGCTACGACTCCCGCCGCGCTGCTCAGGCGGATCTCTTCGCCTATACAACTAAAATAAAAAAGACCGCCTTCCGTGCGCCAACACGGAGAGCGGTCCCTGGTTGCCCCAGTGAAGGGGCCTCATAATACATATTCACCTGAACAATGCTGAAGCTCGGCGCGACGACCTGCCTGCAGCTGATGTTTTGATACATGTCTCGTCAGCCTGTCGTCAAAAGAAATTTCTATCGTTGCTTAAAAAAATAAAATCCCCAACAATCCGCATGATAAAACGGTTTGTTGGGGATTCCTTTCAGCTGGGTTCACAGGATTCACTCCGTTACCCCTCGCCTAACAATGCTTTTTAGGCCGGCTCATTCGAATCCCTGCAATTCAGCAAAAAGGCACCTGCCGGAAACGCGGGGAACAAGCCAAAATAAAAACTGAGCCTGAACGCGAAATTGCGTCCAGGCTCAGCCTGGTGGCTGGGCTGGCGGGATTCGAACCCACGGGATGCAGGAGTCAAAGTCATCGATCTGCTGTATCTACTCTTGTTCAATCAATCAGTTTGAGAATATCTAAGTGCCTTTTTATGCAGTTTTTTTGATTTTTAATGAAACCTTTTCATGTTTCTGGACACCTTCATCGCGTGTTTTTGTCGTCAAAGTGTCGTCAGAAATATCATAGTCTCTATTTCCTGCAGTATCAAGTTTTTCCAAAATCCACTCACCACTACTCTGCGGAGTAGTAAATCTCTACCATCTAGACTATCATCTGGATGGATCGCTTGGTTGGGATCAGGACTATCCACACAAATTAATTCTGCCAAAATATCTTTACATATTCTCTTTACTTTTCCTGCGTCTTTTGATAAATTAAAAGAAAAACAAATTTTGAAGGATGGTATCTCTATATGGGAAAAAAAGTCGAAGGACCAGAAGCCTTAGCGCTTCTTCATTTGTTGGAACAGCTCGATAAAGGTGAATTACTCACCTCAGAAATACAACAGGAATTATATGAAATTTCCGAGCTTGATTTAACAGAACAGGGAATAGAACATCTTCCTACTAACATAGATCGCTTAACAAATTTGAAAGAATTATGTCTTCAATTCAACTACTTGTCATACTTACCTGACTCCCTAGGCAACCTCTCAAACCTCCAAGCACTGTATATTGCCCGCAACAAATTGTCTTCTTTGCCTGATTCCTTGGGCAACTTATCAAATCTTCAAACACTGTATATCACCCAGAACCAATTGTCTTCTTTACCTGACTCTCTAGGTAACCTGTTAAATTTACAAGCACTGTATATCACTCAGAACAAATTATCCTTTCTGCCTCATTCCCTAGGTAACCTGTCAAGCTTAAAAGAATTATATATTGGTTATAACTCTTTATCTTCTCTGCCCCACTCTCTAGGTAACCTGTTCAATCTACAAATATTAAATATCAAGGGAAACGAATTGTCCTCTCTACCCGACTCCCTAGGCAACCTTTCAAACCTACAGTCGCTAAATATCAGAGAAAACAATTTTTCCTCCTTGCCTAACCAATTAGGAAACCTATTAAACCTAAAAGAATTATATATTAGCCATAATCCTTTATCCTTTCTGCCTAGCTTCCTAAGTGATTTGTTCAACTTATATTGCTTAGATATTAGTTACACTAAAATTGACAAACTCCCTTCTTGGATTGGTTCATTTAAACAACTCAGGTCGTTGAATTTATCTGGACTTAATCTGCGTTTTCTCCCTCCGGAGATTCTAGATTTACGTCTTCCCTTCTGCTTTTTCATTGATCCTTCAAACAAAAAAGGGGTTAATCTATATAAAGCCACACTTTCAACCCAGCCTATCAGGATATTTAAACAACCAAGAAAGTTGATTCAAGCATATTTTGATAACCCCAAAATCCCGATTCATAAAACCAAGGTCATTTTTCTTGGTGACGGCGGTGCGGGAAAGACACACATAATCCACCGGATTCAAAACGATTGTCAATCAGGAGAATATTATACAGAAATGACTCCAGGTGTGGAAATCACATCTTTTCAGACCCAAAATAACGATTTAACTATCAATTTTTGGGATTTCGGCGGTCAGGAAATCATGCCATCAATACACCGCTGCTTTCTGACTCAACGGGCACTCTATGTGATTGTAGTCAGCACTCGCACCGGAAATCTCACTGTTCAAGCTCGTCATTGGTTAAAAAACATTGAAGCCTTTTCTCCTGGTGCACCAGTTCTCATTGCCGTCAACTGCTGGGATAATACAACCAGTTGCGGTGTAAACAATGAACTATTATACGAAGAGTTCCCAAATTTATTACAAACCATTATTTTTTCAGCTAAATGTTCTTCTCGGCAGGAATTTTATCAACGTCTCCTGTTACCTATCGAAGAATACTCTCGGAAGATGGACAGCTATTCCATGGAACTTCCAGAAAATTGGTTGCATATTGAGCAGACACTTTGTAGGCAAGAAAAGCCTTACATAACCGGTTCCGATTACCTTAAAACTTGCTACGAAAATGGATTAGAAGATGAACAAATTGCTCAATGGTTGTTGGAATGGTTTAACGATATGGGGGTTTGTTTCAGCTATTCCGATGACAATGGTCGGCCTTATCAAATCTTGCGCCCTGAATGGCTTACCAATGCGGTCTATCGTATTTTACTGGATGAAGCAGAGCCAAATTCCAAAGGAATTGTTAAACGAAAATATATTGAACGCAGTTTAACCTGTTCCGGCTACGGTACACGTCCAGAAATAACGTATACGCAAGCGGAATGTAATGCGATTTTTGCAGTAATGGAGAAATTCCGCCTTGCTTATTCCATCAATGAGCAGGAACTTTTTATTCCCGCACTCTGTTCTGAAAAAATGCCCGATCTGACTCTTCCAGAAAATTGCAAACAACGATTGGAATATGAATTGCAGTATACCTATCTGCCGGACTGCGTCGTGCATCAGCTGATGATTTGGTATTTGGAAACCAATATTACACCAAAACATGTTTGGCGTAGTGGGCTTTGTATACAGGAAAGAACCCGCTGGGCAGTAATCACTGGGGATTTCCAGCGCGCAAAATTACACATCCAGCTTTATATGCAGCCGGATTCTTCTGCACAGAATTGCTATGATATGCTGAAAGATATTTATCAGGCAATCCAAGAGATTAACAATCGTCTGGCTCTTGAAGCAACCGACTGCATCGTAATGCACGAAGGCACTCAAACAGCTCATTTTCCACTTGGTCCTCTGCTGGAAGCCAAAAAGAAAGGTTGGACAGAACTGCCCTCTCTGGAAGACGGTGAATTTCATGTATATAACATCGACCAAATTCTTGACAGTGCTTTTAATCCTCAAGAGGTTCAGGCAGTCTTAAAACAGGATCACCAAAGTGACCTTGGAGGAATGGTCGCTAACACTATTTATCAGATAAATATTACAAACCATACTCAAAACGGCTGGAGTGTTGATGAAGCACGGGCATTTGTTTCTGCTTTACTAGAAAATCAGAATCTTCTAACAGAGGAAATTATTACAAAAATCATCAATCTCCTCCACCAAGAGAAAGATTCTAAATTGCAACAACTGGGCCAAAATATGGATAAAAGCAAATCCCCGATCCAGTGGCTTAAGGATTTTATTAGTGATGCCGCCAAGACAGGAAAAGATATTCAAACTCTGTATAATCTTGCGCAAGTGGTGTGCAAAGTAATTCCAGCTGTACTGGATGCCATGAAAAATCTACTATAACTTTAATTGCACCCGTAATCACTTGCTTTCCTCCAGACTGATTCTCGTCCTTTTGTATTTTCCCAAAAACAATCATAAAATCTCACAAAATAAAATAAGCCACGCGGAAATGCTTTTTCATACATTCCCGTGTGGCTTTTCCTTTTCATATCTTTATACCGCTATTGGCTTGCCTCCTCGGATTTTACTCCAGAGAGGGGCTTTTCTCATATCAGACTATTTGCGGAAATAGTCCTTGATGCTCTCGCAGACTGCCTCAGCTACCTCGTGGGTGTTTGGTGCCTGCAGTCTCAGGATCGGGGTCTGGTTGTCGTTATCATAATACCAGGAGTATCTCTTCGCACGCTCCCAGTCCAGCTGCTTGGAGCCGTTGGTGCGGATGTCATAGCCGGCAGCCGAGAAATGCTCTTTGTATACAAATCGGGTGTTTGCCTCATCAAAGCTGCGCTTGATGTGGTGGCCCAGACGGTCACCAACAAAACCCTCAGCCTTGTACGGGATAACAGAGCACTCGCTGTCCTCCTCGACTACCAGGATGTAAGCCGGTTTGCTGTCCCCAAAGCCCGCGTAGTCGAAGGAACTTACCTCCTCTGCCGCGTTGAAGTTTGCCTCGCGCAGCTCCTTGACGATCCCCTTTGCCAGCTGGCAGCCGGTCTCGTTTACTACAAATACCTTTTTGCTTCCCCAAAATGCGTTCAGTGCCATAAAAAATTTCCTCCTTAAATATGTAAATTTGATTTATTGCAAAGCGGCTTATTCCGCTTCACTGACAGTTTGTTTTTGGTCCAGCCCCAGCGCCTTCCAGGCATTCTCGATGGCGATCTGGATGGTGTCGGCGTCGATCTTGATGCCGTGAGCAGCGCACTGCTGCTCGATATAGTCCTTGGCCCAGGCAAATTTCTCGGCTCCTTTACCCTGCGCGTTGAAGATGATCTCCGCCGCCTGGACGCCGGCCACCGCATAGTTGCAGATGCTTTCCCACTGGCTGTTGGTGAGCTTCGACTTGATCAGCGGCACCACGACGCTGGTCACGATCACCGACAGCAGGCCGATCACGGCTACCACAATCTGTGTAATATCGATTTCCATAAGGTTCTACCTCCCTTCAAATTCACAAACGTTTGGTAATTTACCAGGTTTCAACGGTGCCGGCAAAGCCCTTTTTCTTCAGATCGTCGGCGGTTTTCTGAGCTTCGGCTGCGGTCGCGAATTTGCCCACGCACACGACGCTCGAGCCTGCCGAGCCTGACAGGAAGCAGAAATACCCCTTGTCAGCGATCTTCCCTTTGAGGGTTTCCGCCGCCGTTGTGGACGGGAAGGTTCCGCATTTCACGGTGTAGGGCAACTTGTCCTTCTGGGTCTGGCCATTCATGTTTGCGATGATGGCCGGATAATCCTTGTAGGCAACATCTCTGTCGACGTTGCCCGCGATACCGTCTACCTTGCCGCTGCCGGTGTACTGCCAAATGCCATGTGCATGCTTAGAGGTGCAGGCGCTGGCATACTGTGCAATCCATTTGTCATAGGCGGTCAGCTGAGCCGGGTAAAGATAGCTGTCCAAAAAGTCCTTCGAGCAATAGAGCATCGCGTAGTAACCTGCCGCCTCGATCTCGTCGAGGAAGGCCTTGCAGATATCGGTGTTAACCTGTTTGCTGCCGCCGGTGTAGATGCTCTCATACTCGATGTCGAAGGCAATCGGGTAGCTGAGCTTGTACGGTTTGACCGCCTCGATAACCTCTTTGGCCGCCCGTCTGGCCGCCTCTGCAGTGGTGGCGTAGCTGTACAGATAGACGCCCACATCCAGCCCCGCTGCCAATGCGCCGCTAATATGCGACCGATAACGGGTGTCCTCCTTGAGCGCACCGTTGTTGTAGCACCAGCCCACACGGATCATCGCAAAGTCGATGCCCGCCGCCTTGACCTTCGGCCAGTCCACATTCGACTGCCAGCTGGCCACATCAATTCCGTTCTTTGTCACTATTCCACATCCTTTCTTAATCCAACAGAGCGTCGACACCCTGCTTTGTCAAAAAATCTTTCTGCTTGTGCTTGACGCTGGTGGCATATTCCAACGCCGCGTGCATATCCCCGTTGCAGTGCGCGTCCGGGATGCGCTGCACCGCCCGCGCCGTCGCCTCGCCAAGCGCGATGGAGGCGTTGGTGCTCTGTACCAGCAGCACGATCAGGTCCTTTTGGGACTTGTCCTGCTCATCGCGGTCGCTGTCCCGCTTGGCAAGACGCTTTTCCAGCCGCTTGACGATCAGTCCCATGATTGCGCTGGGTATCCCCATCGCCGCCACAAAACCCACCAGCAGCTGCCAGATGTCTAGTTCAATCAATGGCTTCACCCCCTCACCCTTACCCCGTTTTGAGCAAAAAGTTGCACGTAAGAGTGCAACTTTTCTGCTGTTTCGGGGAAATTTTTATAAAATTTCTGTCGCTAACGTTTTAAGATAAGCAATGACCGGTGCCCACTTGGATGGCGGGATAACCTGTCCGGGAGAAAAAAGGTTCCTCCAGTCATGCTCCGGCAAGTTGTCCAGGCCATACACATCCTCAAGCGCCTGCTGTGCCGTTCGAAGCAAAACGCTGCCTTTGGGCTGCGGAATGGGAGACAGTGCGTCTGGCACCGCTTTCCCGCGCCTCGTATATTCACCGTCAATGGCCGCTTTGAGCTGCGTGTAGTCGCTGGCCCGCACCAGCTGGCCGACGGCAATATTCTGACCGAGATTGGCAATCAGTTCTGCCTGCGCTTCGGCTGTGCAGGCGGTGTTACACTGACCGGTACAAGAACCCGTACAACTGCTGCAACTTCCTGTGCAGCTACCGGTACATCCACTGCAACCTGTACAGCTGCCTGAGCATGAACCAGAGCAACCCCGGCAAGTACCTCTACAGGTACTGGTACACTGCCTGCTGCAATCTGCGGAGCAGGTCTCGGCGCAGGTGCGGGAACAGTTTTGCGTACAATAGGTTGTGCAGGCCATTATCCATTAGCCCCTTCTTTCCCTCGGGCAAAAGAACCTGCCTTTTCTGCATATTCATGCGAAAAGACTATTTTATTAGTCAGGGGGGGGGGCGCACATCTTACGCAACTGCATATTGATACCTCCATTTTTTTACTTATTCATTTCGAGAAACAATCGCCTTACTATGCGTATTTCAGAAAAACAAGGGGTTCTCCTTTCCGATAAACAAAGCGTGTCTCTCAAAAATCTACATTCTTATCACAGGAAAAATCAAATTTTCTCACAGCATCAAAGAAAGAATAAATATACATGTTATTCCGCTTTGCTTGCTTCGGCTTCCAGCCTTACAATATACTGTTCCAGGAGGTCGTTGTCCCGGACGTTGATCGCCATCAATGTCAGACTCCTCCAATAAGCGATATCCAGCATTGTCTCACCCTGATAATCTTCCTTGCTGATGATCTCTCGCAGAAAAGCCTTAATTTCTTCTGGCGTTCCTGTGCGTAACTGGATTGTTCTGAAAAAATCATCGACATAGTTCTCATCCAGTAACCCTATCGCCTTAATGCTGGAAACAATCAGTTCTGCAAATTGAATACCATGTTCTGTGAGCCGCTCCATAAGCTGTTGAACAATATCAAATTGATCATCTTCAGAAAAAGATTTGATAGCAGCACACTCTTCGCTTGTATCCTGACCTGTCCCCAGTTTTAAAAACAACTTGGAAAACGTAATGAGATAATGAAATTCTGTCTGTTCCATATCTTGCCTCCTTCTATACGATTTCGGTAGCCAAGTTCTTTAAATATAAAATCACAGGGCTCCATTTGGATGGTGGAATGACGGTTCCGGAAATAAAATCGTTTCTCCAGTCATGCTCCGGCAGGCTGTCCAGGCCATACACATCCTCAAGGACCTGCTGTGCCGTTCGAAGCAAAACGCTGCCTTTGGGCTGCGGAATGGGGGACAGCGCGTCTGGTGCCGCTTTCCCTCTCCGCGTATACTCGCCGTCGATGGCCGCTTTGAGCTGCGTGTAGTCGCTGGCCCGCACCAACTGGCCGACGGCAATATTTTGACCGAGATTGGCAATCAGTTCCGCCTGCGCTTCGGCTGTACAGGCGGTGTTGCACTGACCGGTACAAGAACCCACACAACTGCTGCAGCTTCCTGAACAGCTGCCAGTACAACCTCTGCAGGAAGTACACCCCCCACTACACGATCCCGAGCATGAACCAGAACAACCACCAGAGCATGTATTGGAACATCCTGATCCACAATTATTATCACAGGCAGTACAGTTTCTTCCACATCCACCATCGCATTGATTATCACAACCATTTGCACAATTTTGATAGCAGTATGATTCGCATCTTGCCATTATTGAACCTCCTCTTCAGCATACACACCTGCGATCGCCACCCACTGGCTGCCATCCCAAAAATGTGTCAGTCCGTTAGGCTGAATCCACAGGACGTTTGTTTTCTCCGGGGGCGTTTCACTGACCACATATCCCCCGCCGCTTCCTGTATTCAAAACAATCGGCCTCCCATAAATAATTCCCACATCATACTCCTCCCCCGATGATAAATCCGGAATAGCTGCTCAACGTATAAACCCGTGCCGCACTGGACTCCCGATAACTGCCCTGTGTTTCTCCTATGGATGGCTTAACGCGGTAACGGATCGTCTTCCAGTTGCCTTGTGCTGCCTCTGAAAAGCAAAGTTCACTTCCGCTATAAACAGCCTCATATTCTCCGCCATTGATCTGACGCTCCAGTGTGTAGGTTACTCCTTCACCAGATGCAGGCTCCCAAGAAACATTTAAGGTTTCCCCTGCTTTCAGCAGTTTTGGCACTACTGCGACTGCCGGCACGTCTCCCAGAATAAAATAGGGTTTGTCCGGCGGTGTAAAATCAGCCGTCCAAACCGCTTTCTGGGTAATGCGAAATTCGTCAATATAGCCTGTAAAGTAGGAGTGATCCCCTTCCCGGTAGTCTCCAACTGCCATAGGGACATTGACATCGGCCGATAATACCCCGTTCATATTTGTAGTAGCAAAAAGTACACCATTCCGATATGTTTTCGCTATACCGCCGCTGCGAACCAGCGCCCAGTGGACCCATGCGTTTGGCGTAACAGACAACATCTGTACCCCATTTGTAATGTCCCATGTTGCAAAGACGGTAGAAGCATAAATCATTGTTCCCTGATACCCAACCAGGAGGCCGCCGCTTGTATTGGTTCCCGGACAATAATAACTTGAGAACCTTGCTCCTGTGCTGGCAGCTGTGCAATATTCCCACCAGTCAATGGTAAAATCATCGCTTCCAAAGGTAATTGCGCTTGCAGGAAACAGGAGGCGGGAAGAGCCGTTAAAATACAGACTTTTCCCGCCAAATTTACTCTGGTCTGAGGAAACAACCACTCCCTGATTGGTAAGTGGTATGCCATGCAGGCTGCTGTCTATCAGATCATCCCCATGGAGCAGCAACTTCGTACTGCCGTCAATTAAACACATCCTGTTTTCCTCCTACTGCATCACTCTCACCTGCACAGCCACATCCGCCTGCGGCTGTGCTCCCTCCGCGTAGGCAATAACGGTACCGTCCTGATTTTCCAGCCAAATTTCCAGCACATCCTGCTCCCGCAGCAGCCGTCTGGTCGCAAGGTCAGCGTACAGGTCAAGGGCAGTTTTGTCCGCCTCCACCAGCGCCGTGATCTCCTCCTTCGTCACCGTTTGCCGGTACAGCTCCTCGGTCGATTCGTCTGCTGCCCAGCTGTCTGCCGGCAGGGTGAGCGTCAAGAAGGTCATCTCAAAAGCTTCCCCTGGTTCTCCCTTTTCACCTTGATCGCCCTTGTCTCCCTTAACCGCTTTAACCAGCAGCAGCCAGTAATCTGTATCACTCAACGCAGTGCCAGTGCTCTGCTGCAGAGAAAGATAGGTGGCTTTGCCTTCCTCGCCGTCCACGACTAAATCGAATGGCTGATAGGTTTCACTGGAAGAGTAGACCCCACGCGGCACCAGCTGTGCTCGGCTGTCAGTTCGCTCATACGCTCCTGTGGTAGGGTTATAAACCTCCCACCAGTTATCCTCACCGATGCGGGGATAGTGCTTGATGGCTTCCTCTGCCGCCGCCTGCGCTTTCTGGGCCGCTGCCTCGCTGGCTTTTGCGTTAGTTTCTGCCGTCTGAGCGGCGGTTTTGGCTTCCTCCGCTGCTGTTGCAGAACCGCTGGCGGCGGTGGCCTGTTCGCCCGCTGTTTTGGCTGATTCTGCCGCAGCTGCTGCGCTGTCCGCCGCGTTTTGTGCTGCGGTCTCAGCTGATTCTTTCAGCTGTGCGGTCTCATTCTTCCACTTCTCGACGTCTTTGGCGTAGGTGCTGACGGTGTTAATAGCCGCTGTTGCGGTATCCGCGCTGGACTTTGCGCTCTGCGCGCTGGATGCGGCCTGTTTTGCGGCTTCCAGTGTTCCCTCGTACCGTTCCTTGATGATATTGGACTCAGTGGCGATGTTCTGCTGGATTTCCTCGGCCAGCTGCCGGGCGCTCTCTGCATTAGATGCCGATTCCTGCGCTGCCGCGGCAGCGTCTTTGGCGTTCTCGACCATCCCAGCTACATTTTTCTGAGCCTGATCTACATAATCCCTTAACCCAGGGATTGTCTGGTTTTCCAGCACGTTGACCACCTGCCGCAGGGATTCCGATTCTTCGGTCAGTTCCTTTGCTGTTTCGGTGGCTTCTTCCAAGACGGGCTTCATCTCAGTGAGGGCACTGTCTGCTCCTTCCAGGGCATCGGTGATCTTCTCCACCGCCTCATTGACCTGCTTTTCAAATTGTTCCAGCTTATCCGGCGGCGGGACCGGTTGTGTCCCCTGCGGGTCTTTGCGGATAATTGCTGGATTGCCTGTCCACTTGGCGACAACGTTGTTTTTGGTGTCGGTACCGGTGAGCGTGAGCATCACGCGGCCCGGCATCAGGGTCAGCTCCCGGGTAATTTCCCAGTCCAGCAGGATATGTTCATCGGTCAGGCGCTTCGGGAGAATCCACACTGCCTCGGTACCGTAATCCTCCGACACCGCCTTGATCTGATAGGACAGGGCGGTCAGGTCAACCTCCTCCCGCGCCTTTGGGAGGACAAACTGCACCGGCTCCACGTTGATCTCGCCCTGCATATAGTAAAATTCCAGCGGTGGATAGTGGAGCCAGCCGCCGGTTGCATAGATTTTGCGCATGGGCTCCCCTTTCCGCAGCTACGCTGCCTTTGGGCAGGTCTTATAGAGATAGATCGACCGCTGCACCGCGTCATACCCCAGCTGCCAGCAGGGCTCAGAGAGCAGCACGACGATGTCATCGCCGAGCTTCTGGCGCAGCTGGAAGTAGATAGCGCTGATGTACCGTGCATGGGTTTTGGTGTACTCCTCCACGATCTCCTGCCAGGTGATGTTGCTCTCGTCCGGCTGGCCGAACTCGCGGATGTAGGATTTAAACAGCGTGTCCAGCGCCATCAGCTTGATGCGGTCCATCTCCAGCAGGTTGCCGTCCTCCTCGGGGATCTCCAGATAGGTGATGGAGTTGAGCGGCATCTCAATGAGCGCCTTGCGGATGTCCATGACTGTCTTTTCCATACACTATTCCTCCTCATTGTTCAAGCCGTCCCGCAGCTGCTCCATCTTGCGGATATACTGCGCCAGCAGGTCATTGTTTTGCATGTTGATGGCGATCAGGGTCAGGCTTTGCCAGAAGATATCCTCCATCAGCACCTTACCGTAGCCGGTGCGGGAAAGCACTCTCTTGACAATTTCCTGCCGCTCCTGAAGGGTGGACGGTGCAAACGGCTCGCGGATGACAGCGGCAAAATCGTCGATGTAGTTGGGGTCAAGATACTCCACCTGCTTTGCGGCCGTAACGAGCTTGTCAACCTCCTTGCTGTCCCGCGCCTGCAGGCGGTCGAGCAGCTGGCCGCTGACGCTCTCCTTCTGCTCGTCGTTCATCCTGGCGACCTGCTCGCACTCCTTTTTGCAGTCCTCCCCATTTTCCAACTTCTGGAACAGCTGGGAGACGGTGAGCAGAAAATCAACCTGTGTTTTTTTCATCGTTGCATTCCTCCTATTCTTCGGTCACGGCGTTGACATTGACGGCCATCGAGGTCATCAGGGTCTTGATATGGTTGAGCACCGGGGCCCACTTGGGGGCCGCTGCCAACTCCCACTTGCTGAACAATTCGCGCCAGTCATGCTCCGAGGCCTTGTCAAATTCGTAAACGTCTGTTAAAACCTCTTTGGTGATGGACAGGATCACCGGTTCGCCCGGGATCGGCTGCTTCTGGAAAGGCTGCGGCAGCTCCATCCCCCTGCGGCGGTACTCATTTTCCATTGCGTTTTTGATCTCGGTGTAGTCGCTGGCCATGATGATCTTGCCGATGCCGATGTTGTCCCCCAGATGAGCGATCAGCTCCGCCTGGTTCTCGCCGGTGCAGGCGTTGTCGCACTGGCCGGTGCAGTTGGTCTGGCAGCCGCCGGTACAGGTGCCGGTACAGCTGGTACAGGAATTGGTACAGGTTCCGGTACAGCTGGCCGAACAGGAGTTCTGGCAGCTTCCCTGGCAGGAACCGGAACAGCCGTTGCAGTTGCCGCTGCAGCTTCCAGAGCACCCAGAACATCCCCGGCAGGTGCTGGAACAGTCCCCGGAACACCCACGGCAGGAACTGGAGCAGCCACCATCGCAGTCTCCCGAACAGCCGCCGGAACAGCTGGTACAGCCGCCCACGCACCCGGAACATAGACATCCTGTTTGTACAGCGCACGCCATCTAAATCCCCCTCTCATACCACTGGACTGAGATCAGGCGCTCGGCCTGCTTGTCCAGTCCCAGTTTGTTGTATAGCTTTGTCCAAAAATAGTAGTTTGCCGCGATCTGCGCCTTGAACATCCCGCAGTGGTGCTTGGTTTTGCAATTCGGGTCGCCGGTCGCGTCGTACTGCCAGGCGATGCAGGTCGGGCAGAGCGGCAATAGCGGGCAGTCCCGGCACTCGCCGTCCGCGCTCGACCAGGTTGTGACATCCTGCAGCCGTTGGAACCACTCGGTGTGTTCCTTGTCGGTGTAAAGCCCCAGGCTCAGCTCCCCGATGGGCCGCTCCGGCTGGTTATTCAGGCTGTGCTTCATGTACCGCAGGCACGGGTAGACCTTCCCGTCCGGGGCGAAGGCCACCATCCGTCCGTTGCCGCCGCAGAAAGCAGTGGTTTTCTGCCAGTCGTACTCCTCCTGCGATGGTTTCTGCACAAACCGCTCCTCAAACAGGCTGGTGTACAGATCCTTATAGATTTCGTTGTCGATCATCCAATCTGCCAGCTCGATGAGCTGGTCGTACAGCTGCTTCGGGTGATGCTCCTTCCACACATCCTCAAACACGCAGTTGGCCGGGATGTTGTGGTAGCCCAGACTGTACAGGTGCCGGATGGCGCCGGTGAGATAGGGCAGATTCTCGGGCGCAAGGGTGACCTTGGTGCCGGCAATCGGATACATCTCGAGCAGATGTTTTGCTGCCTTGGAAACTACATCATAGCTGCCCGACCCATCGTGGAAAACACGGCAGGAGTCATGCAGCGCCTTATCCCCATCGATGCTGATTCCGATGGAGAGATGGCCGTAATTTTTCCTGATAAATTCCTGCACCCGCTCGTCCTCGAAGAGCACGCCGTTGGTGGAAATCGAGATCATGTAATAGTAAGCCCAGGGATGGCGCAACTGGAATGCCTTGCGCTTAAAATATTCGACCGTTTTGTCGATAAGCTCGATTTCAAGTAAGGGCTCTCCGCCGATAAAGTCCAGGATGATGGCCGGGGCGGTATTGTCCACAAACTCCCCTTCAAACAGCCCGTCCACAATCCGCTTTGCCGTTTCCCAGCTCATCCGGCGGCTGGTCTTGTGGCACTCGTAGCAGTAGGTGCAGGCCAAATTGCAGGCTTCTGTGACGCAGAAGGTCACGTCCTTGCAAAGCATGTCGTCCTCCTTGTCCTCCTCTTTAGGGTGCAGCTGGCGGTAGACGCGGGCGATCTCGTCGTTGTAGCTGGGGAAATCCTCCCGGGTCATGTAGAGCTTATTTCTCGGTGTCGGTTGCATTACTCTCCATCTCCTTCTTCATCTTCTTCGTCCACTGTGCCGCCGTAGACGCCTGCGATGGCAAGCCACTGGCCGTTGGCGTAGACGCTCATCAGGCGGCTTTTGGGGTTGAACCAGTTGACATCGGTATCGTCTGGCGCCGTTTCGCTGACCACCGTTCCCCCGCCGCCGGAGCCCAGGGCGCTGAAGTGCAGGATCTTTCCGGCAGGGTCGAGAACCGCTGTCAGCACCGCGCCCTTGATAAAGCTGTTGGATTTGAGCGGCTTGCCATTAGAGGTCTTGACGGTGTAGCTCACCCCGTCCACCGTCCAGGTGTTCCCCGGTTCATAGATTTCCGGGGCCTCGAAGATGACGATCACCCGCTCCTCCACAACGATGTCCGGCAAGCCGGATAACTGAAACACGCCACCTACCTTTTCGCAATCCAGCTCATAGTTGGTGCCGGCCCGCAGGCGGGTTAGGCGTTCTTCGTTGAAGTGCAGATTCGGGTCGGTAAAGTGGCCGTTGTGGCTGTCCTTGCTGTTGTTGTGGTTCTCGATGTCCTTGAGGAAAGCTGTTTGGCCATCATAGTTGATGTTCACAATAACGCTGGATGCTTCCGCAATCGTAACCAAGATATTAATGTCCATTGGATTGCTTGTTCCATTTCGAACATTTAGTTTGTGCCAACCAGGCGCATTCGCATATACCAGTAATGTATCATCTTCAGTCAAAATGGCAATTTCCCGCACATCCCAGCCTCCGACATCAACTGGTACGCGAATCGCAAAACACATCATTGTCGGATTATCATTATCTGGCTTAATTTCACAGGTGCCTCTCCATACCTCACGCATTACTCCTGTAATATCGTCAGATGGTAACACATAATGGCCTTCTCCATCTCCTATCACAGCCGTATTTACGTTTAGCATTTGTCCTGATTTTAGGGCTTGTGCGATTACTTCCCGACCTGAGGCTGGAACTAATGCAAAATAATCTGCATTATCTTCTCGGATAACATACCCATCTTCAGCGGCAGCGATCTCTTCTGAAGATCTATAATTAGACTCCACTTATTTCTTCCCCCTTTTCCCCCACTACATAAGTAATACAGCTACAAAGAGCTGGAACTGCACAAACACCAGTTGAAATATCTGCTCCGATAACGCTACGCTCTGCAATATTTGCATGAATCATCCCCTGTGCAAAAGCCGCTACTCCCAGCTTTGCATCCTTGTAGGTGATAATCGTTTCGAGCGTTGTATAAAAACCTACGCCGGCAGCGATAATTCTTTTTATCAGGCGAGATACGATATCGATGGCCTCCAGCTGCTCAGATCCCAAGTCAGACGCGCGTACAGTGACCATGATTTTTGCCGGAAAAATCTCAGCAAACTGTATTTTTGTCGGATCAATTTCATAAAGACTGGCAACCGCATTAATTACAGTGTCAATATCTCCGCCTGAAAGTTGTGCAATCATTTTAACTTTAATTAGTAGCCTGTAAAATGCATCAGAAGTTCCCTCCCGAGCCACACCAAAGTTAGCGCCATATCGATCCAACACCTTACCCTGCGCATTATCCAAATTATCCCATAGCCGAATCCTTTCTACATGCTCTTTAATGAGATCAAGATGATAAGCAAACAGGGAAAAAAGTTTTCCTGTATTGGTAATTGGCGGTAGTTCTTCCTTGGCTCTCTGCAAATCTCTTCGGGTGTATCCAGAGGTCAACATATCAAGCATTTTTATCAGGTGTTCGCTCTTCATGCTTCTGCTCCCTCCAGTTGAATTTCTATCCACTCTGCTTTACAAACTGCCTTCTCCCGAATTCCAATTTCAATATTCTTTGTACCATAATCTGCTCCATCAACAGAAGCAGAAAGGGAAAAATCGATAACACCGGACACCGATAACGGTATCTGATACAATGAAATAAAAATCAGATCTTCACCGATAGATAATCCCCCGCTGTTTTCATCCCCTATGTAAGCTACCAGTGCATCCGTAATCTGTTGTATTCCATCATCTGCAAAGTGATCTGGATCTGTTTTAAGGTTCGTAATTTTAATATGAATCGGTACTGCTGTAGGACGTGAAAAAGATATTCCTATACTTTGACCGGAAATACTAATGATTGGAATCGTGGTGCTGCCATGGGTCTGTATTCCAGCAGCCTTGCGTCGGTAAATTGCCTTTGCAATATCCTGATCCAATCCTCCATATACAACTACTTCAAAGCTGTGTGGTGGTAATCCCAGTTCATCCGTAACATCGGTATCATTTTCATATCCGATAACGGAGGATACCGCTTCAACATTTTGGTTGATCTCCGCTACAATAGCATCAATATTGACACCGCCGGCAAAATCGACGCTCTTGTAATACCTGTCCCTATATTCTTCATCCGTCTCTCTTCCCCGTCCTCCATCCACAGCAGCAGAATTCGTGCATCCTGTGATTCCATCCAAAGGATTAACTATTGTTGTTATCGTGCCAGCATCGACATTATAATCAGCTCCACTTTCTACCGCCTGCACAGGAAGCAGCAAGGTGCCATCGTTTCCTATTCTGCCATACGTAACTGTTGCATATTGAAGCCCAGATACTGTTGAAACCAAATAACCTTCTGGTATATAGTAACCAACCTCACCTGTAAAGCGTACATAGCCAGCAGCTTTTTGGGCAGGTAACAACCTAAGTCCTATTGTTCGTCCCAGATTATATAAGCTATTTCCTACCGCCGTATCAATAAACCGGCTGTTGTAAACATCTTCTATAAGCTGAAATAGCAGAGAAGTGACCCACGCAAAAATACGGAGGAAAATTCCCAACGGCGATCGAACTGTCAGGTTTGCCTTTGTCCCAAATAGTTCTCGTGCCTTGTATTCGTATGCATTCAGTAATTCGACATAGGTTGGACACTTAAATCCTTTTGCTGTCAGTCCCCAGTCTTTATCATCCATCTGCTACCTCACCTCCGCCTCTGTTTTGATAACCTTTCCGCTTTGGAGCGTCCCCACAAATGCAACTTTCAAGGTTCGTTCTGTCTCACTTAGCTCCAGCTGATCTATTTGAGATACCTGTGGTTCCTGAAAAACTGCTTCCCGTAGCACTTCCTGAATCTCATCCTTCGGCAGCCTGGAAATCGGCTGTCCCATGATCCGGTCATAGTCGGTCCCATGGGTCACATCCAGCGGAAATTCTTCCTTATAGACCTCCAAGGTCAGGCGGACTGCCTGGACGGTAGTGTCATCGCCTTGAATTGTTTCGAGTATTCCCTCGCTGTCAAATACAAGATCCCTGCTCTCCTCGTCAATTTTCAAGGTGTAATTTTCCGTTTCAATCCCTCCTAAGCCGGTTGACCGCTATTACCTCCGCCAGGTTGCACGCCACTGTGTACATGTGCCTTGAGACTGATCCCCGCTCCAATGACATCTTCCTGGGCTGTCACAGTCTGTGTTACCTCCACTTTTCCAGTGATTTTAACATCCCCTGTAATATCGACATTTCCTTCAATCTCCACATTGCCCTTGACATTGATCTTGTCTTTGCCAACAGCAATATAGATGTTCCCATCATCTGTCGCCATACAAAGCTTTTGGGGCGGCAATCCGGTGATCTGTTTGCTGCCAATGCGAAGGCCCCCAAAGAATACAGCATCATCGCCAGAGTGCAGTCTCTCTGTGTTGGGATCCGCCTCACCGCCTTTGGCGATAGTGGAATCGCTGTCCCGGTCCAGATATACAACAAGCCCCAAATCGCCGGCCTCATAGACGGGACGGATAACAAATCCGCCTCCATAGACCAAAGCTACCGGCACAGACAATACCTGCGGTTTCTTCTCGAACTTGTCTTCATCCGGGTATTTGGTAAGTGGCTGCACATCGACGATCATTTTTGATTCATCATATTTAATGACTTTGACAATGTCCGCAACGCAAATTCCCGCCTTCATTGCCTGTTCTTTGGCCTGTTCATAGGCCATCTGTTTAGATTGCTTTGCCACGATTCAACTTCCTTTCTATGCCGGCTTCAGCTCCATCGTCGTGAGCCATTTTCCTTTCGGGCTACCGGTGTGCTTCCCCTTAATGACGATGTACGTCCCACTGAGCGTCTCGGATTGGATGACTACCTGCTCAGATGGTCCAATATGATAGTTGAGCAGGCAATCTCTCGAAAAGGTCTTTCCTTCCTCTTCTTTCGCTTCTGCCGATTTTTGGCTGTCCACACCGGTAGCAATGATGGTGTCCTGTTTCTCCTGGCCTGAGATAATCAGCCCAGATTCTGGTGTGAGCAGAATCCCGTTGCTGATCCCCTTGTCTGGGTCGTTGATGACGATTGTATCGTTACGGATTAGCAGCCTGCTTTTGCAGTCATCAACCACAATTGATTTCAGGCAGTCCTTGACCTTCCCGGAACACACCTTGCCACGGTCATACACCTTGTTTTCTTTAAGGGAAAACTCGCCGATTTCCACTCCCAGCAGGTTGAGAAGGTCAGAAACGACCTCCTGTGCGGTTGAACCTTGTGCGTAGCTCTTACTGACCTTAGATCCCAACCACTCTTCCATCGCAGACATTGCAGACACGGTCGTAATCCAGTTCGTCCCGCTGTGCTGGTGGGAACAGGCAGATATCTTCCCGACAAAGATCGCTCCAACATCCCCCTCATATCCTGCATTGATGATCATCGGCTGATTTCGCTCTATGGCCGCCCTTGTTGCCTTGGCCAGATTGTAGATTTTGACTGTCGCCGTCTGGACCGTGGTAGTATCCTCGAAAGGCACCTCAAACTCAAAATAAAAGTCGTCCATATCGTAAACGGCGCCGCCTATCTGCACACTGGCCTGGCGCATCCAGAAACTCACTGCTAAATCACCCTCTCATACAGGTACAGCTTCACCTGTTTGCCTAAATTATCAAAAGTGACCTCATGAACATCATCTCCGGTCAAACACAGCGGGATAATAACCGGCAAAGGATACCGGTCATCTTCCACCGATCCGAACAGTGGCCGGCCGTATCGAATTGGATCCCCATAGCAAAGCCTCTCCCCTGTGGAAGCAATTGAGAGGTCTGCTGTAAAAAATCCACCTTCCCCGTTATATCGAATGAGGAAGGAATATGTCTTATCATCCAGTTTTACAGAAAAAGTATATGGCACTTTTGAAACATCAATTGGGATATATTTTACCGATTGTCCTAAATCGACCAGTTGCATTCAATCACCGCCCAGCACATATAAAAATATTTGTTAAAATCGATTGGCAATGAAAAAAGCACAGGTTTTTCCCTGTGCTTTTTTCATGTTTGCAAGCCATTATAGGAAGGGGTTGTTCGGCTGGATGGTCCCGCACTTGGCTGCGGTTTTGACGCATAGCTGTTGACATAATCCATATAGGCACTGGAGGATATCGTCTCTGTTACGGTCGTTCTCAGTCCATCCGCACTGGTGGCCGCCGTCTGTGAGCTGCCTGATGTCGTGCTTTCTTGTGCTTTTCCCGCATCCTGGCTAGACATCATGGAGGATGTGGACGCTTGCTGGGACGATACAATCTGGATTTTTTTAAGGGTTATTGTAAATCCAAAACCATTAGCGTTGGATGCATCAAAGTTCTGGCTCAGGTTTTGGATCACCAGCATATCGATACGCACAGTGCCCATATAGGTTAGAATATCCCCCTGCTGCCACATCTGTTCCAGTTTGCTGTAGGCCGATTGGGAAACTGCAACGCCTGTCAGCGTAAACTGCTGGGCATTCCGGAAAACGTGGTCATTGATATTAGACCCTCCCTCGACAGGGTTGTCCGTGATCGTGCTCGACCTTGTCAAAGATTCCTTCGTAATAATTCCAGCATCTGACCGAAAGCGGACTGTTCCACATTTCTGTCCCGTCAATGTGTACAAGGTTCATCCCCCTTTTATGCATAACCCGCCTGAAGCGCACGGTTCGCGTAATCAGCTTCCTGCATTTCTTTATATAGCTCCGGGAACAACTCCCGGAGCTTTTCTTCTATCTTTTCAACTACACTCATGTCTGCATCACCGGTGACCTGGATCACCACATTCGGAGAAAATGTCCAAGCACGGCTATCATTAGTATTGTTCGTTACAATACCATCAATAAGCTGTTCGCTACGATCCGCCGGAATGATGGCCGTACCTGACGGCAGGAAGGCCAATTCACCACCTTCCTCATTCATGTAGGTAAGGCCACCCTCGAAATTATCAGTGCCCTTTGCATTATGAGGAACATTGAATGATACCGCTACATTTGCACTGCTGTTAATTGTCCTTAGACTGCTGATGATTGCCTGGGATCCCACGGCTGCATCTTCTTGCATTTGCTCCCACAACGCAGCTGATTGTTCTCCCATATGACTGTAGGTCAGATCAGCCTGATCAGACAATGCCTTTAAACCCTTTGCGATTTCTTCTTGATCTGCCGCGATCTCTTCCTGCGTCTTTTGAGACCCCAGTGTCATCGCATCCTGCTGCTCTATAATCTCTTTGGAGCCATTGACATCCGCTTTTGTTCCAATGGAGATTTCTGCGTCTGGTATTTCACCAAGTTCTTTCATCGAGCTGCCAAGCTCATCCACCGCTTCTTTGCTTTCATCGGCACCGCCAAAGAATCCGCCGAAGAAGTCAACCACATCGCCAATTCCACCAGCTATGAAATTGATCATCTCTCCAAGGCCATCTGCTATGGCAGAAATCATCTCTCCAATAAACTCCAACGGTGGTTTAAGTAGGTTAAGGAGTGGTGTAATTGTCTCCAGCAGCGTCGCAATCGGCGGAAGGAGCGCCTCAGCAATCGACTGCAGAACTGGCATCAAAGGCTGAATCACATTTTCGTTGAGCGACGACAGGATACTGGTCAGCGGAGGCAACAGCGATGATCCAATAGTCCCGATAATCTCTGCAAATGGCGGAAGAATCGACTGTGCCAGCTCCCCGAAAACAGAAATGATCGGTGTTCCAGCTTCGAACAGGGTTCCAAGTACACTAGTCAGCGTCGGGATCAGTGTCTGACCCAAATCCAGCAAAACAGGAACCGCCTGAGAAAATCCATTACTGAGGACATCCACAAAACCCATGAGCATCGGCTCGATAGTCGGCCAATTATCGAGGATGGTTCCAAACAGTTTTTCCATCACCGGTGCAAACTTCGAACCGGCATCTGCCATAAATTCATTCCAGATACCTTTCAGGCTCTTTGTGCTGTTGGTAAGGCCGCCCGTGTCCTTAATCGCTTCCTGTTGAATATCCCCACTTTCCTGCAGCAGGGCATTCATACGGACCTGCGCTTGTGCCGCTTCGTCCAGCTCCTCGATGTTGCTTCCAAGACCCATCGCCATTGCTGTGTTTTTGAGGATCGTATCATCGATGTGGATGCCATACTCTTCCAGGGCCGCACTGTTTCCACTGATGTAATCCTGAACTACCCCCAGTGCCTCTGTATCGTCCATTGAGAAAGCATTTCCAAAATCATACGCCAATGATGTTGTCGCCTTGGACAGCTCTGTGGCCGCCTCTCCGGTGATTCCCATCTCGCCGTACAGGGCCTTGTTCGATACCATGAAGCTCTCCACTTCTGATTTTGCCCTGTGGATGGAGCTGCCAAAATTCTCCGCCCACTGAGCATCCTCTTCTGTAAAGTTCGCATCAAACTTTTTCCCTGCATTCTCAGCAACGCCGGCCAGCTCCAGCGCAGCGGCGCCAAGTTCCTTGAGCATATCAATGCCGGCCTGGATTGCTTCAAATCCAACGAAGGCTCCAATAGCCCCTTTGATTGCATCCCCGATCTGGTTACCGGCGCTTTCTCCCTCATCTCCGGCATCGTCAAGCTTCTTCTCGGTATCCTCTGCGGCATCCTCTACCTTTCTGGTATCCTTCGCCGCATCAAGCATGGCCTTTCCCAACTTCGATTTAATGGTATCAATCGGGTGCTGCCATGCCTTTTGGTATTTTTTCAGTTTTTTATCACTGTCATCAAAAAAAGCCTTGGCCTGCTCTCCTGCGTAACCAAAGCTTGATCCAATGCCACTTTTAAAGGATTTCCAGAAACTTTCCCCAGATTTCAAAGAGGACCCCATTGATTCCTGAAAGCGCACGCCCATCTCTTCGGTGGCACTGAGGACCTTTGTCTTGGCCTTTTCCGTTTCTTCACCGATGCCCTTGATTTTATCGGCAGCCCCATCTACTTCTTTTCCAAGACCTTCTGCAGAACCGGCAGCATCCTCCATTCCATCTGCGATGCCGCCTCCTGCCTTCCGGCCATCCTGTTCAACGCCACGGAGCTCATCGGCAACACTCCGCAGCTCTGCCGTAATGGACCCCAGCTGTTCAATGCTATCCTTCAAGCCAAAGTCGAGTCCAAACGTCATCGATCTTGCGTCGCTTATTGCCTCCGCCTCCAATCGTTATTAAAAAGCACTTTTGCTTCGACCGCCTCAGTATACTCCTCAATGGTCATGGTTTTAAGCTCTGTATAGCTTATCCCCTGACCGGTGTACACCATGATCCAAAATTCTTTATGCTTTCTCGCCCGCTGATTCGCCGTTCTCCTGTCGAGCAGGGCTTCTAAGAAATTTTTCGATTCTTGCGATCAACTGCTCAACCGTCGCAATATCTCCCCTTTCCTCGAAATATTCCAGCCCCTTTTTATTCACTTCCATGGGCTCGACAACAACGCCCTTAATCATTTCATTCATGTACCCTGCGCTGTTTCGTTTACCTGCAAGATAGCGGTCATTGATGTTAAAATACCAGGTGATCGATACGCTCTGCAAAGTAAATTTCTGGCCATTAACTTCTACGGTTTCCTGTCTGTTCATCCTGTATTCCTCCTGATTATTTTAGATTTACAAATTATCCTTCGGGACAAAAATGGTGATGCTGGCAGACCCCAGTGCGTTGGTGCGGCCAACATCCGGCACCTTTGTGATCCGGCAATCTTCTGCACTGATATTGAGCGGGTCATACTGGTTCGCGTCGTTGACAACAACGCTGAGAGGCTGCCGCTGCACTGCCAGACGGCGGAGCATGGGCAGCTGCGGACTGGAAGCCATCAGGGTAAGTGTGAGGGTTCCTGTTTCGTTTCTGTTCTCCACATACGCCACGTCTCCCTGGACGCCTACCTCCGGCGTGACAATATCGTTTGACCGCGTATAAGTAAAAACACCGGACGCATCAAATCCGGTGATGATTGTTCCATTGATAATAACCGATACCTTATCTGGATCATAAGTATGAGTCATACTTCATTCCCTCCTATTCCGTCATGGTCGCTTTCAGGACGCCGCTGACTTTAACACGATGTACCGCACCCTCCAGCTGCGCCTGCCAGGTAATTTCCGGCATTTCCCTCGCCCTTGCCTGGTCGTCTGTGGCATCCGCCCTGGTTGGCACAACCACCTCATACTGCCCTCTGTTGCTCTCCGGATCCGTCGCAATAATGCCCAGCTCCACAGCCTCATTGAGGGCAGAAAAGACCGCGCTCGACACCTGCACAAATCCCTGATCGGTATACGGGATTTTGGGGCTGGAAAGCAGCAGGTCGTACAGGTTGTTGCGGATGGTAAGTGCGATATAGTCGGCGCCCATCTGGCTGTCGATCCACTCCCCGTCTGCGCAGACGCCGTTTTTCATGTATTCCCGTTTATATTCAGCTGTCAAAAAGTTGACGTTCGCTTCTTCCAGTGCCTCCTTTTCTGCCTCAGTCAACGCCGGCAGGGTAATATCCTGGGGACGTTTAAATTTCCAGGTAACCGACTCTGGATAAAACGGGCCGACATTACCCACCCAGGCAGCGGCAGCCTCCTCCTCATCCAGATGATAAACAATAATACTGCGGCGGTTGGTGACCTCCAGCGTCTTGTTCGCTGTCTGTGCAAAATACAGCTTGCGGTGATCTTCCACACCCGCACCAAGCTCCGCTTCTGTCGGCTCGGTTGCCTCCGCCCACTCTGCCAAAGCTTTAATATACTCATCTTCCTTTTTGTCGGTCATAATGAGATACCAGTCATCGTCCTGCTGCTGCAGAGCTTTCAGGCTCTCAACCATAGCAGATGCACTCTCCGGCGCCTCCATGCCGACAATTTTGA
Source organism: uncultured Oscillospiraceae bacterium (assembly GCA_900547455.1). Taxonomy (GTDB): domain Bacteria; phylum Bacillota; class Clostridia; order Oscillospirales; family Ruminococcaceae; genus Negativibacillus; species Negativibacillus faecipullorum. The sequence continues at coordinate 52,599 of URGV01000006.1, forward strand.
TTTTGCGGATCAGGCTGTCCGCCAGGGTGGTTTTCCCCTGGTCAAAAATGGCCTGCGCCATCTTCTCAACAATCTTGCCGGAATAGTCGGTGCTGATCTCTTCCAGCGACCGGTATTCCTTCACAGCCTTTTCGCCCTCGGTGCTGACAAGCAAAATATCAAGCCCCTGGGCCTCCTTCGGTTTATCGTCCAGGCGGACAACAACCACTACATCTTTTGGCATACTGTCACTCCTTTTTGATTACGACTGTTTTAATTTCCCCTACTGTCCTGCTGTCTACCCTGCAATAGCGCAGCTGGACATCAAATCCATACTGGCGGGCCATCTGGTCAACCTCCAAAAAGGACCGGTTGCCGGAATCGCTGAGATCTACCACAACAAACCCTGCCGCATGGATTTCATCTTTTCCCGAATGAAGAAAAAAGCCTTGCATCCGTTCGCACAGTTCCATTGCCTCATCCTCGCCCTGGATATATGTATTCTCATCTTGCCAGCGGCTCCAACTGACTGCCGTGAAGGAAAGGGTCATGGTGGGATTAACCCGCCTGTGTTCCTGCACCCCGTCGAAGCTGTAAGCTCCCATTTCTCCGGTTGGCTGCAGATCGGTCAGGATTGAGTAATAGACAAACGGCGCCTCCGGTTCCGGTTGTGTCTGGTCGCTCAGGACAACCGGACACCCCAAATACTGAGACAGCGCCGCTACCAGCATATTTCTTTTTTGAACTAGGCTCTCCGTGCTCCACCCCTCCCCTTTGCTTCGACGATGTACCGCTTCATCGGGTGGATGCTGTTGTGGCCCAATTCCTGTGTGACCGTATAGGTCATGTCACTTTGCGGGTCATACACGCTCCCGCCCACTGTCAGAGCGTAACCGTTGGTGTATATTTTTTCACTGTCCTTGGAGTAGGTCCCTGTCGGTGTTCTCTGCAAATCTTTATCCGACACCGGCAGAACAACGCCCTGGAAGGCAATGCGTTCTTCTTTGGCGGGTGCCCACTGGCCGCCCGCCTGCTGGTCATATTGTCCGCCGGATTTAATCTGATACATCGTGTGCATCAACGCCCTTGGGATTTGTGGATGTGGTAAGGTTGTAAAATTCATTCTGCATTCTCCTCTATCCAGTAAGTAATAGCACTGATGAGTTGGCCTGAATCAATCAAAGGTGTCGTCTTTCTCGGAGATGCGCTCAACGTTATGGAACTTTTTGCCTTCAACGTCCCCGAATGGATATATTCTACGATCATGCTAACTCCTGCGTTTCCAATACGTTCTGCAGCTTCTCTGGCGCTGATCTGCCCCAACAATGCCATCCGTAAGGACTCTTCACACACGGAAGCAAAGTGATCTTTATTTTTATCGTAGGAAGCGCGAATAAAGCTTCGTTCCGGAATTGTCACCTCGGGAATCAGCAAAAACAAATACTTGATCTTCCTCTGATCCTTCTTTTTGTACACCTTTTTGCTTTTCTTTTTATTTTTGCGGGTTTGCTGCTCTCCACCGTCTTCCGCCTGTTCAGCTTCCGATACTTTCCGCTCTTTGACAGATGCCTTTTTATCGGCATAAATGCATGCGAACAAAAATCCGTTCCTGCTCTTAATAAAAAAGATGTCCGGGAAGTCTTTTACTCTTTTCCCTTTAGCATCTTTATGGATTGGTATCGTAAGATTTTTGGCATGGACGGCTTTAATGACCGCCCCATACTCGTGTACACGGGCAATGGTCAACAGATCCGCCTGTGATTCATACACACCTTTTTGAAAAACATTCGCTCCTGGCTCTCCACCGATTCCGATATGGATTTTGACATGATCGAAGTATTCCAGCACCTTTCGGATGCGCTCCAGTTCTTCCAGCGCACCGCCGCTTACCTGCATACTCAGATCCTCCTGTAACGGTTAATCGTTGAAATCCAGCTGTCCTTTTGTGTCTTATCAAACGTCCAGGAAACATCCGAAATAGAGAAGGCTGCAAGGCCCTGTGCGCCATTTATGCGCAGTTGGTATTCCTGTTCCACCATTTCCCAAACAAGGCTCTCCAGATCAGCAGGAAGGGTGCAGGGACTATCTGCGGTTGCATCCTTTGGCAGGACATAACCTGCCGTATACTCCACCAGCAAATAGCGCTGCGGCGCCAGAAAATCTCCGGACAATCCACCCGGATATCCCCGATAGGGCCATCCTGATTCCCTGTAGAGCACCCCGATGTCTCCCTTTTCGTCAAAATCATAGCTTTCCGGTGACAGCACCTTCCCGCTGCCAATCTCCGCTACGGATTGGACCGACACAATTGGATAGTGCTTGAGCACCAGCTCCTGAGAGCTGGTGCCACGGCACTTTTGCCTGTAGTCGTTCTTGCCAAGCTTCCGCTCGGTCATGGTTTCCACCCAAGCGGAAGCGGCGTTGATCAGCCGGATCAGCACATTGTCCACCTGTGGATCCGATTCTTCCGCCGGTATTCCCAGTATTTCCTTGACTGTCTCCAATGTTGTGAGAGCATTCGATGCTAATTGCGGGCTTAATATCCCTTCCATCCTGCTCACCTCTTTCCGCCTGATTTTTAGGTTGTGGACAAAATACCAGCATTCCGTAGAGAGGTAAGCAGGGCATTAAACTCCGCCTTGGTCACATTGTCCCCAGCAGCATCGGCAACCGCAGCGGCCATCTTAACCGCACCTATTGCCGAGGTAGTTGCTGCCGTCAGTGTCGCGTCCTTTCCTGCCGGTCCCCGCTCTCCCGTATCGCCTTTTGGTCCTTGAGCACCTGTTTCGCCCTTTTCACCCTGCGGGCCGGCGGGGCCTTGTTCCCCTGGATCACCCTTTGGGCCCTGAGCACCCGTTTCACCCTTTTCACCCTGCGGGCCGGCAGGGCCCTGTTCTCCCGTATCGCCTTTTGGGCCCTGGGCGCCTGTTTCACCCTTTTCACCCTGTGGGCCAGCAGGGCCCTGTGGACCAACCTGCTCATTTTGGATTCCTTGCTCCATCTTATTGAGGCGCTCTGCCGTGATGACGTCGTTATTTTTCCAGGTGGTAGGCGTATACGACATACTGATTACTCCTCTCCTACTTTGGATTTACCCACTACTGCCTCTCCTACTCTGGATGCAAAGGTTTCTGCGGCTGCCGGCGGCATAACATTGACCGGCACTTCTCTTGCATCTCCCAGAGCAACTGCGTAAGCAGCAGTGGTTGGACCTGTAATATTGACTTTGATATATCTCTTGCAGCCCACAAGGTCCAGATAAAACTGAACCAATGCGGCCCCAGATACAGATACATCTTTCTCTCCCAGCACAACAAAGTTGTCTGGAACAGCAACATAGCTTCCGCTTTCTTCGTCGCAGTGAGTAACTTCAATTTCTGCGGAGTCTCCGGCTGTAATGTTAGCTGCCACAATTGCAGAAAGGAATCCATCCCTGTCAATTGCTGTTCCAAGCGTATAGGGAATCACTTTTACATTTTGAATAAGTTCTCTTTTCATATCAATTCTCCCTTCAATTTATTTATATTGTATTGACAATATAAATAAAATTGCATATAATATACTCATAAAGATAGAAATGAGGTGTTGTAATGGCACAGACAAACATCAACATCCGTATGGATGAGCAACTCAAGAAACAGTTCGACCATCTTTGTAATGAGCTTGGAATGAATATGACCACCGCCTTCAATATCTTTGCAAAGACGATGGTCCGCCAACAGCGCATCCCCTTCGAGATTTCTTTGGACACACCGAATGCGGAAACTTTGGCTGCCATTGACGATGTCAATCATGGCCGCAATCTGAGTCGGACTTTTTCCAGTGTTGAGGAACTGATGGAGGATCTGAATGCTTAATATCCGATACTCTTCTAAATTCAAAAGAGACTATAAATTAGTCATTAAGCGCGGATATAATCCTCGACTCCTCCAGGATGTACTTGATCTTCTGTGTGCTGAACAGTCTTTGCCTGAGCGTTACAAAGATCACAATTTAACTGGGAACTATGTTGGTTATCGTGAATGCCACATCACCCCTGACTGGTTGCTCATTTACAAGGTTGAGAAAAACATCCTTACTCTGACACTCACCCGCACCGGAACACACAGCGACCTGTTTTAAGGCAATCCCCTCCGAGAGAAGAATCAATCGGAGGGGATTGTTTTGCCTTAAATCGCCTTGATGTTTTTGACGTGCAGGAAGCTCTCCTTGTGACGCGCCGCGATATCGACATACATCAACGCGCGGGTTGCCGCAAGGTTTTCCTCGAATGCATTGTGCTGAACACCTTCCTCATCCACCCAGGAGCCATCCAGGGTGGTGTAGGTTTCAAGTCCCATCTGTTCGCCCACCAGCATATCGGCCCAGTTGCCAAATCCCAGCTCGGTCAGGCCATCATCCGTTGTGGCAATCTGGTTGGACACCTTGTAAGGGAAGCCCAGCAGCTTACCGGCCGCCATCTCATCGCGGTAGATGTAAGCGCCGGTGGTGGTCTTCATGTTCATCAGATAACCTTCCAGCACGGAATTGAAGACCCATCCCAGCTTCTGGTCGTCAACATTCTTAGCCAGAACTTTAGAGCGGATATATACCGGGAAATCGGCTGTAATCTTGCCGTTGGTGTCTGCCAGGTCTGTATTGCCAGTTGCTTTCGCGTCGATATGTTCAATTTCCTTGTCGGCAAAAATACCAAGAGGCTGGAATTCGCCGCCCTTACCGAACATACCACCGAAGTCAATACCGAGCTCCATGCGGCGGGTCAGATCGTTGGCAAAGATCTGATCTGCAGAATAGCTGGTGCTGATCAGCAGCTCTCTGGTTTGCGGTACAATCGCCTCCAGGCGCTTGCTGGACAGACGGATATTACCAAAACTCGGCTGCGATTTTGCAATCTTGCGCTGCTCACCGCCCCAGGTCGCACGTGCGCCGCCGGTCATTTTGGGAATGTTGAGGTTGCCAGACGGCATCGGCACTTTCTGGGCGCCCAGTTCAAAGATAACAGTTTTGGCATACAGCATCTCGATAATCTGATCCAGATATACTTCCGGAATCAGATAACCGCCTGCTGCTGGGTTAGTTGCCGCCAGCGCCTTAAACTCACGGGCCATATCGTTATCGTCATATTTTTTGCTTGCGTAAAATGCCGCTGCATCCGGATCATGCCGGCCAAAAACGTCATAGCACTTAATGGCGCGGGCCAGCTGGACCTGCGGCGGGATGGCTTTTTTCTGTTTCACCTTCTCACCTCTTGGAAGATAAATATCGCTGTACTTTCTCTGAGTCGGAGATTTCGCAGGAGCTGCTTTTTTGCCAGAAGGGGACGCTTTCTTTTTGGGCTGTTCCTCCGGATCTTCACCTTCTTTGCCCTCTTCCGGATCCTCTCCTTCTTTACCCTCCTCCGGGTCATCGCACGCTTTTCCCTCTTCCGGATCATCGTTCGATTTTGCCGCGTCGAGGATCTCACCAACCGCTTCCATAATCTCCTCGCCAGTCAGCTCTCCGACCTCTTCTCCGGCCTCCTTGCGGGATTTGCGTTTTTCCTCTACAAGCTCCAGTGCCTGCGCAATCACGTCCTCCAAGTCATCCACTGTGCTGCCCTGAGGTGTAGTTTCCCCATCCATCGATTTAATGGCGGATGCAACCTCCGATCGAATCATCTCCTTGAGTTCCTGTAAACCCATTTTGTAAGATTTGCCTTTCAAACTCATTTTTTCTCCTCCTGTTACAATATCAGTTCTATCATTTTTTCCTCCGGCTGATCTTCCGGAGGTTTGCCTTTTGGCGGCGTTTGCGCCGACTCTTTGATGATGGCATCTATGGTCTTAACAGCGTTCTTCAGCGCCGTGCTTGCCTCCTGCAAGATTTTCAGACGAGCCGCGCTGATCTTGCGCCCTTCTTTCTGCTCTCCCGCTACGTCATCGAGCCAACCGTTCAGCAGATCCAACGAGTTTTGGCGGGATTTATATCCATCTATGGTTGCCTTTTCATTCATCGCCCAGGTGACCACCGACACCTCCCAGAGGGTAACCTCTACCAGATGGCGGTTTCCGTCATCGTCATAGGTGGCCTTGACTGTGTCATATCCGATGGACAGTTCGTTCAGGACGCCGTCCTTCAGCAAGACCTTGACATCCTTCCCCAGGCTGGTATCACTGATCCTGGCCTTGATATACAGGCCCTTGTCGTCTTCCCGCAATTCCAGTGGTTTTCCGACCGGCAGCAGTTGATCGTTGTGCAGGGCAAGGATTTTAATGCGATCAAAATTTTCTTCCAGCGTTCTGGCAAATGCGCCCGGATCCACAATATCCCCACCGGAATCAAGGTTACCGAAGACAGAGGCATATCCTTCAAAGATTCCCTGTTCCTCGTCCAGTACGTCCGCTTTAAAACGGATCTGTTTATATTCCAAAGTTCTCACCTCCTTACAGAGCATAAAAAAAGCAGGGTCTCCCCTGCATCCTCTATTAAAAATCACCTGCGATCATCCTGCAGCGGCAGTTAATGACCTCTTCCGGCTTGTTGACATTTGGGTCGCCCGGGAACATCAGGCCATTGGAAAACGGTTTATTGATGTCCTGCACTTCTCCATGTAGCTTCTTGTGGGAATCCCGAACTGCCCCATCACGGCTAGTCAACCACTTTTTGGTTTTGATCCCGCCCGCCTGCATTCCATCCATGTGTCCCTGCATCATGCTGGTGTGCGCCTCTGTCTGCGCAATCGTCCGTGCGCGGGCTGGCGTGCTCTGCATCAGGTTTTTGATCCCGTCTGCAATCTGCTGATAGGTTTCTCCCGTGTCGATGCCAGACGCCACGATCTGCCGGATCCCCTCTTTGGTCGTTTCGGTGATCCGTTTCACCCGCTGCGCGCCGCCAGTTCTGGCAAAGCGGTACAGCCTTGCCGCATTGACCGACATATGGTAGGCGTCATTTGCCATCTGGCAGCCGGACAGATAGGTCGATTGCCACAGAGGGGCAAAGAGCTGGCTCAACTCCGCTACCCCCTTATCCCAGTCATATAATCCGTCGATAAACGAATCAATCTCTTCCTGGGTGCATCCATTTTCGATCATCTGCTCGAGCTGCTCGCGGATGTCGTCCTTCGCCTTGCTATCTCCCTCCAGTGCAGCAAGGATTTCCTCGTTTTGTCGGGAAAAGAAGTGATTGGCTGCCCGCAGAAACTGCCGTTCATTTTTAAGCAGCTCCCGGTCAAAGCTCTTCATCAGCATCTTTGCCTGGTGGGAGATCGGCGACGCTTTCATGGGTTCATCCATCGGCAGGGTGAGCTCTACCTGATCTTCTTCTGGTACTGCTCCGCTATCCAGCTCGCTGAAAGCGGTCGGATCATCATCTGCTCCCAGGAAAACATCAGAAAAGCTGCTCTTATAAACGTCTCCATTTTCTACGTCGTCCAGATCAAGCAGCTGCCGGCTTTCATTCTTGGTGAGAAGGCCAAAGTTCCATCCATCGATTGCCTTTGCTTTGTCAAATTCCTGGTTTTTCGGTACAATATCATCATACCTCCAAACCAGGTTTTCTCCGAACATCGGAAGGAGCTGGGTGTTGATTGCCTCCTCCCGCATCCTCAGTTTTGGCATCAGCACGTTTTGCGCATAGATGTACTGTGCTGCTTCTGAAGTCGCCCTGTTGCTGCTTTCCGTGATTCCCATGATTTCCCGGGGCACGCCAAAATGTTCCAAGACGGCATCGCGGATAAAGATTCTGCCCTGGATCATGTCCATGTCCTTCATGTTCTCGGCCAGTTTCTGCACGGTAACATTTGTTTTTAAAAAGGTTGCGCGGTGGCTGTTGCGTACCCCTTTATAGGATTCATTCCAGGTAGCTTCCAGCCTGTTCCTTTGTTCCTCAGTCAGGTCTTCACCTGAAATAATGGTGGCCGGCGTTGCGTCGTTCAGAAAGAAATTTTTCTGAAATTTGGCTGCATATTCATCGATCTCGATTTCATCCGCCAGCGGCTCACTCTGTCCCAGCCCGCGTCCAAACGGATCGTAGGGGTTGAGGTCGCGCATAACAAACATATCATCGACCGATACATTCATGATGCTGCCGCTTGACGTCCTGACCTGATAATACGGATACCCAAGATATGGCGTCATCTGCACCCAGTGCGTCGGCACAGGCCACAGCTCAGATGGTCTGCCCAGCAGATCCCTCTCAATGATAAAATACGCCTCTCCCTTGAGCATCAGGTAAGTTTCAAACAGTTTCCACAGCGCAGCGGAGGAAAACTCATACATAGGATTTATCCGCCGCCAAAAGGTAAGGAAAGGGTGGGATTCTATTTCCTCTTCGCTGCCGTCCTCCTTCACCCTGTACAGCTTGCCCTGCACAAACGACAGATCAGAGGCGATCCTGCCAACCACTGCCAGGCGCGGGGTCTGTGCATAATACCGAATCCATTCCTCGGTATTCTTTCTGGGCGGTGAGGTATAGCGTGGGAGAAAGCGGCTGTTTCTCCCATAGTTTCTTGATGGTCTGTCCCTGCGCCAAAAATCAAAAATTCCGATGACGATTACCTCCCTTCCATTGAAATGATATCGTCACTTCTCTTCATGACTGTGTGGACAAAATAGCGTATGTCGTCCATCGCGTGGTCGTTTTCCTTGAGCGGTGCATCTTTCCCTGATTTTTCGTCCCACACATACAGGCCAAACTCCCGGATCGCATCCTTGCAGCAATCGTTAAAAAAGATACGGCCGCACTGCAGGTAGGTTGCTACCTGCCGGATTCCGTTGACCACATCATTGTCCGCTTTTTTGACCGAATAACGGTCATGCCGGCGAATACAGGTAATGAAGCTGGCAGCGGATGGGTCTACGATGACATCCTCGATCCTTCTTTCCCCTGCCAGCTCCTCCAGTGCCAAATAATACTCCTCATCGGTCAGCTGCCTGTTTTGCTTTCTGCCGTCCCAGTAGTATTCCCGGATACGATACCAGCGTTCCGGCACGCGGTTGCCCTCGTCGTCCAGGTGAGCCGACACGCGGCCCCACAATCCCATCGACATCGGGTTGAGTGTGCCATAGTCGCAGGATATGTAATACTGGTCGTATGGCCGGTCCTCCTGCGGGACAACATGATATTCCCTGTTAAACATCGGATAAATGACGCCCTCTGCCTTAACCCACTTGCCAAGGATAAACCGGTCATAAAACACCCCGTTGTACAGGCTTTCATATTCCGCACGTTTCTCCGCGCTGATGGTGAGGTTGTCCTCCATGGTAAAGTGCTGATAAAATATTTTGTCCCTTTTCTTTTCATCTTCCGGCGCAATCCATTCCTTGTAAAACCAGTGCTCTGGATTTTCCGGATTACAATTGAACCAAAATCGGCTGCCTTCCACTGAGCAGCGCGCCATTGCCTGCTGCACAAAGGACTGCGGCATCAGGGCAACCTCATCAAACAGCACGCCGGCCAGCGTCATTCCCTGGATCAGGTCCTGGCTGCGCTCATCACGTCCGCCGAAGATGTAGTATTTATTGATCCGGTTCCCGCTACAGACATAAACAACATTCTCTGCTCTGGAATCCTGTACCCGATACCCAAGTCCTATCAGCATCCGTTTGAGCGTGTCCAGGACGTTACGCCGAAATGAGCCAATGGTTTTACCGCACATGGCAAAACTGCAGCCATTGAACGTTTCCATCGACCACAGCACGAAAGAAAGGGACATGGACAGGGTCTTTCCCGACCGGATAGAGCCGTCCGCAATGATTGACAGCCGATCCCTTACCGGAGACGCCTTACACCACCACAGCAGGACCTTGAGCTGCTTTTCCGAAAAGTCAGAAAACCGGAAATCAATCTTCTCTGATCTCTGTTTCAGGCTTCTGAGCATTCTCATTTTCTTTCTCCTTGAGCTTTAAAATAGAATCGTTGAGTATCTGGGTGAAGTTGGTGACCTGTTCGCTATCGCCGTTCTGGTGATCCAGACAGTATTGATACAGCCATTCCAGCGCCTTCATTTTGTCGTACAATTTAACGGAAGCCCCGTCTTTACCCATCTTGATTTGGCTGATGAGCTGCCCATCCACTTCTGTTGATTCTTTAAACTTTATAGTGTTGACCAATTCCTTTAGTTCATGTTTTTGGCCGTCCTCCCCTTTGACCATGATCGGACCAAATGGTCCCATAACAGGCTTCTCTTCCTGGCCGAAGGATACAAAATCAGTGATATCTGCAAAGGCAATATCCACATACCGTTGGAAAATATCTTCCTCTGTCAAAAGTTCTCTCTCCATTCGTTGTTTTTTCAGCTCTTTGATCTCGTTTTTTATCCGAGTATTTCCGAGTAATGCCGGCCCGTTGGTGAGTGCTGTTTGATAGCTACAGCCGTACGCTTTTTGATAGGATTTTGTCGCGTTGAAAGTTCTAAGATAGTAAGCACAAAAAAGTCGCTGTTTATCGGACAAATCCGAATTTTCCAACTGCTCAAAAATCTGCTCTTTTTCGCTGTAATCTATCTTTTGCGAGCTCTCACTTTTTTCTTTCCGAACGTTCGCTTTCTTTTCCGAACGTTCGGAATCCCATTGGTAGGTGTTTTTCCACCTCCGCACGGTGCCTGCAGGCAGTTCCAGCCGCTTCGCTATTTCGATCAGCTTCATTCCCTTTCGGTACATTTCCTGAGCCTGTTTTACCTTCTCATTTGGTGCCCGGGGCATCTCACCACCTCTCTCGATGTTTTATTATTTTTCCTGTGAAATTCTTCTGTCCGCTACTGCACAGTACTCTGCATCCAGCTCAAAGCCGATAAAATCCCGCCCGCTACGGATACAGGCCACCGCAGTTGTCCCGCTGCCCATGCAGTTATCGAGCACAAGCGCGCCCTCGTTGGTGTAGGTGCGGATGAGATACTCAAACAGTGCCACAGGCTTTTGGGTTGGGTGCAGGCCACGCTCGCAAGGGATCTCCAGTAGATTGCGCGGATAGTTAATATACTCGGTCACATAGTCCGAGCTCAGGCCATGGCTGTATACCTGACCCCGCCTGCGGCTATCCCCCTTATGGTGGACTGGCTTGTCCAGCCGGATGAGCCCCTGGGGGTTATAGATCGGTGGTCTTTTGTAGAATACCACTATATCCTCAATACACCGCATTGGCTGCTTTCTCGCAAGCGCAAAACCGGTCGGCTGATTCTTCTTCCAGTACCAGCAGTACCGGAAGAGCTTGCGGTTGCTCTGGATGAGCGCCGTGGTAAACGGCTGGATAGCTGTCAGCACAATGGCGCCGTTGTCCTTGATGACCCGCTCGTACTGTGCCCAAAGCTCGCCAAAGGGCAGCACGCTGTCCCAGCGGCAGTCGGTCACGCCATACGGCAGATCACACAGGATCATGTCAATTGACTTGTCCTCGATTGCCTGCATTCCGGCCAGGCAATCGGTGTTGTAGATTCGGTTTTTTTCTAACATTTATCGTTTCACCTTTCTCGGGGCAGGTGGAAAACGGCATGAAAAAAGCCGGCTTTCTCGTTTGGAAATCCGGCTAAAAATTCAAAAAAATCGCTTAAATATGCGATTTTTCTTCCAAAAACTATTGACAATAGCGTAACGCTATGATATAATATAATCAAAGGAAAGGAGGTGAAACGGATGGGTAAGAAGAAAAAGAAAAAAGCCCGAAAGCGCTTTGTTAAAAAGCTGAAAAAATTCCTTCAAATCGTCTCCCTGATTGCCGGAATCGTTTCAGTCATCTACACAGTGCTTAAGGGCTAGCCGAAAGGGGAGCGGGTTCACCGCTCGCTCCCCTCTCCAATTAAATTATAACCCATCCGCAAACAATGTACAAGAAGTATTTCAAAAATGTCCCGCTGTATTTGCTGACAATGGCCAATGTGATTTTGGGAATTCAAAAAGGCTTTTCCTGGGTCACCTGGCTTGCCATCATCCTGGCTGCAATCGTCATTTTGTGGGACGTCTGGGAGGCTATTCATCATGGAGACTAAAGACATCAAACTCTCTCCCAAAAAAGGGGGCCATGGACATATCACCAGTTATTCTGTCAACCTTGGCAGCGCAGAAGTTCGCTCCTGCGGTTTTCTGGACGCTGAAGGGGTCCCCTTACCAATCGAAAAAATCATTGATCCGGAAAACCACCAGATCATCATCCGACTCAAAACAAAATAGCCAACACAAAAGCCGCTTGGTCTCTCGACCAGGCGGCTTTTGTGCAAATAAAGGAGTTCAAATTGCGACAAGGAGGTGTATTTCCCACTTATTGCATTTTAATCATATCACAGATTGAGTGTAACATTCCGTAACATCTTTTGATTTTTATAGATTTATTTTATTCAAGGCTCGTCCATGAAGGCGACACACCTGCATCCTGCTGTAATACATTTCCTCTGCAATTTCATCCCAGGTCATACCCTTTATGTACCGATACCTCATCAGCTGCCGTAGGTTATCGTCCGATAGACTATCCAGCACCACTACAATCTCATTCCTTTGGGATAAAAGTTCTCTGATTTTCTGATCCAGCTCTTCCTCCAACTCACATATTTTGATAACGCTGCTCTGTAATTTATCTCCGTTTCCTGCACCTCGTGGCTCCTGACTCAGTGTTGGGGTAATTTTAGTAGCTCTTGCCCGCCACTGCTCCAGCTCTTCTGTAAGGTCATCTACCTTTCTGCTCAGAACCCTGTAGCGGCCCAACCATTTAATTTTTTCTTGGTTTGTCAACGCTATCACTCCTCTTCAGGTTAATCATCTGCTCCCGCACCAGCTTGTCCACCACCCGCCCGATCTCCCGATATCCTGCCATCTGTGCAAGCCGCTGCAGGTTGTAGGCCGTCTGGGACGTGACCAGCACAGACAGGCGGCGGAATTTTTTATTTGACATCCGACGTCCCCCCTTTACCCAATCACCGACCACATAGAAAGTGGTGCATGGTATAACCGCCCATCAGATGTCCTAACCATTACCTGTTCTTCAGCTGCTGTAGGCTTATAAATTTTTACGACGGTTCCCTCTACCCCCGTGACACACTTCACCCGATCCCATAATTTGATACTCATTTTCCCTCACCTACTTTCGCTATCAATTCCAGGATTAAGTCATATGCTTTTTGTGCTACAACTCCCTCCCGTTGAATACTCTCTAACATTTCACTTCCCATTTCCGACATCCCCGGGGCTACTAATTTCCATAGTTTCAGTGCCATCTTCTGGTCTCTCAATGTTCTCTTTGACTGTTCCGCCTTTCTCTTCAAAGCATCCAGCAGCTCTATTTGTTCTTGGGATATGGCGATAGATTTCGGTTTCAGTAATTTGATCGCTGTTTCGATCACTTCGTGGTCTTTTCCCTCCATTTTTGGTAAAAGCTCACCCAATGCATTGATCGTTTCTTGCCTATTCACAGCTCTTTCCCCTTTCAGTTAGATAAATGTCTGTAGGTCCGCTACTGCGGCGTCGCGCTGGCGCTCGGCTTCCTGCGCGCGGATCAGCAGCTGCCTGATTGCGGCCGCAGCCTTGGTACAGGTATCGGGCAGCGTCGCGGGGAGTTTCCAAAGATCGGTCGCGGCCTGTCCTGCGCATCTGTCCAGCTCATCCGCAAGTTTCTGCAGTTCTTCCGCGGTAGCGGGCGCCGATCCCGCTCCCTCATAGCACTGACTGCAGAGCACAACCCCCGCTACTACCTGTTTGCCGCATTTTGCACATCTTGCCATCTTACTTTCGATCCCCCTTGCTGTATTGGATGTAGCACCCGCATAACTTCGGGTCGTTTTTGCAGGCGTCCCGGCAGCGCGATCTGTTTCCGCACTCGGCACAGCAATAGTCCCCCTTGCGCCGCTTACAGTCGCCCAGCTGGCAGCCGCCTACTTTGATTTTGGTGGGCATGGTGATTCCTCCTTTGGTGTAAAATAAGAGCAAAAATCATCGGGCAGCATTTCTACGGCTGCTCCCGGGCCGCACTCATCTGCCACCTGTGAGTGTACCTGACAGTGGCCCAGCACCATATAAAATTTACAATCTCTGCACTTCCCGACCGGCTGGGCTGGGCGGGTGTTCCAGGCTCCCAATGTCACCGATCGGCAGCGTTCTTTTGCTCTTCCGTAACCATAAAAATCCCTGCTGAAGGTAATATTGCAATGTTGGCACTTAATTTCTATACCATATCCTTGTACATTTGTAATTGCTGGGTATTCATTTCCGCAAAATGGACATGGCAGCACAATCCCCTTTTCTGTACACTCTTGCTGCGCCTGCTCGTCTCCCATCAGCGCGCGGTGGACCAGTTCTTTATCGGTCATCGGTCACACCCTCCCATCTTGTGCGGATCAAGACTGCATACCACGTTTCCGGCGGTGCATGGAATATCCCTGTGTCCGTCGTAGGCTGATAATGGTGGCCCGCCGCTGCTAGCTTGTATCCTCCTGTCTCCAGCAAAGCATTGACCTGCTGTTCGTAGTCCTGTATATTCCCGGCCGAAACCGCTCTGATTTCTCCCCTAAAATTCAATCCAGGTCGATTTGTCTGGATTTCCTCCGGGAAGAACAGTTTTTTAATTTTCTCCCACTTTATCATTTTATCGACCGCCTTTCAGGCATTGCAGCAGAAAATCTATTTGCTGCTTATCGAGACTGCTAAACTCATCCCCATCGATGCCCACCACCAGGATCGGCCCGACAAAGCTGACTCCACAAAAAGTCAGGTTATATGGCAGTCCCTCCAGCCGCCCCTCCTCGTTGCAGATAATGCAGCAGTCGGTCGCCAGGGTCACGGTCTCAATATATCCTCCCACCACCTGCTGCAGTGCAGGCAGCGTGTTTTCGATTTCAGCTACTTCCGCTTCTTTTCCTGGCTGTTTGATGATGACCTTCATCCCGCTACCCCCTTATATTCTCTGAAATTCTTCTTTGTACTTGATGAGCTGCCTGTTTAAAAAATCTTCCAGGTCCATCCGTAGCGGGTCTGGAATATCCTCCTCGGTGTTCGGGGTTTTAAGCGATACCCACACGCCCTCTTGGAGATCCCCTATGATGCACTCGCAAATTGCGATTGCCTTCCTCAAGTCGATTATTTTCTGCAGCTTTCCTTCTGTCATGATTTTTCCACTCCTTATCTGATAATCGGATATTCTTTCCCAGTGTCACACCGCAGGCGCTCTCCCTGCCAGAGACACAGGTACTCTTGGATGGTCTTGATCGCCGCCTCCGCCTCATAACAGACCACTGCGCAGCGGCCCATCTTCTTGAGGGTCCTGAGCCAGCGTTTCTGTTCCGGCACTCCCGGCTTGACTCCCTGGGCTTTTAGGTTGGTTGCCTCCCTGGCGTTCCGGCTCCCGCCATTTGGCACATGGTAGATGTACTCCAGTTCTGGCCAGCGCCCCTCCATCAGGATGCACCACTGGATCACCGCTTTCTGCTCATCGGCTTCTGTCCTGCTCATTTTCCAAAAATCACTCCTTTGCGCTAAAACTTTACACATTTACAAGGCTTATCAGAGCCGGTCGCTCCAGCTCCTAAATCCTCAGCTTGTCCCTTGGCCGCCGGCGGGGCGGATCGGGGATCCTTACATATTTAAAGTAGAGATACCCGTACTTGGTTGCTCGGCTCTCCACCAGCATGTAGCCCTTGGGGGCCTTGGGCGGCTTGCGCTCGCTGTACTCCCGCTTGATCTCCTTTGGCTTCTCCCGCTCCGGCTGCCGCAGGTTTTTGGTGGGGCGCCATCGGTGCCCGCCCTGCTCCGGTGTCCAATGGTCGAAAAGGTAATTGGCAAGTCCGGTGTAGTCCTGTCCGTGATCCACGCCGTCATAATAGCAGTGCTCCCGCAGATGCTCGATGCGTACCACGCTGCCCAGATACCACTGCTTGCGGATGTACTCCTCCGGCACCCCCTCGGACACCATGTGCATGTGGATGCGCTGCGTCGCCTTGCCCCGTCCGAGGTAGGCCATGATCCGCACATCCGGGTAGGCATATTGCAAGCGACGGATGAAGTTGTCCCGCAATCGCTTTGCCTCCTCAAAGGTATGTACCTCGTATTCGTCAGAAAGGGTGAGGGTGCTGTAGAGGGATGTCGGGCCAAAGTTGGCGTTAAAGAGGCGGGTATGTTTGCGGCGGGAAATCTCCAGCTTGTGCTGCTCCCGCTCCTCCGGGGTTGCAAATCTCGGGCGCCGCGGGCGGGCTGTCCGCACGTCCCGGAGCTTGTCCGGTATGTCGAAAACCTCCTGCTCACAGACCACTCCCGAGTATGTCCTGACTTTGACCCTGCGCATCCTATCCCTCCTCTCAAAAAGGTGCGAAAAAAAGCGGCTGCCCGCCGCTCTATGTAAAAAGCTCCTCCGGCGTGTGCCTGCCCAGGAGGAGCAGCTTGTCCAGCCCCCGCTCAAACTCCGCCCGCTGCTGATCACTGACGGGGAAGCTGCGGTGCAGCTGGTGCTTTTCCAAGTAGCGTGCATAATACTCCGCTACCAGTGGATTGGTCAGCTTATACCGATAACCGTACTGGTTGGGCACACCCGCATAGATCAAATCCTGCTCGGGGTAAACATAATAGGCTGCCGCTCCCTGCCAGCCGCACCACTGCACCTGATAACCTGTGTGCCATCGGGAGATTACCCCCAGCGTCCCCGCCGGCGGGTAGAGGCGCGGGAAGAGCGATGCCTTTTCTTTGCTTTTCTGCATAACCCAGTTGCCTTTTTCCAGCTGCATCTCAGTTCCTCCTTTTCTGTTTGCCCTGGCGCTGCCGGTCAATCGCCTGGATTATCTTTTCCCGACGATTTTCGCAGATTGCCGCGTACTCGGCCCAGTAAGTTCTTTTGCTTATCTCATCCAGCTCATCATAGATCATCTTAGCCGGGCAGTCCTCGCAGGCTTCGCTTCCCGTCTTGCCGCACTCCCTGCACTTGACCCGGTCGGCCAGCTGGTAGGCGGGCTTGTGCCTAGGAGGCCCGCCGATTGTGATGCGCATCTTTTTCTGCCTCCGCCATCTGGTGTAGCTTCCGGGCAAAGCGCCGGCGGTGCAGCCAGAGCGCTACCTCGTACAGTACCGGCAACAGGATCAGCCCGCCGAACAGGGCCAGTCCGATAATGATAATCTCAAGCATCCTCGTTTCCCTCCACTTCTCCCGTTTCCGGATCGATGCGCAGCTGCGCTGCATCCTCTTCCTGCTGCTGGTGCTTGTCCGCCCAGCGTCCACACTCCCAGCGCAGGTCCTGCAGGTTGTCCAAAAACGCATCTTTGATGATCTCCGCATTGCTGGCTGTGATGAGCGCCAGGAGTTCAAAGCCCGTCTTGACCGCAACAACCTCCTGCCCGCTCTTCGTCCTGCGGATATAATACTGCAGGCCCTGCTTGATGCCAGAAAGGGGCGCCAGATACTGGATGTCGATCACCGCGATCCCGTCCGCGTCCTTGAGCAACCGATAGGTGCTGTCGTAGCAGTTGAGGTCAAAGGGATAGATCTCGGCCTGTTCCTCGCCCTGCAGCACATCTGCCATCAGACCCAGGAGGCTTTCCTCCTGGACCATCCAGTCTGCCTGCTTGTCCTCTGGGATATCAAAGATGGTGAGGACATTATTCCTGTTCACTTCGAGGGCACCCGGCACCAGCCAGCAGGCGGAGCCCTGCCCGATATATTGGCAGAATCCGTTGGAGTAGATGTATACCATCTTCCTGTTCTTGCACAGGGAGGCAATGCTTTTCAGCTTCATCGTCCGCTCCTTTCGTATGATTTCAGTGTGCCGCTGCCTGTGATGCGGCTCTTGCACTTATTGCACACCGCGATGGTGGTGCGGTGGCCGTTGTACTCGCTGCGGATGGCCTTGATTTTCCCGCCGCAGGGGCAATCGATCATCACGATCTGGCCCTCTGGCTGCTGTTTCAGGCCCGCTACTACCGCTGCGATAAATTTTGCTTCATCTTGCAGTTCTTCTTTTGGGATGTCTTCCAGTTTCATTTACACCTCTTCCTTTCCTTCTGCCAGACATGTCAGCACCTTGCGGGTGTAGGCTGTCTCGTGGACTCCCTGCTCCCATTGAGCTTTGGCGCCGCCCTCCCCGAGGTTGTAGGCCATCAGGCTGTCGGTCAGGCTGTAGCGTTCCAGATAACCGCCGAGGATATAGGCCCCAGCCTTGATATTTTGCGTAGGGTCGGAAAGGTCAGTCACGCCGATCTGCTCCTGCAACCACGGCAGGTTGATGCTGTGAATCTGCATCAGGCCATAGCACTCACCATTTTGGGCGTCCAGCTGGTATCCACTCTCGACCTCCATCACTGCAAAGAGGATATCCGGCAGGACACCGTATTCCTCGCAGGCGGCCAGCGCCGCATCCTGCAGCTCGTGGTCGAGCGGGATGTCCCGGTACTTGTCCACCTCCGGGGCCTTGACCTCCACCCGCAGCTGGCAGACAACCGGCTGCACCGCTTCCTCGGGTTCTTCTTCCGCCAGCGTCAGGATCGGCTCCTCCGGCGGCGCGTCGCGGATCATGTCCCGCGGCTCGCAGCTGGCCAGCAGCAGACACAGGCAGCAGGTAAGTAACACGCTTCTCAACGCTCTTCCCCCTCTCCGGTAATCAGTTCGGCGCTGATCCAGGACTGCATATACCAGAGGTAAAACGGGACGGTCGGGATTTTGTAGCCCTTGGTGGTTGCCATTTCCCGGCGCCAGGAATACCCCGGCTTGAAGTTGCCGCAGTCGATGGCCGCGCGCAGACTTTCCGGATTGGTGCCCATCAGCTTTGCTGCTTCCGGCAACGGGATGTCAACCGGATGTTTGTTGACCAGCTCATTGAGCTGCTCTACTCTCTCTGCTACAGGTTTTGGAATTTGGAATAATGACATGGATGATAACATCTGTGGTGCCTCCTCTTAAAAATTCTTGATTTGAACTCCCATTTCTACTAACTTTTATTTGGTAGTTGCTACAACTCTTTGTATATCCTCGTCATAACGGTGGATATAATCGCCAGCCTTATCGGGCCACATTTTCGAGACTTCTCTGCAAGCATCTGCAACTGTTTGTAGAGAAGTTGTCTTGCTTTTGTGGAAATACTCTCCACTTTCATCACCCGCCCTTCTCTTTCTCCTTCCCCCGTGCTATAATGAAACCACCAGCCCCCGCCAGGGCTAAAATTTTATAGAAAGGGAGATTTTCATGACAAACTTTTGGGATGCCGGTAACATTGCTGCCTAGTGTGCTCTTGGACTTTCTATTCTTACCCCTATTGCCACCAGCATTTCAAACAATCGATTCCAACTAAAAATGAAACGTGTTGAATTGTTCGTCTCATCCGAGCTAAAGGATATTGATGAATTTATATCTGTGGTAGGTAATGCCATAGATTCTGGTCAACCTGGTAACCGTTACTCTGCTGCATTTGGAAAAGTTTATGCTTTCGCGTCCCTACAATTAAAAGAACAATTGGATCAATTAAACGATCTGATTTTGGATCACCAGTTTCATGAGGCTCGACCACTCTTCTTTTTGGTTTGTAAGGAATTGCAGTCCAATTCTACTAAGTTCTAGACATTCATCGTACCGGGGACGATCTTAAACAAAAATGTTCCGATCGCACATACAAAAAGAACCCAGATCAGATAGATGACAAACACGTCTTTAGCATATTTCCGGCAGTTAATCCACATGACGATCAGACAAACGATGGCAAGTACCATCAGCGAAGACCATAACCAGTCTGTTAATATCAACGCACTCACCGCCTTTTCTTAAATGTTTTCAATCGTTTTTACTGTTTCTTCAGAGCAGTAATTTCCCAAAGATCTGTGCTGCTTTTACCTTGCATTCTGGCTGCTTCATATTCTTCGTTCATTTGAATATAGGTCGCAGCCATCACCTCTGGTAACTCTGGTAACTGTTGAATAAGGCGTTCAATAGTTGCCAGAGATTTTTTATCTCTTCTAGTTCTTCCATTTTCATCACCCACCCTTCTCTTTTCCCTTCTCCAGTGCTATAATGAAACAACCAGCCCATATAAAGATTGAGTTTTTACAAAGGAGAATCCTAATGTCGACTTTTTTTCTACTCCTGATTTTCTTTGTTGTAGCGCTTGCCATTCGTGCAATTTTAAACTGGTCGTATCTCAAACAATCTGACAAGTGTATTAAGATTTATGAAGACTTTTATCGTAAAAAAATCTCGTCTATTGAGTACATAATTCCTACACTACAAGAGTTATCCCAAAAAGCAGGAATACCATTTGATGAAGCAACCACCCCGATCAAGGTTCCATCTTCGAGTGATCCTGATTTATATCGCATAATTCAGTATCAGTCATCGTGCTTAGATCAAGTACGCCTGAGAGATCCTTTTGTAATGGACTCTGTTCATTCAACCATGCTACGAATCAGATCTGTCTTTCAGTCCAGATTCCATGAAACTTTCAGTCCTATTTATTGGATTCAGGTTATTGTTTTTGCTCCTCAAAAACTTTTGCTATATTTTGACATCCCTGCAACGAGTATCATCAGTAAACTTTTCCAGTTAATCTACTGGATTTTTACTCCTATAGCAATATTTTACCGTGATACCCTTACTTCTTATCTTCTTGAGTTTCTTGGAAAACTTTAAGATAAAGCGAGTAAGCAATATCGTCGCTGCCGCTTGTCCTTGCTCCGCCGCTACCTTATGAGCCAAAAGGAGCTGTTCCAAAAGAATATAGGGTACAATCTCTTCCTGTTTCATGGATGGTGATTGTACTTTTTCTTTTTCTTCCACTTTCATCACCCGCCCTTCTCTTTCCCCTTCCCCCGTGCTATAATGAAACCACCAGCCCCCGCCAGGGCTGAGTTTCTACTACGAAGGAGGTGAATATAATGAAAATCCAAGCAAAAATTCACTGTTGTCAGTGTAATTCTGATTATCAGGTTTACTTGCAATCTTTGCAGCACGATTCTCCTATTCATTGCCCAAATTGTGGAGCAATTATGGACACTGATATGTGGAACATGGTTGTAAATGCAACATATGCTGTCAATGACGTCAACAATCATTTTCAGAAATACCACAGTGAAAGAGAAGAAAATTTGTTTTATTTAAGTGTTGTATCGTCTGGCAAATCCAAATAGTGGCTAAAAAAAAGCACTTTCAACACAAATTGAAACAAATCTTCGACAACCGCTGGTGATCTGCAGAGATTATTTTTTATGATAACCTCCTTCAGATCACCAGTTATTTTTTGAAAAAAATCTTCACTGGTTTCATCAATTAGTAAATCCCTTAACCTTTTTATTTCCTGTATTTTCCTCTCTATTTTTTCTATTTCTTCCACCCCCATCACCCCACTTTCTCTTCCAGTTTTACAATTTCTGAAATCGGGATACCCAAAATATCAGACAGTTTTGTTAAAAGAGAAATATCCATTCGTTTTTGACGTTCTCCATTCTCAATCAAGCAATAGTAACTTTCGGATATGCCAAGTTTTCTCGCCATGTCTGACATTGTAATTTGCTTGTCTTTTCGTGATTTTCTTAACCATTCCCTCAAGATTTTTCACCTCTTTCTGCTCATATTGTGAAGTTCATTATTATAATAACTCCAACTTTTCATTATGTCAAGTATTTTCTATTCAATTTGTGAAGTTATCTTTACTTTTCATTTTGCAAAGTTTATAATATACATATAAGGCAGGTGTGAATAATGAAAATGCTGCGAACGTTACGAAAAAATAAAGGGTTATCGATGAAAGAATTAGGTGAGATAATCGGTGTTGCTGAAAGCACTGTCTCGCAATATGAAACCGGGAAAAGAGAGCCTGATTTCGAAACACTTCTAAAATTAGGTGAATATTTTAATGTCACTGTAGATTACCTTCTTAGAGGCGACTCTCCCTCTAAAACAAAAACGCCCACCCTTACCAAAAAGGATGAGCGCGACATTGCCAAAACGCTGGCCAGTTTGAAAGAAACCCTCGAAAACGAAGAAGGCTTGATGTTCGACGGCGACCCGATGTCCGACGAAGCCAAGGAGTCCATCCTTGCCGCCATGGAGCTGGGACTGCAGGCCGCCAAGCTGAAAAACAAGGAAAAATATACGCCGAAAAAATATAAGAAGGATTGATTGCATGATAGAAGCCAAACGAATGGCTCAAAAGTTGATCTCTCGATTCCAGAGCAATGATCCCTTCCGGATCGCTGACAGTCTGGATTATATTGTTATATTTGTTTCGCTGCGCGGGATTCGAGGCTTCCACCAGTACGTCCAGCGCAACCATATCATCTATATCGACAACTCTCTGGATGAGGTGCAGCAGCGCTGGGTCTGTGCCCATGAGCTCGGCCATATTTTCCTGCACCCTCACCTTAATAAAATGTTTATGGCCAATCACACCTACTCTGTCCAATCCCGCTACGAGGTGGAGGCGGACCGCTTTGCCGCCTGCCTCTGTTACCCCGACTTGCGCGAGGAGTTTGACGGCTGCTCCTCGGCCCAGATCGCAGAAGTGCTGCAGTTGCCGCTCTCACTCATTGAATATGCTATGAAATAAAAAAAGACCGCCCTCCGTGCGCCAACACGGAAGACGGCCTAGGTTGCCCCAGCGAAGGAGCCTAATAATAAAATACCCATGTTTATTATAGCACTCCTGCGTTGGGTTGGCAACCGCATACCCAAAAAAGGAGTGCTATTTTTATGCCAAGACCCAAGAAAGAATCCCCTAACCGGAAAGATGGCCGCTACGAGGTCAAAATCACCATCGGCAGAACCCTGCAGGGCAAGCTGATCCGCAAGTCCTTCTACTCCGATGTCAGCAAAGCCGACGCCAAAAAGCAGGCGGAAAAGTGGAAGATTGAGCAGAGGGTTGCTGAACAAACAGGCTCAGTATTTATCCAAAAGAGGTACACATTTGCCGAGTGGGCTAATAAGTGGCTTGAAACTTATAAACATGGGCAGGTGAAAGAAAGCACTTATCAAAACACCTATAAGGACAAAGTTGATAAATACTTAATCCCTTGTTTTGGCATGTCCCTCTTAACTGATATCCGGCCAATTGATATCCAGGCTTTCTACAATCTTTGCGCACAGCAGCATTCCTTATCGACCAACAAGAAAATTCAGCTCTGTCTCAATTCCATTTTTGAAACGGCAATCACCAATGACCTTTGCTATAAAAATCCAGCAAGAGGGCTGTCAATACAATCTAATCTGCCTAAAAAGGAAAAACATATTTTCTCCCAGGAAGAGGCTGATCAAGTTTTAAGTTTTGCTAAATATCATCCCAAAGGTCTCTCTATTGTGCTGTTACTCTCTTTGGGACTGCGGCGCTCCGAACTGCTCGGTTTAATGTGGAGCGACATTGATCTCCAAAGCCGAACTGTTCAGATCCAACGTGCCGTTACTCCTGTTCATAATCGTTCTACTATCGGGCCCCCAAAAACGCCCACCTCAATGCGGATGCTCCCTCTAACCCCAGAACTTTGCAACTATCTGCAGCCAATCGCAGCAGACAGCTCCCCTTCCTGCTTTGTCATCGGCGGCAAAGAAACTTTTTGTTCTATCTCCAATTGGATTCATCACTATTTTGAACCGTTTGTTCGTGATCTTAATAAAAAATTTCCGGATCTTCCTCAACTCACCCCGCACGAATATCGCCATACCTGCGGAACTTTGCTCTATCGGAGGACGAAAAATATATATGCCGTTTCAAAATTTCTTGGTCATTCTGATGTCGTTATCACAAGTAAAATATATGTCCACAATGATGTTGAAGCTCTACGAGACGACCTATCTGCAGCTGATATTTAGGTACATGTGTCGTCAGCCTGTCGTCAAAAGAAATTTTTACCATTACTTTTAAAAAACAAAATCCCCAACAATCCGCATAATAAAGCGATTTGTTGGGGATTTCTGGTGGCTGGGCTGGCGGGATTCGAACCCACGGGATGCAGGAGTCAAAGTCCTGTGCCTTACCGCTTGGCGACAGCCCAAAATCCACTGCCACAACCGGCAGAAGATAAAGATATGGAAAAGAGACCTTTCAATTTCTTTAAAAGGCCTCTTTTTGCTGGGGTGGGTGATGAGAGTCGAACTCATGATCTCCAGAGCCACAATCTGGCGCCCTAACCAACTAGGCCACACCCACCATATGGCGCGCCAAGAGGGACTCGAACCCCCGACCTACTGCTTAGAAGGCAGTTGCTCTATCCAGCTGAGCTATTGGCGCATTTTTATGGAGCGGGTGATGGGAATCGAACCCACGCGACCAGCTTGGAAGGCTGGGAT
>URGV01000007.1 GCA_900547455.1 uncultured Oscillospiraceae bacterium
CAGCCCTTGGCGCGCCTTTGGTGACTTTCCCCGCGACGGGAAAGTCACCCGGGGTTTGGGGCGGAGCGCCCAAATGGTGGGTCGCAGTAGCTACCAGCTCCGCAGAAACTCCCCAGGGGGGAAGCCCCCTTCTATACGCTGTAAGGCAAAATCATCAGGCTGATAAAACAAAGAATCCCCACCGCCAGGTTGACGGCGGTGACCACCCACCGGCGCTTGACGGCGGAATAGACGACGGTGGCCAGCAGCAGGATGAGCGACAAAATCCAGCTGATAAAGACCGGCGTGCTCTGAAAGCCGTTGGTATACAGCAAATAGACGACCAGCATCAGCACGCTCAAAGCCTGCAAAATCAGATACGCTCGGTCGTGAAGCAGTTTTTTCATCGGGAAAACCTCCTGTCGATCACTTGTGCGGTAGGGAAGGGAGCCGCTTTTTTCCAGTATAGCATGCAACTATGAATTTTTCTACAAAAAACAGAAAAACCCCCTTGACAACAGGGAATAACTGTGATATCGTATATATACGATATATACAGTATATACGGACATAAGGATTGGTGATCTTTTGAATCTGATTATCAGCAACTCCAGCGGGAAACCGATCTACGAGCAGATCACCGACCAGATCAAATCGAGCATCCTCAGTGGGGAATTGCAGGAGGGCCAGGCGCTTCCCTCGATGCGTGCGCTGGCGCGGGATCTGCGCATCAGCGTCATCACCACCAAGCGGGCTTATGAAGATCTGGAGCGGGACGGATTTGTCGTGACAGTGGCTGGAAAGGGGTGCTTTGTGGCGCCCCGCAATTTGGAACTGATGCGGGAGGAGCACCGCAAAAAGGTGGAGGAGGCGCTGACAAAGGCGATCGAACAGGCAAAGGCAGCGTCGATCGACCTGCCGGAGCTGGTCGAAATGCTCACCCTGCTGTACGAAGAGTAGACTGCCTGCACGAAAGGACAGGGAATTCTATGGAAAACACGATGATCTTACAGGTGAACAATCTTTGCAAAAATTATTCGCAGTTTGCATTACAAAATGTCAGCTTCTCGCTGCCAAAGGGCAGCATCATGGGGCTGATCGGCGAGAACGGCGCGGGCAAATCGACCACTATGCGCCTGATTCTGGGGCTCTGCAAGCCGGATAGCGGCAGCGTCTCGGTCTTTGGACACGAGGGTGTGACCGCCGCCGACCGCGAACAGATCGGCGTAGTCTTTGACGAGCTGCCCTTTAACCAGACAATCTTTACTTCCCACCTGGGCAAGGTGATGGCGGGTATCTACCAGAACTGGGACATGGAACTCTATCAGCAATACCTCAAGCGGTTTGCTCTGCCGGACAAAAAGGAGCTCAAGGAATTTTCCCGCGGCATGAAGATGAAGCTCTCGCTGGCGGTGGCGCTCAGCCACGACGCAAAGCTGTTGATCCTCGACGAGCCGACCAGCGGCCTGGACCCGGTGGTGCGCTCGGAGATTTTGGACATCTTCCTGGAATTTATTTCGGACGGGGAGCGGTCGATCCTGGTCTCCTCCCACATTACCAGCGACCTGGAGCGCATCGCCGACTACATCACCTTCATCCATCAGGGCAAGGTGCTGCTCAGCGAAAATAAGGACGAAATTCTCTACGGGTACGGCATCGCCAAGGCCGGCCGCGAACAGCTGCACCGGGTGGACCGCACGCTGGTGGCCGCCATCCAGGACACCCCCTACGGTAGCGAGGCGCTCATCACCGACCGGGAACGCTTCGAGCGGGAGTATCCCGACATCGTGCTCGACCCGGTCGACTTCGACGAGATGATGGTGCTGCTCTGCCGCGGCCAGAAGCTGTAGGAAAATGGTTTTGATAATTGTCTTTTGAAGGAAAGAAGGGTCTTTATGAAAGGTCTTATTATGAACGATCTGTTCTCGCTGCGCAAGCTGCTGCGCTCGGTCGCGATGGTCTTTATCTTTTTCATGGTGCTCTGGGGCGCGATGGGCCAGCCGGCCTCGGGCGCTCTGATGATCGGAGTACTGAGCGTCAGCTATATGCTCAACCTGTTCTCCTACGACGAATTTTACCACTGGGACCAGTACGCCGCCATCCTGCCGGTCAGCAGCAGGCAGCTGGTGCTGGCAAGATATGCAAGCTTTGCACTCACCTCGCTGGTGGCCACCACCGTCGCCGCGGTGTATATGCTGGTGATGCAGGTGCCGCTCGACGAGTTTGTCATGGTGGTCATCGCTTCACTTTGCATGCAGACCTATACGGCGGCGATCATCATCCCCTTTGCCTACAAGTTCGGCGTGCAGAAGGGCAGAATCTTCTACATGCTGTTGATGTTCGTCCCCTTCGGCATCTTTTTGGGAGCCTTAGGGATTGCGTTTGAGGGCGGCGGTGCGCAGGCGGTCAATCAGATCGCGTTTTTGATTTTCGGCGCACTGCTGGTTCTCTTCCTGCTCGGGGTGCTGGTTTCCATCCGCATCTCGATCCGGATTGTCAGCCGCAAGCAGTATTAGCCGCCCCAAATTTGCCGCAGCAGCCAGACGCTTTCCCCGGCGGCGCGCCAACCGGCGGGGATCAGCACGCCGTACTGCCGGTAGAGCCGGCTGGCGGTCCGCTGCAGCTGGCGCAGCTCACCAGAAGAAATCTCCATCTTCCATCCAAGGAAACTCAATGAAAAGGCATCTGTCCCCCCGGACAGGTGCCTTTTCCCGTCTTCGGCAAGGCGGCTGGAGCTGGGCAGCACCACCGAGAGCGCCGGTTCCTGTACGCTGTCGCCGTGGTAGGCGACGTAAAAAAAGCCGGACAGAAAGCCGATGAACAGGGCGGTAATCAAAAAACTTTGCCAGAACAGGCGCGCCTGCCGCCTGGACGGCAGGCGGATGTGCGAGGACAAAAGGTGCATGACAACTCCTCCTTATTCCTTCTTCTGATGGACAGGATGCGCAGCAGAGGGGAAACTATGCGTCTTTTGTAAAAAGAAGAAAAAAATCCAGCCGCCGGGAACCTTGCCCGATGGCTGGACCAATATCAAAAAGGGAGTTAAACCAATTGGCTGAGCAGAAAGAGAACAAGCAGATGGATGGGGTAAAACCAGTAGAAGCCCCACTGGATCAGCTTGCTCTTGGGTCCGCGCTGGCCGTTGTAGCGGCGCAGCAGAGGGATGGAAAAGAGGATGCCGAGCTTTGCCAAAACCGAGGTGCTGTAGGCCAGAGCCTGCAGCTCGTACAGGGTGGTGACGGCGATGTGGGAGGCGGTCTGCGGGTTCTTTTCCCCGTGGAAGATGCCGAACAGCAGCACCATCAGCACCGCGATGTAGTTCCAGTCCGCCGGGTAGGCAAGCAGGCAGCAGACCCCGATTCCGATGAGCTTGCGCACCATGCCCCAGTCCTTGCGGTGGTAGATGGTCAGGGCAATCAGCCCCAGCAGCAGCGCCCACAGCACGTCGGTGGCCTGCCAGAAGGCCCAGACGTTGTAGCCAAAGCAGAGGGCAAAGGGGACGTGGGAGATGACCGCCATGACAAAGAGCCGCTTCATGTACCGCCACAGATTGGAGGTGTGGTAGTAACCTTCCGCAATCAAAAAGCACATGATGGGTGCGGTCAGCCTCCCGGGCATCCGCAGCACCTCATAGATGGCCAGATCGTGCGGGATGAACACAACCATGCAGTGGTCAAACACCATGGCCGCGATGGCGATGAGCTTGAGCTGGTTGGAGGTGAAGGCGATTTTTCTGCTTTTGCTTTGGTGTATTCTATCTGCATGGGATTCGCGACAGCCTTTGCCATTTGGTATCCTCCTTTCAAGTATGTTTACTCTGCGCTGGCTCCTTCGATGGTCACCGGCTCGGTGGAGTGGCAAACCAGCTCCCAGGCATCCTGATCCGCAGGAAAGAGGATGACAGCGGAGGCGTCCCGCGCCATCAGTTCCGGGGTGGCCAGGATGACGCCCTCTTCGTTAAGACCCGGGTCGCCCATCGAGGCGGTGTCCCACTCGGCATAGCGGCGGGACTGGTAGGGGTCGGACACCAGATAATAGCCGGTGCCGTTCTGCTCGACATAGCCGTTGATGACCATGTAGTGCTGGGCGGGGGTGAAGTTTGCCGTGCCGGCAGTTTCATGGACAATCGCCATGGCGTTGTCGTTCTGGATGGCGTCCAGGATGTAGTTCCAGTCCACCTCCTGCTGCCCTTCAGTCGGGTCGGTGTAGTAGATTTCCGGCTCCACAATGCCGAACAGGTCGGCCGCCACCGTCATAAAGGTGTCGTCGACACCGGAGGCGGTGATGCGGTAGCCGTTTTCCTGCACATAGTCGATCAGGTCGGTGGGGTCCAGCTCGCGGTGCAGGTAGGTGGAGCCGACCATCGTCATCGACATGACGCCGCAGGCGCGGTCATAGGCGGTGTCGTCCACCTCGTTGGGGCTGGCGGCGTTCGGGAACGGATAGTCCCGCCAGTCCGGGTCGGTCTGCGCCACATAGTAAAGCCCCAGGTCGGAGCCGTCACGCAGCAGGCTGCCGTCGATGCCCGCCTCAATCATCTGGGCCTTGTAGACGGTGTAGATGTCCTGCTGCATCTCCTCGGGCAGGGTGGGCAGGAGGTTCAGCAGATAGACCGTCTGCTCGCTCATGCTGGTCTGGGGTTCCAGCTGGCAGAAGGTGTACAGTGTCTCCACCAACGTCTGCAGGTGGGTGTCGTAGTAATCCAGCACCTCCGGCCGCGCCTGGGTGTGGGAGACAAACTGCAGCTCACTGTCGCCGTAGGTGGCAAAGAGCGCGGCTTTGATCTCCGAGACGGTTTCAGAGCGTTCGCCCGGCAGGGTGCCTTCAGTGGTATCCAGCGAGGTGAGCGTCTCCTCCGAGAGCAGGATGGGGTAAAACTCCACGCCGCCGAAGGTGAAGGTCGGCAGCGGCTCGGCCTCAGGCTGCTCGATTTCGGTGGATTCCGTCTCGGTGAAGCTTTCAGCCTGCGCGCTCTGCGACTCGGCAGCGGAATCTTCCGGGGTGGAGGTTGCCGACCGGCTGCACCCGGCAAAGGAGGCCAGAATCAGCAGCGCAAGCAGGATGCCTTTCCAAGATTTCATAAAAATTCACTCCCATTCGTTATTCATTCATGCTGCCGCATCCGTTCGATGAGAAAAGAAAAACAATATGGAACAATTTTTCTGTTTTTGTATGGCCTTCGCATAACGGCAAGCAGAAAAGAGGGGGAAAGATGCGGCTTTGTTTTTGATTTCCAATTTGTCTAATACACGACAAAAGACGGTAAATGAAAGGGAGAAAATCCAAAAAAGAATCAGGAAACGACAGATTTCGTCAAAATGACACACCTTTACCCCTTTATCATACCACATTTTGCATGAGAGAGGAAGAAGCAATTGGTTTCTAGTCTGTAAATTCGCAGATGATGAGGATGACATTTTGTACGAAAGGTTGTTCTGATTTTTGGGCGAGTGTAAAATTTTCGCCTCGTGGAGGGATTTGTCGAATATCGAATAAATATACAAGTATATTGTAGGTCATCCTGTGCAGAATAGCAAATGCTTATTTTGAATGTAAAAGGATAGCCAAAACTTATGGATACCTCCGGGGCAGCGCAAAAAAAGAGCCCTCCGGCCGGGGCCGGAAGGCTCTGAAAAGATGGTTGTGGGTTTTGTCTGGCAGGCTAATAGCTATAGCCGATGTAGTCGCGCGCGTCCAGGAAGGCGCCGCTGCTGCTGATAATCTCGAAGTGGCAGTGGTTTCCGGTCGCGTTGCCGGTTCGTCCAACATAGCCAATGACCTGACCCTGGCTGACCTGCTGGCCGACGTAGGTTGCAAGCTCGCTGCAATGGGCATAACGTGTCTTGGTGCCATCCGGGTGGCTGATCAGGACGTTATAACCATAGCCGTTGGACCAGCCGGCGTAGATGACGGTGCCGGCCTTGGAGGCCCAGATGGTGGTGCCTGCGTCCGCGGCGATGTCGGTGCCGGTGTGGTTATCGTAGCCCCAGATCGGGCAGGTGATGTAGCCGCCGTTGACCGGCCAGATGTAGCCGCCGACATTGGACTCGGTGGACGGGGTGCCGGAACCGCTGAAGTTGTACTGGGTGCTGGTCAGCGATCCGACCACGATTTGGGCGTTGACCGGCTCGACGATGACCGTCTCGGAGAGGACGGTGCGCTCGGTCTCGTAGCCGTTGATGTAGGTGATCTGGCTGACGACCTCCTCCAGGCCCTTCTGTCCCTCCTGCACAACCTCCTCATAGGTCGATTCCTTGTTGTGGTCGACCTCGGTCTCGGTGGTGTAGGGGATTTCCCGCTCCTCGGTGACGGTGCGGACCATCTGCGTCTGCAAGAATGGCTGCTCGTGGGAGATAATCAGCGTGTCGCCCACCAGCATGGTCTGGGTGACCTCGGGGTTTAAGTCGATCAGCGTCTGGGTGGGGATGCCGACCTTGTCCGCAACCAGCGAAGGCGAGTCGCCCTCCTGGATGGTGTAGGTCTGTTCGCCCTCCACGACGGTGTCGAGTTTGGCGTTGATGGCGTCCAGGCTCTCGATGGAGGAGACTGGATAGAGGCCTTCCTCCACGCGGATGGACTGTACAAAGGTGACCACGGCGTCCTCCGGAATGGTGGTGGCCGTTTCTTCGGTCTGGGTTGTATCTTCTTCTGTTTGGGTGGTGTCCTCGCCGGAGGATTGTTCTTCGGTGGGCTGTTCCTCCTCGCTGCTCTGCTCGCCGGCGGTGTCGTCGGACGATTCTTCCGCAGGGGCGGAGCCGTCGGAGATGATCAGTTCCTCGCCCACCAGCATGGTGCGGCTGACCTCAGGGTTGAGGTCGGTGAGGGTTTCCACCGAGACGTCAAATTCGATGGCGATGTCCCACAGCGAGTCGCCCTCCTGGATGGTGTAGGTCTGCCGCTGGCCGGAAGAAGTGGAGGATGATTCCTCGGTATCCTCGGCGGCGGGCTGATCCTCCTGGGAGGTCGTCTCTGCGGCAGGTTCCTCGATGGTTGTCTCTTCCTCCGTCTGCTGTGTGGAGGAGGAGTCGGAAGAACCTTCGGAGATAATCAATTCTTCGCCCACCAGCATGGTCTGGCTGACGTCGGGGTTAAGCTCGGTGAGGGTTTCGACCGAAACGCCGTATTCCATCGCGATATCCCACAGCGAGTCGCCCTCCTGAATCACATGGGTCTGGGCGAGGGAGCTTTGCGGCTCCTCGGTGGATTCTTCAGGTTCGGTGGTTTCCTCCGGTGGGGTTGTCTCCGCTGGTTCGGTAGCTTCTTCGGGTTCGGTGGTTTCTTCCGGCTGGGTGGTTTCTTCCTCGGCGGGCTGCAGCTCGCTGACCGGAACGCCGGGCTGGTAGGTGCCGTCGCGGCGGGATTTTAAGCTGAGCAGCAGCTCGTCCCCATCAGAGACCGCGCCGATAAATTCGTCATCGACATACAGGCCGGCGCCCTCGGCAATCTCGTTGCCGGAAGCGCGGATGATGTTGTTGATGAGGATGTCCTCGCCGGAGATCTGGTCGTCCTGAACAACTTCCAAAGAATAGATCGGCACGCTGTCTTCCGGAGGCAGATAAGCCTCGTTGACAATGCGCTCACGCACCTTGGCTTCCGCCTCGGTGAAGGCCGATTCTGAAAGGATATAGCCGATGTGCTCGCCGTTATATTCGACCCGCAGGCCGTAGCGCAGCGTGCCAAAATGCTGGACGGTGAAGGTCAGCACCACCATGGCCGCGATGGGCAGCAGGTAGTTGACCGCGCGGGTCATCATCTTTGCGGCGGGAGCAATGGCCTTTAAAAATGCCAGCGGATGCAGCTTGCCGCTCTGTTGACGGCGGCGCTTCCACTCCTGTAAAGCCTGGAAGGTGCGGTCAAACGCCACCTTCCATTCGTATTTCCAGGATTTCTGGGTGATGGAGGCGGCTGCGCGCTGCTCCCGGATATCAAGATAGGCGCTGCGAATCTTCCACTTCAGGTGCAGGCAGGTTTTGCGCAGGACCCGGCGGGAGCGGCGGCAGTAACGAATAATCCTTGCGCCGAGCAGATAGCAGACGGCGTAGATCAGGTATGCCAAAGAAACGTGTTCAGCAGGACCAGAAGCGGCCGGTTTGGTTGATTTATTGTTTTCTGGGTTTGACACCCGTAACTCGCTCCTTTCCCTGTAGATCAAAAAAGTGACAACTTCAAATTGTGACAGCTTTTTTTATTATAAGCGTTTTTTGTCCCGGATTCAAGATTTGTAACAGGATTGATACCGAAAAAGCGGTCGAGACAGGCAAAACCGCCCCCACAATTGGCAGTTTTGGGTGCCTGTGACTGTGTAAGGTGCACAACCGGCGCATCACGGAGGACGTTTATAAGTTTAACGGAATTTTTTAAATAAGAACAGGGCCAAATTATAGACGTTTTGTGAAGAAACAATGGACGAACCATTATTTCCTGGGTAATTTGTAAAAGAAGCGGTTCGACTGAGGGCCTTTCTGGCGGGGAACTTTGGGAAAATAGTTGGCGGCTCTTTTAAAACCAGGCAGGATTTGATACAATAAAAGGAAAGAACAAGACAGAAAAAGGAGAGGTTTGACACCATGAAGCAGAATAGAGGATATCCGCAGCTGACCGTCACCAAGCGGGCGGAGCATTCGATCATCAAGGGCCACCCGTGGGTCTATTATAATGAAATCACCGCCGAGCAGCCCTTTGCCGACGGGGAGCTGGTGGATGTTGTGAGCCAAAAGGGCAGCTACCTGGGCACCGGCTTTGCCAACAGCAACAGCAAGATTCGGGTGCGCTTAATTTCCCGCAACGCCAACGACCGCTTTGACGATGCATTCTTTGAGCGGCGGCTGCGCTACGCCATCGACTACCGCCGCACCGTGATGGGGGAGGACTTCTCCAACTGCCGCCTCATCTTCGGCGAGGCCGACCAGTTCCCGGGACTGACGGTCGACCGCTTCGGCGACATTCTGGTGGCGCAGGTACTTTCGTTGGGCATCGAGCGGCGCAAGGGGATGCTGTTTGCCGCTTTGGCAAAAATCTTTGACGAACTGGGAGAGCCTCTCCGCGGCATCTATGAGCGCAACGACGTAGCCATCCGCGAGCTGGAGGGAATGGAGCAGTACAAGGGCTTTTACCCACTGCCCGACCGGCCGCTCCCCGATTCCACCACGACCACCATCACCGAGAACGGCATCACCTATGCGGTGGATTTTGAAAACGGGCAGAAGACCGGCTTCTTCCTCGACCAGAAGTATAACCGCCAGGCGGTGGCGAAGCTGAGCCGCGGCAAGCGGGTGCTGGACTGCTTTACCCACACCGGGTCTTTTGGTTTAAACGCAGCCAAGGGCGGCGCGGCGTATGTGCTGAGCGTGGATATTTCCGAGAGCGCCATCGAGATGGCGCGGGAGAATGCCCGCCGCAACGGGCTGGAGGACAGGGTGGAGTACCTTGCGGAAAATGTATTTGACCTGCTGCCCACCCTCTCCGAGCCGGAGATGGTGCGGCGGTACGGGCAGTTTGACTTCATCATCCTCGACCCGCCGGCCTTTACCAAGTCCCGCCAGACGGTGGAGAGCGCGGCGCGCGGCTACAAGGAGATAAACCTGCGGGCGATGCGCCTGCTGCCGCGCGGGGGATATCTCGCTACCTGCTCCTGCTCCCACTTTATGACCGAGAGCTTGTTCATCAAGATGCTGCACCAGGCGGCGGCCGACGCCGGGGTTTCGCTGCGGCAGATTGAGGCGCGCCAGCAGTCGCCCGACCACCCGATTCTCTGGAACGTCGAGGAGACAAACTACCTGAAATTTTATCTGTTCCAGGTGGTCTAGGATTGACCAAATGAGCCAACAAAAACTGCCCCTCCGAGCGGATTTTCCTCGGAGGGGCAGCGTGTTATTTTACCTTGTTTTTCTTCATCATGCGGTCGTTGGCGGAGATCAGGCTTTCAGCAATGTAGTCGAGCTGTTCTGCCTCCTCGTAGCGGTCGACCAGTGGGCTCTCCTGCAGCTCCTCGTAAGCGCCGCTTTCGCGGTAGGCAAACTTGAGCAGGATTGGGGTGACGATGGTGGTGACCACCACCATGATGATGACAGGGGCGAAAAAGATGTCCGGCATCAGGCCGAGGGCGGCGCCCTTGTCGGCGACGATCAGCGCGACCTCGCCGCGGCAGACCATGCCGATGCCCACCTGTTGACACTGCCGGCCCTTGAGTCCGCACAGCTTGGCGCCCAGTCCACAGCCGATAATCTTGGTCAGCACCGCGATCAGTGCCAGCAGGATCGAAAAGACGATGATCCGGCTGTTCATCTCCGGCAGCTCGACCTTTAAGCCGATGCTGGCAAAGAAGATGGGGGTCAGCAGCAGGTAGGAGAGTGGGGCGAATTTAACTTCGATGTATTTGGATTTGGCGGTGGTGGAGATGATCAGGCCGGCGGCAAACGAGCCGGTGATGTCCGCCACGCCGAAAAATTCCTCCGCGCAGTAGGCCATGAACAGGCAGAGCACAAAGGCGAAGATGGGGTAGCGCTGCAGGTCGGTGGAGTGGACGTTCTTGACATACCAGTCCATTCCCTTTTTGACCAGCACGCCGACCACGATAACAAAGATAAAGAAGCCGACGATCTTGAGCAGCACAACCGGCAGGCTGGTGTCGGAGGAGCCGCCCAGGCTGGTGACGATGGTCAGGGCGATCAGACCCAGGATGTCGTCGATCAGGGCGGCAGCCAGGATGGTGTTGCCCACCACTGTGCTCAGCTTGCCCATCTCCTTGAGGGCTTCGACGGTGATGGAAACCGAGGTGGCGGTCAGGATGACGCCGATGAAGACGTTCTGCATCAGCACGTTCTGTGCGCCGGAATCGTTAAAGAAAAAGGCCAGGACCGAGCCGCCGATCCACGGCACGATGACGCCGCACAGCGCCACACAGAAGCCGGCCTTGCCGGTCTGCTTTAAATCTTCCAGGCTGGTGCCAAGGCCGGCGGTGAACATCATGACGATGACGCCAAGCTCGGAAACCTGGGTCAAAAACTCGGTGCTGTGGATGATGTTTAAAAAGGCGGGGCCCATAATCAGGCCGGCAAGCAGCGCACCGACTACCTGCGGCATCTGAAAGCGCTTGGTGACCATGCCCAGAAGCTTGGTCGAAATCAGGATCAGCGCGATGTCCACAAGATAATGATAGGACATGAAAAATCTCCTCCTCTATTCTTTCGTTTATCGTTTCCCCATTATACCGCAGGCGAAAAAACATGCAAGCCAAAAATGAACAAAAAGTAAAGCAGCTTTGAAAAAACGTGAAATCCCATAAAAAGAAAATTATTGACCGCAAAATTCATGGCAATTTTGATTGTCCGTTTTGATAAAAAAATAACGTCTGTACCCCCTCGATCTTGGTTCTTTTGGAAGAATCACAGATCAATTGTTGTGCATGATAATAAAATATCAATAAAAAAACAAACGGATTGTACAAAGAACAGGAGGCTCGCTGAAAGAAAAGGATTATTTATTATGAAGGGTTTATCAGAACAGCGAAAAGCGCCCGACCACCAAACGGCGGTCGGGCGCTTTCCTTATGGATGAATCTATTCGAGGTTTAACTTGTTTTTGAGAATGTATCGGGTGGGGAAGTAGAGCGCGGCGTTGAGCAGCGCCAGCACCACAATGACGGCAGCGAAGGCCAGCATCATGGCGGCAAAGGTGTGCGGCCCGGTCATCAGGCTTTGGATGATTTTCAGCCTTTCACCGACAAACCCTACCGCCGAAAACAGCGCAGCGGTCAGAATGTTCAGCGGGATGCTGATCAGCAGATAGGCGATGAACGAGCCGGCGATGCGGTTTTTGCTGAATGGGTAGAGCTGTGAGCAGGCCATTGCCAGGTAGATGTGCAGCAACTCATTAAAGAGGAAGAACAGCAGCATGACAAACATCAGAACCAGTGCGGCAACGATCTGCGCCAGGTCCCCATAATAGGAAGGGGTGATGAGCAGCTGACCAATGGCGCCGAACAGCTCGCCGAAGGCGGAGAAGAATTCACCGATGGTGGCAAAGCCGCCAAAGCCGAGAATCATGATGGACAACACACCGACCACACAGCTTAAAACAAGCCAGATGGTTGTGCTGATCAACTTGGAGCAGATGATGGTGTCCACGCTGACCGGCAGGGTGTTGGTTAAATAGCCCTCGGGACCGAGGACGGTGTTGTAAAACTGGGTGATGGTCAGCACCACTGCCACCACCGCCAGCGCCATGAACAGGCAGACGTAGATGAGCGTGCCGCTCACCATGCCGGGCGTCCATTCGGCGCGGATAAAGATGATGTTGAGCACCGACATCAGCAGGATGACAGCGTAGAAGGGGATGAAGGTTTTGGCCATCGCCTTCAGGTCATATTTAAGCATCTTTCTTAGCATTTGAATACCTCCCGGAACAGTCCGTCGATCGACTTGCCGTATTTTTCCCGAATCTCATCGACCTCTCCGTCGATGACAATCTTGCCCTGGTTGAGGAAGAGCGCGCGGTCAAACACCGCTTCCACATCCTGAATCAGGTGGGTGGAGATGAGAATGGAGGAATCCTCCTCGAAATTTTTGAGGATGGTGTTGAGGATATAGTCCCTGGCCGCCGGGTCAACGCCGCCGATCGGCTCATCCAGCAGGTAGAGGCGGGCGCGGCGGGACATCACCAGCACCAGCTGCACCTTTTCCTTGGTGCCTTTGCTCATCGTTTTCAGCCGGTCATTCAGGGCGATGTTCAGGTCCGCCAGCATCTGCTTGGCGCGCTCGAGATCGAAGTCGCTGTAAAAGTCGTGGAAGAAGCTGAGCAGATCGCTGATGCGCATCCAGTCGTTGAGGTAGCTGCGCTCGGGCAGATAGGAGATCAGCGACTTGGTTTTCTGGCCAGGCGCCGTGCCATCGATCAGGATTTCCCCTTTGCTGAGCGGAATCAACCCGGCAATCAGCTTCATGATGGTGGATTTTCCGCAGCCGTTAGGTCCCAGCAAGCCGACAATTTTGCCGCGTGGAATGCAAAAGCTGACACCCTCCAGTACGGAATGAGAGCCGTAGCTCTTGTGAAGGTTGGTGATCTGCAGGACCGGAAGCTCCGAAATCGAGCCGCCCTGGATCGCTTGATTTACTGTATTGCTCATATTGCTTTCCTTTCTCAAAAGACGATTGAATTGGATGATGGTTCTGGGCCGTGTTCCCAAAACACATCCGATGACAATTTAGAATTTCCCGGGAAATTCTCCCGCTTTTTGTTCAGAAAGCGGGGCACTCTGTTGGGAGGAAAGAAACCGTTCCAGCAGCTGGGGGATGTCTTCCCGATGATAGCCGAGCGAGGAGATGGTGTCCACCATCCGCGCAATTTCGTCGTAAGCTAAGGTTGTTCTGACTTCCATAATTTTCTCCTTATCGTCGGTGACAAAGCGGCCCGAGGTGCGCTGGCTTTTCAGCAGGCCATCGCGCTCCAGCTCTGCAAGCGCTTTCTGCATGGTGTTGGGGTTGACCCCTGCGCTCAGG
This sequence comes from uncultured Oscillospiraceae bacterium, assembly GCA_900547455.1. Classification (GTDB taxonomy): domain Bacteria; phylum Bacillota; class Clostridia; order Oscillospirales; family Ruminococcaceae; genus Negativibacillus; species Negativibacillus faecipullorum. The sequence goes on from URGV01000007.1 coordinate 13,476, forward strand.
GCCAGTTCCCGCACAGCGGGCAGCTTTTCGCCAGGCTGATATTTGCCGCGGGCCAGGTCGGATTTTAAGATGCGGATGATTTGCAGGTAGATCGGCAGTTTGTCGTCAAAGCTCCAGGTCATCCTTCCGCCTCCTTTCATTATTGTATTAAGTGCTTAATACAATAATACCAGCTCTGCGCCAGTTTGTCAAGGGCAAAATGTAAAAAAATTGGGAGAAAGGATATCTTTTTCACAATTTTGAATTGCAATTGAAAAGATGTTATGTTATGGTAAAATAGTGAACTTTATATTTACAGCTATCAGGTATGAGAGGGCTGATCGATATGGCATTGCAGAACAGGAGGAAGGCAGGATGGCGAAAATTATGCGCCAAACCTTGCGGGAGCAGGTAACACAGGCGATCCGGATGAAGCTGCTGACCGGGCAGCTGAAGCCCGGCACCAGAATTGTGGAACAGGAGATGGCAGAGGAACTTGGCGTCAGCCGCGGCCCGGTTCGGGAAGCGCTGCGGCAGATTGAGCAGGAAGGGCTGGTGGAATACGCCTCCCATGTGGGCTGCTTTGTCAAGGATTTTAACGCGCAGGATGTATATGAAGTTTATCTGCTGCGCGCAAACCTGGAAATTTTGTCGGTCAAGATGTGCGACGGAAAATTTTCCCCGCAGACCATCGAGCACATGGAGCAGATTGTGCAGCGGATGGCGAGCATCGAGCAGGTCGAACAGTTCGATGAAATCATCGACAACGACAACGAATTTCACGAGTGCATCATTCGGGAGTGCGGGCTCAACCGCTTGTATCTGTTGTGGAACAGCATGGATGGGGGGAATACGATCGTTTTCTACCGCGGTGCGGGCAAGAGCGAATATGTCGTGCGCAATCAGGCCAACATCCACCGCAAGGTGCTGGACGCGGTCCGCACAGGGGATGTCAAGCTGATCTGCCAGACGCTGCTGGATCATTATATGGAAACCACGGTCAGCTACTTGTGGGAACATGGGATCTCGGCGGAAGAATTTCCCTATAAAATCAACTTCACATTATAGTGTAAAAGAAGGACGGTCGAGGGATCGTCCTTTTTGATGTTGTTGCCGGGGAAGCAACAAGGCTGGGAAATTTGTCCTTTTTGACAACGGGACTTGTTGCTTTTCGAAGATTTCCCGAACTTTTATGGACATTTTGTATATAGATTAAGAGGAAAAAATGAATGAAATGAACAAAGTGTTTCGCCTTTTGTTGCAATTGATAAAGAACTGTGATACAATACAAAGCGTGGAGATTGTAGACAATCTTCAGCATACTGTCAATTTTATAATCTGCTGCAGCACGGGGGGAACAGATGGCACAATTAAACTATAAAACCCTGAGGCAGGAAGTGGCGGACGAGATCAGGCGGAAGATTCTCAAGGGAGAATTCAAAGCCGGTGAACGAATTAAGGAACACGAGATGGCACAGCTGCTGGGTGTCAGCCGCGGTCCGGTTCGGGAGGCGCTGCGCCAGCTGGAACAGGAAGGTCTGGTCCGGTACGAGCGAAACGTTGGATGCTCGGTGGCGCCGATAAACGAAAAGGACATCTATGAGATCGGCCTTTTGCGTGCGGCGCTGGAGATTCTGGCAGTCAAGCTGTGCAAGGGGAAAATGGAACCGCAGGCCCTGCAGAGGATGCGGGACAGCGTCGAGCAGATGCGTCAGGCGGGAAGCGATCTTTATCATCAGGCGCAGCTGGACAACAGCTTTCACTCCTGCATCGTTGAGCAGGCGGGATTTCATAAACTGGAGCGGATCTGGAAAAGCATGGACACCAGCAACGTGGCAGTCTTTGCCGCGGTGGAAAAACAGGACATCCTGCGATGCGCGCAGCGTCACCGGGAACTGCTTGCGGCCTATGAGACGCAGGACGAAGAAAAAATTATCCGGGCACTGCAGAAACACTATGATGTGGGCGCAAATGAGGATGACCGAAAGCAGGACGAGCGGCCCTTTAACGAGATCCTTCGTTTTTTTGAAGGGACCCCAGCATAAAACAATCAGGGCATGCCCTGATTGCCATTTTTATGATGATGAATAAAAATGGCAGCAAAGAAAGTTAATTGCATGGCTTCAGAGATGAGGCTGTGTAAAATAAGAGAGTTTGATAAGCCCGAAAGGAGAAATTATCATGAAAATCAAAAGAATCCTGTCGGTTCTGCTGGCAGGCGCGATGATGCTTTCTCTGGCAGCTTGCGGCGGCGAGGAAACTTCCTCCAGCAGCGGCGAGGATGCCACAGCAGAGCAGAAGACCATCGACGGCAACGTGCTGGACGAGGAACAGTACTTTAACGGTTACCTGTCTGCTGAGCCAACCACTCTGGACAGCGTAGTCGGCAACGACACCTACAGCTCCTCCATCCTGACCAACGTTATGGAGCCTCTGACCAGACTGGCAGAGAAAGATGGCCAGAACGTCCGTGAAGGCGCCGGCGCTGAGTCCTGGGAATCCAACGAGGCCGGCGATGTCTGGACCTTCCATCTGCGTGACAACACCTGGAGCGACGGCCAGCCTGTAACCGCTGAGGATTACGCTTACGCTGTCAGAAGAATTATGACCCCAGAAGTTGGTTCTCCAAACTCCTACCTGCTGACCTGCCTGAAGAACGGCGAGGCAGTTCTGGCCGGCGAGATGGATCCTTCCGAACTGGGCGTTGAGGCTACCGACGAGAAGACCCTGGTCTTTACCCTGGAGCAGCCGACCCCATACTTCCTGTCCCTGACCGACACCCGCGTCATGATGCCACAGCGTCAGGACATCGTTGAGCAGTACGGCGACACCTTCGGCGCCGACGCTGCAAACCTGGTTTACAACGGTCCATTCAAACTCGATACCTGGACCCACAACTCCCAGCTGGTTATGACCAAGAACGAAAGCTACTGGGATGCGGAAAATGTAAACCTCGACACCATCACCTACAACATCATGAATGATGAGAATGCGATCTTCAACTCCTTCAGCAACGCCTCCATTGACTCTTGCGGCTGCGGTACTAAGGAGTGGATGGACAGATTCAACCAGATGGAGAATGTTGAGTATCTGCATTACACCTCTCCATCGGTTCGCTTCAATTTCTACAACACCAAGGACGAACTGTTCCAGAACAAGAATATCCGCAACGCCTTCACCCTGGCGCTTGACCGTGAGGACGTTGTAGAGGTTATCTATGACGGCACCATGAGCCCGGCTTACTCCTGGGTACCGGACGGCGTTTCCACCGGCGAACTGGGCAACTTCAGAGACCAGATGGAAGCTCCTCTGGAGACCATGTATGCAGAAGGTCTGGATCCAAAAGAACTGCTGCTCACCGGTATGGAAGAGCTTGGCCTTGGCAGCGATCCTTCCACCCTGGAAGTAACCCTGAGCTTCGGCGGCACCGATCAGTGGATGAGAAACTACGGCGAGTACTATCAGCAGACCTTTAAGGATGTTCTGGGCGTCAACGTTGTCCTCGACTTCAACGAGTGGGGCACCTTCAACCAGAAGGTTATGGACGGCGACTACCAGATGGGCTACATGGCTTGGTCCATCGACTATAATGACCCATACGCAATGCTGAACGTTATGCGTTCCGACTCCGGCAACATCAACACCGGCTGGGTAAGCGAGGAATATGACTCCCTGCTCGACCAGGCTGCTGTAGAGATGGACGAGGCAAAACGTGTTGAGCTGTACAAGCAGGCTGAGACCCTCCTGTTTGAGGAAGGCCCTCTCTGCCCGGTTGTTAACGAAGCTGCCAACACCTTCCGTTACACCTATATCAAGAACGCAAACACCATGCCGTTCACTTCCACCGGTCTGAAATACGCTTATGTAAGCGGCCGGTAAACCAAAAAGAGCACAAATCAATCTTCTCACTTTTATGTAGAAGGCGGAAACAGGCAGCCTTTGGCTGCCTGTTTCCTTTCGATATTGAGAACGAAGGGAAAAAAGGGGGAAAAGCATGTTTAAGTATATCCTGAAGCGTATTGGCTACATGCTGGTTACGCTGCTGATCATCTCCGCAGTGACCTTTTTCATGATGCATTCCATTCCTGGCGACCCGCTGGGTGCTACGGTCAACAAGCTGCCGGAGCAGGCCAGGGAAAACTACTACGCGAAGTACGGTTTGGACAAGCCGGTCACCGAGCAGTATGCAATCTTCTTGAAGAACCTGGTTACCCAGGGTGATCTGGGTGAGTCTCTGAAATATCCTGGCCAGAGCATCACCCACACTCTGCTCACAAACTCCAAAGTTTCTGCCACCACCGGCGGCCTGGCGCTGCTGTTTGGTGTCACAATCGGTATTGTGCTGGGAATTGTGGCGGCGCTGAACAAGAATAAGTGGCCGGATTACCTGGTTATGTTTATCGCGATTCTGGGTATCACTGTTCCGGTCTTTGTTTTGGCGGCGCTGCTGCAGTACTTCTTCACTGTAAAGTGGATGATTCTGCCGACCACCGGATGGGGTAAACCGGAGCACATCATTCTGCCGGTTATCGCAATGGCCTTTGGACCAATCGCGACCTATGCCCGTTACCTCAAGTCCAATATGCTGGAGGTTATGGGACAGGACTACATCCTGACTGCAGAGGCGAAGGGCGTCAGCGGCTTTAATGTCATCAAAAATCACGTTTTGAAGAATGCGATTCTGCCGTGCATCACCATGCTGGGCGGCCAGATCTCCGGCATCTTCACTGGTTCGTTCGTAGTAGAGAAGATGTTCGGCATCCCGGGCCTCGGTTTCTACTTTGTATCCTCCATCAACGACCGTGACTATACCATGATTATCGGCACCACCATCTTCGCTGCTGCCTTGTTTGTTGTGGCGCAGCTGCTCATTGATATCGCCTACACCCTTCTTGACCCAAGAATTCGCGTGGCAAAAGGCGGTAAGTAAGGAGGAGACCACATGTCAGAACAGAATAAGAATGTATCTGCGGTGGAATGGGAAGACATTCCGGCAGAAAAATTTGAAATTATCGGCACAGATGACTTCTCCGGCGACATCATCGCCCGCCCCAAGGTAAGCTACTGGGCGGACGCGTGGAGAAGATTTAGGGAAAATAAGATTGCGCTGGTCGCATTGATCATTTTGGTCATCATGGTCATCATGGTCATCATCGGCCCTGGCATCTCCGGCTACAACTTTGAGCAGATGAACACCGATGAAATCAATCAGCTGCCAAGTGCTGAGCACTGGTTCGGCACCGACGACTTGGGCCGCGACCTGTTTGCCCGTGTTTTCCAGGGTGGCCGCGTATCGCTGACCATCGGTATTGTCGGCGCGGTTGTTGCCAGCGTTGTGGGCAGTATCTATGGCGGTATTGCCTCCTATTTTGGCGGCATCGTGGACGATATCATGATGCGTATCGTTGAGGTCCTGCTGAGCATCCCTTACCTGCTCACCGTTATCCTGATCTCGGTTGTCACCGATTCCAAGAGCATCGGCACTATGATGCTGGCGCTGGTCCTGACCGGATGGTGCGGCATCGCGCGTCTGGTCCGCGGCCAGATGCTGCAGTTAAAATCCCAGGAGTACATCCTGGCGGCAAACGCGCTGGGCGTTTCCCCAATTAAGACCATCATGCGTCACATGATCCCGAACACTCTGGGCATGATCATCGTTGCCATCACCTTCGATATCCCGGGCTACATCTTCTCCGAGGCGTTCCTGAGCTACGTCGGTCTGGGTGTTCAGCCGCCGGATACCAGCTGGGGCGCTCTGGCTTCTGCCGCGCAGCAGAACTTTATGTTCTATCCATATCAGCTGTTCTTCCCATCGCTGATGATCGCACTGACCATGCTGGGCTTCACCCTGCTGGGCGACGGCCTGCGTGACGCGCTTGACCCGAAACTGAGAAAGTAGGAGGGATACATCAATGGCAAATGATAAAATTTTGGAAGTAGAAAACCTAAGCGTATCCTTTAATACCTATGCCGGCGAGGTCAAGGCGGTGCGCGGTGTCAGTTTTAACCTGGCTCCCGGTGAGACTCTGGCATTTGTAGGTGAATCCGGCTGCGGCAAAAGCGTTACCGCAAAATCGCTGCTGCGTCTGCTGAAACCTCCGTTCGCGGTAATTAAGGAAGGCTCCAAAATCACCTGCGACGGCAAGGACGTGCTGGCGCTGAACAAAAAAGAGCTGTGCTCATTCCGCGGCGACGAGATCAGCATGATCTTCCAGGATCCAATGACCTCGCTGAACCCGACCATGACCGTCGGCAAGCAGATCATGGAGAGCCTGCGCATCCATCGCCACATGAATAAGAAGGAAGCGCGCGAGGAAGCCATCAAGATGCTCAAGATGGTAAATATTCCAAGCCCTGAAAAGAGAATCGACAGCTACCCGCATGAGATGTCCGGCGGTATGCGTCAGCGTGTTATGATCGCGATGGCGCTGGCCTGCAACCCGAAGGTTCTGATTGCCGACGAGCCGACCACTGCGCTGGACGTTACCATTCAGGCGCAGATCATGGACCTGATGCGCGAGCTGAAAGAAAAGATGAACACCGCAATCATTCTGGTTACCCATGACCTGGGCGTCGTCGCAAACTTTGCCGACAAAATTCAGGTTATGTACGCCGGTCAGATTGTTGAGCGCGGAACCGCGAGAGAAATTTTCTATGACTCCAAGCATCCGTACACCTGGGCGCTGCTGAGCTCGGTTCCAAAGCTGGCCAAGGAAGCCAAGCAGGAACTGTATGCGCTTAAAGGCACCCCACCGGATCTGATTCTGCCGCTCAACTGCTGCCCATTCTCGTCCAGATGCGAATACTGCATGCCAATCTGCAAGGAGCGCAATCCGTTCGAGACCACCATCACCGATACCCACAAGGTTTCCTGCTGGCTGCAGCATCCAAAAGCGCCAAAGGTAAAATCCTTCTATGACAGGGAGGCGAAGTAATGGATCAGGTAATTGAAAAACTGCAAAACGCTGACACCATCATGGAGGTCACCGACCTGTGCAAATTCTTTAAGGCAGGCAAAAAGCAGGTGCTCAAAGCGGTCGATCACGTCACCGTATCGATCAAACGCGGCGAGACCCTGGGCCTGGTAGGCGAGTCCGGCTGCGGCAAGACCACCTGCGGCCGAACCATGATGAAGCTGTATGAGCCAACCTCCGGCAAGGTCGTATTCGACGGCAAGGACATCTCCACCCTCAAGGGCAAGGATCTGCTGGAGTTCCGCAAGAACGTCCAGATCATCTTCCAGGACCCATACGCTTCCCTGGATCCCCGCATGACTATCGGCGAAATCATTTCCGAGGGAATGGACGTTCATTTCCATCTGACCGAAAAGGAAAAGAGCGACCGCGTCGCCGACCTGCTGGGCAAGGTCGGTCTGAATCAGGAGTTTGCCAACCGTTTCGCGCATGAGCTGTCCGGCGGTCAGCGTCAGCGTGTCGGCATCGCCCGCGCACTGGCGGTAGAGCCGAAGTTCATCGTCTGCGACGAGCCGATCTCCGCGCTGGACGTTTCCATTCAGGCGCAGGTTGTCAACCTTCTGATCAAACTCCAGAAGGAATTTGGCCTGACCTACCTCTTTATCTCCCACGACCTTTCGATGGTAAAACATATCTCCGACCGCGTCGGCGTCATGTACCTGGGCTCGATGGTGGAGCTGGCCAGCAACTATGACCTGTACGACAAACCGATGCACCCGTACACCCAGGCTTTGATCTCCGCGATCCCAATGGCGGACCCGGATGCTGAAAAGGCCCGCGAGCGCATCAAACTGGAAGGCGAAGTGCCCAGCCCGATCAATCCACCTCCGGGCTGCAAATTCCGTGGAAGATGCCGTTATGCAATGGACATCTGTGCCAAGGAGGCGCCGCAGCTTTTGGAGATCGAGCCAAATCACTTTGTCGCCTGCCACCTCTGCCACGGCAAAAAACAGTAAATAAAAACCGTATTTTCATTGATAATTTCATGCTTTCGGGGCGGCTGCGGGGATTTCCCCGCAGCCGCTTTTTCCAATAGAAAGAGATGGAGGGATTTTGTTTTGAATCAGCAATTGATCGAGAAGATTCTGGATTATGCCGTCTGCCACGGCGCGGATTTTGCGGAGGTCTTTTATGAGGACGTGCGCAGAAGCAACCTGACTGTGCTGGACCAGAAGGTGCTGGATTCCTCGGCGGGCGCCGAGAAGGGCGTGGGCATCCGCCTGTTCCGCGGGACGGAAAGCGCATACCTCTACACCGCGGACCTGAGCGAGGAAAATCTGCTCACCATGCTGCGGGCTGCCTGCCAGTATCGGGATGGCAGCTTTGACCGCAGGGCATTGGAAGAACTGCAGCAGGTCGCGCTCAACCCCATTGCGCGTTATCCGCAGCAGGTGGGACTGAAGGACAAGATGGCGCTGCTCTCCCGCGTGGTCAAAACCGGCCACGAGGCGGACGAGCTGGTCAGCCAGGTGCGGGCCAAGTATCTCGACATGGACCAGAAGGTGCGCATCGCAAACTCGGAGGGACGCTTTGTAGATGACCGCCGCGTCAAGACCAGACTGCATATCACCGTTTTCTGCGAGGAGGGCGGGGACCGTCAGTCCAGCTACACCGGTCCCGGCGCGATGAAGGGCTTTGAGTTCTACGATGAGATCGACGTTGACGCGGCAGTCCGCCAGGCAGCCCAGAACGCCAAGGCGATGCTGCACGCCAAAGCCTGCCCGACAGGAAGAATGCCGGTCATCATCACCAACGGCTTCGGCGGCCTGTTCTTCCATGAAGCCTGCGGCCATTCGCTGGAGGCTTCCAGCACCGCGCGCGGCAACTCGGAATTTTCCGGCAAAATCGGCCAGAAGGTCGCCTCCGAAAAGGTGACCCTGATCGACGACGGCAGCATGCCGGGTCAGTGGGGCTCGCTGAAGGTGGACGACGAGGGCGTGCCGACCCGCAAGAATGTGCTCATCGAAAACGGCGTGCTCAAGAGCTACATGGTGGACAAGCTGCACGCCAGAATGTTGGGCTGTGAGCCGACCGGTTCCTCCCGCCGCCAGAGCTTCCGCTTTGAGCCAACCTCCCGCATGACCAACACCTACATCGCTCCTGGCACCGACAGCCCGGAGCAGATGATCGCCTCCACCGAGCGCGGCATCTTTGTCAAGGCCATCAATGCGGGCTCGGTCAATCCGGCAACCGGCGAGTTCAACTTCAATACCGGCGAAACCTTCCTGATCGAGAACGGCAAGATCACCACCCCGGTCAGAAGCGCGACCCTCATCGGTACCGGTGGGGATATTCTGCAGAAGGTCGACATGGTCGGCAACGACTACGCGCTGGGCCAGGGCTTCTGCTTTGCAGCCAGCGGCGCGCTCTATATCGGGGCGGGCCAGCCGACAGTGAGAGTCACCGAAATGACGGTAGGAGGGGATCAGGAATGATGACTTCGGAAAAAACAGTCCTCTGCGAACTGGCGCAGAGATTAAAACAGGAAGGCTTTGCAGACGTCCGTTTTTACATCGAGCGGACCGAGCGCGTCGGTGTCGGTGTGCTGGACGGCAAGCGCGACAGCGCGACCCGCGCCAAGGAGAGCGCCTACTTTGTCGAGGCGGGCAAGGACGGCAAGCGCTGCTGCACCTTCTTCAACACCCTGGACGGGATGGACGATGTGGTCGAGCAGATGCAGATTTCCGCCTCTGCCTCTCAGGAGGACTACCAGCCGCTGCCGGCCTTTGAGCAGGAGGTAAGCTACCACACCGACTTTGCCCCTACCGATGAGCTGGAAGCGATTAAGGTACTGGCCGAGGCGGAGAGCAAGGCCAGGGAGGAAAAGCGCATCGCTGCCATCAGCAACTGCCGCTATAACCACTCCTGGAAAGAGGTCGTGCTGATGGACGAGAACGGCGCCTGCATGACCGACAGCACCCAGGTGGCTTCGGTCTCAATCGGCGTTGTCTCCCGCGAGGACGGCGACACCGAGATTGCCCACGGCGGACGCAGCGCGGCAAGTCTTGCGCAGATCGACGTCAACGCCCTGGCCAAAGAGGTGGCCCAACTGGGCGCGCAGCGCCTGCACGCAAAGCCGCTGGAGTCGGGACGATATGCCGTCATTCTGCAGAACAGTGCCGCGGCGGAGCTGCTGGAAGCTTATCTGCCCATCTTCTACGCCTCCGAGATGCAGAACAAGATGAGCAAGCTGGCGGGCAAACAGGGCGAACAGATTGCCTGCGCCGACCTTGAGCTGATCGAGGACCCGGAACTGCCGACCGGCCGCGTCCATCGCCACTTCGACGACGAGGGCTGCCCGGTCAGCAAGAAGTACCTGATCCATGGCGGCAAGCTCGAATCGGTGCTCTATAACCGCAGGAGCGCCGCGAAGGAAGAAAAGTCCGGCAGCGGCAACGGTTTCAAGGCGAACATCCAGTCGTCGGTCGGCACCGGCGTCACCAATGTCGCCCTGCAGAGTGCGTCCGGCAGCTATCTGAGCATGGAGCAGCTCTGCGAAAAGATGGGCAGCGGCATCATCGTCACCGACTTGGAGGGCGTGTTCGCCGGCGTCAACACCATCAACGGCAGCTTCTCCCTGCTGAGCAAGGGCATGCTGGTCGAGAACGGCAAGCCGGTCAAGCCGTTCTGCGAGGTGACCATCGCGGGCAACATCTACACGATGCTCGAGGAAATCGAGACCCTCGGCGATGACCCGGCCCCGACCGCAGCGGGCAGCCAGTTTGTGCAGACCCCTTCGATTTTGCTCAAAGGTTTGACCGTATCGGGATTGTAAGCCGCGTCAATTTGTGTTATACTGGGGATGCAGGGAAAAATCGCACAGAAACAGAAAAATAGAGCTGCTATTTTTGTGCAAGCTCCCGATAAAAAGGCGGAGCTATTTTTCCATCGATTTTGCATAACCTTTTACACAATAAAAAAAGAAAGAGGAGTGTGGCCACATGGACATTTTAAAGAACACCGAAGCGATGGGCAAACGCATCTTTGCGGATCTGGAGAAGATCAATTTCATCCGCACCAGCACTTCCGCCGAGGAGACCAAGGCCGCCAACATCATCAAGGATGAGCTGGCCAAGGAGGGGATGGAGGCGACCATCGAGGAGTTTGACGTCGAGACCGCCGACATCCACAAGGTGTCGCTCAAGGCGCTGGGCAAGGAGTGGGAGATTCAGGGCTACCGCCGCTCCGGCTCCACCCCGGAGGAGGGCCTGACCGCCCCGTTTGCCTATGTGCAGCAGGGCAGCGACGTCGACCTGTACGACAAAAAGGGCAAGATCGTGCTGGTCAACAACGGCAAGATGAACGAGGAAGTGTATGAGCGGATGGTTCGCTACGGCGTCGCCGCCTTCCTGACCTGGAACGGCAATGTTTCGGACGTCCGTGAAGAGACCGACCTGCCGGAGCGCGAGCTGCGCTACTGGGCGCTGCGCTACGGCAAGATCCCGGGCGGTGTGCTGCGCGCCATCGACGCGATGGAGCTGGTCAAGGGTGAGCCGGAGGAGGTCACCTTCACCCTGATTCAGGACGATGTTACCCGTCCGTCCAGAAACGTCATCCTGCACATCCCGGGCACCGACGGTGGCAGCGAGAACATCACCTTTGGCGCGCACTTTGACAGCGTGCAGTTCAGCCACGGCGTCTATGACAACGGCGCAGGCTCGGTTATCTTGATGGAGCTGGCCCGCCACTACAAACAGAACCCGCCAAAGCGCAACCTGATCTTCTGCTGGTACGGCTCCGAGGAGTGCGGCCTGCTGGGCTCCAAGGCGTATGTCGCCGCCCACAAGGATGAGCTCAAGGACGTTCAGCTGATGATCAACGTCGATGTTGCCGGCCCGGTTCTGGGCGCTGACTGGGCGGCCATCACCGCGGACGAGTCGCTCTGCCGCTTTGTTGAGTACCTGTCCAAGGAGCTCGGCTTCTCCACCGATGTCACCCAGGACGTCTACTCCAGCGATTCGGTACCGTTTGTCAACGAGGGCGTTCCGGCCATCAACTTCTGCCGCTTTGGCAGAAACGGCGGCGCGATGATCCACTGCCGCCACGACGTGATTGACTACCTCGATTACAAAAACTTCGGCAAGACCGCAGCCTTCGTTCAGGAGTTTGCGGACCACATGGTCAACGCGGTGGTCTTCCCGGTACCGCGCAAGATCCCGCAGAACATGGTCGAGGCGGTCGACAAGTACCTGCGCAAGAAGAGAGTGGACGAGGAATAAAAGCGAGTTCTCTTCCTTATTAATATAGGAGTTTGACGAGGAACAAATACGCGCAAAAAAATGGCTCCCGGTGAGGGAGCCATTTTTTGTTGCGGGCAGGTGGTGCGGTAAAGTTGATGTGGATTTTTGTCGGCGGCCTTTGGTTGGCAAACTGCAGATTTGGAAAGGGGATGATAATACCTTGCTGTCTATATCGCCCGGCAACCGTCCACCGGAAGGTTGCCGGGGACAGTACGAAACGACAGGTTGCAGGGGGCTTTTCTCTTACAAAAGCCCCCTCTTTTGCAAGCTGAGAATCAGCCTGCAAAATTCACCCGCAAAGGCGCCTGACGATAAAGGTTTTCGCCCGCTGCGGCGTGCGACCAAAGACGCTGTCTTTGGAAACTGCCACCTTTTGAAAAAGGTGGACGAAAACTTTATTAGCAGAAACTGGGTGCCGCGAGGTAGAAGTTCAGGCTACCTGCTAAACCGATACGTGAATTGGGTCCAGGCTCAGCCTGGGGTGCGGCATCATGCCGCCGTGAATTGGGTCCAGGCTCAGCCTGTTGTGGACTGGGTGTTGATGGTAACGGCTACCCGGTTGGGCATGCAGACGGCGCTCTGCAGTTCGCTGTCCAGCCAGCCAAATCCAATGCAGAGGTGGTCGGGGCAGTCGGAGGATAGAAAATGGATGCGGTGATCCTGAATCTCCAGCACCACGTTGACGCCGTATTCCGAAAGGTCAATCTGCTGGTCGGGGGCGGTGTTGAGGTTGATTTCCTGAACTGCTTCACCGTCAATTGAGATGAGCGCCCAGGCCTCGGGGCCGCTGAGCTGGCGCATCACAAAAAAGATGGCCATCAGGATGAGCGCCGCCGCCAAAAGGCCGACTAGAATCTGTTTGTCCCGTTTTCCCATCGCAAAAATTCTCCAATCTGTAAAATGCTGCAACCATTATACAAAAAAACGGCATTTCCGTCAAGAGAAAAGCGGGCGTCTGAGATCAGACGCCCGCTTTTGTTTTGAGGTGTTCTTTTGAAAGATGGTGTTGTTTATACGTTGGCGCTCCACAGACCGTGCAGGTCACAGTAAGCGTAAGCGGCAACTGCCTTGTCGCCCTCGGTCAGCGCGAAGACAGCCTCCGGCTTGTCACCCGGTTTCAGGGTCTTGCGCTGGAAGCCTTCGGCAGTCTCCAGAACGATCCATTTGATCGAGTGCTCCTCGAGCATCGGATGTGCAACCGAGCCGACGGTGACAGTGACGTTGCTGCCGTTGACCGAGATGACCGGAACGTGTTTTTCGGTGGCCGCATCGGTGCTGCCTGGGATGAGCTCGCTCATCTTCTCTCCGCAGCACATAACCGGAACGCCTTTGTTTTCCATGAAGGTGATGATGTTGCCACAGTGTTTGCAGATATAGAATTTCATAAAAACTTCCTTCTTTCTTACAAGTTGATTTAATGTATACCAAATTTGTTTATTTTAACCCTGACTCTAGTATACACCATCGCCCTGCAATTTGCAAGGGGGAAAGCGAAAGTTTACAGCTTATTTTTATTTAGGAAGCGGAGCTGTTTCTTTCTGGAATGTCCCGGATAATCAGCCAGCACAGCGCCATGATGATGGCGGCTGCCAGCAGATAGAATCCACCGGCGAGGAAGGGGTGAGTGTAAGGGAAGGTGAAGAAGGTATCCAGCGCCGCATCAAACAGGCTTTCGTACCGGATAGCAAAATTGCCAAAGAGGAAAACAGCGCCGCCTATCAGGATCGAGACAACCCATTTGCCGATTTTGTTTAGGCGGTAGAATCCGCAGGTGAGCAGGTAGCCGATGCTCATCAGCAGCAGGTTGGCGCAGTACATCTGGACACTGTTGGCGAACAGGCGCAGCGGGAACGGGTCGAGTCCCATCTCAAACAGTGGGGAGAGGACGGGGAAGCCGCTCAGCAGAAAGACGCCCAAAATCACAAGGTTGAACAGGACGAGAAGCGCGTCGACCACAAGGGCGGTGCAGATCCAGCCCTTGACCAGCGTCTTGCGGGTGGCGCCAAGCTGCAGGTGCACCAGAAAGTTTTGGCGGAAGGTGCACATCGCTGCGACGAACAAAAACCACTGGCTGGAGGTTTCCAGCCCGGAAGTGAAGCTCTCCCCCTGTGCTAAAGTCTGCGAGGTGAGGCCGGCAGCGATGTAAAGGACGATCATGATGCCGTAGAAGATGGGGAAGGCGTAGCGGTAATCGGAAAGTTGATAGCGAAAGGATGTCGCGGTGTTCATAAGAGGCTCCTCCTTTTTATCGCTGGGATGGATCGGACGGATGTTCCGTTCCGACCAGCTGGACAAACAGCTGCTGCAGGCTCAGGCCGGTGACCTCCAGCGTGCTAGGCAGGTCGCCGCGCTCGCCCAGAATGGCGGCGGTCTTGAGCCCGCCGATCACATCCGTACCGATGACATGGCGGCCCGCGCAATAGTCATCCACCTCACCGATGCGGCCGGAGACGCAGTAGCCCTGGTTCAGCAGATGCTCGGCGCTGTCATCGACCAGCAGTTTGCCGTGGTCGATGATGAGGACGTGTTCCAGCAGCCCCTCCACCTCGCCGATCAGGTGGGTCGAGAGCAGGATGCAGGAGGGCGACTCGCTGTAGCTCTGAATCAACAGCTTGTAGAACAGCTCCCGGTGGAAGGCGTCCATTCCCAGCGTCGGCTCGTCGAGCAGCAGCAGCGGGGTGTGGACCGACAGCGCCAGCACCACCCGCAGCACCGATTTGTAGCCGGTGGAGAGTTTGAGGTTGTTCTTTTTCAGGTCCAGCTCGAACTGTTTGGCGTAGTTTAGGCACTGCTCCTTGTCAAAGCTGGGGTAGGCGGCGGCCATCCAGCGGATGACGTCCCGCACCTTCATCTCGGCAAAATTTGCGCCCTCGGTGGCAAAGAAGATCTGCCGTTGTGCCTGCTCGTTTTCCCAGACGCTTTGCTCGTCCAGCAGAATCTGGCCGGTGGTGGGCTGGAAGCGGTTGGCGATCATCCGCAGCAGGGTGGTCTTGCCCGCGCCGTTGCGCCCCAGCAGGCCGCAGATCATCGGCTCGGACAGGGTGAAGCTGACCTTGTCGACAGCGGTTTGATTTTGGAAGGTCTTGGTGACCGATTGGCAGTTCAGTTTCATCTGGAAAATCCCCTTTCTATCCATTCCTGCAGCTGCTGAGGGCTGATCGAGAGGCGCTTGGCCTCCTGTATGAGCGGCAGCACATACTGGGTGAAAAATTCCTCCTGCCGCTTCTCCTTGAGCTTTTGTAAGGCTCCGTCACAGACAAACATGCCGATTCCTCTCCTTTTGTAAACGATGCCGGCATCCACCAGCAGGTTAATGCCCTTGAGGGCGGTGGCCGGGTTGATCTTGTAGCTGGCGGCCAGCTCGGTGATGGAGGGGATCTGCTCCCCCTCGCGGTAGACCCCGGAAAGGATCTCATCCTCCAGCCCCTGCTGCACCTGGACAAAGATGGGGGTCTGGCTTGCAAAATCAATCTTCAATCGGATGCCTCCCTTCGGTTGTTTATTGGTTAATTAGTTGAGTAATTAACTATGGCTCCAGTATACACGGCTCGACTGCGCTTGTCAAGAGGGAAAGGGGAAATTTTGAAAATTTTTTGCAGCGAAGGGAGGAAACCTTTTTACAAAACGCGCCAAATGTGTTATACTGTAAAAAGCTAACCACATTCGCAAATTTGTTTTGAGGCAGAAAGGATTGTCAAAAAAATGCTGTTGCTTTTGATTCCTGTATTGATGATTATCTGGGGATTCTGGTGGATCTACAAGCCCCCGAAATACCCGAAAAATCCCGATAATCTGGGCAATTTCTTCATCGGCTACCGCACCCAGTGGGCGCTGAAAAGCCCGGACACCTGGCTGTATTCGCACGTGCGCTACGGCCGGTGGATGGTGGGTCTGGGGCTGGTGTCGCTGGTGCTGACGGTGGTGTTTGTGTTTGTGCTGCCGGCCAACATTGTGGAGCGGGCGATTCTGGCGATGGACGTCATCATGCTGATCATCCCCTACATCCCGATCGAGAAGGACCTGCGGTACTACTATGACAAGAATGGTCACCGGAGAGAAAATCTGTAAAAAACGGAAGGCTAGCCCCGTTACGGGGCTGGCCTTCTTATTGCAATAGACAGCTTGTTAGCCTTGTGATATAATAGCGGTAAGGACCCCGGCGGAGGAGGTGCGCGATGCAAGGGTACAACGTTGGCTACTACATCAGGCGGATTCGGAAGGAGAAGGGCATCTCACAGGAGGCGCTCTATGAGGGGCTGTGCAGCCGCTCGACCATTCACCGAATCGAAAGCGGTGAGCAGAATCCAAACTTTTTCACAGCAATCAATCTTCTGCAGCGGCTGGGGCTGGACGAGAGCAGTTTTCTCATACCGCTGGGCCCGCGGGACTTTGAGATTTGCAATCTGCAAAAGGAGATTGTCGCGCTCAATGCCCAGTCCCAGTTTGAGCAGGCGCTGGAGCGAATCGACCGGCTGGAAAAGCTGGTCGCCCCCAAGGAGAAGCTGGCGCAGCAGTTTTTGCTGCGCTCGCGGGCGCTGGCAGGATACTGGCAGGACGGCAAACACCTGCCCTATGATTATCCGACCCAGCGCCAGATGCTGCTGGACGCGCTCGACATCACCCATCCGGATTTTGATCTGGAGAAGATCGAGCGCTGCCTGCTGAGCATCGAGGACATCAAAAGTCTCAACCAGATAGCGATCACCTATTCGGAAACAGGCGACAGGCGGTTTGCTATTCGCATCTATGAGCAGGTGATGCGCTACCCGCACAACCGGATGTTCAACAACGAAGCGCTGCTTACGGTGATGCCGCTGCTGTGCTATAACTATTCCCGCCTGTTGGGTAGGGAGCGGCGCTACGAGGAGTGCATTGAGGTTGCGCAGTATGGGTATGACATCTGCCTAAAATACAACAAGGCTAGATTGTTAGGTGGCTTACTTTTGAATGTTGGCTATTCTTTGCAAAAATTAGGGGAAGATGAAGAGGCAAAGAAAAAACTGATTGAATCCTACTATGCATTTATGATTGTCAAAAAATTCAGCAGTGCTCAAAAAGTAAAGGATTATATGAAAGAGACTTTTGGCATAGAATTTAAAGGAGATATTTAATCTTCTCCGACAGGATCATCAATGCAAAGCGGCTTGATTCCTGGCCCCTCGCCGTCATCCGGCGGTGGGGTCTGGTCATCGTCACCCTTTTCTTCCTCGCCATCTTCTACCGGTGGTGGGGTGGGCAGGTTATCGGCGGCAAAGCTGACCTGCGGCACAGTGGCCAGCAGGGTTAGGGCGGCGAGCAAAGCAATCAATAATTTTTTCATGATATTCATCCTTTCTGTATTGATTCGTAGCTACAATTTAAGCTAAGCACATTTTTGGCTTTTTGTCAACGTAGCGTTTCACGACACATAACCATGTGTCGTGAAACGCTTCTTGACTTTTAGAACAATAAGAGGTAAACTGTAGATAAAGGAGCTCCTACACGAATGTTCACCCAAGACGTATCCTGAAAGGAGATTGAAAATGAAGGCTTTTAAGAGAATATTCGCATCCGTTATGATCGCTGCGATGCTGGCAACGATGGGCGTTTCGGCGTTTGCCGGTAGTGCTCAGACACGAGGCGCACTTTGTGAATATTGTGGTGTTGGTGAACTGATTCTTTTGGATACGTATACAACTCCATGGACTTATTTGAGAACAGATGATTGCAATGCGGAGGGTGCGCAAGACTGGATGAAAGATACAATAGAATCCAGAAAGGTAATCAACACATACGAATGTAGCAGCTGCAGAAAGGGTGTCGTTGGCGAGTATACAGAAACAAGGCGTATCCATAATCACTAATAAGATTCTATTTATGTACCTTGTTTGCCCACCTCACCCCGGACAAGAAAAATCGTCCTCACATAAAAGGGAGAAGGCCATCCCCGCCCGGGGATGGCCTTCCTCTTTTTTCTTCTGTCCCTGTTAGAACAAATTAAAATCCAAATTCTTCGAGATGTGCTCCAGCACCTTGATGCCGCCCACGCTGTTGCCCTTCTCGTCCAGCGACGGACCGAACACGCCGATGCCCATCCGGTCCACCAGCGCCGCCGCAATGCCGCCGCCCACGCCGCTCTTGGCCGGGAAGCCCACCGTCATGGCAAACTCGCCCGAGCCGTCATACATCCCGCAGGTCAGCATCAACGCGCGGATGGCCTTGGCGCTCTCCGGCGGGATCAGCTGCTCGCCCGAGCCCGGGCAGGCGCCGTGGTTTGCCAGCACCGCGCTCATCTGCGCGATGTCCACCGCCGTCACATTCACCGAGCACATCCGGAAATAAAAGTCCAGACACTCCTCCACGTTGCCCTCCAGAATGCCGCTGGCCTTCAGGTAATATGCCAGCGCCCGGTTGCGGTCGCCGGTCGCCTTCTCCGAGAGGTAGACCGCCTCGTTTAAAGCGATTGCCTCGTTGCCGCACAGCTTGCGGATGAAGGCAAGAAAGCGCTCGAACTTCTCGTCGGCGTTTGCCCCGTCGATGCAGTCGGCCACCGTAATCGCCCCCGCGTTGATGAAGGGGTTGAAGGGTTTTGTTTTGGTCTCCAGCTTGATGATCGAGTTGAACGGGTCGCCGGTCGGCTCCACCCCCACCTTGTCGTGGAAGAGGTAGTCCGCGCCCTTGTCGCTGATGGCCAGAATCAGCGAGGCCAGCTTGGAGATGCTCTGGATGGTGAACGGCACGCGCGAGTCGCCGCACTCCATGATGCTGCCGTCCAGCCCCACGACACAGACGCCCAGATGATACTTGTTCACCCGGGCCAGCTCCGGAATGTAGGAGGCCGGCTTGCCGAATTTGATAAAGCAGCGCCCATAGTCGAGCGCGTCCTGCAGATGTTCCTGTGTGAGCATGGGGAATCTTCCTTTCCAAAAATAAAGCGGTAGAATATAAGCCGCTGTTTCTATTGTACAACAGATTGTCAGGAATGCAAGAGGGAAAACAGAAAATTTGTCCTGCTTTTTCGATTGATGCTGAAAGCGCACAAAAAAGGCCGCTGCCCAAACGGGCAGCGGCCTTGCAGTTTTTGGAAACTTAGATGAGAGCCAGGGTGTCTCTTGCGATGGCAAGCTCTTCGTTGGTTGGGATAACCATAACTTTGACCTTGGAATCGGCAGCGGAGATAACCTTGTTCTCGCCTCTGGTGTGGTTGGCTTCCTTGTCGATCTTGACGCCCAGGTAGCCCCAGTATTTCTCGCACAGCTCTTCGCGGATCTCGATGTCGTTCTCGCCGACGCCAGCGGTGAAGGCGATTGCATCAACGCCGTTCATAGCAGCAGCGTAGGAGCCAACGTATTTGGCGATGCGGTAGGTGTAGGCGTCCAGAGTAACTTTAGCCAGGTGGTGACCTTCCTCAGCAGCGGCAGTGATGTCGCGGCAGTCAGAGGACAGGCCGCCGCTCATGCCCAGCAGGCCGGACTTCTTGTTGAGAATGTTCAGAACCTCATCGACAGACTTGTTCTCTTTGTTGCAGATGTACTGTACAACCGCCGGGTCGATGTCGCCGGAGCGGGTACCCATGATCAGGCCCTCCAGAGGGGTCAGGCCCATCGAGGTGTCGACGCATTTGCCGCCGATCGAAGCGGAAACGGAAGCGCCGTTGCCGATGTGGCAGACGATGACTTTCGCGTTCTCCGGATCCAGGCCGCCGAATTTGATCGCCTCTTTGGAGACAAAGCTGTGGCTGGTGCCGTGGAAGCCGTAGCGGCGGATGCCGTACTTCTCATAGTACTCGTGCGGGATGGCGTACAGGTAGGACTTCTCGTCCATGCCCATGCCGAAGGTGGTGTCGAATACAGCTACGTTCGGTTTGCCCGGGCAAACTTTTTCACAGGCCTCGATACCCATCAGGTTGGCAGGGTTGTGCAGAGGGCCCAGGTCGAAGCACTCGCGGATAGCAGCCTTGACATCCTCGTTGACAACGATGGATTTGGTAAACTTGGTGCCGCCGTGGAGTACGCGGTGGCCGATTGCATTGATCTCATCGACCGATTTGATGACGCCGTGTTCTGCGCTGGTCAAAGCGTCCAGAACCAGCTGTACAGCTACGGAGTGGTCCGGCATTGGGGTCTCAACAACATAGTTGTCTTTGCCCGGTACTTTGTGGGTCAGGACAGAACCGTCGATGCCGATTCTCTCGCAGAGACCCTTGGTCAGGACCTGCTCGTTCTCCATATCAATCAGCTGATATTTCAGAGAGGAGCTTCCGCAGTTCAAAACAAGAATTTTCATTTCAAATTCCTCCATCATTTTTTAAAGCCTCCTGC
This sequence comes from uncultured Oscillospiraceae bacterium, assembly GCA_900547455.1. Taxonomy (GTDB): domain Bacteria; phylum Bacillota; class Clostridia; order Oscillospirales; family Ruminococcaceae; genus Negativibacillus; species Negativibacillus faecipullorum. The sequence goes on from URGV01000007.1 coordinate 33,969, forward strand.
GCGAGAAGCGGGCCAGAGGCGGATTGACACTCCTATACACTTACTATATTATTATATTTAGAGAAACTTTTCAAGAGAAAGACGGCAATATTTTTGGCAAAGACGGGAATTTTCGCCCATTTTCCCGAAAATCGGGCGAAAAACGGCTTCCAGCTCGCCAAAAGAGGTTGCGGCTCACCCGGACAGGAGGCATTTGACATGAAGACGGCAGCCGTTATTGCGGAATATAATCCCTTTCACAAGGGCCATGCCTGGCAGCTTTCCCAGCTGCGGCAGCGGGGCGCCAACCACATCGCGGTGGTGATGAGCCCGGACTTTACCCAGCGCGGTACGCCGGCCATCCTGCCCAAACGGGTGCGCGCGGCGGCGGCCCTGCAGGGCGGGGCGGATCTTGTCCTCGAGCTGCCGGTCTGTTACGCCTGTGCGGGGGCGCAGGGCTTTGCGTTTGGGGCGGTGCAGCTGATCGGGGCGATGGGCTGTGTGGACTGGCTCGGCTTTGGCGCGGAGGACGCCGACCTGGCCCTGCTCGAGCAGGCCGCCAACGCCCTGGAGCACCCGCAGGTGCAGCTTGCCCTCAAGGAGGAACTGGCGGCGGGCATCACCTTTGCCAGGGCACGGGAGCGCGCGGTGGGGAGGGTGTTTGGAGAGCGGGTGTCGCAGATTCTGCAGCAGCCGAACAACATCCTTGCGGTGGAGTATCTGGCGCAGCTGCGGGGCTTGTCCCCCGAGCGACGTCCGCAGGCGGTACCGTTGGAGCGGGTCGGCAACGCCCACGACGGCGCGCCGGTGCAGGGCTTTGCCTCGGCCAGCTACCTGCGGGGCTTGCTGCTGGCAGGGGAATGGGAGCAGGCGGCGGAGTACCTGCCCGATTTTGCCCTCCATCTCTACCGGCAGGCGGCGAAGGAAGGCAAGCTCGCCCGGATGGAAAACGGGGAGCGCGCGGTGCTTTCCGCTCTGCGGCAGATGAGCCGGGAGGAGCTGGCGGCCCTGCCCGACCTTTCCGAGGGGATCGAGAACCGGCTGTATGCAGCGGCGCAGAAGGCTTGTTCGCTGGAGGAACTGTACGAGCAGATCAAAACCAAGCGTTACCCGCTCTCGCGGGTGCGTCGGCTGGTGCTGGCGGCCTTTTTGCAGATACCGGCGCAGGCGCATCAAACCCCGCCGCCCTATCTGCGGGTGCTGGGGATGAACGAACGGGGCCGGGAGATCCTCTCCCGCATGAAGCGGACCGCCTCGCTGCCGGTGTCGGTGAGCCTTTCGCGTCTGGCGCAAAGCTCATCCGAAGCGGCGGCGCTTGCCGCCCTGGAGGCCGCCTGCGCCGACCAGTACGGTCTGTTCACCGAGCGGATTTTCCCCTGCGGGCTGGACTACAGCGAGCCGGTGGTGAAGGGGTAGAGTTTTTACAGAAGGAGGGTCTTGAGATGACAGATAGAATGAAGGAAATTTTGGAAAATGTGCATCGCTTTAATGTCGACAATCTGGCCTATGTCAATTTTGGACTGGAGCAGGAAACGGTGTATGACGCGCTGGTGGTTGCCCCGTCCTACAGCCCGGACAAAATCCTGAAGGATGCCCGCTTCCAGGTCACAGAGTTGGGGTCGAGGAGCTATTGCACAGGCTTTCTGGTGAAAAAGGACGGACTGAAAATCGCATGGATTAAGACGGCGGCCGGGGGCTGCAACATGCTGGATTATCTGCTCATCTGCGGCGAGCTGCACTTTCAAAAGCTGATCTTCATCGGGGCGGTGGGGGCCCTCAAACCGGAATTTCAGATTGGGGAAATCTGTACGCCTAGCTATTCGATTGCGGGGACGTTGGCCAATACCTATTTGAAGAAGAGCCTGCGGGATTATGTTCCCTTTGAAAAGGTCTATCCGGCCCCCGATTTTATCCGGCAGGTGTTGGAACTGGCGGAAGGAAAGGGAATTCCCCTCAGACAGGCCAGCGTCTTCTGCACCGATTCCATCGTCATGGAGTACACGCATCTGGAGGAGATCAGAGCATTCGGCACCGACCTGATCGAGATGGAGACCGCCACCTTCTATGAGATCGGGAGATTGATGGAGGTCCCCTCGATTGCTTTGCTGGTGGTGTCGGATAACTCGGCGACCGGCGTTCCGCTGGTCGGGAGGGATGAACAGACCGAACGGGTGTATCAACATGCTCGATCTGTTCTTTTGCCGCAGTTGATCGAGAGCATTGTGCGGGAGATCCCGTCCGGAGGTTCTGAAGGAGAACGATAGGAGCACGGAACAAATCTTCCAAAAGTACCAGGAGGAAAAAAGATGAAGATAATAGAAATGCAGCATCGAACACCGCAGCAGATCGCGCAGCTGGTGGAGGTCTGGGAATCCTCTGTCCAGGCAACCCACCATTTTTTATCGGACGCCGAGGTCGAGCAGATCAAGCAATATGTCCCGCAGGCGCTGACCGAGGTGGCCCACCTGTTTGTGGCGCAGCAGGGGGAACAGCCGGTGGGCTTTATGGGAATCGAAAAGGACTCTCTGGAAATGCTCTTCCTCGACCCGCAGGCGAGGGGCAAGGGGCTGGGAAAACAGCTCCTGCAGGAGGGAATTGCGCGCGGGGTGCGCAGGCTGACGGTCAACGAGCAAAACCCGCAGGCGCGTATCTTTTATGAGCACATGGGATTTCGGGTTTACAAAAGGACAGATTGCGACGAGCAGGGCAATCCCTACCCGCTGCTCTATATGGAACTTACGAAAAAAAGAGAAGCATGAAGAACCTTTGTGCGATGATTGCAAAACAGGAGGGAATCTCAATATGACAACTTTCGTTACAGCCTTACTTTATTTTGTTCTTGCTGCAGTTCTGGGAATTTTAGCGTTTGTCTTAAAAAAGAAACACACGCCATTTCCCGACTTCCGAGTGGGCTACCACCACCGGGAACTGATGGAGAGCGCACAAAAATGGGAGTACGCAAACCGCATAACGGGGAATTTATGTGCTCTGTTTGCGGCTGTGGCTCTCATCCTTGCTATCGTTTTACTGGTCGTGAAAATTGAAGGAAGGCTTGCTCTTTTACTTTTCTTCTTTTTCTCGTTTCTTTCCATCGCCGCGATTTTGGCGCTGCCGGTATTGCTGTCAAAAAAATTGGATTAGAGCGAGTTTCTATCCAAAACGTCTTGAAGCGGAGACCATACAAGGCCTCCGCTTTTGTTCACCCCATCAGCCACCGCACCGCCGCCGCGCTGGCGACAAAGCCCATCAGGTCGGCGCACAGCGAGGCGGGCGCGGCGTAGCGGCTTTTTTTGATGCCCGCCGCCGAGCAGTACAGGGCGATGGTGTAGAAGGTGGTCTCGGTCGAGCCCATCAGCACGCTGGCAATCTGTCCGGCCTGGCTGTCCGGGCCAAACTGGGAAAGAATATTCTGGAACACCACCAGCGCCCCGCTGCCGGACAGCGGCCGCAGCAGGGTCAGGGGGATAATCGGCTCCGGCAGCCCCAGCAGGCTGGCCGGAGCGCTCAATGCCCGGGACAGCAGCTCTAGCGCGCCGGAGGACTGAAAGACGCTGACCGCCAGCGTCAGCAGCATCAGGGAGGGGAACATATCCAGCACCACCTGCAGCCCCTCTCGCACACCCCTGGCAAAGGCGGAGAGGAGATCCACCCGCTGGACAAGCGCCCCCAAAAAGACCATGCACAGCACCAGCGGCACAATGAGGTTGGAGAAAAAGCTCATCGGCGGCACCCCCTTCGGGCACAGGTGCCGGGATGCGGCCGGGCAGAGAGCGGGGAGAGGCAAGCCATCGCCTTGGCGGCGATTATCCCGGCGGTCAGCGACAGCGCCGTCGAGACCCAGACCGCGGGAAGAATCGCCATCGGTTCAGCCGAGCCGGCCTGCAGGCGCAGCATGGCCGCGGTGGTCGGGATCAGCTGCAGCGAAGCGGTGTTGAGCAGGATGACCAGAATGCTCTCGTCGCAGGCAGTCTGCCGGTCGGGAGCGCTTTTCTGAAACTCCTGCACCGCCCGGATTCCGGCAGGAGCCGCCGCCGCGCCCAGCCCCAGCAGGTTGGCGGCAAGGTTTACGCAGACCTCCTGCGCGGCGGCAGAATCCTTTTTGATGCGGGGGAACAGCCGCGAGACAATGGGGGAAAAGAGGTTGGAGAGGGCTTTTAAAAGTCCGGCCTGCCGGGCTACCTCCATCACACCGCTCCACAGGCAGATGCCGCAGCCGGTGGCGACAGCCAGCTCCACCGCTTTTTGCGGGGAGGCAAGCAGCGCGGAGCACACCGCGTCCAGCGACCCCTGCAAGATGGCGGTAATCAGAGAAAAGGAAAGAATCAGCACGATCAAAAATCCGAGCATGACAGTGCCCCCTTGTTTTGATAGGATGTGACACCCCTCGACAGAGAGTAATGAAAAGTTTACATTTTTCACGCAAAGTTTGCATAACCCGCCACCGAATACAATTGACAGAAACTGGAAAATAAAGTATATTTATCATAAAAAGACGAATCCGGAAAAGAAAAGGGAGTTGGTCAAGATGAAAACGACCGGAATTGTCCGCAAGATAGACGAGCTGGGAAGGGTTGTACTGCCGATCGAGATGAGGAAAACGCTGAATCTTCAGATCCGCGACGAGGTGGAGATTCAGATGCAGGATAAATCCATCGTGATCAAAAAATACGAGCCGGAAAAGGACAACCGCTGTGTCTTCTGCGCGTCGCAGGAAAATCTGCAGCAGTTTAAGGGCAGCTGGATCTGCGGAGACTGCCTGCAGGAGCTTGTGTCAAAATAGTTGGAAGGAACTGGGGAAAAGGGAAGAACTTTCTCTCAAAAAAATATGTGCGCCGCCGGGTGAATAGAACGCGGCAATCGGTGAAAAATAACATTGTCCTCAAAAACGATAAGGAGATGTTATGATGCTTGATAAACTTGTTTTGGCATTGGTCATCATCGGCGCACTGAACTGGGGCAGCATCGGGATCTTTCAGTTCGACCTGGTGGCAGCTCTGTTTGGGGGCCAGGCGGCTTTGCTCAGCCGCATTGTCTATACCCTGGTGGCCCTGGCTGGTGTCTGGGCGATTTCCTTCTTTTTCCGCGACACCGAGGCCAGCCACGAGACAGCACGAGAACGACATATATAGAAAAAATCCCCGCCACAGATTGTTCTGCGGCGGGGATTTTTTTGCACGTGTGGGAAAAAGATTTATTTCTCCTTGCGTTTGCACAACAGATTTTTTAACTTGTACATATTGGCGGCGCGGCGGCGCAGCGTCTTTTCGATGTCCACCTCGATGCGCCCGTCATCATAGACGATGATGCAGCTGCCCTCCTCGGCGTTGGGCGGCAGATTCTTGCGGGGGATGGCGTCAAAGCCGCCGGTCGGCGTCTCGCAGACCACATACCCCTCCTCAAAGCGGTCGATAATCAGTTCTTTCATCGTGTTTCACCTGTTCCTTTTTTGAGATTATGGTTTTTCGGTGCGGACAGAGATGGTTTCTCCGTCGCTTGTGAAGGTGATGTTGCCGTCCAGGTCGGTGCGGTAGTATTCGACCCCCATCGCCTCCAGCTTTTCAATCGTCTCGTCGTGCGGATGGCCGTACTGGTTGCCGCGCCCGCAGGAGATGGAGGCGTATTCCGGCGTCACCGCGTCCAGATATTCCTGGCTGGAGGAGGTGGAGCTGCCATGGTGGCCCATCGTCATCACATCGCAGTCGAGATCGGCGCCGCTCTGCACCAGCATCTCCTCCATATCCTCCTCCTGGTCGCCGTTAAAGAGAAAGGAGCTTTCGCCAAAGTCCAGGCGGGTGACCAGCGAGGTGTTGTTCTTGTTGTCGGCGGCCTGCGGGTCCACCGGCCCCAGAACGGTCAGCACTGCGCCGCTGCCAAGGTCGATGGTGTCGCCTGCGGCGGCGGTGAAGAGGGGAATGTCCTTCTCCTCGATGACGTCCAGCACGTCCTCATAGGTTTTGGTGGTGGGGATCAGATCGTCCGGCATCTCGCCGAAAAAGACCCCGCCGGGCACGTCGATATTTTCGAGCACGGTATCCATCCCGCCAATGTGGTCAGAGTCGGGATGGGTGGCCAGCACATAGTCCAGCTCGGTCAGCCCCAGCTGCTTGATAAAGTCCAGTACCTCGTCGCCTTTGTCATTTTCGCCGGCATCGATCAGCAGCGAATTCTCCTCGGTGGTGATCAGGATGCTCTCGCCCTGGCCGACGTCAATGACATAGACCTTCAGCTCGCCGGAGGCCGGCAGGGTTGGCGCGGGCGAGGTGGGACCTCCGTAGAGGATGCGGTCGATAAAGTTCATGCACTCCTGCGCAAACGAGGTGTCGATGCCGATCATGTCGCCGCCAAAGGTGATGACGCTCAGGATCACCGCTGCTGCGGCAAAGGCCGAGAGCACCCATTTGGGCAGGTTGCTGTTTTGTTTTCTGCGTCTTCTTTTTGCCATAAGGGATGGTTCCTCCGTCGATGGGATGATGCAGCCTTACCGCCGCTTCTGGCGCGGGGAGCGGGTGTCGTTGGTCAGCACGCCGTCGCGGGTGACCACGCTGCCCCGGCGGGAGCGGTGGGCCGGTGTCTTGGAACGGGCGCTGTTTGTCCGCTGGCCACCTGCTTTTGCCGCCGTTTTGGGCGCTGCTGGCTTGCGCGGGTGGGTGCGGATGTATTCGCTGTCCGGCGCGACCAGACAGTCCAGTCCGTAGCCGATCAGGTCCTCGCGGTGGGCGTGGATGAGCGCCTCAATGACCGCGCGGCGGTTTTCCGGCTTGTAATACTGCAGCAGGGTGCGCTGGTAGAATTTTTCCTGCGCGCTCTTGGGCACATAGACCGGCTCCATCGTCTGCGGATCAAGGCCGGTGTAGAACATGCAGGTGGAGTTGGTGCCGGGGGTGGGGTAAAAGTCCTGCACCTGCTCGGGGCGCATGTGGTGGCGCTTTAAGTAGAGCGCCAGCTCCACCGCGTCGGCGATGGTGCAGCCCGGGTGGGAGGACATCAGGTAGGGCACCAGATACTGCTCCTTGCCGATGCGCTTGGTCTCCTCATAAAAGCGCTTGCAGAAGCGGTCGAAGTCCTGGATGTGCGGCTTGCCCATTTTATCCAGCACGTGGTTGACACAATGCTCGGGGGCAACCTTGAGCTGCCCGCTGATGTGGTGCTGCACCAGCTCCTGCAAAAAGGTGGGGTTGGGGTCGGCGTTGAGGTAGTCGTAGCGGATGCCCGAGCGGACAAACACCTTTTTGACCCCCGGCAGTTTGCGCAGTTTGCGCAGAATGCCGACATACTCCATGTGATCCACCTCCAGCTGCGGGCAGGGCTTGGGCGCCAGGCACTTGCGGTTCTGGCACAGGCCGTGCTTCAGCTGCTTTTTGCAGGAGGGGTAGCGGAAGTCGGCGGTCGGGCCGCCAACGTCGTGGATGTATCCTTTAAAGTGCGGGTTGTGGGTCATCTCCTCGGCCTCGTGGACGATCGATTCCTCGCTGCGGGAGACCACCTGCCGTCCCTGGTGGAAGGTGATGGCGCAGAAGTTGCAGTTGCCAAAGCAGCCGCGGTTCTGGATGATCGAGAACTCGACCTCCTTGATGGCGTCCACCCCGCCCAGCGCCTCATAGGAGGGGTGATAGGTGCGGGTGAAGGGCAGGTCGAATACGCGGTCCAGCTCCTCCCGGGTGAGGGAGGGCATCGGCGGATTCTGCACCAGGTAGCCGGTGTTGGTCTGCTTTTGCACGATGGTCTTGCCGTAGACCGCATCCTGCCACTCGGTCTGGATCTGGTGGGCCTTGGCGTAGCTCTCCTTGTTCTCCGAGACCTTGTGGAAGGAGGCGCAGGTCACACTGTCCTTTGGAATCTCATCCTGGGTACACAGGTAGCAGGTGCCGCGGATGTCGCGGATTTCATGGATGTCCTTGCCTGCCTTGAGTTGCTCGGTGAGCTGGGCAATCACCTTTTCACCCATGCCGTACAGCAGCAGGTCGGCCTGCGCGTCGACAAGGATGGAGGGGCGCACCGCGTCGTCCCAGTAGTCGTAGTGGGCAAAGCGCCGCAGCGAGGCCTCCAGCCCGCCGATGACGATGGGGGAGTCCGGATACAGCTGCCGCAGCTTGCGGGAATAGACGATGGTGGCGCGGTCGGGGCGGCGGCCTGCCTTGCCGCCGGGGGTGTAGGCGTCATCGCTGCGCTTGCGCTTGGCGGCGGTATAGTGGGCGACCATCGAGTCAATGTTGCCGCCGGTGACCAGAAAGGCGTATTTGGGTGCGCCAAACTCCATGTAGTCCCGGTCGGAGACCGGCTGGGAGATGATGCCGATCGAAAATCCCAGCGACTCGATGACGCGGGAGATGATCGCCGCGCCAAAGCTGGGGTGGTCGACATAGGCGTCGCCGATGATATAGACAAAATCCAGCTGATCCCAGCCGCGCGCGGCGGCCTCAGCTTTGGTGATGGGAAGAAACTGAGAGGTCATGGATGCTCCTTTTTCGATTCAATGGGGTTGGTTGCGGTTGTAGGACTAGTATACCACAAAACAGGGTGGAGAGCAAAGCGTTTTTGCGTTTGGAAGGCGCGCAATAAAAAAACCGGATACAGGAAACCCTGTATCCGGTAAAAAGTATCTTTTGAAAAAAGAACTTATTTGAGTTCGATCTCAGCGCCAGCCTCTTCGAGCTTGGTCTTGATCTCCTCAGCGTCAGCCTTGGAAACGCCCTCTTTGATCGGTTTCGGGCACTCGTCAACCAGAGCTTTAGCCTCTTTCAGGCCCAGGCCGGTGATCTCTTTAACCAGTTTGATAACGCCCATCTTGGAAGCGCCAGCGCTCTTCAGGATAACGTCAAACTCAGTTTTCTCCTCAGCAGCAGCGGCAGCAGCCGGAGCAGCAGCAACAGCAACCGGAGCAGCGGCGGAAACGCCGAATTCTTCTTCCAGTGCTTTAACGAGCTCAGCAAGCTCAAGAACGGTCAGTTCTTTAACATTCTCAACAAATGCTAAAACTTTCTCAGAAGCCATGATAGTACCTCCATAATGTAATTTTCAAAATTGTTTGGTGGCGGGTCTATTGCCCGCGGCATAAAAAGGATGGATTATTCAGCGGCAGGAGCCTCAGCCTCAGCAGCCGGAGCTTCAGCAGCTTCTGCAGGTGCGCCAGCTTCTTCCTCTTTCTTCTCGCCGATTGCTTTGATCGCAACAGCCAGACCTCTGAGGTTGCCAGTGAGTACGCTGAGCAACATGGAGACAAGGCCTTCCTTGTTCGGCAGTTTGGACAGAGTCTCAACGCCCTCTTTATCCATCGGTTTGCCATCCGCAAAACCAGCCTTTACAGCGTAGGAGCTCTTGGCGCCCTCGATGTATTTGCAGATGATCTTTGCAGCGACGATCGGGTCATCGTTGGAGATGGCGATCGCGGTGGTGTTTTCCAGCACGTTGGAGATCTCCTCATATGGAGTATCCTTCAGCGCCAGACGGAGCATGGTGTTTTTAACAACACGGTACTCTACGCCAGCCTCGCGCAGCTCTTTACGAAGTTTGGTGTCGTCAGCTACGGTGATGCCCTTGTAATCAACCAGGACACCGGCAGCAGCGTTGGTCAGCTTGTCTTTGAGCTCGGCAACATACTGCTGTTTTTCGAGTAAAACCTTTTCGTTAGGCAAATCAGTTCACCTCCTGAAAAATGTTTGTGTGCAGCGCCCGGGGCGCCGCAGCGCGGATTCGATGCAAATCGCCGCTCTGAAAAAGCCCTGCGGCCCCTTCAGAAAACCCGAAAACTTAAAAAAGCCCTTTTTCCCTCAAGGAAAAACCCCGAGGCAAAAAGAGCAGATGAAAAGTCATATTCATGCTTTCTCATCATTTCCTCGGCAGGCTTCCTTTAAGCCAATGCTTGTCGCATTTGCACCTGCTGTCTTTGGAATGACAGCCCTTATATTATATCGAAGGCCGGACGTGCTGTCAAGGGCGGGAGGGACGTTTTTTTTAAAAGAACAGCAATTTTATGAAAAGTGCATAACAACGCCCTTTTTCTCCCGCCCGCCTTACACGCAAATTTCATTTAAGAGGCTTTCGCGCGGGAGTACAGGCTCTTGTTTTTCCACTTCCCGCTCTTCCAGCGCAGCTGCATGAGCAGCCCGCGCAGGCATTCGTCCGCCGCAAAGGCAATCCAGATGCCCGGAAGTCCCAGCCCCAGCGGGACGGCCAGCAGGTAACAGCCCAGCGTGGAGACAATCCACATCGAGAACACCGCCACCACCGAGGGGTAGACCGTGTCGCCCGCGCCGCGCAGGCCGTTGATGACCACGATGTTGAAGGTGCGCCCAAATTCCACAAACAGGTCGATGAAGAACAGAGAGGCCCCCGCCTGCACGATGACCGGGTCGGTGGTGAAGATCATCATCAGGTATTGGCGGATAAAGAGCGCACCGATGCTGATGGACATCGAGATCAGCAGCGACACCTTCAGCGAGTGCATGCAGACCCGGTCGGCCGATTCGGGATCGCCGTTGCCCATGTGGTAGCCGACCAGAATCTGGGCGGCCTGGGCGATCGAGTTGGAAAAGACGTAAAAGAAGATGACGATGTTGGAAAAATAGGTCTTGGTGATAAAGTCGGTGTCCGAGAGAAAGTGGAAGATGATTGAGGTGACGACCAGCTGGGCAACATTGTAATTGATGCTCTCAAAGGCGGAGGGCAGACCGACCAGCAAAATCTTCTTTCCCTCCTCGCGGGGGAAGGGCTTGAGCAGGGCAAAGATGCTGGGGGATTCCACCTGGGAAAAGAGCATGAAGCACAAGATGGCCACGCCGGCTACCCTTGCCAGGGTGGTGGCGATGGCGACGCCGCGCACGCCCAGCGATGGCAGGCCGAACAGTCCCAGCACAAAGGCGGTGTCCAGGATGGCGTTGAGCACGTTCATGATGGCGGTGACATACATCGAGATGCGGGTGTATCCATGGCTGCGCAGGATGGCGGTGACCGAGTTGAGGATGGCCTGGGTGAAGATGAATCCGCCGACAATCAGCAGATACTCGCAGCCGTATTCCAAGATGTCCCCCTGCGCGCCCAGCGCCGCCAGCAGCGGGCGGTGAAACACCGCGATGAGCGCCGAGACAATCAGGCCGATCAGCGTGCTGAACAGCAGCGACAGCGCCGCAATCATCGAGGCGCTTTGCCGTTTTTCGGCGCCGAGGCTTTGGGAAATCAGGATGGCGGTGGCGCCGGAGATGATGCTGAACACCAGGTTGCAGATCGAGATGACCTGGTTGGCCGCGCTGACGGCGCTGGCGGCGACATCGTTGTACCGGCTGAGCACAAAGATGTCGATAAAGCCCAGCAGCATGAACAGCATATTTTCGATAAAGATCGGCCAGGTCAGGCTGAGCAGGTTCATTCGTTTGTCCACAGGAAATCTTCCTTTCATCATTACACAGATTGCCATGATGCGCCGGCCGGCGCGTTTTTGCTTTTTCTAAGGTACAGCGAAACGAGCCGCCTGTCAATCTCTGTTGCCGGCTTTGGCCGCATTTTTCCCTTCCCTATAAAAATTAAAAAATGCGGGGAAAAGCCTTGTGCAAACAGCAAAGAAAAGAAGGCATAAATTTGTGAGAAAAATGCTTGACATGGAGTGGCAAAGCTGATATACTATAGTCAGTAACAGGAATTATTACTATTAAGGAGCAAAAGAGATGGCGACACTCAGAAGAAATTCACGTCAGCGGATGCTCGTGTATGACGCGGTGAAAGCCTCTCATGAGCATCCGAACGCAGAAGAAGTCTACCAGGTGGTCAAGCAGCGGCTTCCGGACATCAGCCTCGGCACCGTCTACCGCAACCTCAACCTCCTCGAGGAGATGGGGCAGCTCCGGCGGATCCATACCGGCATCGGCGGCGACCGCTTTGACGCGGTGATCACGGCGCATCCGCACCTGATCTGCACACGGTGCGGCGGGGTGTTCGACCTGCAGTGCGACATCGACCGGGAGACAGAGCTGCTTAGACAAACGTTTGAACATGCGGGCGCACAGGTCGACGAGGTCCAGATCCGGGCCTGGGGAACCTGCGACCGCTGCAAAGAAGAAGGAACTCTATAAATTTAAAAACAAAAAGAAAGGCGGAATGAAATCATGGAACTCAAAGGAACAAAGACCGAAAAAAATCTGCAGGCTGCATTTGCTGGTGAATCCCAGGCCAGAAATAAATACACCTACTATGCTTCTCAGGCAAAGAAGGAAGGCTTTGAGCAGATTGCTGCCATCTTCACCGAGACTGCCAACAACGAAAAAGAGCACGCCAAAATGTGGTTCAAGCTGCTCAACGGCGGCATCGGCAAGACTGTAGACAACCTCAAGGACGCGGCTGCCGGCGAAAACTATGAGTGGACCGACATGTACGCCACCTTCGCCAAAGAGGCCAGAGAAGAAGGCTTCGACCACATTGCCAACCTCTTCGAGGGCGTAGCCGCCATCGAGAAGGAGCACGAGGAGCGCTACAAAGCTCTGTGCAAGAACATCGAGGAAGGCAAAGTCTTCAACCGCGAGGGCAAAAAGGCCTGGATCTGCCGCAACTGCGGACACATCCACTTCGGCGAGGAAGCTCCGGAAGTCTGCCCGGTTTGCGCACATCCAAAGGCATACTTCGAGCTCAGAGCGCAGAACTATTAATCGTTTCAGAGCAAAATTCCCATCAAGCAAAAAGTGGAGCCGTCCGGCATGGACGGCTCCACTTTTTTGTGGCTGAAACGCCTGTGTCAAGCCGTACGGCTTGAGCATTTCAACGGCATCTGTTATGCTTATCTTAAGATGAAAATTTGGTGAAGGGGAGGAGATTGGATGAAAAAGAAAATGGTTGCATTGATTTTGACGGCGCTGTTGCTGGGCGGCTGTGCGGGGAATCTTTCGCACAGCACCGACCTCACCGCCACGGTCAGCGGGGCGGTGATCGAAAAGGTGGATATTTCCGGCGAGAGCTACCAGCCGCAAAATCCAAAACAGAAGATTGCCGGCTGGAACCTCGAGCTGCTGCGGGAGAGTTTTTCCGGGGAAAACATCCTGCTCTCTCCGCTGTCGCTGACGGCGGCGCTGGGGATAGCCGCCAACGGCGCGGACGGCGGGACCCTGACGGAGCTGGAAACCTTCCTCCAAACCGATGTGGACACCCTCAACCAGTACATGAAGGCCTACCTCGATCAGCTGCCCGGCGGGCAGGTCAAGCTGGCCGACGCCATCTGGCTGCGGGGTGACGACAGCCTGCAGGTGGAGGAGGACTTTTTGCGTGCGGCGAAAGATGGCTACCGTGCGCAGGTCTACCAGTCTGCCTTCGACAAGGGCACCCAGCAGGACATCAACGCCTGGGTCAACCAAAAGACGGATGGCATGATTCTAAGGCTGCTCGATTCCCCGCCCGACAGCGGCGCGATGGTCTATCTGGTCAACGCCCTCTCCTTTGACGGGGAATGGGCGGAAAAGTATAAAGCGGAGCGTGTGCACGAGGACACCTTCACCACCGAGGAGGGGGAAGAGCAGCGGGTGGAGTTCCTCTTTTCCGACGAGGGGACCTATCTTGCGGGGGAGCACACGACTGGGTTTATGAAATCCTACAAGGGCGGGGACTACGCCTTTGTCGCCCTGCTGCCCGAGGAGGGGATGAGCATGGCGGAATGGCTGCGCGGCATCGACGGCGAGCAGCTGTGTGAGCTGCTGGAAAACCGGCAGGAGACTTCGGTCGGCACCGCGATGCCAAAGTTCTCGGTCGCGTATTCCGCCGAGCTGCAGGACATCCTGTCAGGGATGGGGCTGGGGCAGGCCTTTGACCCCATGACTGCCGACCTTTCCCGGATGGGCAGCTCGCAGGCGGGAAACCTGTACATCAGCAAGGTGATTCACAGGACCCGAATCGAGGTGGACGAGGAGCGCACCAAGGCTGCCGCTGCGACGGTAGTAGAGGATGGAGCCGCTGCTGCAGATGCGGAGGTAGACAATGATCGCCTATACCTGCGCTTTGACCGCCCCTTCTTCTACCTGATTCTTGACACCCGGCAGCAGTTCCCGCTGTTTATGGGGGTGCTGATGGCGGTCCGGTAGGCGGGATGGCAAACGGTTTTTACTTACATCCGATGGGAATGAGCTATCATAAAGGAAACTGAGCAGCCAGCAGGGTGCGCTCCCAGAGGTGGGAGCGCACCCTGCTAAATTTTTTTGCCCCCTTTTTGTCCTGTCAAAAGCGCCGCCCCGCGCAGCAGGAAAAGGAAGAAAAGGCGGCGGCAGTGAAAGGCTCCACTATCGCAGAGGCGGGACAGCCCTCGCCAAAGCCACCGCGCCCGCATAGGATAGGAGTGTCAGGCAGGGGCGGCAGAGCGCTTCCGGCCTTTTGCATAAGGAAAGCGGCTAAGGAAAATTTCCTTAGCCGCTTTGCGCTTTTGGCTGATTTTAAGAGAGCGCGGGATTATCGACAATGTATCGTTCGATGCCGTTCTCGCCGGCTCCCTGGATGCGCGATTCCAGGCTGTCGCTGTCCAGCAGCGCGATCATCTGGGTGTCCGGCAGCTTCTGCCGCAGCGCCGCGCTGGCGATGTGCACCGTGCTGTACGGGTCAGCGGCCGGGTCGGGGATGGAGACCAGGTCGGTCTGCAGCCCGGAGCCGAAGACCTCGGCGCGCAGATCGACCGCGACGGTGTCGCCGGCCAGCTCAGCCGCGTCGCCAAAGTACATCTCACTGTCGCCGCCCAGCATGCTCGATGCCGGGAACAGGGCGGTCAGCTCCACCCCTTTGGCCGCGGCGTACTCGGTCATCTGTGCCACGAACTGCTGCAGGAAGGCGTGCTTGTCGTCTTCCGCGTGCTCAAAGTAGTCGATCATATCCAGCGAGTAGCCCTCCGGGAACTGGACATCCTGCAGCACAATCATCTGGAACCCGGCGTCGCAGGCATCGTCCACAATCGTCTGGATGTAGCTTTGCGCGGCCTCCGAGAAGGGGTTGAGCCAGGCGTGGCCGCCATTGTTCGGGTCGTCGTCCACCCACAGTGACTCGGAACCGGCGTACCAGGTAGCAGCGTCGTTGTTGGCCAGAGGGTAGAGGTGGTCGTGGAAGGTGTAGATCGAGGCGACGGGGGTCAGCCCCGCGTCGAGAATCTGCTGCGCCACCGCGTTTAAATCCACCGGCGTCTGGGAGGTGACGCGGGCGTCGGTCGCCTCATTGTAGGAGATCGAATAGGTCACGGTGCCGTCGTCGGTTTTCAGGTCGAACATGATGCTGTCATAGCCGGCGTCCCTGGCTGCCTGCAGCGCCGCGGTAAAGCTTGCGCTGTCCTGCACCGTCTCAATCGGCAGATAGGCAGTCATCGAGACGCCCTGCGCCTCTGCAGAGGGTTCCTCCTGCTCCGATTCACCCGGTACCGGAGTTTCCTGGACATCCTGCTCCTGCGGGTCGGAGGCGCCGACGGTCAGGTCCTGCTCCTCCTGCGGATTTTGCCGCTGCGCAATCCATTCGCTGACCGGCGCATATAAGGCCCATCCCAGACCGAACAGGACGGCGATGGCCGCGACGATCACCACCACCCGCAGGACGATGCTGCCCGCGGAGCGGCGGTAGATCCTTTTATGACGTTTAATCTTGTAAGGTCTTCCCATAGAAATCCTCCCTGAACAAAGCGCGCCTTAGGCCGGGAGCTGATTGCCCAGCAGCCCGAACAGCGCAAGAGAAATGATGCCAAGAGACAGAAGGGTGATCGGCAGGCCGCGAAAAGCCTTTGGAACGCGGGTCAGCGCCAGGCGCTGGCGCACCGACCACAGAAGCAGTAGGGCAGCGGTGAAGCTGACGCCAGCCCCCACACAGTAGCCGAAGAAAGAGAAAAATTTGGAGCTGTCGCTGATCCTGGAGGCGATCATCAGCGTGCCCAGGGTGACGCAGTTGACGCCGTAAAACGGCAGCGCGTCCCCGATGCGGGCAAACAGCGCCGGAGCAAAGCGGCGGATGAGAAAATAGGCCGCCAGGAATACCAGGATATTCAGGATCAAAAGCCCCAGCGTCAAAAAGCGGGAAAGGGAAGACTGGCTTCCCAGAAAGCGGTTGAGAAAATAGGATGGAATCGAGCAGACGGCGATGATGCCGGTCAGAACAGAGCCGATAAGAATAATCTGCCCGGGTGTTCGCTTTTCATACAGGGAGGGAATGTCGATGGCGCGGGTGAACAGCAGGTTTTCCAGCACCAGGGCGGTCATGAAGGCCGTGGCCAGTTCGGAAAAGTAGACCATCATTGTTCCTCACCTCCTTTTGGGGTGTCCGCTTTCATTGCGAGCGTCAGGATGAGGCGGTGGATGGTGCGGCAGAAAGCGGCGAAGAAGGCAAGCAGGATAAAGCCGCCCATGGCCATCTGCGCGACAGGAAGCCGCGGCGCATCCGACAAAATGGTGAAGCCAAACAGGCTGCCGGTGGCGCACAGCTCGCGGATTGCTCCGCAGACAAAGGCGACCAGCGACGCGCCCAGCCACAGGCGGAGCGCAAAGCCCAGCGCCTGTCCGGTTTTTTGCTCGCTTGCCTTGCCGGTGGCGTACATCAGCAGCGAGTTGACGCAGACCAGCGAGAGGTAAATTCCCAGCGTATCCTGAATCATGGGGAACAGGGTCACCAGCAATATGCGGGCGGGAATGAGCAGCAGACAGGAAACGAGGGGATAGACCACCACCTGCCACGGAGAAGCAATCCGCTTGCCAATCAGCGACGCCAGCAGGACAGCGGGAACAAAGCAGATGAGCATCGACAGGCTGACAGCGGTGGTGGCGATCAGATTGTAGGAGGGGATGACCGCCAGCGGCAGCGCCAGTCCAAGCGAGAGCAGCGGGTTCTTGTAAAAGATGCCCCGCGTTTTGCGCAGAATCTTTTCATACTTGCGCGCGCGTGTCAGCTTCATGAGGCGCTTCCCCCTTTCTGTGGAGATAAAAAGTGCTCGCAGGCGATGTCAAATACCGGCGCCAGCGCGTTCATCAGCAGGACGGCAAAGACGGCGCTGAGCTCCAGCGGGCTGAAGTAGCGGAACAGCATGGTCACAATGCCGGCGCACACGCCGTAGAGGATGCGGGAAAGGCGGTATTTGGGCGAGGTGACCGGGTCGCTGACGATAAAGACAGCCACAAAAAAGAGCGAACCGGCAAACAGTTCGTACGCAATCGATTCAGCCGGGCTGACGCCGTACGGATGGCTGACGGCGGCGATTGCGGCTACCGGAAGGATGTAGGCCAGCACCGAGTACCACTTCACCACGTTTCGCGCCAGCAGATACAGCAGCGAGGCGGCGATGATGAGGGTATAGGTGGAGCCGATCGGCCCGGGGAAGTTGCCCAGCAGCAGCTCGGTCAGGTCCAGGCGGGGGATGCCGCCCAACTTGAGGGTAGCGGTCGGGCCCTGCAGGAAGGTGACGGTGCTGTCGATGGCGGTCGGCAGATGGGTCAGCGGCTGGGTATAGGAAAAGATCTGGTCGCTCCAGCAGATGGTGGCAAAGGCGACGCCGGCAGCTGCCGGGTTAAAGATGTTGTGTCCGGTTCCGCCAAAGGGCGCCTTGCAGACCAGGATGGCAAACAGCGAAGCGGCAACCACAATCGGAAGATCGATGGCAGGGGTCATCAGCATGGGGATGATCAGACCGGTGACCACTGAACTGAGGTCGCGGGAATTGATCCGGCCGTGCAGAAGATAGCTGCACAGCCAGTCAGCCAGCAGGCAGCTGAGCACCGCGGTCGCGCCGACCAGCAGAATGCGGTAGCCGTAATAAAAACAGGCCATGAAATAAAGCGGCGCCAGCGCGATGATGACGTCCCCCATGATGGTCCGGGCGGATTCAGGGTGCCGGATATACGGCATATGGTGAAGTGATGGAGACAACGGTAAAAGACCTCCTTTTATCTGGCAGGCTATTCCTGCTCGGGGTTGAGCTGCGCCTTGGCCTGGATGATACTGTGCGCCAGATCCAGACGGGAAGGGCAGATGTAGCTGCAGCTGGCGCAGCCGATGCAGCTGGTGATGCCCAGGGAGAGGGCCTTCTGCTTGTGGCTGGTGGTGATGCAGCGGTAGAGCTTGCGGGGATTGAGTCCTGCCGGGCAGGCCTCAATGCAGCGCCCACAGCCGAGACAGCTGTAAAGCTGTTCCTGACGGTCCATATGGAAAGCCAGGATGGAGCTGGTGTTCGGGCGGATGGTGGTGTGTTCAGGGTCGTCAATGCGCACCCCGCGCATGGCACTGCCCTCCACCAGCACAGAAGGCTGCAAAACCAGGCCGCAGCGGTCGAGCAGCTGGCCTACGGTGGTGCCGATGGTGACTTCATAGTTGCGCGGGCTGCTCACACAGTTGCCGGCAACGGTGACAAACGAGGTGGTCTGGCGGCGGCCTTCGGTGACCGCGCGGTACAGGTGCAGCAGCGAAGCGGCTCCGGCGATGAAGGTGGCCTTGTCGAAGCGGCGGAAGGCGCGGATTTCCATCGGGTAGCGTCCCTGCAACCGGCGCACCTCCACCCCGTCGATGAAGGATGGGATCTTGGTTTCCAGCGCCGACATATTTTTATAAACGGCGATGAAGCGCTCGCCCACGTCAAATGCGCTGGCCAGCCAGTTGGCGGCCCGCACAATCTCGCTGCTGCAGTGCAGCAAGGGGTTAATCTGGCTGGAGACATACGGCTCGTCGTCGATGGCGTCGACGCAGACAGCCGAAATTTTCTGCTTGGAGGCCTGCCGGATCTTGCTGGCCAGCTCCTTGCCGTCGTGCTCGTCGATGATGCCGGCGCGCCCGGCGATGTCCGCCAGCTGATCACAGCTCAGCGGATGGGAGAGATCATACCCGTGCTCGATCGGCTTGCTCTGCAGGGTGGCGGCACTGAAAAAGGGTAAGAACGGCTGAGAGAGAGCGGGCTCTTTTTCCTGTTCGAGGTAGATGCCGTTAAAAGAACCGGTGGTCAGCCACTGAAATAAGGACATGAAAGAAAAAGCTCCTTTCTGGTTGACTGAAAAAGTAGAAAAAAAGAGGATTCTTTAAAAATAAAGTTTTCGTCCACCTTTTTAAAAGGTGGCGGGTGTCCATTTGTAAGAGAAAAAGAGACCTGGAAACGAACGCTTCGAACTGGACATCCAAACCTTCCGGTGGAAGGTTTGGATGAGCGAAGGCAGAAACGATAGAGGCTTGGGAACTTTTTCTCTTACAAAAAGTTCCCCAATCGGCAAGAGAACTTTCTCTTGCCGATTTTCCCTTCAAAAGGCGCTTGAACGATAAGGCGTTTCGAGCTCTGCGGAGCTCGACCAGCAGGCGCTGCCCGCTGGACACCTGCAGCCTTTTGAAAAAGGCTGGCGAAAACTTTTGATTTATTTTACCAGCGTCTGAATCGCTGCGGCGTAGTCCTCTTTCGAGAAAAGATAGGAACCGGCAACCAGCACGTTCGCGCCAGCCTCCCGGCAGACCTTCGCGGTCTCGGCGTTGACGCCGCCGTCCACCTGCAGGTCGATCTCCCGGCCGCTCTCGGTGATCCACTGGCGGATGGCCGAGACCTTGGGCATCATATCATTCATAAATTTCTGCCCGCCAAAGCCCGGTTCGACGGTCATGACCAGCACCATCTCCACCTTGTTTAAAAAGGGCTTGACCGCCTCGGCGGGGGTGCCGGGCTTGACCGAGATGCCGGCCTTGCAGCCGAGCTCATGGATGCGGTCGATGGTGGCGTCGGGGTCGCTGTCCGACTCGAGGTGGAAGGTGATGATGTCTGCGCCGGCCTTGGCAAAGTCCCCGGCGTAGCGCAGCGGGTCGCTGATCATCAGGTGGACGTCAAAGACGCCGTCAAAGTCCTTGCGGATGCACTTCATCACCGGGGCGCCAAACGAGATGTTGGGGACAAAGTGTCCGTCCATGACGTCGATGTGCAGCCACGGCGCGCCGGCCTGCTGCATCTTTTGCGCCTCCTGTCCCAGGTGGGCAAAATCGGCGGAGAGGATGGATGGGGAAATTTTTATCATAAAAGGCACGACCTTTCTAAAAACGCTTTTGCCCGAAGGGAATGGCCCGCTGGGCAAACTAATTCCATTTTATTTTAAACCACCTGTCAAAAAAGGTCAATCTTTTATGGGTGCTTGAGCAGGGGCAAAGGGTGTAAATTTTAGGAATGTTTACATTCTTTTGTTCTTTTTTGGCGCTGCCATTTTACAGCGGGGCGATTTTGTGGTAGGATAAAGGTGCGGGATCTCCGTCAGTGGGGCGGGGGTCACTTTTTAAGAAGCAAGGAGCGAATGAGTATGATCGACCGCAAGATGATTCCAACACTGGGTGCAGAGATCTCCCGACTGGGTTACGGGGGCATGCGTTTTCCCAAAAACGGCGACGACGTCGACTTTGACGCAGCGGTAGAACTGCTGCACAAGGCTTATGAGATGGGCATCAACTACTTCGATACCGCGATGGTCTATCATAAGGGCGAATCCGAGAAAATTTTTGGCAAGGCTTTTGAAAACTACGACCGCAGTACCTTCTACATTGCCGACAAGATGAGCATCTGGGTCTGCGAGGATGAGGAGGACATGAAGCGCCGGTTTGAGAACCAGCTGAAAACCCTCAAAACCGACTATATCGACTTCTATCTGGTACATAGCCTCAACCGCAACCACTATAAAAAGGTAAAGGATTTCCACTGCGTGGAATTTTTGCAGGAGATGAAGCGTCAGGGCAAGATCAAGCACCTGGGCTTCTCCTTCCACGACACCTATCAGGTCTTCACCCAGATCCTCAACGACTACGACTGGGACTTTGTCCAGATTCAGCTGAACTATCTCGACTGGCAGAACCAGGGCGCCGAGCAGCTCTACCGCGAGCTGGAAAAGCGCAACCTGCCGGTAATGGTTATGGAGCCGGTGCGCGGCGGCTATCTTGCCACCATCGATGAGCAGCGCGCCAAACCGTTTTTGGAGATGGAGCCAAATCGCTCGATTGCAAGCTGGGCGGTTCGCTGGGTTGCCTCGCTGCCGCAGGTCGCTGTTGTGCTCAGCGGCATGAGCGACGAGCAGCAGCTTGAGGACAACGTCGCCACCATGACCAACTTTGAGCCGATGAACGAGCAGGAGCTGCAGGCGGTCGCCAAGGTGGTCGAGGAAATTCGCAAGGTCAACGAGATCCCTTGCACCGGCTGCCGGTACTGCATGGACTGCCCGATGGGCGTCGACATCCCGGAAATTTTCGCCATCTACTCCCGTTACAAGATCTTCGAGAAGGAGAAATCCTTTGTCGATGATTACAAGGCGGTTGTGGAGCACGGCAACGGCGCCGAGCACTGCGTGCGCTGCATGGCCTGCACCACCAAGTGCCCGCAGATGATCGCCATCCCGGACAAGCTCGAGATGATCGCCAAACTCTATGAGGAGAAAAAGGCAAAGGTCGAGGCGGAAGCAGCTGCCGCGGCAAAATAACAATCAAAGATAAAAAGGCGGCCCCACAGGGGACCGCCTTTTTTTGTCGGGTCAGTCAAAAAGAAAGATTTCCTCAATCGGTGCCTCGACTGCCCGGGAAATATCCACCGCCAGTTTGAGGGAGGGATTGTACTTCCCGGCTTCCAGCCGCATGATGGTTTCCCGCCTTACCCCCACCAGCTCCCCAAGCTGCTCCTGGGTGAGGCCTTTGAGTTGGCGGTATTTTTTAAGCTCACAGCGAAATGTCCCCATCCCTTAGTCCTCCAACTGGTCGTAGCGGTACAGCAGGTAGGGCTGCAAAAAGCTGGTGGCGGCCAGGCTCAGTCCCAGCATGGCCATCAAAAAGGAGCGGGAAAGGAGCGGGTCATCGATGTAGCAGGCAAAGATGGCGGACAGCGAGATAAGGGAGAGGCCCAGCTGGCAGGCGGCGGAGCAGGCGCGCTGCTGGTTGAGGATGAAACGCTCGTCCCGCAGCGTATTGGAAAGTTTGCCCTCATAGAAAAAGCCGAAAAATCCAAAGAACCAGAAGAACAAAAACAGAAAGCCTTCTCCGGTAAAAAAGCCCAGAATCCCCAGCAGGCCGAGCAGCCCCAGCCAGCCAAGGCGTGGGTTTATGCGGCGGGTGCGGGTGTTTTGTTCCGGGGACTGTTCAGCTGCGGAGTGGGGAGACAGAAAAAAGTGGATGCGGTAGAGAAGCAGGAAGAGGAAGGTCAGGATCAGAATAGTTTCCCGAATGGGCAGGTTGCGCCCGGTCAAAAAGTAGATGAGCAGGGCAGCGGCGACGGCAACGGCAACGCCATAAAACACAATCAGAATGCGCGGAAAGGTGAGACGGCGCATAAGATATCCTCCTTCATAAAAAGTGATCTATTTATCTCTTGATAGGACAAATATATCACTTTTACGAAGAAAAATCAAGTGCCTTTTACAGGGGAGAAGAAAAGGGGAGGGGGAGGCAACGTTTCGGTTGCCTCCCCCTCCCCTCAGGTGGGAAATATCAAGACACATCGATAAAAGGAATGTCGGAAAAAGAATTATTCGATCGCGATATACTTATTCTGCTCGATCTGCTGAACGTCCTTCTTCGGAACGCTGATCTTCAGGATGCCGTCCTCAAATTTGGCCTGAATATCCTGCTGGGTCAGCTGGCTGCCGACATAGAAGGTGCGGTTCATGCTGCCGGCGTAGCGCTCGCGGCGGATATATTTGCCGTCCTTGTTCTCCTCGTTTTTGTCAAGGCCCTTGGATGCGCTGATGCTCAGGTAGCCGTTGTCCAGCTGGATGGTGATTTCATCCTTCTTGAAGCCCGGCAGGTCAATGTCCAGCTCGTAGCTGTCTTCGGTCTCGCGGACGTCGGTCTTCATCATGTTCTGGCTGTGCTTACCGTACAGCGGTCTCATCATGCGGTCAAATTCCTTGTCAAAATCAAAGTCGAACATATCGTCAAACAGGTTGTCTCTAAAGATGCTAGGTAACATAAGTCATTCCTCCAAATCAAAATTTACATTTATCTTATGCAATGGCGCACCGGATGATGCGCGGTCAGTTATTCGATTGCGATGTGGTTGTTCTGGGCAACCTGCTGAACGTCCTTTTTCGGAACGCTGATCTTCAAGATGCCGTCCTCGAATTTAGCCTTGATATCCTGCTGGGTCAGGTTGTCGCCGACATAGAAGCTGCGGCTCATCGCACCGGCGTAACGCTCGCGGCGGATATACTTGCTGTTTTTCTTCTCCTCATCCTTGTCAAGGCCCTTGGCAGCGCTGATGCTCAGGTAACCGTTGTCCAGCTGGACGTTGATTTCGTCTTTCTTGAAGCCCGGCAGGTCGATGTCCAGCTCGTAGCTGTTGTCGGTCTCGCGAACATCGGTCTTCATCATGTTGCGGCTGTGCTTGCCGTACAATTCGCGGTTCATTCTGTTGAGCGCTTTATCAAAATTGAAGTTATCAAAATCATCGAACAAATTTTCACCAAAGATGCTAGGCAGTAACATAAATCATTCCTCCATTTTAATCCATTGTTTTATGTTCCTTAGAACACGGAGCGGATCTCATCAGGGTGCAGGCTCCAATCGTTCGAATGGAACCTCCTGCAGGCGGCTCTTTGGAACCGGCGCCCCTGGAGGTCTTTTTCTTTTGTTCTGACTACAGTATAGCTCGGAAAATTAGCACTGTCAAGAGGTAAGTGCTAAAATTCATAAACCGAATACAAAGATAACATTTTGTTCAATAATTTAACATTTTATAACATCTACGGACAGAAAAAAAGTCCATCCCCTGCGGGATGGACTTTGGGGAAAAGGCACTTTTAGCGAATCAACCTGGCCCGGCGCAGGGCGGCGACAATTGCAGGGACGATAATCAGCTGCAGGATGATGGCCGGGATGGCGTTGAGAAGCGCCTGGGTGATAAAAATCTGGAAGGTAAAGGTGCCGCCCGACAGGCCCATCAGGATGACTTGGGCGATGCCCCAGACGATGCGGCCGGCGATCATCGCGGCGATCAGGCTCAGATAGATGCCCTTGAGGTTCTGCTGCAGCCGGCCATACAGCAGGCCGCAGACCAGGCCGTAGGTGCCCATCTCAAAGGCCATGGCGATGCCGGTGGGGAACAGCGGCGGCATCTGAAACAGCAGAAAGCGCAGCGGCGGCAGGATCAGACCCACCAGCGCGCCGTAGGGCCCGCCGCAGATAAATCCGCACAGCATGACTGGGAAGTGCATGGGGCTGATCATGTTGCCGATCTCCGGGATCTGGCCTGTCAAAAAGGGCAGCACCAGGCCCAGCGCAAGGAAGAAGGCGGAGAGCACCAGCTTTTTGGTGTTGGAAAATGCGGGTGGATTGCTTGTCATGGGAAAACCTCCTTAGTTGTGTTCGGAAAAATCCAGCTTGTCCGACGGGGAAATGGGGCGCAGCACCCGGCAGGGGTTGCCGGCGGCAACACAGTTGGCGGGGATATCTTTGGTCACCACGCTGCCTGCGCCGATGACGCAGTTGTCCCCGATGGTCACGCCGGGCAGCACGGTGCAGCCGCCGCCGAACCAGACGTTGCTGCCGACGGTGATGGGGCGGGCAAACTCGGTGCCGGTGCGCCGCTGTTCCGGGTCGATGGGGTGGCAGGCGGTGTAAAAGCCGCAGTTTGGTCCGATCAGCACGTCCTCCCCAAAGGTGACCGGTGCGCAGTCCAGGATAACACAGTTGTGGTTGATGTAAAGTCCGCGTCCCGCGCGGATGTTGCAGCCGTAGTCGCACCAGAGATTTGGCTCGATGTGGATTTTTTCGTCCGCCTGTACCAACAGCGAGCGCAGCAGCGCCTGCTGCTTGTCCCGCTGGGAGGGCGGGGTCTGGTTAAAGGCAAAGCAAAGCTCCTTGCAGCGCCTGCGTGCCTGCATCAGTTCCGGGTCGCCTGCATTGTAGGGCAGGCCCTGAATCATCTTTTCTCGTTCTGTCATGGCAGTTCCCTCCTGCTTTATTGTTTGACCGCCCGGATAATCAGCATCATCGGGCGGCGCATCTCGTCCTTCATGCCGGGGATGTCCCACATCTCCCGAGGCGGCATCGGTTCGGCAACGGCGGTGATGGCAAAGCCGTTTTGCAAAAGGCTCATCAGGTAGGTGGTCAGGGTGCGGTGGTATTTGATGACCTCCTCGCCCAAGAAGTGTGCAGTGCGCCTGCCTTCATAATAGTAGTTATCTACCGGGAAGTGCGCGATGCTGCCGTCGGGATTGTAGGTCCAGTCCTGGGAGCCTTCGGCGGTAAAGACCGGGTGCTCGCAGGAAAAGAGAAAGACGCCGCCCGGCCGCAGCATCCGGTGGACATTTTGTACCACGCCAACATAATCCTCCACATAGTGCAGCGCCAGCGAGCTGAGCACGATGTCGAAGGAGCTGTCGGAAAAGTCGACGTCCTCGATGGCGCAGCAGCGATATTCCACGTTGTGGGCACTGGTCTTTTGCCGCGCCACCGCCAGCATCTTGTCCGACAGGTCGATGCCGGTTACCTGCCTGGCGCCGTGCTCGGCGGCATAAATGCAGTGCCAGCCGTAGCCGCAGCCCAGGTCCAGAACCTCCTTGCCGGCAAAGTCGGGCAGCAGCGGCTCCAGCGTCTGCCATTCGCCGGCGGCAGGAAGTCCGTGCTGGGAGCGGGGCATTTGATTGTATTTTTCAAAAAAAACAGGGTCGTTGTATTTGTTTTCTTTCATCTTGTGGTTCCTCCCATACGATACAGGTTTTGGTTTGGATGTGGATGGCGGATCGTATGGGGGACTCTGCGCTTGTGGCCGTGCATTGGATCAGTCCTTTCCTGCCAAGGTTGCTTTTCATTATACCATATTCGTTTGGGGATTTCCAGTGGAGGAAAAATAGGGGGCCGGTTAAAACCAACTGTTTTAACCGGCCCCCTCATTGTCAGGAATCATTGTGGGCACAGCTTATTCGGAAAAGGTTACGGCAATCATCTGCACCTCGTCGCCGCCGATTGCTTCCGGGTTGTTGTAGAAGTCGGAGGGGACGGCGGCTGTGGTGGCGCTGCCCTCCTGATTGCCGATCAGCAGCAACAGCGGCAGAGGCTGGCTGGGGTCAATCTCCCGCTTCTGCTGCGCAAAGGCGGAAGCCGCGTAATAGACGGCCTCCCCGAAGGAGAGCACAGGAAAGTCGGAGGCGCTGACGCTGCCATCCTCCTGCCAGGCGACGCGGCAGTGGCCGAACGGCTCCTGCTGGGTGAAGGAGATCAGCAGCCTGCCGTGGAAGGAGGCGTTCTCCTCGTCAAAGAGTCCCAGAAGGGAGGAATCCTCCTGCTTTTTCCACTCGGTCCCTTCCAGACGGTAGGTGTCCACCGAGAGCTGGGTGGTTCTTTCGCAGGAAAGGTCGTAGACGGCGGTGGTGGTGCCGCTGGCGAGGGTCAGGATCTCCTGCTCCTGCTGGGAAAGCTGGGCGGGAGCGATGGTGTTCTGTGCGCTGGCACTGTCCTGACAGCCGGAAAAGGTAAGGCAGCAGGCGGCGAGCATGAGGGCGGGAATCCATCTGCGCAACATGGGAAAGGCCTCCTTTTTTGACAAAAGTTTTATTTCTTCTAATGATAGAATATCAAACTTTTCGACGGATGTCAAGAAAATGTTGCGAAAGCGGTCGGCTGTACAAAACATTTTTTGCAGAAACTCGCCTCCGCGAGGTTAAAACTGGGGATATGCACTGACCAATACGCGAATTGGTAAGCGGGTTCAACCCGCTGCCGCGAGGTAGAAATGTAGGTCATGCACCCAACCAATACGTGAATTGGCTGTGGGATTATCCCGCCAAGGAATTTTTACAAACCCGGTCGGCTGCACAAAATATCTTCCGCAGAAACTCGGTGCCGCGAGCTCAAGGCCAAGGCTTCGCACCCAACCAATACGCGAATTGGCGGTGGGCTCAGCCCACCGAGAAGGTGATGGTGATGAGCTGGGCAAAGTCGCTCTGGATCTCCTGCGGATTTTGCAGCGCATGGTCGGGGAAATAGGCAGTGGTGGAAGCGGCGGCTTCCTGCTCCCCGTAGTAGGCCCACAGAGCAATCGGCTCATCCAGCACAATCTCAATGGGATCTGCGGCAGAGGTCGAGGCGTGGGAGAGAAAGGTGCTTCCATCCAGGTCCTGGCTGATGCGGGAGACACCGTCCTCATCCTGGAAGGCGACGCCCGCAAACTGTCCGTCTTCTCCGAAGGTCAGTGCAATCCGCCCCCGGAGACCAGGCTTATCGATAGGGCTGCTGCTTCCGCCCGATGGCTGCCAGGCGCCGTCCTGCAGGGTGAAGATCTCCACCCGATAGCCGGAAGCACCCTCGACCGAAAAGTCAAACAGCATCGGCTGCTGCACGTCCAGCAGCTCCAGCAGCTCGCTCTCCTCCTGGGTCAGCACAGCGGGCTGGATGGTGTTTTTGCCGGGAATAGAGGTGGTGGTTGTGGCCGTCTCGGTCACCTTGCAGGAGCCGAGCGTCATGGCACAGCAGAGGGTGAGCAGCAGGGCGGACAGTTTGCGCAGTTTCATAAGGGAGCCTCCTTTTTAAAGGTCTGCGGTCGATTTCCTGCCTTCATTGTATCAGAAATCAGCTTCCGCCGCAAGCAAAAAGGGTTGCGGAAGCGCACCGCTTATTCATCAAAATGAATAAAATGATAAAATTTGACAGCAGAAAAATTGTGTGTTATTCTGAAAGCAGAAAAGAGCATTTGCGGATCATATCGAAGGTCTGCAGATGCTCTTTTTTGCAGGAATCGAAAAGCAAAGAAAGGACGGAAAAATGATGCGACAGAGGACAATGGAAGAATGGAAGGGCAGGCTGATCTCCTTTGGATTGGAGACGCTGGGCGGCTTTTTGGTGGCGGTGGCGCTGGACTGCTTTGCGGTCAACGCGGCCTTTCCGCTGACCGGATTTTCCGGCATCGCGCTGATTGTCAACCGCCTGTGGGGGCTACCCATCGGCGCGACCACCGTGCTGCTGAATATCCCGCTGGCCTTTTTGTGCTATAAGCTGCTGGGGCGGGGGTTCTTTCTGCGGTCGATGCGGTGCATGGTGATTTCTTCCATCTTTATCGACTACATTGGTCCCATGCTGCCCGCCTATGATGGCGACCGGCTGCTGGCGGCGCTGTGCACCGGCGTGACGATGGGGGTGGGATATGCGCTGATCTATATGCAGAACTCCTCCACCGGCGGCGCCGACTTTGTGGTGATGGCGATGAAAGCGGTGCGCCCGCACCTTTCTTTGGGCAAGCTTGCCTTTGTCACCGATGTGGCCATCGTGCTGGCGGGCGGTTTTCTGTTCCGGGATGTCGACGGCATTATCTACGGCATGATTGTCAGCTTCCTGTTCTCGGCGGTGATCGACAAGGTGATGTACGGCGCCAACGCCGGCATGCTGGCGCTGGTGGTCACCACCCAGGGAGCGAAGATCTGCCAGGTCATCGACGATACCTGCAAGCGCGGCTCCACCATCCTCAAGGCCTACGGCGGCTGGCACCAGGACGACAAGCAGGTGGTGATGTGCGCCTGCAGCGACAAGCAGATGTATGGGGTGCAGCAGGCGGTGAAGGCGGCGGACCCGGCCTCCTTTATGGTGGTGCTGGAGTCCAACGAGGTGCACGGAGAGGGCTTCCGCTATCTGCAGATGGGCGACTAGCCGCCTTCCTGCAGTTTTAGATTCAAAAAGCGCCGAGGCTCTCTTTCACCCGCAGGAAAAAAGGTGCTTCTTTTTTGGAAAAATGTGCTGAAAAAGCCTTTAAAAATGCGGGGTTTTGTGATATATTTGAATTAAAAAGAGGGCCTGGCAAGGAAACTGCGCTCCCTTTTAGCAAAAGAAATAAAAATGAAGGAAAAACTTCAGCACATTCACTGAGACTTCGGGAGAAAAGAACAGAATGAAGGATCTTTCTGTGTTGAAACCGCCGTTTGATGAGCAAAAAAAGAGGTTTTTAAAATTGAAAGAAAACTTGCAAAATGACATGAATGGTGGTACAGTAGACACGGATTATCCTACGGCATCGGGATATAATGCGCAGGGGAATTTTCCCCCGGCGTTTATCAAATAAAAGGCCCCGCCGGCTTCTCCGGTTTGGCCACAGAACAATCGGGAGGGAATACACGATGAGAGAGATTAATGCCAAGGACATTACCGAGCAGGTAAAGCGTCTTTGCATGGAAGCCAACTCCTATCTTCCGGAAGATATCAAGGAAAGAATCAACAAGAGCGAACAGGAAGAGCCCTGGGCGCTGGCAAAGAACATCCTGGGTATCATCCACGAGAACTATCTGATCGCTGAGGAAAACTATGTTCCGGTCTGCCAGGACACCGGCATGGCCTGCGTCTTTATGGAGATCGGCCAGGATGTCCACATCAACGGCAACCTGGAAGAAGCGGTCAACGAGGGCGTTCGCCAGGGCTACACCGAGGGCTGCCTGCGCAAATCGGTTGTCCGCGATCCGCTCGACCGCGTCAACACCACCGACAACACCCCAGCGATGATCTATTACGACATTGTTCCGGGCGACGGCTTCAAGCTGACCGTTGCGCCAAAGGGCTTTGGCAGCGAGAACATGAGCCAGATCAAGATGCTCAAACCTTCCGACGGCCTGCAGGGCGTCAAGGACTTTATCCTGAAGGTTGTTGAGGACGCGGGCCCGAATCCCTGCCCGCCAATCGTAGTTGGCGTCGGCATCGGCGGCACCTTTGACAAGGCCGCATTATTAGCCAAAAAGGCGCTGATGCGCAACACCAACGTGCGCAACGCCGACCCGTTCTATGCCGATCTGGAGGAGGAGATGCTCCAGAAGATCAATGCGCTGGGCATCGGCCCGCAGGGCGTCGGCGGCAAGACCACCGCGCTGGCGGTCAACATCGAAAAGATGCCGACCCACATCGCCGGCCTGCCGATTGCGGTCAACATCAACTGCCATGTCACCCGTCACAAGACGGTGGAGCTGTAAAGGAGGAGGAGAAGGTTATGGAAAAGAGAATAACAACTCCACTCACCCTGGAACAGGTAAAGGATTTAAAATGTGGAGACAGCGTGCTGATTTCGGGCGTCATCTATACCGCCCGCGACGCGGCGCACAAACGCCTGTGCGAGCTGGTCGCACAGGGCAAGGAACTTCCGTTTGACCCGAAGGATTCGGTCATCTATTATGTGGGCCCGGCTCCGGCCAAGGGCAACCAGGTCATCGGTTCGGCCGGCCCCACCACCAGCTACCGCATGGACGCTTACTCCCCGACCCTGATCGCGCTGGGCCAGCGCGGCATGATCGGCAAGGGCAAAAGAAGCCCTGAGGTCATCGCGGCCATGAAGGAGCACGGCGCGGTTTACTTTGGCGCCATCGGCGGCGCCGGCGCGCTGCTTTCCCGCTGCATCAAGAAGGCAGAAATCATCGCGTATGAAGATCTGGGCGCCGAGGCACTGCGCCGCCTGGAGGTAGAGGATCTGCCGGCCTTTGTCATCATCGACAGCGAGGGCAACAACCTGTATGAAACCGGAAGAAAAGAGTATCTCGAATCGATCCGGTAAGATCATAAGAGAATATTTTCAAAAATCAACAAGAGGTGCAAGAAAGATGGAAAAAAAGAAACTGGTTATCGGCGTTATCGGCGCAGATGTTCACGCGGTGGGCAACGCGATTCTCAACCGTGCGTTTCTGGATGCGGGATTTGACGTAACCAACCTGGGCGTACTGGTTCCGCAGGATGAGTTTATCAAGGCTGCGGTTGAGGTCGGCGCGGACGCGATCTGCGTTTCTTCGCTGTATGGCCAGGGTGAGATTGACTGTACCGGCATGCGCGAAAAATGCGACGAGGCTGGCCTGAAGGGCATCCTGCTGTATGCGGGCGGCAACCTGGTTGTCGGCAAGGTCCCGGTCGAGGAGATTGAAAGACGCTACAAGGCGATGGGCTTTGACCGGGCGTTTGGTCCGGGCACCGATCCGCAGGTGACCATTGCGTGCCTGAAAAAAGATTTGGGCATCGAGTAAGCTTCTCATTGTTTTCTACACAGCAATGAATTTCAAGAGAAGGTGAAGGCAATGAAGGCTGTTCTGCTGATCGATTTTGGCAGCACCTATACCAAAATCACCGCGGTGGATGTGGAGAAAGAAAAAATCCTGGGCACCGCACAGAGCTTTACAACAATTGAAACCGATATCAACGATGGCTTAAACAATGCGCTGGCAATCCTGAAAGAGCAGATTGGGGAGATCGAGTTCTCCGAGCGGTACGCCTGCTCCAGCGCGGCGGGCGGGCTGCGGATGGTCGCCATCGGCCTGGTGCCGGAGCTGACGGCAAAGGCTGCGCGCCAGGCTTCGCTGGGCGCGGGAGCCAAGGTCATCAAGACCTACTCCTACGAGCTGACCGAAGGGGACCTGCAGGAGATCGATCAGATCAACCCCGATATCTGCCTGCTGACCGGCGGCACCGACGGCGGCAACAAGGAAAATATCGTCTTTAACGCGCAGATGCTGGCCAAGGCCAAGCACGATTTCCCGATCATCATCGCGGGCAACCGCAACTGCGCGGACAAATGCCAGGAGATTTTAAAGGACAAACAGACCTACGTCTGCGAGAATGTCATGCCGCGGCTGGACATCCCCAATGTCGAGCCGGTGCAGAAGAAGATCCGCGAAATCTTCCTGGAGCAGATTGTCAAGGCCAAGGGTTTAAGCCGCGCGCAGGACCTAATTCAGGGCATCCTGATGCCGACCCCGTCGGCGATGCTGACCGCCATGAAGCTGCTGGCAAAGGGCAGTCAGAACGAGGACGGGATGGGGGATCTGGTCGGCGTGGACTTGGGCGGAGCAACCACCGACATCTACTCGATGTCCTTCGGCCTGCCCACCATGGGAATGACCGCGCTCAAGGGCCTGCGTGAGGAATACGCCAAGCGCACCGTCGAGGGAGACATCGGCATGCGCTACAGCATCCACGGCATTGTGGACGCCACCGATATCATGCGCGTCAGCGAGCTGTCGGGCTTAAGCGAGGACCGCTGCAGGGAGCTGATCGACTATCTGGGCACCCACACCGATGTGGTGCCGGGCGAAAACGACGATGAGCTGGAGGCTCTGGACTATGCGCTGGCTTCCCTTGCCATCGAGGTTGCGGTCACCCGCCATGCGGGACATCTGGAGCAGTTCTATTCCCCGATGGGCATCAGCTACATCCAGACCGGCAAGGATTTGACGGCGGTCAAGACGGTGGTTGTCACCGGCGGCGCGATCATCCACACCAAGCGCACCGCCCAGATTGCCGCCCACGCGCTGTTCAATCCGGTCGACTCGTTCTCCTTAAAGCCGAAGAGCGCGGACATCTATGTCGACCGCAAATACATTCTGGCGGCGATGGGACTCTTGAGCACCGAGTATCCGGACACCGCTTTAAGGATCATGAAAAAGGAGTTAGTAAAGGAGTAAAAGCAAGATGGAAACCATTGACATCAAAAATAAAAAATGGACCGACGACGAATTTTATAAAGTTCGTAAAGAGGTCCTTGCCACATGGCCGACCGGCAGCGAGGTAGACCTGGACGAGGCGATTGCCTACCACAAATCCCTGCCGGAGCACAAAGTATTCTCCAACAAGCTCAACAAGGCCAAAAAGGAAGGCGTTACCCTGATCCAGCCAAGAGCCGGCGTGGGCTTGATTGAAAATCACATCGAGCTGCTCAAGCACCTGCAGGATGCCGGCGAGGCGGACCTGCTGCCGACCACCATCGACTCCTATACCCGTCAGAACCAGTATGAAAACTGCGCTGAGGGTATCCGCCGCGAAAAAGAGGGCATGGCCAACGGCAACTTCCACCCATACCTCAACGGCTTCCCGGCAGTTAACCACGGCGTACACGGCTGCCGTCAGGTAGTGGACGCGCTGGACACCCCGCTGCAGGTCCGTCACGGTACCCCGGACGCAAGACTGCTGACCGAGATTGCCTACGCGGGCGGCTTTACCTCCTACGAGGGCGGCGGTATCTCCTACAATATTCCGTATGCAAAGAACATTCCGATCGAGCAGACCATGCTTGACTGGCAGTATGTTGACCGCCTGACCGGTATCTACGAAGAAGCGGGCGTCCCGATCAACCGTGAGCCATACGGCCCGCTGACCGGCACCCTGGTACCACCCTGCATCTCCCACTCGGTCGCCATCATCGAGGCGCTGGCCGCCGCGGAGCAGGGCGTTAAGAACATCACCGTCGGCTACGGCCAGCTGGGCAACCAGATCCAGGACGTTGCGGCCATCCGCACCCTGGAGGAGCTGACCGAGGAGTATCTGCACAAGTTCGGTTACTACGACATCAACGTCACCACCGTATTCCATCAGTGGATGGGCGGTTTCCCGGCAGACGAGGCCAAGGCCTTCGGCGTTATCGCCTGGGGTGCTGCCTGCGCTACCCTGGCAAAGGCGACCAAGGTTATCGTCAAGACCCCGCAC
Source organism: uncultured Oscillospiraceae bacterium (assembly GCA_900547455.1). Classification (GTDB taxonomy): domain Bacteria; phylum Bacillota; class Clostridia; order Oscillospirales; family Ruminococcaceae; genus Negativibacillus; species Negativibacillus faecipullorum. The sequence goes on from URGV01000007.1 coordinate 67,281, forward strand.
GAGGCCGCTGGCGTACCGACCAAGGAAGCAAACGCTGCCGGTCTGCGCTGCACCAAGCAGCTGACCAACATGCTGCTTGACCAGGTAACCGTCGGTTCCCGTATGGAGCACGAGAAGGAAATCATCAAGGCGGAGACCCGCTGCATCATGGATAAAGTTATCGCGCTGGGACATGGCGACATCATCCTGGGCGCCATCGCAGCCATCAACGCGGGCGTCATCGATATCCCGTTCGGCCCTGCAAAATGCAACGCCGGCATCATGCTGCCAGCCCGCGACAACGGCGGCGCTGTCCGTATTCTGGAAGTCGGCAACCTGCCGTTCACCGATGACCTCAAGAAGTTCCACCGCGAAAAACTGGAAGAGCGCGCCAAGGCGGAAAACCGCGAGGTATCCTTCCAGATGGTTATCGACGACGTTTATGCCATCAGCAAGGGCCGCCTGGTCGGCAGACCGAGATATTAATCCAGTTGCCGAAAAGGGCTTAGCCTGATAAAAATTATTGTTTGATAAGCGACCGCAGAGGGCAGGGGACTGCCCTTTGCGGGAACGATAAAGAAGGGAGATTTTTACCATGAAAATCGTAGACGTAGTATGCGCTCCAGGCCGTACAGGTTTCTTCTTTGACGACCAGAAAGCAATCAAGAGCGGAGCTGTTTCCGACGGCGCCGCTTACATCGGCACCCCGGTTACTCCGGGCTTTAAATCCATCCGTCAGGCCGGCGAGTCCATCTCGGTTATGCTGGTGCTGGAGGACGGCCAGATCGCGTGGGGCGACTGCGCGGCGGTTCAGTATTCCGGTGCGGGCGGCCGTGACCCGCTGTTCCTGGCTGAGGACTTCATCCCGGTCATCGACAAGTACATCAAACCTGCCCTGGTTGGCAAGGAAGCGGACAACTTCAGAGAGCTGACCAAGATGATGGAAGCCATCGAGGTTGACGGCAAGAGACTGCATACCGCCATCCGTTACGGCGTTTCCCAGGCAATCCTGGACGCAGTAGCCAAAGCGACCAAGAGACTGATGAGCGAGGTTGTTGCCGACGAGTACGGCACCACCGTCTCCGATAAACCGATTCCGATTTTCACCCAGTCCGGCGATAACCGCTATGAGAACGCCGACAAGATGATCCTCAAGGGCGCAGCCATCCTGCCGCACGCGCTGATCAACAACGTCGAGACAAAGCTGGGCCGCGACGGCTCCAAGCTCAAAGAGTACGTCTGCTGGCTGCGTGACCGCATCCTCAAGCTGCGCACCGACGAGAGCTACAACCCAATCTTCCACATCGACGTTTACGGCACCATCGGCCAGGCCTTTGGCGACGAGAACTACACCGCGATGGCCGACTATCTGGCTGAGCTGGAAGAGGCTGCCAAACCGTTCCATCTGCGCATCGAGGGCCCGATGGACGCCGGCGAAAGAGAAAAACAGATGCTCTGCCTGAAGGGCCTGCGCGAAGAGGTTGACCGCCGCGGCATCAACGTTGAGCTGGTAGCTGACGAGTGGTGCAACACCCTCGAGGATGTCATCTACTTCTGCGACAACAAAGCTGGCCACATGGCACAGATCAAGACCCCGGACCTGGGCGGCATCAACAACACCATCGAGGCGGTTCTGTACTGCAAGCAGCACAACTTCGGCGCTTACCAGGGCGGCACCTGCAACGAGACCGACCGCTCCTGCCAGGTCTGCGTAGACTGCGCGATGGCAACCCAGCCGGATCAGATCCTTGCCAAACCTGGCATGGGTGTAGACGAAGGCTACATGATCGTTTACAACGAGATGAACCGCGTCATCGCTCTGCGCAACGCAAAGAAAAAATAACTAACCCAAATCCGGTTAGAGCCATAGCAAAGATAACCGATAGGGATTCTGCTGCAGGATCCCTATCGGCATATCTGCACCATGCAAAAAAGAGGGGAGGCGCTTCATGTCATATATCAGCCATCTGTACAGCATCTACTTTGCCCCGCGCGGCAACGTGCGCATGGCCGAACTGGGCATGCAGATCGCCCAGCAGTATCTGCGGCCAACCGATAAGCTCATCGGCGTCATCGGCGACGCGGGTTCGGGCAAGAGCATGCTGATCAAGGGCATGTTTCCGGGCCTGGAGCTGACCAACGACGACGAGGGTGTCAACGTCCGCCCGCTGCCCATTTTGGAGATGCTGGACGACCCGCTGGGGATGGGGATCAACAAGCGCGGCTTTTCGCTGTTTGCCACTCCCCACACCTACCATCTGGATGTCCGCTTTGAACAGGGCTTTACCCAGTGCCCCGAGCTTGCCCGCGCCATCATGGCGGCCCTTGGAAAGGGCAAGCGGGTGGTGGTGGAGCACTTTGATTTGATCTACCCGTTTTTAAAAAGAGAGGGCAGCGAGCTGCCGGTCAACGCCGACCTGATGCTCGGCGTCGGCGAGGAGGTCATCGTCACCCGGCCGGACCTGTTTGGCCCGGTGCCGCAGGACATCGCCAACATCGTCTTTAAGTCGATCCGTTACCGCAAGATGGTCCACTCCGCCGAGGACATCACCGGTTACATCCTGTCCCACGGCCGCCCGGAGGATTATGAGCACGCCGACGTCAAGCACGGCTTTGTGCTCTGCTTTAAGGAAAAGCCGATTGTCTCGCTGGATTCCATCGAGCGCAAGGTGCAGGCGGTAATCGATCAGGATGTGCCGATCTCCTTCCACGACGAGGAGCACATCAACATCGGCGACGTCATTTACCACTGCAACGCGCCGCGCAACCACGTTCGCAGCAGCGGCGAGATCGAGGGCTTCACCCTGATTAAGGATATCCCTTATGACCCGGTCCGCAAGGCTTACCTGATCGTCGGCCTGGTCGGCCGCAAGGAAGCGCCGAAGATCGGTACGGATATTGATAAGATCGAACGCATCTACTAAGCGAAAATATCCGCAAACAAAAAGGCCGCCCGCAAAAAACGGCGCGGCCTTTGTTTTCGGGGAAGTTTGTGTACCTCTTCCCCAAACCCGAAAAGGAGGAAAAGCAAGATGGACAAGGGCTGTATCCAGCTTTACTACGGCGACGGCAAGGGCAAAACCACCGCCGCCATCGGCCAGATTGTGCGCTGTGTGGGCCATGGCTTCAAGGTGCTGGTCTACCAGTTTTTAAAGGAACCGACCAGCGGCGAGGTCAGCGTGATCCGCTCGCTGCCGGGGGTGGAATATATCCCCAACGAGGGACCGATCCCCTTCATGTTTAACCTGACTCCTGAGCAGCAGGAATTTTATAAGCAGAGATTCCAGAAAGCCTTCGACGAGGTGCGCCAGAAATTCTTCACCGGTGAGTATGACCTGGTGGTTTTGGACGAGGTCATCGACGCCTACAATCTGGGCGTTGTTCCGCAGGAACAGGTCATCGAGATGATGGAGAAAAAACCGGAGGGCACCGAGCTTGTCATCACCGGCCACGACTACGGGATGGACATCAGCGCCCTGACCGACCGGGCGGACTATGTCACCAAGTTTGTCAAGGAAAAGCACCCCTTCGACCTGGGGATGGGATGCCGCAAGGGAATCGAGGAGTAGAGAGGAGTAAAAACCATGAACATCAAAACAAGCGCCGTCGCGGGAACGCTGGAGTCCAGCGACGTCTATGTCAAGGTAGAACCCAGCGACAAGCTCGAGATTGAAATCGAGTCGGTCGTCTACAACCAGTATGCGGACCAGATTAAACAGAGCGTTCAGCAGGTGCTGGATGAGCTGGATGTCAAGTCCGGCAAGATCTCGGTCAACGATAAAGGCGCTGTCGACTGCGTCATCCAGGCGCGTGTCGAAACCGCCATCAAGAGAGCAGGAGGGGAAAACTGATGAGAAGATCGATGTTATTTATCCCGGGCAACACCCCGAACCTGCTGATGAACGGCGACGTGCTGGGCGCGGACAGCATCATCCTTGACCTGGAGGACGCGGTTTCCCCGGCAGAGAAGGATTCGGCCAGAATCCTGGTGCGCAACGCGCTGAAAAATCTGCACTATCAGGGCTGCGAAATTATCATCCGCATCAACCCGGTCGAGACCGACTACTGGACCCACGACCTCGACGAGATCATCCCGCTCAAGCCGAACATGATTATGCCGCCAAAGGTCAGCTGCGCACAGGACGTCAAGACCGTCTCGGAATATATCGGCAAGCTGGAAGAGAAGTGCGGCTTTGAGAAAAACACCGTCAAGCTCATCCCGCTGATCGAGACCGCGATGGGCGTCGAGAACGCCTTCCAGATCGCCTCCGCCGACGAGCGGGTAGCGGCGCTGTTCCTGGGCGGCGAGGACCTGACCGCCGACCTGCGCTGCAAGCGCACCAAGGAGGGCAACGAGATCTTCTACGCCCGCACCAGACTGGTCTGCGCGGCGCGCGCCTGCGGCATCGATGTCTATGACACCCCGTTCACCGACGTCGACGATATCGAGGGACTGTACACCGACGCCCGCTTTGCAAAATCTCTGGGCTTCTCCGGCAAGGCTTCCATCTCTCCGCGGCACGTGGAGGGCATCAACGAGGTCTTCAGCCCAACCCAGGCGGAGATCGACTACGCGCACGAGGTCATGGAGACCATCCGCATCGCCAAACAGCAGGGCAAGGGCGTCGTCTCGCTGCACGGCAAGATGATCGATGCGCCGATTGTGGAGCGTGCAAGACAGGTCATCGAGATGGAAAAAGCAATGTTTGGAGGCGTGGAAGACGATGAGTAAGTTAGTAGCATCGATTAAAGAAGCGATTGAAAAATGTGAGCTCCGGGACGGAATGACCATTTCCTTCCACCACCACATGAGAAACGGCGACTATGTGCTGAACATGGTGCTGGACGAGATTGCCAAGATGGGCATCAAAAATCTGACCGTCAACGCAAGCTCGATCTTTGACGTGCACGAGCCGATCATCGGCCACATCAAAAATGGCGTGGTCACCGGCATCGAGTGCAACTACATGGGAGCGAAGGTCGGCAAGGCCATCTCGGAGGGCATCATGGACAAGCCGGTTGTCTTCCGCAGCCACGGCGGCAGAGCCTCCGACATGGAGAAGGGAACCTCGGTCATCGACGTGGCCTTCATCGCCGCCCCAACCGCCGACGACATGGGCAACTGCACCGGCAAGATCGGTCCTTCGGCCTGCGGTTCGATCGGCTACGCATTCGCCGACGCGATGAACGCCAAGAAGGTTGTCGTTGTCACCGACAACCTGGTCGCCTACCCGCTGGTCGGCTTCTCCATCCCGGAGGTTTATGTCGACTACGTCGTCAAGGTTGACCAGATCGGCAACCCAGCCGGCATCGTCTCCGGCACCACCAAGATCACCCGCGACCCGGTAGGCCTGAAGATGGCAAGCTACGCCGCCAAGGTCATCGAGGCGTCCGGCTTGCTCAAGGACGGATTCTCCTTCCAGACCGGCGCGGGCGGCGCGACCCTGGCCACCGCCAAATACGTCAAGGAAATGATGCTTGAAAAGGGCATCAAGGGCAGCTACGGCATGGGCGGCATCACCGGATACATGGTCGATATGCTCAACGAGGGCTGCTTTGAGGCGCTGCTGGACGTGCAGTGCTTTGACCTGAAGGCGGTTGAATCGATTCGCACCAACCCCAAACACATGGAGGTTTCCGCGACCCAGTATGCGGGCGTCAGCGGCAAGAGCGCAGGCGTGGACAACCTGGACGTTGTCCTGCTGGGCGCGACCCAGGTGGATCTGGACTTTAACGTCAACGTCCACACCGACTCCAACGGCTACATCATGGGCGGCTCCGGCGGCCACTGCGACACCGCGGCGGGCGCCAAGCTGGCGATCATCATCGCCCCGCTGACCCGCGCCAGACTCCCGCTGGTTGTGGACAGATGCCTGTGCATCTCCACCCCGGGCAGGACGGTGGACGTCGTTGTCACTCAGCGCGGCATCGCGGTCAACACCAAGAACGGCAAGAACGCCGAGCTCAAGGAGAAGCTCAAGGCCGCCAAGCTGCCGGTTGTCGAGATCGAGGATCTCAAACGGATGGCGGAGGAGCTGGCCGGCGTGCCGAAGCCGGTAAAGATGGGCGAAAAGGTTGTCGCCAACGTCATCTACCGCGACGGCACCCTGCTGGATGTCATCCACTCGGTAAAATAGTTTTTTTGAGCCCTGAAAGGCGAGCGCCTTTCAGGGCTTTCTTTTTGCAGGGGGCTTTTGGCCCCACAGTCCCCCGATGTGGGAGCTGTGCTCCCACACCCTCAGAGGGGAGGGCGCTCCGCCCCTCCGACCCCGGGTGACTTTCCCGTCGCGGGGAAAGTCA
>URGV01000008.1 GCA_900547455.1 uncultured Oscillospiraceae bacterium
GGAGGTTCCTGGCGTATCTTTGCCTACTTTCTCTACGCGAGAAAGTAGGCCGGGGTGCCGAGCATGGCAAGGCCATGCTCTCGCGGAGCGCCCGCATGGTGGGTGCAGGGACTGCCGTCCCGCAAAAGCCCCTCGCATAGCGGGTAGCTAGGGGCCGAAGGCCCCTGGCAAAAATCCCCCATCCCCCGGGGCTATACAAATCCGGTAAAACATGTTAAAATGAGAAGAACGGCTTCCGCCGCCGGGCGGACGTTTTTCCATCGACAACTATAACAGAAAGAAGGTTCCCAACTTGAATCTGACCAAAATACTCTTTGCCATCGGGGCGGTGATCTGCCTGCCGTTGTATGGCTTTTTGTGCATCACCGCGCTGGACCCGCAGACCGGTTTTCTGGCGGAAGGGCTGCCCGCCACCCTCTTTTATGTGGCGTTGTTTGTTTTCCCCGTGCTGATGATCCTGTGCTCCTACCTGCAGAAGAAGCGCCTGACCTTCTCCATCTCCAACTCGCGGGTACTGTCGGTGCTCTCCTTTGCGCTGGGCGGCGTGATGATTGCCGGCGCGGTGGTGGACGTCATCGGCATTGTGGCCGCCGTAGTTGACTACCTCTCCTATCAGTCCGGTTCGCTGCTGCTCTCGGTGCTGCTTCTTTCCTCCCTGCAGATTGTGATGGCTCTGATCAGCGGACTGGTCTTTCTGCGGCTGGGGATCAGCTACCTGCTGGAAAATATCGCCAACCGCGGCTCGATGACCTTCATCTTCCCGGTGGTGTGGGCGCTGATCACCTGCGTGGAGATGTTCCGGGACTACCCGCAGATTGCCGGCATGCCGGAGCGCACCCTGTACCTGCTGTGCCTGCTGGCCTTCACCCTGTTCCTGATGGGCCAGAGCCGCATCCTCAGCGACGTCGACTTTAAAAAGGGTGTCTGCTGGATCAACGCCTTCGGTTTCTGCGCGGCGCTGTTTGGTCTGACCATGACTGTCGGGGAGATCGTCTCCTACTCGACCATGACCCTGCCGCTCTTCGACGCCATCCTGACCTTTGTGATGTCGCTGTACTGCCTGTCCTTCTCGTTTAATACAGGGAGCCGGTAATCGCACGGCACTTCTTTGTACAAAACAAAACGGAGAGCGGTTATCGCTCTCCGTTTTTTCATGCATGGATTCTCTTACTTCTTAATCAGCTCACCAACGGTAGCTGCGGTGCAGCCGGCAGCGTTGGACTCGTCGGTGTCGACGTGCATGGTGGCGTCGCAGCCTTCGCCTACACGGACCTCAACGTCGTCGAAGATCAGGCTTCTGTTCTCAGAGTTGATCTTGACCTGGATGACCTCGCCGTGGCTTACGCCAGCCTTTTCGGCCTCAGCGGCGCTGATGTGCAGGTGACGTTTTGCAACGATGACGCCTTCAGCAATCTCTACCTCACCGGCAGGGCCGACCAGCTTGCAGGGAGCGCTGCCCTTCAGGTCGCCGGACAGTCTGACCGGAGCGTTCAGGCCGAGGCTTCTGGCATCGGTGGCGGAAAGCTCTACCTGGGTCTGGGAACGGAATGGGCCAAGGATGCTGACATTTGGCTGGCTCTTCTTCGGGCCAACGACGGTAACCTTCTCGTTGCTGGCAAACTGGCCTTTGATGGACAGTTCTTTCTTAACGGTCAGCTGTGCGTCTGGGCCAAACAGGGTGGCAAAGTCCTCAGCGGTCAGGTGTACGTGTCTTGCGGAAGTTTCTACTGGAAATGTGTAGCTCATATTGACATCCTCCTAAAGCAATCTAATCGAACGGAACATTCCTTGGAAAATCCCGTTCTCTTTCTTATCTTATGATAGTATGAACCGGTCGATTTTTCAAGTATCGTTAAAATAATAACAAACTTTCCTCCCACCAGAAAGTGTGCTATAATACTCTCCAGAAAAGGATTGCAGAAACCAAAAGGAGGAAGCATATGGAAAACAGCATGCAGCAGCTTCGCCAGCAGTGCCTGAGCTGTGAAAACTGCCCGCTGGCCAAAACCCGCCACAACGTGGTGTTTGGCGTGGGGGTGGAAAGCGCGGAGGTCGTCTTTATTGGCGAAGGCCCGGGCGAAAACGAGGACCTGCAGGGCGAGCCGTTTGTCGGCAAGGGCGGCGCCCTGCTGGACAAATATCTGACCGCCATCGACCTGTCCCGGGACAAAAACATCTACATCACCAACATGGTCAAGTGCCGCCCGCCGCAGAACCGCGACCCCAAGCCGGAGGAGATCGCCAACTGCATCGGCTACCTGACAAAGCAGCTGGAGTTTTTAAAGCCGAAGATCGTCGTCTGCCTCGGACGCATCGCCGCGGGCGCGCTGATTGAAAAGGGCTTTAAGGTCACCAAGCAGCACGGACAGTGGTTCCAGAAGGACGGCGTGTGGATGATGGGCACCTACCATCCGGCGGCGCTGCTGCGCACCCCCACCAACAAGCCGGACAGCTTTGAGGACATGCTGTCGCTGCAGGCCAAAATCCGCGAGGTCTGCGAGCACACCTATGACGGCACCGAGCTGTAAAATGGGCGGGGAGGCACCTTTTATCCCCTCCCCTGTTGGATGATTCGTCTTGCAAAAACGGCAGGAAAGCTTTTCGCTTCCCTGCCGTTTGTTTTTTTATTCGACGGTGAACGAGCTGATCACCGAGCCGTCCTCGATGGCCTTGAGGGTGAAGGTGCTGCCCTCCAGCACCAGATAGCTGTTGCTGCTGCCCGCCTTCGGGATGGAGACCGAGCCGGGATTGATGTAGTAGTAGCCGTCCTCAAACTGCTGCGCCGCCGGGATGTGGGTGTGGCCGTGCAGCAGGATGTCCCCCTTCTGGAAAGGCGGGTGATTGTCCATATTGTAGACGTGGCCGTGGGTGGCCCAGACCATGTGGCCGTTCAGCCACAGCGCGGCGTAGTCGGCCATGATGGGGAACTGCAGCACCATCTGGTCCACCTCGCAGTCACAGTTGCCCCGGATGCACAGCAGCTGCTCGCGCATGTTGTTGAGCAGCTCGATCACCCTCTTGGGCGCGTAGTCCCTGGGCAGGTCGTTGCGCGGGCCGTGGTAGAGGATGTCGCCGAGCAGCAGCAGCTTGCCGGCCTTCTCCTCCCAGTAACGCTCAATCATCTTTTCACACCAGTATGCCGAACCGTGCAGGTCCGATGCGATCATCCATTTCATCTTGTGTCCTCCTTATTTTTACGCTGGCTGCTCTTTACGCAGCTGCTCGATGCCGTTTCCGATCTGCTCGCGCAGCTGCTCCGGCAGGGCGCGGATCTCCTCGCGGCTCATCCCCTCGGTGGAGATGGCTGGCAGGATGCGGATCTTGACCTTTGCCGGATGAATCCACAGGCTGCCCTTTTTCATCAGCTTGTAGCTGCCGTCGATGCACACCGGCACCACCGGTACATGGGCACGGGTGGCCACCCGGATGGCTCCGGCCTTAAATTCGCCCAGCTCCCCGCCGCTGTTGCGGGTTCCCTCCGGGAAGATGGTGACCGAATAGCCCTTGCCCAGCAGCTCCTGGGCGGACTTGAGGCTCTCCATCGACTTGCGCGGGTCCTCCCGGTCCAGAAAGACACAGCGCAGCTGCTCCATCCATCCGCGGATCATCGGTAGCTTCATGATCTCCTTTTTTGCCACGATGGGGTTGGGCTTGTCCAGTTGGGTGAGCATCAGGGGGATGTCAAAGTATCCCTGATGATTTGCCACAAATACCACCGGCCCCTCGGGGATGTTCTCCCTCCCGGTTGTGGTAATCTCTGCCCCGGCCAGGCGCAGCAGACGGCCGGCCCAGTTCTGCACATGCTTGCGGACAAGCCGGTCGTGCCGCTCGGTTTCTCCCCTTTTTTCCATGCGGCACACCCGCCAGTACTCCGGCAGCACCACAATCAGATACAGCCAAAAATACAAAAACCAGATGATGGTTCTCATCTTTTCTGTCTCCTCTCTCTTTCCTTTCTGAAATCTCTGTTGGTATTGTACAATAACCCCGCCTCTTTGTAAAGATGAGTTTTGTTTTTTTGCCCCGCTCCGGCGTGTTGAATTTCCCCGACCGGAGTGGTAAAATAGGCTTACTATTGAGCGTCATTTTTCTTTTTTGAACCAACAGCCACACAACACCTGTCCATAATGGAGGTATCCACGATGAAATTTTCCGAATTTCCCTATCAGCGCCCGGACTATGAGCAGCTGATGTCCCGCATCTCCGAGCTGACCCGGGAGTTCCAGTCCGCACAGACCGCCGGCGAACAGCTGGCTATCCTAAAACAGCTCGAGCAGCTGCGCATCGAGCTGCGCACCAGCGTCCAGATTGCCACCATCCGCTACACCGTCGACACCCGCGACGCCTTCTACAGCGCCGAGGAGGAATACAACGAGCAGATGGCGCCGGTGGTGGACGAAAAGCTGCAGGAATTTAACAAGGCGCTTGTCGCCTCCCCCTTCCGCAAGGAGCTGGAGGCCGAATACGGCAGCCTGCTGTTCCGGAATATCGAGCTTGCGCTCAAGGCCTTCTCGCCCGCCCTCATCCCCCTGATTCAGCAGGAAAACCTGCTGGTGCAGCAGTACCAGAAGCTGTGCGCCAGTGCAAAGATCGAGTTTGACGGCAAGGTGTGCAACCTCTCCCAGCTCGGCCCCTACCAGCAGAGCCCCGACCGCGCAGTCCGCAAGGCGGCGGCGCAGGCCTACGGTAAGTTTTTCGACGACCACCAGCAGGAGCTGGACGAGCTGTTTGACAAGCTGGTCAAAAACCGCACCGAGCAGGCCCACACCTTAGGGCTCTCCAACTATGTCGAGATGGCCTACCTGCTGCAGACCCGCAACTGCTATGGCCCCAAGGAGGTCGCCAACTTCCGCCGCCAGGTGGTCGAGGAGATTGTGCCGGTCAACAACGAGATCAAGGCCCGCCAGGCCAAGCGCATCGGCGTCGAAGGGATGCAGGTCTACGACAACACCTACTTCTTCCCGGATGGAAATCCGCTGCCGCACGGCACTCCGGACGAGCTGATGCAAGCCGGCAAGCAGATGTACACCGAGATGTCGCCCGAGACCGCCGAGTTTATCCGGGTGATGTTCGACCACGACCTGTTCGACGTCCTCTCCAAGGAGGGAAAGGCGATGGGCGGCTACTGCACCAGCCTGCCGCTTTACCATGTCCCCTTCATCTTTGCCAACTGGAACGGCACTGCGGGCGACGTCGACGTGCTGACCCACGAGGCAGGACACGCCTTTGCCGACTTTATGGCGGACAAATGCATCCCGCACCTCGACCTGCGCGACCCGACGATGGAGGTCTGCGAGAGCCATTCGATGTCGATGGAATTTTTGACTGCGCCGTGGCACCACCTGTTCTTCCGGGAGGACACCGACAAATACGAGCTGTTCCACGCCGAAAGCGCGATGACCTTCATCCCCTACGGCTGCCAGGTCGACCACTTCCAGGAGAGCGTCTACCTGCATCCGGAGTGGACCCCCGCCGAGCGCAACGCCGAGTGGAACCGGCTGGAAAAGCTCTATCGCCCGCATCTGGACAACCGCGAGGTCAACTTCTACAACCGAGGAGCCGGCTGGCAGCGGCAGCTGCACATCTTCGAGTGCCCGTTCTACTACATCGATTACAGCCTGGCGCAGATGATCTCACTGCAGTTCTGGGCGCTCTCGATGCGCGACCACAAGGCCGCCTGGGACAAGTATCTGGCCTTTGTCAAGCAGGGCGGCACCAAGACCTTTGTGGACATCGTCAAATCCTCCGGGCTGCAGTGCCCGCTGGAGGACGGCGGACTGACCTCCACCGTGGCGGATGTGCGCGCGTGGCTGCAGGCCCACCAGCTGTAAGAGGGACAAGGAGGATTCTCTATGGCAAAATTGGAGCAAACCTTTTACGGTGACTTCGACGATCTGTTAAACCGCATCGAGGAGGGCATCCAGCGCGGCAGCTCCTCAGCTTCGCTGGAGGACAGCAGCGACTTTTATGCCGGGGACTCCCGGTGCAGCGTGCGCGTCTTTGAGCGCTACAGCTGGTCGGGCGGCAACCGCGTCAGCATGAATGTCACCCTTTTCCAGGCGGGCAATGGCCCCATCCAGCTCTCCGCCATCACCTCCGGCGGCAGCCAGGCGATGTTCTTTAAGGTGAACACCCTCGGAGAGGAATCCTTTTTGGACAAGCTGCGGGAGCTGTTGTAGCGCGATTTACACCACTTTAGTATACTAAATTTACATTCTGTTCATGATATCGGCTGTGTTTTCAGGTAAAATTACTAATAGAGTTAGCTAATTGCACGGGGGGAACTATGGATTATCATCTTCTTGCTGAAGAGCTCATCGAGCTGCACCGCCGTCTGCTTTCGTTTCCGGTCAACCGGATGCTGGCGGACCTGGCGAAGGGTGAGCTGTTTGTCTTAAATTATTTGATGGTACATCAAGACCCGGTGCACCCCAAGGAGCTGAGCCAGCAGATGATGGTCAGCACCGCCCGCGTGGCCGCCCTGCTCAACCGCATGGAGGAGGAGGGCCTGATTGTCCGCCTGCCGGACAGCAGGGATAACCGGCAGACCATCATCACCCCCACCCAGTTCGGAATCCAGTTTGTCCAGGAACACCGCACCGGACTGGTGGATGCCATGGCAAAAGCCTTAGAACTTTTGGGTCCGGAGGACGCGCAGAACTACCTGCGCATCCAGAAAAAGATTCTGCAAAATCTGACGCCCCCTGTATAGCACGGGCCTATTTTACACACGTCCATCCTTGGGTATTCACCTTCCCGTTACCGGCAATTCTATTTTTTAAGACGAAAGGGAGGCCTGATTACACAACATGAACGAAAAACTAAAAGAAAAAATTCACGAATCCCTCTCCAGCGTGCTGCCCATCACGCTCATCGTGCTCATTTTAAGCGTCGTGCTGGTGCCGCTGGAGATTGGAACCGTCGCTCTGTTTTGATGGGCGCGGTCCTGCTGATTGTCGGCATGGGCTTTTTCCAGCTGGGCGCCGAAATCTCCATGACCCCGCTGGGACAGGGTGTCGGCTCCAGAATCTTTAAAAACAACAGCGTCGTCATCATCATCGCCATCTGCTTTTTGATGGGCGCAGTCATCACCATCTCGGAGCCGGACCTGCAGGTGCTGGCCAATCAGGTCGCCTCCATCCCCAACGAGGTGCTGATCTGGACGGTGGCGCTGGGCGTCGGCATCTTCACCGCCATCGCGGTGGTGCGCATCCTGTTCCACATCAGCCTTGCCAAGATGCTGACCGTCTTTTACATCCTGCTGTTTTTACTCTCCTTTTTCACCCCGTCGGACTTTGTTGCCGTCGCGTTTGACTCGGGCGGCGTCACCACCGGCCCGATGACCGTCCCCTTCATCCTGGCGTTGGGTGTCGGTCTTTCCGCCGCCCGCAGCGACAAGGACAGCGCCAACGACAGCTTCGGCTTTGTCGCGCTGTGCAGCGTCGGACCCATCCTGATGGTGCTGCTGCTGGGCATCTTCTACCACCCTTCCGAGGCAATCTACACCACAGTGGAGGTTCCCACCATCCAGACCTCCTACGATGTGGTGCATCAATTCCTGGTGGCCATCCCGCAGTACGCCCATGAGGTGCTGGTCAGCATGCTTCCCGTCATCGGCGTGTTTGTGATCTTCCAGCTGCTCACCCGCAACTACCGCAAGCGGCAGGTTCTGCGCATGAGCATCGGTTTTCTGTATACATACGTCGGTCTGGTTCTGTTCCTCACCGGCGTCAACATCGGCTTTGCCCCGGTGGGCAGCCTGTTTGGCAGCGGCCTGGCAGAGAGCAGTTTTCGGTGGCTGCTGGTCCCCATCGGCATCGTGATCGGTTACTACATCGTCAAGGCCGAGCCCGCCGTCCAGGTGCTCAACGAGCAGGTCGAGGAGATCACCGGCGGCACCGTCTCCCACAAGATGATGAACGCCGCGCTCTCGATCGGCGTTGCCTGTGCGGTTGCACTGGCGATGGTGCGCGTCCTGACAGGCTTAAACATCTACTGGATCATCATTCCCGGCTATATCATCTCGATGATCTTCAGCCACTTTGTGCCGCCGGTCTTTGTCGGCATCGCTTTTGACTCGGGCGGCGTTGCCAGCGGCCCGATGACCTCCACCTTCCTGTTGCCACTGGCCATCGGCGCCTGCACCGCCATCGGCGGAAATGTTGTCACCGACGCCTTCGGCATCGTGGCGCTGGTCGCGCTGGCGCCGCTGATTGCCATCCAGATTATGGGCCTGATCTATGCCCACAAAGCCAAATCGGTTCCGCAGCCCTCCCAGCAGCTGTCGGACGATACCGTCGTCGAATTGGAGGAGGAATAAACTATGTCTGAACAGCCAAAGCTGTCCGTCTTACAGCGCGTCCTGCTCACCATCACCCTCGAGGAGGACGAAGAAAAACTGCTGGAAATCTATGATTCCATGCACCTTCCCATCTGTTTTCAGGGACGCGGACAGGGAACCGCTCCCTCTGAACTTTTAGATATTTTCGGCTTGCGGGGCACCGGCCGTCTGCTGACTGCCTGCATCCTGCCAAAATTCATGGTGCCTTCCGCTCTGGAGGCGCTGCACCAGAAGCTCTCGTTCCGGCAGCGGGGCGGCGGCATCGCCATCACCGTTCCGGTCAGCGGCATGCAGAGCCATGTGATGCAGATGCTCAACGAGGAGGCCCGCAACGCAATTCAGCAGCAAGAGAAAGGAGATGAGGCCCAAATGAAGGAAAAATCGGAATTCTCCCTGATCTGGGTTTCGGTAGCCAGCGGCTACAGCGACGACGTGGTCGATGCTGCGCGCGCTGCCGGCGCGCGCGGCGGCACAGTGATGAAGGGCCGCCGCAGAAACTCCGAGCACGCCAGCCAGTACTTTGGCATTTCGCTGCAGGAGGAGCAGGAGTTTGTGATGATCGTGGTCCCGCGCGAGAAAAAGTGCGAGATCATGTCCGCCATCACCACCTCCTGCGGACTGAAAACCCCGGCGCACGGCATGGTAATCTCCCTGCCGGTGGACGACGTCATGGGTCTGGAACAGTAAAAGAGAAAAGCAACAACGGCGCCTGCCTCCTTCCCTTTTCGGGAGTGGCAGACGCCGTTTTTCTTTGCTCCTCTATGGCCTTACAGGTCCTGGATGTTCATCTTCTCCATCTCGCTTTTCTTTTTGCGGCTGTGGCGCACTGCAAAGAAGATCGCCAGCAGGATCAGTGTCATGATGTTGCCTATCAGCAGGGTCATCACCATCGTCCCAATCACCTGCCAGATGCCGCCGTAGGCCGCTACACTCAGCACCGGAATCAGCGAAAGAAGAAAGCTGAGCACCGGCAGCACCAGTCCCGGAATGGGAGAGAGGGTGCGCGCCAGAAACACCTCCAGCACCACCGGCACCACCCAGAGAAAAAACAGCACGATCAATAATGTTGTAGAAGTAACCTCCATCCTCACTTCTCCTCCTTTGCTTTTTTGTAGGCGTGAATCAAGATTTTTGCCGTGTCAAAATCCAGCTTGTCGTTGACCGCCAGGCGCTTGACGAGCGCGACGTAGGGGTCCTCCTCCTGGCTTTCGCCCAGCTGAATCTTTTGAATCAGCCGGTCCAGCCGCAGGCGCACCGTCGGATAGGTCACCCCATATTGGGAGGCGATCTCCTTGAGCGAGCCCGACGCCAGCAGAAACTTTTTGATGAACACCACGTCCTCATCCTCCAGATTGGCCATCCATTCCGGTACAACCTCAATCATTCCTTTTCCCCCTTTTCTGTTTTTTATTATACTCTTTCATTTTCTTAAAGTCAATATTTATTTTTATTAAAATCAAAAATTAATTATATTTTAATTTATAGAGCTTTCTCTGTAGGAAAACAAAAAAGCGCCGCAGATGCGGCGCTTTTTCTCGGTCAGCTTCTTAGCAAACGCTGTCCCAATATTCCTTCATCACCTTGTACCGCTGCCAGCGGTCGGTTTCCTGCTGGATGTCGCTCTCTCTGGCGCCCTGATAGAGCAGGATATCTTTGAGCACGCCGTTTAGATCGGCTGCGTCCTCCTGCGTGAGCTCGGCTGGCTCCTCCTCCCACTCGTACTGCGGCAGCACAAAGCCGGTGTTGCGCTCGACGGTGACATAAAAGACTGCCCGCGTCCCCTGCGGGGCGGTGCGCACAAAGCGGTACTGCGCGTAGTCGGACTGCAGCGTCTGGCTGTCGTACTGCGCCAGCAGCTCGTCCAGCAGGGCGGTCACCTCCTCGGAGGCGTCCGGCGTATAGCCGCACAGGGCCGCCAGCTGACCCACCACCTCGGGATAAAAGAGGTTGAGCAGCTGCTGGCGGGCGTTGTAGAGCAGGTAATCGACCGGCTCGATGGCGGCGGCGCCATATTGATCTTGCAGATAAACCTCCAGCTCCTGCACAGTGTGGAAGGGAATCGGTTGTTGCATAAAAAATCTCCTTTAGATATGGAAGGTCATGCCGAGAAAATCGGCCTTGCGGTCGCGGCGGTTCTCATAAAACTCCTTGCGCAGCGTCACCATGCTCATCGTGTCGTAGCCCAGACGGTGGTAGAGCCGCAGCGCGTCCTCGTTGCGGGTGACCACCTGCAGCACCATCGCCTCGACGCCCGGCTCCTCTTTAGCCTTCTGCTCGGCCAGGGCGATGGCGCGGGTGGCGATTCCCTGCCCGCGGCGCTCCTTGTCCACAAAGATGTCCGCCAGCTCCATCACAATCGGGCCGGCGCGGTAGAGGTGGACAAAGCCCACATCCTGCCCATCCTGCAGAATCACATACAGCCGGTGATCCTCTGCGGTCCAGCGGCGCAGGTCATCCAGCACGGGGCTTTCTTCCCTGGACTCGGTCTGTTCCGCTTCATCTTCTCTGCCGACCAGGCCGCTGTGGAACCCCCAGAACGCCTCAATGCGGCGCAGGGTGGCGGCAAAATACTGCTCGGTGTATAAAATCAGTTCGGTCATCGTCAAATTCCTTTCCTGTTGGTCGGTGGGTGTTCGGATTTTGGGATGATTTAACCGGTGCTTTTGTTCTCACGCTTTCTTTTTTCCGTCGGGGTTGGTGGCCTACCCCTTGATGATACCACATTCCCGCCCAAAAGAAAAGCTACTCGTCAAAATAAAACAGATCCTCAAACTTCTTGTCCAGCGCGATGCACAGGATCAGGGCGAGCTTGGCGGTGGGGTTAAACTGCCCGGTCTCGATCGAGCTGATGGTGTTGCGGGAAACGCCCACCATCTCGGCCAGCTGCCCCTGCGAGAGATGTTTTTCGGCGCGGGCAGCTTTCAGGTGGTTTCTTAAAATCAGTTTCTCGTCCATCGTCTATCCTTTCCAGATGTATCCAATCAGGTTGAGCAGCGCTGCGACCGTGTACCCAATCGCTGTGATCAGCCGCATTTTCCCCCGCAGCAGTGCAAACTGATAAAACTGCGCCACCGACAGATAACCAAAATACATGGCGCCGATATCAAACAGCGACTCATCCTTCCAAAACAGGCGAATCACCAGCAGCAGAAGGAAGATCACCGTCATGCCGATCATCCCCACCATCGTCGACTGGGCAGAGATCACCTTGTCCCGCTCGTCCTGGACGTGATTTTCCAGGCGGCTCCTGCGCAAAATTTCTTCCTTGTTCATCCTCTTTCCCCCCTACCGCAGCACCGTGATGACATAGCAGACGGCAAACAGCACCGCCGCGACCAGGCCTAAAATGGCGGCGATCAGCCGGCTGCGCTCGTGGGTGACTTTGTACATTCCGTATTCCTCAAAGCTCAGATACGCCCAGAACACCGCCAGCAGCTGATCGTTGTCCTGACCGTTTGCCCAGTTGAAAACTGACAGCGCGATGAACATCAGGCTCATCGCCCCGACGCCCCAGCGCCGGCCTCTGCTCGCGATGTACTCGGTGCCTTCGTCCTTCTTTTCGTTTCTGCTCTTTGCCAATATTTCTTCCTTTGTCATATCCGTTCCCTCCTGTCAAGAACGCGGGTTGCCGATTGCAAATGACAAGTATACTTGGTATCTTCATGATAGCACTGCCAAGTGTACTTGTCAATAGGTTTTGCAAAGTTTTGTTGGCAGATTTTTTTCATCGCTAGTGGTATCTGTGAAAGAAAATTTTCATCCCTCCCGCCTTAATGAAATTTTATTTACATTTTACCTTGCTGTGCGCGAAGTTCTTACATAGTCTTTGCTATAATAAAGGCGAAGGAAAAAATAAATCTTCAGGAGGATAAAAAAATGGCTACTACAATCAAAAAACAATACGCCTCCCAGTCGCAGAAGCTGATGGTCTTTGTGCTGACCATGTCTTTGTACGGACTGGCGACCCTGTTCACCGAACTGATTCCAAAATTTCAGGTAGGCATCGTTGAATTTTCTGTTGAATATTTTCTGTTCATCCCGCTGACCCTGGCGATGCTGTTCGACCCGCTCTCCGCCGCTCTGGGCGCCGCCACCGGCGAGCTTGTCTTCAGCGAGATCATGCTGGGCCAGTTTGGCGGTCTGGGCGAGCTGGAAAAATTTATCACCGTCACCATCGGCGTCTACATCGCCGGCCGCATGGTCAAGGACCCGACCAACCGCAAGATGGTCGGCATCGCCGCCATCACCGGCACCGCAGCCCAGCTGCTGATGGGCACCATCGTGGACATCTGCAAGGTGCAGTTTGCCGTCGAGGACTTTGAGGCGGTCGCCGGTCTGCCGGAGAGCGTCTTTGCCACCGAAGGCTTCGCCTTCTTAAATGACCTGTGCTTCTCGGGCATCCTGTTCTGCCTGCTGCCCACCCTGTATCTGGTTCCCAAGCTTTATGGCAAGATCGAGCCGCTGCTGGGCATGCAGCCGCGCACCGCGCAATCCGCTGTCAGCGGCCTGAGCAGCAAGGCGCTGGTCATCTGCGGCATCGGCTTTGTCTGCGCGGTCGTCGCAGAGCTTGCCGCCACCGCCGGCATGTCTCTGATTGAGTGGGAAGCCGACTGGGCCGAAAGCGGCACCGCAGTCGCCGTCGGTATGGTGGTTGCAGCCGTCGTCGCCATCGCTGTCATCGCCTATATGAAAAAGGCGAGTGAAAGGAAAGTTGCATAATGATGAACGCGGTTGAGATTGCACACCTGACCTTCACCTATCCGGGTGCGTCTCAGCCCACCCTGCGGGACATTTCCCTTCAGATTCAAAAAGGGGACTTCCTTGCAATCGTTGGCAACAACGGCTGCGGGAAGTCCACTTTGTGTAAGGTCCTCAACGGCCTGATCCCCCACTTCATCGCCGGGGAATTTGAGGGAAGCGTCACCGTGGAGGGGCTGAACACGCTGGAAACCGATATCGGCGAACTGGCAAAAAAGGTCGGGTATGTCTACCAGGATTTTGAAAATCAGATCGTCCGCCCCACCGTGCTGGACGACGCCTCCTACGCCTGCTTAAACTACGCCTTCCCCGACTACAAGGAGCGCGGCAGAAAGGCGCTGGAGCAGTGCGGGCTGCAGGGCCGCGAGGAGGAATATATCTGGCAGCTTTCCGGCGGACAGACCCATCTGCTGGCGCTGGCCGGGGCGGTCTCGCTGCAGCCGGACATCCTTATCCTCGATGAGCCGATCGCCCAGCTGGACCCGATGCACGCCGACCGCATCTATGAGGTACTGCGGGAGCTGAACGAAAAGCACGGCAAGACCATCATCGTCATCGAGCACCACACCGAATACATCGCCGACTACTGCAAGCATGTGCTGCTGATGCGCGACGGGCAGATTCTCTGGCAAAAGCCCACCGTCGAGGCGTTGCAGCGGGTGGAGGAGCTGCAACGCTGCAATATCTTTCCGCCGCAGGTCACCCAGGCGGCCCACCGGCTGCAAAAACAGGGCACCCTCCCTGCCGGTCCCCTGCCCACCACCGTCGATGAGGGCAAACGTGCCTTTTCCCCACTTCGCTTTGCGGGCAACATTCCCTATACCCAGCCGCCGCGCTCCGAGGAACCGGTCGTTTCTTTCCAGAACGTGAAGCTGGCCTACCGCTCGGTCAAGGGCGAGCCGCGGGTGATCTTTGAGGATTTAAACCTCTCGATCCACAAGGGCGAGCGGGTGGCGCTGATCGGCTCGAACGGCGCAGGCAAATCGACCATGATGAAGATGATGGTTGGCCTGCTGCGGCCGAACAGCGGTTGTGTTTCGCTGTACGGCGAAGCCATCGGCGAAAAAAAGGCGGAGGACCTCTCCCGCCAGATCTCGCTGGTCTACCAGAACCCGGAGGAGATGTTCATCAAGGACAGCATCCGCGCGGACATCTCCTACGCCATGGAGGTGCGCGGCGTGCACAACTGGCAGCAGCGCACCGATGAACTGCTGGCCCGTTTCCGCCTGAGCGACCTTGACGGCCGGGACGGCAGGCTGCTTTCCGGCGGGCAGATGCGCCGGGCAAGCCTTGCCATCGGCATCGCCCTAAATCCCGGGGTGCTGCTGCTGGATGAGCCGACCGCCAACCTGGACATCGCCACCCGGAGGGAAATTATCGACGTGCTGCAGCAGATGAAGGACATCATCAACACCGCCGTCATCGCCACCCACGACATGCAGCTGGTCTGCCAGTGGGCACAGCGCATCATCGTGCTGTGCAACGGCAAGGTGGTCGCCGACGGCTCCCGCGACGAGATCTTTTCCCGCCAGGACATCGCCGGGCTGGTCGGCATCCGCCCGCCGGAGATCTTCTCGATGGCCCGCGCGCTGGACAACCGGGCGCTGTGCTACACCATCGACGAGTTCACCAGCAGCTTTCAGAAAGGAGTCTAACAGATGGATGGGAAAATTTCCAAAAAGCTTTCGGAAAATATTCTGGATAAATTTTCGATGGATTTTCTGCGCAACCAGGTGCTGAAAAACGCCTACGGCAACAACGACACCGTCATCGCCGCGATGGACCCGCGCATTCTGATCGCGTGGTATCTTTTCTTCGGCATTGTGCCGTGGTTTGTCAGCGATATTCCCTTTTTGATGGGCAGCTTTTTGCTGGTCATGGCCACCACCCTGCTTGCCCATGTGGCCGGGTTGGTGCTCTTTTTATTCGGGCTGGGCGTTTTCTCCCAAACCGGTTACCTGTTCCTTGTGACCCTTCTGTTCGGCGGCGACGCCTCGGCCATCGCGCCGCTGCTGGTGCTGACCCTGAAGGTCGCCACTGTGTCGTTGGCCTCGGTCACCGTCTTTTCCGGTCTGGACCCGGACAAGCTCTCCAATGGCCTGATGTGGTACGGCTGCCCGGAGCGGCTCTCCTTCTCCATCTCCTACGCCTACCGGATGCTGCCGATGCTGATGGAGGAATTTCAGAATGTGCTGCTCTCCTACCGCCTGCGCGGCAACCCGCCTGAACATCAGAATTTTCCCGGGAAGGTGCGCTACCTGATCTATCAGGTCAAGATCATCATGCAGTCCTTCTACCCGCTGATGCTCAACACCGCCAAGCGTTCCCGCACCACCGTTGAGGCGCTGGAGCTGCGCGGCTACCGCTACGCCGCGGTCAACAAGGAGGTCAAAAAGCTCAAGCTTTCCTCCCTGAAGGTCGGCTACAACGACCTGATGTTTTTGGCAGTTTCGCTGTTATTTGTCGCTGTTTCTCTGCTTGTCTCCACCTTGATTTAACCCCACAGAAAGAAGGTTCCCCCCTTGCGTATTGATTTTCACACCCACGGAAAGCTAGCAAAGCAGCTTCCCTTCTCCACCGTTTACACCGACTGGCTGTTTGCCCAGGCCAAATCCGCAGGGCTTGACGCCATCTGCCTGACCGAGCACTTCAACACCCTGCAATTTGACGAGCTGTACCGCTATATCGCCTCGGTCAGCCGTCGGGCGGGCGACTGCCTGGAGCTGGAAAACGGGCTGCGCATCTTCCCCGGCATGGAGACCGACGTCGCCGAGTGCGGCCACATCCTGTCGGTCGGCCCGCTGGAAGCAATCCTCGAGCTCAACCGCCGCCTTGCCCCCTACAAGGCAAAGGGAAGCTTCCTCCCCTTTGCGCAGCTGATGGACCTGTTCGACCAGTACCCGGTGACTGTCGGCTGTGGACACCCCTTCCGCGCGCCGGGACATGTGCCGGAACAGCCGGTCGAGCAGCTCAAGCGCCTGTCCTTCCTGGACCTGAACGGCAAGGACATCGCCCTGGACCGCGCGCGCACCGAGCGGCTGACCTACGCGCTGGCCGAAAAGCTCGAACTGCCGGTCATCTCCGGCAGCGACACCCATCAGGCGGTGCAGTACGGCTGCATCAGCACCGTGCTGGAACAGGACTGCACCACCTTCGATGAAATCTTTTCGCAGGTACGCGCCGGAGCGTACCGAATCGAAGTTGCGCAGCAGGCTGCCTTTCAGGTGCAGACCGCCTCGCTGCTCAAGCGCGCGCTCAAGGAAATTCATGCCCTGGGAGGCGATTATGTCTCTATCCTGACAGCCAAAACTGTGGTATAATAAGCGGGAGGGAATTCCCTCCCATTTTTATTTTGAATGTATCATCAGAAAGGATAAAGCCATGACCCTGCAACTCCCTGTTTCTTCGGCGGAACTGACCCGCGCCGAACAGAAAATCCTGGATTTTATCAATACCAACCCCGACACCTTTCTCTTTTCTTCCATTGGCCAGTTGGCGCAGCAGCTGGAGCTGTCCGACGCCACCCTTTCCCGTTTCGCGCGGCATGTGGGCTGCCAGGATTTTAAGGAGCTGAAAAATCTGGTGCTGGAACAGTCCGCCTCCGGCCCGGCCGTCAAGCTGGCAGGCGCCTTGCAGGAGGGGGAGAGCTTTTCGCTTTCTGCCTGGATGAACCGCCAGCAGCTTTATCTGCAAAAAACGGCTGAACAGCTTGATCCCGCAGAATTTGAGCGCGCGGTGCAGGCGCTGATACAGGCTCGCCAGGTTTATATTCACGGCAAAAATGCCTCGGGCTCGCTGGCGCAGCTGCTCTTTTTCCGGCTCCGGAGGCTGGGAATCGCCGTATCCCTGCTGCCCTCCAGCGGCTCGGAGCTGTTGGAGGGACTGCACCTGGCGCATCAGGGAGACCTTGTGATTCTGTTCAGCCTCTCCAAGCTCAGCCGGGAGGGAAGGGTCATTCTCGACTACGCCAAAACAGCCGGTTACACCACCCTGTCCTTTGTCAGCCGAACCTGTCTTCCGCCAGAGGAAAGCGCGCAGATTAACCTCTTTTCCTACCGCGGCACCGAGAAGGAATACCACTCGATGGCTGCTCCCTCCATGGTGCTGGACGCATTGGTGGTGGCCCTTGCCTCCCGCATCGGCCGTCAGGGCGCGCAGTCGCTGGAAAGCCTGCAGCGTCTGAAAAAAGAATACGGCGGCAGTTTGGGATAAATCGTTCTTTTTTGCACAAAGCAGCGGCCCCAACCTTCTTCTGAAAAGGTTGGGGCCGCTTTCTCTGTGGGTTTCAGCCGGCTGCTCAGTTGTTGCCGTTGTTGTCGTTTCGGAATTCATCCAGACGCGGCGGGAAGAAATCCTCCATCGGGAACTGGATCTTCTTAAACATTTCGCACGGATCACCGGTGGAGTATTCGCTCTCCTTATCCGGGATGCAGAAGTCATAGGCCGGCACCATCATCTGCACCTTGCGCTGCAGCTGGACGATGGTGAACAGGCCCAGGGTGATGTAGACCTCCTTGCTGACCGAAACCTCCTGGAAGTTTCCGCCCACCTGGCTGCAGATCTGGCAGGGGATCACCGCGCCGGGGCAGCAGGTCTTGGCCGGGCACTCCACATAGCGGCTGGCCAGACAGATCGGGTCAACAATCTGCACCACGGCGTTTGGCATGGCGGTCAGCTGCTCGTTGCCGTTGCAGCAGCCTGCATGGGAGGAGAAGACCCTGGCGTTGGCCTCGCTGCCGTACAGGATGACCTTCTTGGAGAAGTAGGAGATGCCGCAGCAGTTGACTGCCGGCGTCCCCGGCGATAAGTACACGGACATTTCGACCAAAAAGTAAAAGGTCATATCCACCGAGTAAAAGCCCTTGTTGAAGGGCACGCTCTCCACGTCGACGCAGACGTTTAAAACCTTTACCTTTTTGCACTTGATGCTGGCCGCCTTATCGATGATCGGCTGCGTCTTGTCGCTGAAAAAGACCTGCAGGTCCTCCAAGCAATCCTTGTCGCTACAGGAGTCGTAAATCCTCTCAGCATCGATGCAGACGGCCTCTTTAAAGCAGCTGGTGTCGCCTGGCCGAATGACTACCTTCGATTCTGGCATAATATCCCTCCATTTTGGGACGGCAGCAGGAACGAACGCCACGCTTCCGCCGCCGCTATGAGATACATCAGCGCAGGCAGGATACCGCGCCGACATTCAATACCAGTTTATGAAACCGCGCAGATTTTGTGAACCAAATCGAGCTCAAACCGCCTTCTGACAGAGCCGTTCCTCCTTTTCCCGACGCTTTACGAAAGCCAAAAGAGCCGGCCCGCACGCAGCATGCGCGCAAGCCGGCCCTTTTTTATTCTATGCCATCCGGCAGGAGGCTGTGAACGTTCCCGCCTACCGGCGTCCCTGCCAGTGTTCATCAGCTGAGCTTTGTCAGCTTGGCAAACTTGTACATGATCTTCTTGGTACCCACCGTGTCGAACAAAACCTCCAGCAGGCAGTCGCCGCCCATCGGGGTGACCTTCACGATGCTGCCCTCCCCAAAGGTTTTGTGGCTGACCCTGTCCCCTGCCTTCAGGGTGCAGGCGGCGCCGGTCGGGGCGTCCGAGCTGTAGGAGGTGGTCTTTTGACGCAGCCCACCGACGCCGATAGCGTTGTCGGCGTGGGTCTTTTTGACCGTATTGGCCCTTTTGAGCTCGGCTGCACTGGCCTTGCGCACCGTCTTGTCCTCCACGTCGCAGCAGGAAGCGGGGATCTCGGTGACAAAACGGGAGACGCGATTGCGCACCGTCTGTCCAAAGATCATGCGCTGCGCGGCGTTGGTGATGTAGAGCTGCTTTTTGGCGCGGGTGATGCAGACGTAGGCGAGCCGCCGCTCCTCCTCAATCTGGTCGGGGTTGTAGATCGCCTGCACACCGGGGAAGATGCCCTCCTCCGCGCCGCAGAAAAAGACGTTGTTAAACTCCAGGCCCTTTGCCGAGTGCATGGTCATCATAATGACCCGGTCGGCATTTTCGTCGTAGTTGTCGAGGTCGGTGTAGAGGGTGACCTCCTCCAAGAATCCCGACAAGGTGGGCAGCACAATCTCCGGCTGCTCGTCGGGGTTGTCCGGGTCGATGGACGGCTGTGGAATCTTCTCGGTCTCCTCGATGTACTTGAGGATGTTGGTCTTGAGCTCACCGACGTTCTCGATGCGGGTGACCCCTTCCTCCCCCAGCGACTGCAGATAGATCATGTAGCCGGTCTGCTCCAGCAGCTCGTCAAACAGCTCCTCCAGGTTGCCGCCCTCCGCCAGCTCGCCAAGGTGCTCGATCATCTGCGCAAACTCCATCAGCTGGTGGCTGCGCTTGGCAAGCGGCTGGTACTCGTCGGCGTGGGCCAGCACCTCAAACAGCGGCAGGCCCAGCATGTCGGCAATCTCCTGCGCCTTGTCGACGGTGGCGTCGCCGATGCCGCGCTTTGGCTCGTTGATGATGCGGCGCAGGCGAACCGAATCGGAGTGGTTGTCGATGACGCTCATGTAGGCGATGATGTCCTTGATCTCCTTGCGGTCATAGAAGCGCTGGCCGCCGATGATGCGGTAGGCGATGCCGGAGCGGATCAGCGCATTCTCGATGGTGTTGGATTGGGCATTCATCCGGTAGAGGATGGCGTGGTCGGCAAATTTCTGTCCCTTTGCCACGTTGTCCAAAATGGTGTCGGCGATAAAGCGCGCCTCGTCCTGCTCGTTGAGTGCGCGGTAGACCTTGACCGGTGTCCCCTTCGGGTTCTGGGTCCACAGCGTCTTGCCCTTGCGCTGGGTGTTGTTTTCGATGACGGCGTTGGCCGCGTCCAGAATGGTCTGGGTGCAGCGGTAGTTCTGCTCCAGGCGGATGACCTTGGTGTCGCGGTACTGGTTTTCAAAATTCAGGATGTTCTCGATGGTGGCGCCGCGGAACTTGTAGATGCTCTGGTCGTCGTCGCCGACCACGCAGATGTTCTGATGTCCGCCCGCCAACAGGCTGACCAACAGGAACTGGGAGTTGTTGGTGTCCTGATACTCGTCCACCATGATGTAGCGGAAGCGGTTGCGGTATTTTTCCAGCACGTCGGGGTACTGCTGGAAAATTTTGACGGTAAAGATGATGATGTCGTCAAAGTCCAGCGCGTTTGCCGCTTTCAGCCGCTTCTGATAGTAGCTGTAGACCTTGCCGACAACCTCCTGCCGGTAGTCGCCCCTGGCCTCCCGCAGCACGTCCTCCGGGGAGAGCAGCTGGTCCTTGGCTGCGCTGATCGAGGTCAAAATTCCCTTTGGCGCCATCACCTTTTCCTGGATAGCCAGCTCCTTGAGCGCCTCCTTGATGATGCGCACCGAATCGTCGGTGTCGTAGACGGTGAAGCTGCGCTCATATCCCAGCGCGGTGATCTCCCGTCTGAGGATGCGCATGCAGGCCGAATGGAAGGTGGAAGCCTGGATGTCCAGAGCCTGCTCGCCCAGCATCGCCTCCAGCCGCTCCTTTAATTCTCCCGCGGCCTTGTTGGTGAAGGTGATGGCCAGGATGTTCCAGGGGCGCACCGGGCGGTCGGCCACAATGCGGGTCAGGCGCTCACGGGTGATGTCCCCGTCGTCGAGCTTGTCGTCCAGCCAGCCCTGCAAAAAGGCAAGATCCTCCTCGCCCACCCAAGCCGGCACATAGTCGCTGTGATAGGCGTTGCCGAACTGCACCATGTTGGCGATGCGGTTGACCACCACGGTGGTCTTGCCGCTGCCCGCTCCGGCCAGGATCAGCACCGGCCCTTCGGTCTGAAAGACCGCTTCCCGCTGCTTGTCGTTCATCCTGGAAAAGTGCTTTTCCAGCACCGCGCGGCGCAGCTGCAGATAGGTTTGTTCAAAATTTTGTGACATTGTATATCAAGCCTTTCTATCTCCGGTTATTCCATCAAATTATTGGAAAAATATTATAGCACATCCGCCCGCAAAAATCCATTGCCAAACCGCTCAAACTTTTCCCTTCCCCAACAAAAAAGAGGGGCCTGCCGCCTTACAATCTGCAAGGCGGCAGGCCCCGTCGGGTGTCTTGTGTTGTTTAATCTTCTTCCGGCTCGATCAGCGCGTAGTTGCCGTCGTGGCGTTTATACACAACGTTGATCTGTCCGCTTTCCGCACTGCGGAAAACAAAGAATGTGTGATCCAGCATATTCATCTGCAGAATCGCTTCGTCCACTTCCATCGGTTTTACCGGGAAGCGTTTGGTCTTGACGACCCTGTACTCCTCGGGCTCGTCCATCTCCTCCACAAATTCCGGTGTGAAGGAAGCGGATTTCATCCGTTTTTCCAGCTTGCTCTTATTTTTTACGATCTGGCGGAACAGGGAATCAATGACGGCTTCCAGAGCATCCTCACGCTCGTCCGCGGTCCTCTCTGCCCGGAAGAAAAGTCCCTCCGATTTAATGGTGACCTCGACGGTCTCATGGTCACCCGAATGGATGACGGTGACCTGCGCCTGCGCGTTGCCGCCGAAGAACTTGTCAAACTTGGCGAGTTTCTTTTCTGCCCTCGCGCGGAAAGAGTCTTTGATGCCTGTGTTTCTGGCTGTGATGTTAACCTTCATTGTTTCAACCCCTTTTGCGATAGTATACAAAATATTTAGGTTGAGTCCTTTTTATTTTGTTGAGTTTATTATACTACTTTCCTCTTTAAAGGTCAAGGGAATAATGGGACATTTAATAGAAAAAACAACATCTTTTCATTCTTTCCAAACTCTTTTCACAAAAATTCCCTGCTACCCTTTAAAATACATGTACAGCTGGCAGGGAATCATGCCGTTGTAGAGCTTGCGGCGCTTGTCAGCCTTCCTGCCAAAGGAGCGCTCAAACTCCATGTCCGGGCTGATGATGTAGTACCGGTGCGGGAACCCTTGCCTAAAAACCTTGCCCATGGTGCGGTAAATCTCCTGTGCGGCCTTCATGTCCAGCAGGCGCTCGCCGTAAGGTGGGTTGCAGATCACCACACCTTTTTCTTTGGGGATAAAAAAGTCCTTGATGTCCCGCTGCACCACCTCGATGCGCGCGTCGACGCCCGCCTGTTTGGCGTTGTGCTGGGCCAGCTCCACCGCCTCCGGGTCGATGTCGCTGCCGTAGGCGTGGAAGGTGGCGTCCCGCTGGATCAGGTCGAAGGCGCGGTGGCGCTCCTGCTGCCAGACCTTTTGCTGCAGCCAGCTCCATTTTTCGGCGGAGAATCGCCTGCGCAGACCTGGCGCGATGCGCATGGCGTGCATGGCCGCCTCGATGAGCAGGGTGCCCGAACCGCAGAACGGGTCGTACAGCTGGGAGTCGGGATAGACGTGGGCGATGTCGATGATGCCGGCGGCCAGCGTTTCCTTGATGGGCGCGATGACCGAGCTTCTGCGATAGCCGCGCTTGTGCAGGCCCATGCCGGTGGTGTCCAGCGAGATCATCACCTGGTCATGATGGATGGAAAACTCGATGGCGCAGGTCGGTCCGCTCTCCTCAAACCAGTGAACGCCGTAGGCCTCCTGCAGGCGGGTAACGATCGCTTTTTTGATGATCGACTGGCAGTCGGGGATGCTGTGCAGCTGGGATTTCAGCGCCCAGCCGCTCTTGACCGGGAAGGCATCCTTGCGGCCGATGTAGTCCTCGAAGGGGATTTTGCGTACCCCCTGGAACAGCTCCTCAAAGGAGCGCGCCTCAAACCGTCCCAGCACCAGCTGCACCCGCTCAGCGGTGCGCAGGCCGATGTTGGCGCGGGCAATCAGATTCTCGTCCCCGTCAAAGGTGACGCGGCCGTCGGTGACCTGCACGTTTTCGCCGCCCATCCGGCGGATCTCGGAGGACAAAACGCTCTCCAGCCCAAAGTGGCAGGGAGCGGACAATGTTACTTTCAACTCTCCATTCTCCTTTTTTCTCGATCTGTCGTATATGGTTGTTGTTGGCTTTATGATACCATAGTTTCCCAAGCGATTGCAAGGGGCCCGCTCTCTTTTCCCCCTCTCCCCTTCCACAAAAGCAAAGGATTTGCCCCTTCTCTTTCGGGAAGTAAAAACTCCAAAACTGCTTTCTTTAAGCGGAGGTAAACAGCCTGAAAAGGCGATGAAAAATCGAGCAAAACGGAGGATTTCGGGATTGTACATAGAGAAACGTAAATCAGGACAGTTAAATGGTGAATATTGCAGAATTTTGAATAAAAATCGCAAAAAATATTGACTTCCTGTCGGCTTGTGCTATAGTGTATATGATATGCGGCCCAACGTCCGTAAAACCGATGGGAGCTTAAAAAAGACAATCGACAAGGGAGAGCAAACGGATGAAGGAGAATATTTTAATCAGCTTAAAAAATATCGTGGTCGAATTTGACGGCCAGCGCATCCTCAAGGGAATCAATCTGGACATCCACGACGAGGAATTCGTCACCTTTCTTGGCCCTTCCGGCTGCGGCAAAACCACCACGCTGCGCATCATCGGCGGCTTTGTGGAACCAAACCAGGGGGAAATCTACTTCGACGGCAAAAAGATCAACGGCGTCCCACCCTACAAGCGCAACGTCAACACCGTCTTTCAGCGGTACGCGCTGTTCCCGCACCTGAATGTGTTCGACAACGTGGCCTTTGGCCTGAACATCAAAAAGATGGACAAAAAAGTCATCGAGCAGAAGGTTCGATCGATGCTCAAGATGGTGGGTCTGGTCGGCTTTGAAAACCGCAACATCAACCAGCTTTCCGGCGGCCAGCAGCAGCGCGTCGCCATCGCGCGCGCTCTGGTCAACGAGCCGAAGGTTCTGCTGCTCGACGAGCCGCTGGGTGCTCTGGACCTAAAGCTGCGCAAGGAGATGCAGGGGGAGCTGATGCGCATCCAGAAGTCGCTGAAGATCACCTTCATCTATGTCACCCACGACCAGGAGGAGGCGCTGACCATGTCTGACCGGGTGGTCGTCATGAAGGACGGCGAGATCCAGCAGATCGGCACTCCGCAGGACATCTACAACGAGCCGAAGAACGCCTTTGTCGCCGACTTCATCGGTGAGAGCAACATCATCGACGGCGTCATGTATGAAGACTTTGAGGTGGAATTTGCCGGCCAGGCCTTCAAGTGTGTGGACAAGGGCTTTGCTGAAAACGAGCGTGTCGACGTGGTCATCCGACCGGAGGACATCATCGTCGGCGACTATGAGACCTCCCCGATCAGCGGCGAGGTGGAGTCGGTCATCTTCAAGGGCGTCCACTATGAAATCACCGTCGACGCCCACGGCTACAAGTGGCTGATCCACTCCACCCAGAGCCAGCCGGTCGGCGCGCACATCGGCATGAACGTGCGCCCGGAGGACATCCACATCATGAAGAAGATGGAGGCGAAGGCAAGATGAAGATGACGCAGGCAAAGAAAAAGGCCTTCTGGCAGTCGCTGCCGGCCACCCCATATATCCTGTGGATGGCGCTGTTCATCATCATCCCGCTGGGGATGGTGGTCTTTTTCGCGCTGACCGACCCTCAGGGAAATTTCACGCTGGAAAATATCGCGCGCGGCGGTGAGCACATGGGCGTGCTGCTGCGCTCCATCAAGCTGGCAGCCATCGCCACCGCGCTGTGCGTGCTGATCGCCTACCCGCTGGCCTACATCCTCTCCCGCAAAAAGGGCTTTCAGAAGCAGACGCTGTTTATCATGGTGATGCTGCCGATGTGGATGAACTTTCTGCTGCGCACCTTTGCGTGGATGACCATTTTGGAAAACAACGGCCTCATCAATAAATTCCTGGGCCTGTTCGGCATCGGCCCGCTGCAGATGATCAACACCCAGGGTGCAGTCATTTTGGGAATGGTCTACAACTATATTCCCTTCATGATTCTGCCCATCTACACCACCATGTGCAAGATCGGCGACGACGTCATCGAGGCCGCGCACGACCTGGGCGGCAACACCTTCCAGGTGATGGCGCGGGTGGTCATCCCCTTAAGCCTGCCCGGCGTCAGCACCGGCATCACCATGGTGTTTGTGCCGGCCATCTCCACCTTTATCATTTCGAAGATGCTGGGCGGCGGCACCAACCAGCTCATCGGCGACATCATCGAGCTGCAGTTTCTGGGCAACTCCTACAACCCCAACCTCGGCTCGGCCATCTCGCTGGTGCTGATGGTGGTGGTGCTGCTGTGCATGAGCATTATGAGCAACTTTGACGACGAAGAAATGGAGGGAAGGATTCTATGAGAAAGAACAGATGGTTGTCCTCGCTGTATGTCTGGCTGGTCATGCTGTTTTTGTATGCGCCCATTGCGGTGCTGATCGTCTTTTCCTTCAACGACAGCAAGAGCCGCAACACCTGGACCGGCTTTACCCTGCGCTGGTATGAGGAGCTGTTCCACGACCGGGTCATCATCCAGTCGTTTGTGGTCATGCTGGTGGTCGCCATCGCCTCGTCGGTGGTCGCCACCCTGCTGGGAACCCTGGCTGCGATTGGACTAAACAAGATGAACAAAAAGCTCAAGTCGGTCGTCATGACCTTCACCTACCTGCCGATGATCAACCCCGAAATCATCACCGGCGTCGCGCTGATGCTGCTGTTCATCTACCTGAAGATGGAGTTCGGGATGCAGACCCTAATCATCTCGCACATCACCTTCAACGTCCCCTACGTCATTTTAAATGTCCTGCCCAAGCTGCGGCAGATGGACCAGAACACCTACGACGCGGCGCTGGACCTGGGGTGCAATCCCTTCACCGCCTTCACCAAGGTGGTCATCCCGGAGATTATGCCGGGCATCGTCTCCGGCTTTTTGATGGCACTGACCTACTCGATGGACGACTTTGTCATCTCCTACTTTGTTTCCGGCGCCTCCATCCAGACGCTGCCAGTGGCCATCTACAGCATGACCCGCCGCCGCGTCTCCCCGAAGATCAACGCCCTGTCCACCATCATGTTCGCGGTGGTGCTGCTGGTGCTGCTGGTCTACAACATCCTCAGCAGCCGCAAGGCAAAGGCGGCAAACCGCCCGATGATCCGTGCCCAGAAGGAGGAGCTTTAGGATGAAAAAAGGACTTCTTTCCCGCCTGAGCGCCCTGCTTTTGTCGTCGGTGCTGCTGTCCAGCCTCTCCACCAGCGCCTTTGCGCAGGAACAAAGCGGCTACGACATGGACTACTATTCCCAGCTGCAGGGCAAGGACGTCACCATCAACGTCTACAACTGGGGCGAATATATCTCCAACGGCGACGACGACTCGCTGGACGTCAATGCCGAATTTGAGGCGCTGACCGGCATCCGCGTCAATTATACACAATTTGATACAAACGAATCTTTATACGCAAAGTTAAAAAGCGGTGGCACCACTTACGATGTCATCTTCCCCTCCGACTACATGGTTTCGCGCATGATCGCGGAGGACATGCTGGAGCCGCTCGACTTTGAGAACATCCCCAACTTCCAGTACATCTCCGACCGCTTTAAAAATCCCTCCTACGACCCGGAGAACCTCTACTCGGTCCCCTACACTTGGGGCACAGTGGGCTTAATCTACAACTACGACATGCTGGGCTTTGACCCGGACAGCTGGGACATCATGTGGGACCCCAACTATGCCAAGCAGATCCTGCAGTTCTCCAACTCCCGCGACGCCTTTGCCATCGCCGAGCTGCTGGAGGGCTACAGCATCAACACTCAGGACCCGGAGGAGCTGGAGCGCGCTGCGGACAAGCTCAAGGAGCAGAAGCCGCTGGTGCAGGCCTACGTCATGGACCAGATCTTCGACAAGATGCAGGGCAACGAGGCGTCCATCGCCCCCTACTATGCGGGCGACGCGGTCAATATGATGGCGGTCAACGAGAGCCTGCGCTTTGTCATCCCCAAGGAGGGCACCAATCTGTTCTTTGACGCGATGTGCATCCCCAAAATCAAGGAGGACACCGAGGAGAGCCGCCTGAAAAAGCTGGCCGCCGAGATGTACATCAACTTCCTCAACGAGCCGGAAATCGCCGCGGCGAACATCGAGTACATCCAGTACTCCACCCCCAACGACGCCGCACTGGCGCTGCTGGATGAGGAGACCCGCAACAATCCCATCATCTACCCCAGCGATGAGATTTTGGAAAACACCGAGGTCTATGTCAACCTCTCCGACGAGACCAATCTCCTCCTCGACCAGCTCTGGACCGAGATCATGAGCGCCGATGCCGGTTACAGCTACTGGAGCATGCCGCTGTTTTTGCTGGGCGCGCTGGCGCTGTCGGTCGGCATCACCATCTTCAAGCGCAACCGCCGTCGCCGCCGCGAACGCTTCAGCTACGAATACCAAAATCAGGACTTTTAATATTTTCCTTTTCACACAAAGGGAGGCGCATCCAGTGGATGCGCCTCCCTTTACATTTTGCAATATTTTTTATTATTTATCCTAATTGTAATATTTGGTGAAGAAGGTTTTGAGGAAGTGGAAAAATTGCTGTTCGCGGTCGGTCAGCTGGTAAGTCTTTGGCTTGATGTAGGCGATTTCGCTGCGATTACTCATCCCGCTCAGAGGAACATAAGCGTATTTGTTTCCCTGCGTGACCTTTTCGGAGGAAGTAGAGCTGATCGAAATATAGTTCCCGCTGTCCAGCGCCTCCAAAAAGGACGCCCGGTCGCTGACCACCAGCTCCGTCCCTTCCCGCTCAATATGCAGATAGTCCCGGAAAAATTCCTCGTCGCTGCGCTGAAAGCAGACCACCGGATACCCCTGAATCTGCGATAAGGTCAATTGTTTTTCAGATGCCAGGGTGTGGTCGCGCCGCATCATCACATTCATCGGCAGCTGGTCCTTCAGCACCTGATAGTCCAGGTTATAGCGCTCGATCAAGTTCCCCAGATGTCCCGGCAAGTTGGGGGTGCGCGAGAGAATGCCGATGCGCACCTGACGGGATACCACCCGGTCGATGACGCTGTCGTTCATCTCCTCCATAAAGTAGTCGGTGACACCTCTTTCCGGAAACAGCTCCCGGAAGCGCAGAAAAGCCTGAAACAAAAAACGCGAGTAGATCGCCGCAATGGACAAGTCTTTCTTCTCCTGAAAGTGCTCAGGGATCCTGCTGATCTTTTCCATCTCGGTCTGGATAGCACGCAGAGACTCCAGAAAAAGCTTCCCCTGCGGGGTAAGACTGACGCCGGAACGGGTGCGCACAAAGATAGGAAAACCATTTTCTTCCTCCAGATTACGGATGATGTTGCTGACCTGGGGCTGCGACATATACAGGTTCTGGGCTGCCTTGCTGATCGAGCGGCAACTTTCCACCTCCAGCAGAATTGCGATATGGTTTGTATTCATCAGGAAAATCCTCCTTTTTTCATACTCTGTGTCCGTTCTCCATAGTGTGCCAAGAAAGAGAAATCCTTTTACCGCAAAATCAACAAAGGATTCCGCTAAATTTGATGTTGCAGGGACAATGTGTTTGTAAGAATTACATAAAAATTGAAGAAGAATATAATAGGATAATAACAACTTCCATATAAACATAGCAAATCCTTATTAGCGATTTTGCCCCTGCTCTGTTATACTGGATACAGCGGAATTCCGATCGATCTTTTTTACCGAAATATCTCTTTGAGAAGTTCTTGAGATATTTTTATTGTACCATGAAAATGCGGTCTTGTGCAAACTTTGAAGGAGGAAGAAAAATGAGAGATTATATGGAGATTGCAAACTCACCTTTGATGTTTATTCTGTGCGCAATCGTCATCGCCTATGTCGTCTTCCAGGCGGTGTGGTTTATGCGCCGGGCCTGGAAACACGGTAACGCCATCGGGCTGGACAGGGGAATCATGAAGAGTACCGTCACCGGAAGCGCCCTGTTTTCCATCGTGCCCAGCATCCCGATTCTGATTGTGCTGGTCATGCTGATGTCGGTTCTGGGAAACTACTTTCCCTGGCTGCGTCTTTCGGTCATCGGCTCCAGCTCATATGAAAATGTTGCGGCCAACATTGCCGCCCGTTCCTTCGGCCTGCTGTCCTACACCGATGAGGGCTACAACGCCTCGATCTTTATCGCCACCATGTGGGCGATGTCCATCTGCATCATGTATGAGCCGCTGCTGGTTATCTTTGGCCGTAAGCCGCTGGACAAGGCGATGACCAAGCTGCGCAAGAGCAAGCCAACCATCTACAATCTTCTGATCGACGGTGTCTTTATCGCCATGATGGGCTGGTTCTGCGCGCCCTATCTGACCTACTGGACCGAAAAGCCCGAGCAGATCCTCTCGATGGTGGCCCTGGTAGTCGCAGGCGCTGCCGCGCTGGGCTTTAACTGGCTGGCAAAAAAAACCAAGAAAAATTTCTTTAACGAAATGTCCTTCCCCGGCGGCATGCTGGTGGGCATGGCCGGAGCGTATGTGGCAAACCTGTTCCTGTAATTGACTGCACTTTACAAGGAGGAAATTGTTATGGCAAATCCAAATGAAAAACCAACCGGAAAATACAGCGCGACCGAATCTTATTTAAACTCAACCCATCGCATCGGGCGCATCAGCGGCGTCATCGCCATCATTCTCATCATGATGGTGCCCGCTGTCATCACCTTTGTCAACCGGGACATCCCCGTTGACCTTTCCAAAACCTTCAGCGCCATCGTCACCCTGACAGCCATCTACGGTGTGGTCAGCGTGGTGGAGGTCGTCTCCTTCAGCCCTTATCTGGGAACCGGCGGCACCTATCTTTCCTTCATCACCGGCAATATCATGAACATGAAGCTGCCGGCAGCGATGAACGCCCTGCGGGTCAACAAGCTGGACCGCGACAGCGACGAGGCCGAGGTCGTCACCACCCTGGCCATCAGCGCCTCCTCCATTGTCACCACGCTGGTGCTGTTTTTCGGAATGCTCTTTCTGGGCAACCTGCTTGTGCCGATCATCACCGGTCCGGCCCTGGCACCTGCCTTCGACAATGTCACCCCTGCCCTGACCGGCGCGCTGGCTGCCCCGTACTTTATGAAAAATAAAAAGCTCAGCATCCCAACCGTCATCGCCGGATGCGCGCTTTACCTCATCCTCGGCTATTCCTTCATGTCCTCCAACTACAGCTACTTCATGCTGGGATTCATCGTCATCTGCTTCCTGTGCTACCTGCTGCTGTACAAGGTAGGCTATGTCAAGGATGAAAAAAACGCCAAGTAAGTGAATCCCAAAAAGGAGACTGATTAAAAATGAAAGAGTTGCTTGAAAGAGCGAAGGAGCTCAACCCGGAAATTATAAACCACCGCCGCCACCTCCACCAAAACCCGGAGCTCGGCCTGCATCTGCCCAAAACAGCTGCCTACGTCTGGGAGAAGCTGGCGGAAATGGGCTATCAGCCGCAGAAAGTTGGCGACAGCGGCATCGCCGCCATCGCGGGACAGGGAGAGAAAACCTTCCTGATCCGCGGGGACATGGACGCTCTGCCAATCCAGGAGGACACCGGCCTTCCTTTCTGTTCCAACGTAGATGGCTGCATGCATGCCTGCGGCCATGACTGCCACACCGCCATGCTGCTGGGCGCCGCAAAGCTGCTCAAGGAGCGGGAGGCAAGCCTAAAGGGCAGAGTTAAAATCTTTTTCCAGCCGGGCGAGGAGATTCTGGACGGTGCCAAGACCTCAATTGAAGCGGGTGTTCTGGAAAATCCGCAGGTGGACGCCGCGATGATGATCCACATCATGTCCGGCTCCCCCATCCCGGAGGGTAGCATCTGCTTCCCCGCTAAAAACGCCTGCTATGCCTCCGCTGACTGGTACCGCATCGACGTCTCCGGCAAGGGCGGACACGGCGCGATGCCCCACACCACCATCAGCTCAATCAACACCCTCTGTGCCATCAACGCCGGTATCCAGGATATCATGTCGGTCGTCATCCCGCCGTCCGCCAACGCGGTGATGACCGTCGGCGAGATCCGCGCCGGAAAGGAAGGCAGCGGCAACGTCATCCCTGCCTCCGGTTATCTGGCAGGCACCATCCGCACCTTCGACGAACAGGTCCGCTCCACCATCAAAGATTCTTTGATTCAGATGGCTGAAAACACCGCCGCGGCCCGCGGGGCAACGGCACAGGTGTCCTTCAGCCACAGCGCGCCGATCGCCCTCAATGACCCGGACACCCGCGCCTTCGCAATGGAAGCTGCAAAGCAGCTGCTGGGTGAGCAGAAGGTGATCGATATGGAGCAGCTCTGGGGCGGCAAATACGCCCTCATCAATGCCTCGGAGGATTTTGCCTATATTGCGCAAAAGGTCCCCAGCGCCATCATGCTCCTGGCGGCTGGAACCCCCGCAAACGGCTACGCCGCGCCGGGCCACAACCCCAAAACCAATTTCGACGAGAGCGTGCTGTACGTCGGCTCCGCTACCTATGCCGCCATCGCCGCCGCCTGGCTACAAGCAAACGATTAAACGAACACCCCCCTTTTAAAAGCTTCCTGTAAGAAACCCCACAGACCATCCTCCGATCGTCTGTGGGGTTTTGTTCTGATAAAATTTCCTTTTTATCAGGCCCGTTTTTCTGACCCATCGCTGTTTTTCTCAAGAGCTTGCCCGGCTCACCCGCAAGCTAAATCAGGGCCAAGCCATTTTTTCTTGCTTATTTTCTTTTTTCCGCAAAAGCTTTGAGCGTCTCCCCAGCAAACTAACGCCAGCCTAAACCGTTTTTTCTTTGCTTATTTTCTTTTTTTCTGCAAAAGCCTTGAGCGTCTCCACATCAAACTAACGCCAACCTAAACCGTTTTTTCTTTGCTTACTTCTTTTTCCCGCAAAAACTTTGAGCGTTTTCACATAAAACTAACGCCAGCCTAAACCGTTTTTTCTTTGCTTACTTTCTTTTTTTACTAAAAAGAAAGTAAGCGGTTGACGGCGCTGAAGAGGGCATAGATTGAAGCGGAGGCGATGTCGGTGTGGACGCCGCTGCCCCAGAAGGTCTTGCCGGAATCGGCCGTAATGCCGACATAGGCAATCGCGCGGGAGGTGGAGCCGCGCTCCAGCGAATGCTCCTGATAAACGATGTCGTGGAAGCGGATGTTTAAGCCCTTGCGCAGCGCGTTGCTCACCGCGTCAAAGCGACCGTTTCCGCGACCGGTCAGCTCAAACTGCTCGCCGTTCACCGTCAGCGAAACGGTGGTGTGGTAGACCTTTTTGTGCATGAAGTAAAAATCGTCCAGCTGAATCGGCGCGCTGAGGTTAACATAGGTATCGGTAAAAATCTGGTGCACCTCGTCGGAGGAAAGCTCCCGGTTCTGGTGATCGGAGATTCCCTTAACGATGTAGCCAAATTCCTCCCGCATCTCCTTGGGCATGTTGATACCGTACCGGTGCTCCATCAGGTAGCCGATGCCGCCCTTACCCGACTGGGAATTGATGCGGATGACATCGTTCTCGTAGCTGCGGCCCACATCCTCCGGGTCCAGCGGCAGATAGGGCACGTTCCAGTGAGCGTTTGGATGCTGGGTGCGCCAGGTGAGGCCCTTGGCAATGGCGTCCTGATGGGAGCCGGAAAAGGCCGCAAATACCAGCTGCCCGCCGTAAGGGTGCCGCGGGGAGACGCTCATCCCGGTGGATTCCTCGTACATCTGCGCCACCTGCGGCAGGTTGGAGAGATCCAGCCCCGGATCGACGCCGTGGGAATAGAGGTTGAGCGCCAGGGTGATGAGGTCGACATTTCCGGTCCGCTCTCCGTTGCCGAACAGCGTTCCCTCCACCCGCTGTCCGCCGGCCAGCATTCCCAGTTCCGCCTCCGCGATGGCGCTGCCGCGGTCGTTGTGGGGGTGCAGCGAGAGGATCACCTTGTCCCGGTCGCGCAGGTGGGTGTCCATATACTCGATCTGGTTGGCGTAGATGTGCGGCAGCGACAGCGACATGGTGGACGCCAGATTGAGGATGACCGGCAGCTCCGCCGTCGGCTTCCACTCCTGCACCACCGCGTCGCAGATAGCCAGCGCAAAGTCCGGCTCGGTCCCAGTAAAGCTCTCCGGAGTGTATTCCAGCTGAATCTGCCCCTTCATCCTGCCCGCGCAGTCCGCGATGGTGCGCACCCCCTGCAGGGCGATGTCGATGATCTCCTCGCGGCTTTTGTGGAACACCTGCTCGCGCTGGGCGGCCGAGGTGGGGTTGTACAGGTGGACGATGGCCTTTTTGCACCCCGCCAGCGCCTCGAAGGTGCGGCGGATGATCGCTTCCCGCGCGGGGGTGATGACCTGGATGGTCACATCGTCGGGGATGAGGTTGTGCTCGATGAGGGTGCGCACAAACTGGTACTCGGTGTCCGATGCGGCGGGAAAGCCCACCTCGATCTCTCGAAAGCCCAGCCTGCACAAAAACTGGAAAAAGCTGCGCTTTTTCTCCAGATCCATCGGCACCACCAGCGCCTGGTTGCCGTCGCGCAGATCGACGCTGCACCAGCGGGGCGCCTGCGCGATGTATTCCCGCTGGCTCCAATGGTATTGCTGCGCAGGAGGCGCAAAGTAGTTGCGTGCATATTTTTGAACGTTTTTCATCTGGAACATCCTTTCGGGGAGAAATACAAACGGCCCTCCGCCCCTGCAATTCCAGAGACGAAAGGCCGTCACTTCCGCGGTACCACCCTGTTTCGCGCCCTTTCTTAGGAGCGCGCCCTCAATTTTTGTCCGGTATAACGGCCAGACCATCCGCTGCCGCCTACTGCTGGTTCAGGGCAGAGCTCCCAGGCCAGTTCAAAGGAAATCTGCCGCTGCCTTGCACCCACCGGCAGCTCTCTGCGGACAAATTTTCCTCCTACTTCTCCTGCTCATCGCTTTTGACTGGATAAAAATTATTTTTATGATAATCGTTATACGCCAAAATGTCAAGCCCCATCGGGCTGCATGTCTTCCGGCAGAAATTCCTTCTGCAGCTCCTCCACCAAATTGGTCTCGTCGTACCGGCGTGCGACCAGCGTGATCTGGGCGATACACTGCTGGTCCTCGTCGATGTAGTAGCTGTAGACCACATTCTCAAACTCCTCCGGGATGCGCAGGTTCTCCTCCAGCCGCTCTGCCATCTCCATCACCTGCGCCGGCGACGGCTGGGCGGTGCGGATGGTCAGGTCCCTGCCGTGATAGACAAAGGAGAGCACCTGGGTCTGGTCCGGCAGCGAGTTGATGATCTGGGTCAGGACGGTGAAGTCGTTGCGCGGGACAAACTCAAAGCCCGCCACCGCCCGGACGAAGGCTTCCAGGTAACGGTAGACCACCGTCTGCAGCTTTTTGCTCTGGTTGGCAATCCGGTCCCCTTCGCTCAGGCCCTCCACCAGATTGTTGATGATCTCAATCCGCTCGGACTGGGCAAAGTCGATGGTGCTGCCTGCCGCCCGGATTCCCAAAAATAAAATCAGGAAGGCGGACAGCAAAAAGATCAGCTGGACACAGATCCGCTCAAACAGATGCAGCGCTTTGCCGTCCTTTTTTGCCATGCTGTCCTCTCCTTCCTGTCACAGGTCTACTGGACCAAATCGGTCTGCGGATCGGCGTATGGGTCAGCGATGCCGGTGTAGTCCTCCGGCACCTCCTGCTGGAGATACTCCTCCAGGCACAGGCCGCTCTCCTTCATCAGTTTGGCGTGGGTTTTGCCGACAAAGCGGTAGTGCCACGACTCGTAGATAATGCCGGTGACATCCTGCTTGTCCGCCGGGTAGCGCAGGACAAATCCGTACTCGTAGGCGTGCTCGCTGAGCCACTGGCCTGCCTCGGTGTCGGCAAATTCCGGGTCTAGCGTCTGGTGGGTCGGGGTGACGATGTCCGCCGCAAGGCCGGTCTGGTGCTCGCTGGTGCCGGGAATCGCCGTCTCGGTGGCGGTCTTGGCGGTGGCCTCCTCCTCGGTCATTCCCTGCGCCATATAGTTCTGCACCGAGGTGTCGAACAGGCTCTGCTGCTTTTCAATCGAGCGGTAGGCCGAGCAGACCAGCAGGTCCACCCCGTCCGCTGCCGCTGCGTCGATCATCTCCCGCATGGCCGGAGCGACGCGGGCATCCATCTCATAGCCGTTCTGCACTTCCTCAGTCTCCACCGTCCAGTCCTCGGGCAGCGGGTTGTCAGTATTGACAAGCAGCAGATAATATTCCTGCTTTTCCTGCGCAAACTGCTGCGCCAGCTGTTCGTACTGCGACTCCTCCTCGGTCTGTTCGCCAGTTTGTTCCTCGTCGGCAGGCTGCTCCTCGGTCTGCTGCTGGTCGGACGGCTGCTCCTGCGGCGTCTCCTCGGAGGGCTGTGTTGTCTGCTCCTGCTCCTCTGCCGGCAGGACCGGGTCGCCCTCCGGCTGCTGATCCCATGTCAGCCAAACCACAGCCAGGGTGATGGCCGCCAGCAGGCAGAGCAGCACGACAACGAAACAACCTCTGTTGGGTCCCCGTTTTCTTCTTCGGCCGCCCGCTCTCACCCGCATGTTCTGCGGGGCTGTGCTGCGATTTCTCGCCGTATTTCTGGGCCGTGCGCCGGCATTTTGAGGCAATGGTCTTTCTGTTCTTTTGCCATTTCTTTCCATCTTTTTCATTCCCTTTTTGGTAAAACTGTTTATTCCATATTTCCTGTCTCGTACATCAGGATGGTCAGCGCTGCAAG
The DNA here is from genome assembly GCA_900547455.1 of uncultured Oscillospiraceae bacterium. Lineage (GTDB taxonomy): Bacteria > Bacillota > Clostridia > Oscillospirales > Ruminococcaceae > Negativibacillus > Negativibacillus faecipullorum. The sequence goes on from URGV01000008.1 coordinate 35,619, forward strand.
GGGTGCCGTCTCACAGCGCAAAATCCGCTTTCCCAGCGAGAGAATATGGCAGCCGTGCTCCCTGGCAAGCGCCACCTCGTCCTCGTCAAAGCCGCCCTCTGCGCCGATCAGGACAGCGATCTCGAGCTCCTTGCCACTTTCCCTGGCCTTTGCGATGACCTGCTTTGCCGGGGCGGTAGCGTTTTCATAAAAGAGGATGGGGCAGCCGGTCCGCTGCATCTGTTCCAGCGCCTGCGGCAGCTCCAGCAGCGGAAGCACCGGCGGCACCACGCCGCGGCCGCACTGCTTGGCGGCTTCCAGGGCGATGCGGTTGTAACGGACCAGCTTTTTGTCCATCGACTTTGCGTCCGGGCGGGAGACACACCGGCGGGTCATCACCGGCGTGATGCTGGCAGCACCCAGCTCCACCGCCTTCTGGATGATCGTCTCCATCTTGTCCGCCTTCGGCATCGCCTGATACAGGTGAACCCGCACGTCCGGTTCGCTCTGGCTGGGGGCAACCGACAGCACTTTCAGACGAACCTCCCCCGCCCCGATCTCCTCTATCATACAATCATAGTCGCGGCCTTTTGTGTCACAAACGGTCAGCTCGTCCCCAACTTTCATCCGGAGCACCTTGGCAATGTGCTTGGCGTCCTCGCCGGTGATGCAGCCGCCTGCTTCGGTGATGTCCTGTGTAAAAAATCTGGGCATACCTTCCTCCTACTGCACCTTTGCCTTGCAGGCCAATGCGACCCATCCGCCGGAGGTGCGGCGCTCGATCACCTGGAAGCCGTTTTGTTCCAGTGCATTCAGCACGTCCTGTTCGCGGGTGTCGATGATGCCGGAGGTGATGAAGATGCCGTCCTTGGCAAGGTAGCGGCCCGCGTCCTCGCTCAAGCGGATGATGACGTCGGCCACGATGTTGGCGCAGATGATCTGGAAGCTGCCCTCCACCTGGCTGGTCAGGTCGCCCTGATGGAAGGCGATGCGGTCCTGCACCCCGTTGAGCGCGGCGTTCTCTCCCGCCACCTTGACCGCTACCTCGTCAATGTCGCAGCCGATGATCTTGTTGGCGCCCAGCAGCGCCGCTGTGATGGCCAGGATGCCGCTTCCGCAGCCGACATCCAGCACCGTATCCTGCGGGGTAATGTATTTCTCCAGCAGCTCCATGCACAGGCGGGTGGTGTCGTGGGTGCCGGTGCCAAAGGCCATGCCGGGATTTAAGGTCAGCACCACCTCGTCCGGTTTTCTGTCATACGCTTCCCAGGAGGGGCAAACCACCAGATGTTCTCCCACCTGTACCGGGTGGTAATACTTTTTCCAGGCGTTGGACCAATCCTCCTCGTCCACGTCCTTCATCTCCAGCTCCAGTCTGCCGTACTTGCCGTCCGGGTCCTGCGCCTTTAAGCGCGCCAGAATCTGCCGCACCTGCATAAGCTCCTCCATCCCCTGCGGGTTGTCCGCCACATAGATGGTGACGCAGGTCTCGCAGTCCTTCATCTTCTCCATCACCGCCTGGTCCACATAGTCCCAGTGCGGGGTGGTGTCGTGCAGAAATTCGTCAAAGTCCTGCGCGTCCTCGATCATAAATCCCTGCAGGCCAAGGTCCAGCATGCTGCCGGTCAGCGGGTCGATGCCCGCGGTGGTGGTATAAATTTTCACTTCTGTCCAGTTCATGTTCCGATTCCTTTCTTACTCTCCTACAGGAGAGTTTCTCTCCCGCAGGGGAGCGCCTTTCGCCGGCGCTCCCCTGCGGCTGTTGCCCTTTCCTTTTAGTCCTCTTTATGAATTTTAAAGATCATGCGCAAAATGCCGGAGAGGAATTTGGGGCTTTTGATGACGACTACTTTCATGGCTTTGGCCTCCTTGCGTTCAATCTGCTGTATCCTATGCCGGCAGGGAGGTTTTTGTTCGTTTTACTTTCCCATGTTCGCCACAATCACCAAAATGCCGCTCTCCACGCTGACCACCGCATCCTCCCCCGGCAGGAAAGAGTTGCTGACCCCGATGGGGAAACCGTTTGTGATCTGCGCATTCTCCAGTTCATATTTAGCGCGGCGGATGCTGACCCCCTCGGCGCTGTCGCTGTGGCAGAACACCGAAAAGTGAAAGCCCCGCGCATAGGGAATTGCCGCGCTCTGCCCGCCGCGCAGGGCGCTGATGCGGCAGTCCTTCTCGACGATGCTGGCCGAGGCCCCATGCTGCACCGCATAGACGATTGTCTGGATGTTTGCCAGGGTGTGATCCAGCCGCCCTCCCAGCATTCCCAGCATCAAAATGTCCGCAAATTCCCGCCGGATAGCCTCCTTGACCGCCAGCATGGTGTCGGTGTCGTCCTTCTCGATGGGGTAGCGCAGCACCTCGCAGCCGGGCGGCAGCTTGCCGCTGTAGGAATCAAAGTCGCCCAGAATCAGGTCCGGCTTTCGCCCCATCGCCGCACAGTAGGCGTAGCCGCGGTCCGCACAGACGATGTAGTCGTCCTCCCGCAGCAGGCTCTGGGTAAAGCGGATGTCCTTCAGCTCTCCTCCGCCAAAAATCACACAGCGTCTCATCTTGTCTCCCTGCCTATCTCCCATTCCTTGATATTTTTGGCCTGCTCATACAGCGCCACATAGCTCTGGTGGCGGCTGGGGGCAATCTTGCCCTCCTGCACCGCCTCCAGCACGGCGCAGCCCTTCTCCTTGGTGTGGGAGCAGCCGGTGAACCGGCATTTGCCCTCGTACGGACGCATCTCGCGGAAGCATCCGGCCAGCTCGTCCTTGAGGATGACCTGGAACTTTTCCAGATCCACCGCCGAAAAGCCCGGCGTGTCGGCCACATAGCCGCCCTGCGGCAGCTCAAAAAGCTCGACGTGGCGGGTGGTATGGCGGCCGCGCCCCAGCTTCTGGCTGATGTCGCCGGTGCTCAGGGCAAGGCGCGGGTCGATTGCGTTGAGCAGCGTCGATTTGCCTGCGCCGGAGTTGCCGCAGAAGGCGCTGGTTTTTCCCTGCAGCACCTGCATCACCTGCTCGATACCCTGATGCTCCAGCGTGCGGGTCAGGCAGACGTTGAAGCCTGCATCGGTGTAAATCTTTGCAAAGTCCGACGGGTCGGCCAGGTCGCATTTGGTGACGACGATGACCGGCTCGATGTCCTGGTACTCGGCGATGGCGATCAGCTGGTCCAGCACAAAGGCGTTGGGCGCCGGGTCGGCAATCGAGACCACCAGCACCAGCTGGTCGAGGTTGGCCAGCGGCGGGCGCACCAAGCTGTTTTTTCGCGGCTGCACCTTGACCACATAGCCCTTGCCCTCATCGGTCAGCTCTACCTCCACCCAGTCGCCGACGCAGGGCTTGATGTTCTGCTGGCGGAATACGCCGCGCGCCCTGCACTCGATGACCCGGTCCTCCTGCTCGGCGGCGACATAGTAAAAGCCGCCCAGCGATTTAATAATTCTTCCCGTCACATTCTGCTGTGTCAAATTGAGTTGTCCCTCCATTTCCTGCTTCTTTTGCATTGCTCTCATTATAGCAAATTCTGTCCCAAAATGCGATAGCCGCCTGCGAAAAAACAGCCTTCAAGCGACCGTTGAAGGCTGTTTTTTGCCGGTTTAAAGGTTACTCCTGCGGCTCCGGGTAATCCTCGTCGGTATTTTCTCTGTAGGAGCCGCCCTGCTGCGAGAGCTGCTCGCCCAGCGCCTGCAGGTCGGTGGTTTCCACATAAGTGCCGTTGTCAAAGTTGACGTCAAAGGTCTTGTAGAGCTCCCCGTCGATATAGATCTCCACCTTGGCGTCGCCCCTGCCGCTCGGGCGGGTGGTCCAGGTGGACTGTCTGGACAGATCCGGGTCGCCGTAGCCGGTCTCAGTTCCGTCCACAAAGGTCTGGACGTGCACCACTCCATCGCCCTCCGGCAGATCGAACGGAATCTCGATCTGGATCGGCTGGTTCGGGTCCTCCCATCCGTCGCCGCCCATGACGGTGACGTTGATGACCGTTCCGGCCGGAACCTGTGTGTCCTCGGTCGGGCTCTGGGAGAGGATGGTGCCCGCCGCCTGCTGTCCGGCGATGACATTGCCGTCCTCGTCGGTCTCCGGCTGCACCTCCTCGACCAGCTCGATGCGCAGCCGGCGGGTGGTCAGCAGCGTTCTGGCTTCGTGGTAGTTCATGCCGACAATCAGCGGTACGGTCTGGTTCTGCTCCTGGGAGCCCAGGCTGACATAGACGCTGATCTCATCGCCCTCAGCGACCTCCTCGCCCGCGCCCGGCGCGGTCATAACGACGGTGCCCGCCGCGTACTCGTTGGAATAGGTCTCGGTCTCCACCCACTTCAGGTTCTTGCTGTTGAGGTCTCGGAACACCTCGGTGGAGTCGCGTCCCGCATAGTCCTCCAGCACCACCGTCTGCTTGCCGGTGCTGACCTTGATGCTGATGGTGGACTGTTCCTTTACTGTCAGGCCTGGGTCGGGGTTCTGGTCATAGATTTCCCCCTCCTCATACACGCTGCTGGGGCCTTCCTCCTCCACCACGATGTTGAACTGGCCGGCGTACTGGGTCTTGATGCTCTCGTAGCTTTGGCCCAGCAGGTCCGGCACGGTGGTGTTCTCCACCTGCTCAAACGGCTTATTGACCACAAACAGCATGCCGATAAAGGCGCAGGCCGCCAGCAGGAAGGCAAATGCGATGCCCGCCATCACCGGGATGACCGGCAGCGGCTTTCTCTCGTAGACATCCTCGTCTCCGGTGGGTTTGCGTTTGGAAGTATGTTTCTCTTTTTTCATCGATCCTGGCTCCCTGCGCGTCATTTTTTGCTCCTCACGCTGATGGCGCAGCTCGTTCTGGATGTGCACCTGCGGGGGCTGTTCATATTTATACGAAAAAACAATGGATGGGTTTTTCTTAAATTCGTCGATGTCGTGCAGCATCTCCGCTGCCGATTGATAGCGCTTATCCGCATCCTTCTGCATGGCGCGCATCACAATGTCCTGCAAGCCTTCGGGGATGTCGGGATTGATCGAGCGCGGCAGGGCCGGCTGGCTCTGAATCTGTTTGACGGCCACCGAAACCAGCGAGTCCGCCTCAAAGGGCAGCTTGCCGGTGAGCATCTCAAACATCATGACGCCCAGCGAATAGATGTCGCTGCGGGCATCGGTGAAGGCGCCGCTGGCCTGCTCGGGGCTGATGTAGTGCACCGAGCCGATAGCCTTGTCGGTGATGGTCTTGGTGGAGCTGCGGGAAAAGCGGGCGATGCCAAAATCGGTGATCTTGATCGTCCCGTCGGAGAGCAGCATGATATTCTGGGGCTTGATGTCCCGGTGGACGATTCCCTTGTCGTGCGCATGCTGCAGCGCCCGCAGAATCTGAACGGTGAAGTGCAGCGCCTCCTTCCAGCGCAGCACATGCTCCTGTTCGATATAATCCTTTAAGGTGATGCCGTCGATATACTCCATGACGATCGACTGGATGCGGTTGGAGAAGATGACGTCGTACACCTTGACGATATTCGGGTGATCCAAAAGGGAGATGGCCCTGGACTCGTTGCGGAAGCGGCGCATGAACTCGTCGTTGTTCATGTATTCCTCACGCAGGATCTTGACCGCGACGACCCGGTTTTCCAGCACGTCGTACGCCTTGTAGACGTTTGCCATGCCGCCCACGCCGATCAGCTCCCTGATCTCATAGCGTCCATCCAGTTTCTTTCCAATGTATTTATCCATGTACTATTGCCTCCTGCAAAGCGGGCGTTTATTGGCGGTACAGCACAACGGCTGTGATGTTGTCCGATCCGCCCCGATTGTTGGCATAATCGATCAGCTCCTGCAAGCTGCCCTTGCGGATGCAGCTTTTAAGCAGCTCCGGCAGCTTTTCCAGCTTCAGGTAGTTGGAAAGTCCATCGGTGCACAGCAGCACGACGCTCTCCTTTTTCAGCTCATACATCTGATAGTCGATGTCCAAAGTGTCCCCGACGCCGATGGCGCGGGTGATATAGTGCTTCTTGGGATGGTGCTCGGCCTCCTCGACGCTCAGTTCGCCGCGGTCGATCATGTTCTGCACCAGGGTGTGGTCGCGGGTCAGCTGTTTGACCGCGCGCTTTTCCACCATATAGATGCGGCTGTCGCCGATGTTGACGATGTGCATCTGCTCCCCCACCACCACCGCCAGCACCAGGGTGGTGCCCATGCCGTGGTAGGCCGGGTTCTCCTTGGCCATCGAGTAGACCTTTGCGTTGGCCGCGCTGATAGCCGAAAAGATGACCGCCTTGGCGCTGCCCTCGCTCATCCCCTCGCGGATGTCGCGGTGGAAAAATTTTTCAATCAGTCTGCAGGCGGTGGCGCTGGCCACATCGCCCGCATTTTCTCCGCCCATGCCGTCGCACACGATGGCATAGCCTGTCTGTTCCCCAATCTGCCGGCAGATAAAGGCGTCCTCATTCTGTTCCCGCAGCCGTCCGGTGTCGGTCGCTCCCATCAATTTGATCACTGTTTCTCCTCCTTGCGCTGCTGGTCATACTCCCGGCGCAGCTGTCCGCAGGCGGCGTTGATGTCCGCCCCCAGCTCCCGCCGGACGGTCGCGTTGACCCCTCTTTGCTCCAGCGCCTTCTGGAAAGCCTCGATGCGCTGGCGGGAACCGCGTTTAAATCCCCGCTCCTTTACAGGATTGACCGGAATCAGGTTTACATGCGCCGCCATTCCCTTTAATCGGTCGGCCAGTTCGTTGGCGTGGGAAATCTCGTCGTTGACCCCCTCGATCAGCGCGTACTCAAACGAAATGCGGCGGCCGGTCTTTTCAAAATAATACCGGCAGGCTTTCAGCAGCTCCTCGATGTTGTATCGCTTATTGATCGGCATGGTCTGGCTGCGAATGGCGTCGTTTGGCGCGTGCAGCGAGATGGAAAGGGTCAGCCCCAGCTTCTGCTCGGCCAGTTCATAGATGCGGTCAACCAGCCCGCAGGTGGAAAGCGAGAGGTGCCGCAGGCTTAAGTTATAGCCCTGCGGGGAGGAGAGGATGCGCATGAATTTCATCACATTCTCAAAATTATCCAGCGGCTCGCCGATGCCCATCAGCACCACATTGCTGACCCGCTGGCCGCTTTCGCGGGTGAGGGTGTAGATCTCGTCGAGCATTTCAGCCGGGGTCAGCGAGCGCACCAGGCCTGCCAGGGTGGAAGCGCAGAACTTGCAGCCCATCCGGCAGCCCACCTGGGTGGAGATGCAGACCGAATTGCCGTACTTATAGCGCATCAGCACCGCCTCGACGCAGTTGTTGTCCCGCAGGCGCAGCAGATATTTCTGGGTCCCGTCGATTTTGGAGGTGAGCTTTTTGACGACGCTCAGGGAGTTTATGTAATACCGCTCCCCCAGGCTCTGCCGCAGCGCCGCCGGCAGGTTGCTCATCTGGTCAAAGGAATCTACCCGCTTCTCGTGCAGCCAGGAATAGACCTGCCCGCCGCGGAATTTGGGCTGCCCTATCTCTGCCAGCTGTCCGGTCAGCTCCTCCAGCTCCAGGGACTTGATATCAATTTTTCCTTCCAGGCTCTGTTGCTCCACGCTCAATCACCGCACCTTTTTCATAGTCGCAATAAAAAATCCGTCCGTCTGTGCCCGCTGTCCTTTGTGGGGCAGCAGGGTCACCTTCCACGCCTGTTTGTCCGCAATGCCGCAGGCCTTTTGCACCATTTCCGGCAGGGCGGCAGGCTCAAATTCGGGGTGCTCCTTTAAAAACGCCTGCACCACCGCGCTGTTTTCCCGCTCCAGCAGCGTGCAGGTGGAGTAGAGAAGCGTCCCTCCCTTTTTTACATAACGGGAAACGTTGTCCAGTATCTTCGCCTGGATCTGTGGCAGGTCCTGCAAATCCTGCTCTTTTTTATACTTAATCTCCGGCTTGCGCCCGATAATCCCGATCCCGGAACAGGGCGCGTCGCACAGCACCCGGTCAAACTGCCCCAGCGACGGATCAAATGCCGTCGCGTCCTGCAGCCTTGCCCGGATGCAGGAGAGTCCCAGCCGCTTTGCTCCCTGTTCAATCTTTTTAATCTTCTCCGCAAAGATGTCGCAGCTGACAATCTCCCCCTCATCGCCCATCCACTCGGCGGCGGTGAAGGACTTGGAGCCGGGCGCGGCGCAGCAGTCCAGCACCCGCTCGCCCGGTTTTGCGCCCAGGGCAGCCGCGCACAGCTGGGAGGATTTGTCCTGGATGTGCAGCAGCCCCTCCTGAAAGGCGCTCAGCCGCTCGATCGAGGCGGTCTGCTCCAGCGCGATGCAGCCCGGCAGGTCCGGGTCAAGCTGCACCCGCACCCCTTCCTCCTGCAGGCGCTTTACGCACGTCTCAACGCTCCCCCTAGCCGTGTTGACCCGGGCGTAGAGAGGTGGGCGCTCCAGCGAATATTCCAAAAAGTCGATTGCCGCCTGCTCCCCATAGGACTGCTGCAGCGATCGGATGATCCACTGCGGGCAGGAATAGCGCACCTCCCGCTGGCGCAGCTGGCCTCCCTTGATGGGCGGCAGCTCTTTGCCATCCCGCAGGAAGGCGCGCAGCACCGCGTTGACAAAGCCGGAGGCGCTGGCAGCCTTCATCGTGCGGGTGAGCTTGACGCCCTCATTGACCGCGGCCGAATCGGGCACGCTGTCCAAAAAGGCCAGCTGATATAAACTCATCCGCAGAATTTCCGCCACCGCCGGGGTCAGCTTGTGCACCGGCTTTTTGGAATAGGCGCCGATGATGTGGTCCAGGGTCAGCTTGCGCTCCAGCGTCCCGTAAAACAGGCGGCTGGCAAAGGCGGTGTCCTCCGGGGAAAGCTGGGCTTTTTTAAGCTGCTCGTTGAGCACAAGGTTGGAGTAACCACCCTCCCCGTCAACCTTCAGCAGGGCCTGCACAGCCGCCTGTCTCGCCGTCATATGTGGCATATCGGACAATCCTTTCTTGTGTCAAAATCAAATGTTAATCCCGGTCGCGGCGGCCAAACAGCAAAATCAGCCGCAGCAGCTGCGCCAGGCTGGAAAGCAGCGCCGCCACATAGGTCAGTGCGGCCGCCCGCAGCACCTTGCCGGCCATCTTGACCTCGTCGGATTCCAGGATGTAGGAGCTTTCCAACGTGTGCAGCGCCCTGGCGCTGGCGTTAAACTCGACCGGCAGGGTAACCAGCTGGAACAGCGCCACCGTCGAAAAGAGCACGATGCCCAGCTGCACCAGAAAGCCGTAGTTAAACAGCAGGCCCACCAGCAGCACCGGCATCGAGAGCGAGGAGCCAAACTGGCTGATCGGGATGACCGCGCTGCGGATGCGGATGGGGACATAGCCCACCGCGTACTGCACTGCGTGGCCCGCCTCGTGCGCCGCCACGCCGATGGCCGCCACCGATGTACTGTTGTAGACCGTGTCCGACAGGCGGATGACATTCGCCCGCGGGTCATAGTGGTCGGTAAGGTTGCCGGCGATATGCTCGATGCGGATCTGAAACAGCCCGTTTTCGTCCAAAATCTGCCGGCACACCTGCGCCGCGGTCATCCCTCTGGCGCTGCGCACCTGGCTGTATTTTCGATAGGTGGTGCTGACGCGGCTCTGCGCCCAGATGGCGAACAGCAGCGCCGGCACAATCAAAATCCAATAGTAGCGGTCAAAGTAATAGAAAAACATAGACTCTTCCTTCCCTTCCGGGAGCCTTCTATGCTGAACCGCATGGCACAGCATGACTCCTCTCCAAATTGCAAGACCTGTCCGATGAACAGGATACAAATATTATATTTGGCAAATTTGAATGTATTATGAAGAGTATATACCGCATTGGTAAATAGTTCTAAAACAGCGGGCGGATTATACTCCCAGCTGTTCCGGCTTTCTGCCGCGCAGAAAGTCCTCGCCGCTCATCCGCTTGCCGCCTTCCAGCTGCACCTCCAGCAGTTCCAGCGAACCCTGTCCGCAGGCGACGATCAGCTTTTTGCGGTCGATCACTGCTCCGGGTTTGTTGCCTCCGCCGCTGCTGCCATCCCGGTCGTGGAGGATGGCGCGGTGCACCTTGAGCAGCTTGCCGTTGCAGGTGGTGTGCGCCACCGGCCAGGGGGAGAGGCCGCGGATCAGGTTGTGAAGCTCAGCAGCCGGTTTTGTAAAGTCGAGCTTTGCAATCTTTTTGTCCAACATCGGCGCGTAGGAGGAGAGGGAATCGTCCTGCTTAACGCGCGGCGCCTTGCCCTCCTCGATCAGGTCGAGTGTCTCCAACAGCGCCTGCGCGCCGATCTCCTTTAAGCGGTCGTGCAGCTCGCCGTAGGTCTCGTTCTCCCCAATCGGAGTCTCCTTTTTCAGGATCATGTCGCCGGTGTCCAGCCCCTCGCCCATATACATGGTGGTGACGCCGGTGACCGGCTCCCCATTGATGACGCTCCACTGGATGGGGCCCGCGCCGCGGTATTTGGGCAGTAGCGAGCCGTGAACGTTGACGCAGCCGTACTTTGGCAGCTCCAGAATCTCCTTCGGCAAAATTTTGCCGTAGGCCACCACCGCGATGAGGTCGGGCTGCAGCTCTTGCAGAATAGAAAGGGCTTCCCCGTCCCGCATCTTCTGCGGCTGGTAAACCGGAATGTTGTGCGCCATCGCCAGCTCCTTGACCGGCGGCGGCACCAGCTTATAGCCCCTTCCCTTCGGCTTATCCGGCTGGGTGAACACCCCGATCACCTGATGGCGGGAGGAAAGGAGCGCCGCCAGCGAGCTTTCGGCAAACTCCGGCGTCCCCATAAACACAATCTTCATGCACAAAGCTCCTTCCCTGCTCTATTCGCCCAGCTCGTCCTCGCGCAGCAGGCGGGACATCCGGTCCTTAAAGACAACGCCGTCCAGGTGGTCGTTTTCGTGGCAGACGGCGCGGGCAAACAGCGCCTCGCCCTCCATCTCAAACCACTCGCCGCTGCGGTTCTGCGCGCGGACCTTGACATAGTTTGGCCGCTCCACCAGGCCGTATTCGCCCGGGAAGGAGAGGCAGCCCTCGGCTCCGTTTTGTTCGCCGGAGGTTTCCAGGATTTCGGGATTGATAAATTCCAGAATCCCGTTGCCGACGTCGATGACAAACACCCTTCTGAGCATGCCGACCTGCGGCCCGGCAAGGCCGACGCCCTCGGCCTTGTACATCGTCTCGGCCATGTCGTCCAGCAGGTCCCAGAGCTTCTGGTTAAAGTCTGTGACCGGCCGGCACTTTTTATGCAGCATATTATATTCGTCCGTATCCTTGACAATATTGCGGATTGCCATGATTGCATCTTCCTTTCCAATTGGTTCTATGGGATCGCGGCTCCTACAGGTCGCTCGCGTTTAAATCTACCCAAACATGTACGCCCTTGTTTTTGCGCTCGCTGTCAAAGGCGCGCAGCATCCCCCACATCAGCTCGCAGAAGCGGTCGCTCATCCGGCACTTGATAATAAGGCCGTAGCGATACTTTCCCGCCACCCGCGCGATGGCCATCTCGCAGGGGTTCATCATCCGCAGCGGCAGTTCCGGGTACTCCTTTGCCGCCTTTTCCCGAAAGCGGGCGGCAAACCACTGCGCCGAGGCGCGCACAAAGTCCTCGTTCTCCCCGGAAAATCCCACCTGGCACAGGGTGCAGAACGGCGGGTAAAGCCCCAGCTTGCGGGACTTGATCTCATCGGCAAAAAAGCGGTCATAGTCCTGCTTTGCCGCCTGCAGGATCACCGGATGGTCGGGCGAATAGGTCTGGATGAGCGCCCGGCCCGGCAGCTTGCCGCGCCCGCAGCGCCCCACCACCTGGGTGAGCAGCGAGAAGGCCCGCTCGCACCCGCGGAAATCCTGCGAAAAGATCGACTGATCCGCATTGAGCACCCCCACCAGCGTCACCTCGGGGAAATTTAACCCCTTGGCCACCATCTGGGTGCCGACCATGATCTGATATTTTCCCTGTGCAAAGTCGTTAAATTTTGTCTCGTGCGCCATGCGGGACATGGTGGTGTCCATGTCCATCCGCAGGATATTGGCCTGCGGAAAGATGCGGTGCAGCTCGTCCTCGATGCGCTGGGTACCGCTGCCGGTGCAGTTGATCAGGTTGCTGCCGCAGTTCGGGCAGCTCTGGTCCAGCGGGCGGGAGTAGCCGCAGTAGTGGCACATCAGCCGGTGGTTTGCGCTGTGATAGGTCAGCGCCACCGAGCAGTGGGGGCATTTGAGCACCTCCCCGCACTGGTTGCAGCGCACCGCCGTGTGGTAGCCCCGGCGGTTGAGCAGCACAATGCTCTGCTGCCCGGCCTGCAGATTGTCCGCCAGCTCGGCGGTTAGCTCCTGGCTGATGTCAAAGCCAAAGCTCTGCTTCATGTCCACAATCTGCACCTTGGGCAGCTGGCTGCCCAGATACCGGCGTGAGAGGGTAAACAGGTGAATCTTCCCCCGCTTTGCCTGATAAAAGGTCTCGACCGAAGGAGTGGCCGACGCCATCAGCAGCAGCGCCCCATGCCGCCGGCAGCGCAGCTTTGCAATCTCCCGCGCGTGATAGCGCGGGGCCTGCTGGGAGGCGTACGCGCCCTCCTGCTCCTCGTCGATGACAATCAGACCGATCTTTTTAACCGGCGCGAACACCGCCGAACGGGTCCCCACCACCACATCCGCCAAACCTTGCTTGATGCGCTTATATTCGTCGGCGCGCTCGGCCATGGTCAAGCCGCTGTGCAGCACCGCCACATGTTGGCCAAACCGCCTGCCAAATAGCTCGACGGTCTGAGGAGTGAGGGAAATCTCCGGCACCAGAATGATGACGCCGCGTCCCTGCTCCCGCACCCGCTCGGCCAGTTTGAGATAAACCTGGCTTTTGCCGCTGCCGGTCACCCCGTACAGCAGCGCCTGCTCGCCCCCCTTGCCCTCGCTGCGCAGCTGCCACAGGCTGTCAAACGCCTGCTGCTGGGAGGGAGAAAGCTGCACGTCGGAAGGTGTGCCCTCCGGCGCTTCCTCCCGCCGTTCGGCGTAGGGGGAGCGGAAGATCTGCCTGCCGTAGTAGGTCAGCAGCCCCTCCTTTTCCATCTTGTTCAAGGTTTGGCGGGTGGTGCCGGCGTAGTAGCACAGCTCCTTGAGCGAGGCGCTGGGGGTCTGGCTTAAAATTTCCAGCACCTTTTTGCGCACGGCGGTCATCCGCACGCCTCCCCCCTGCACCCGCTGTTGGCAGTCGTCGCTCAGACGCACCATAATCATCTTGCTGTCGGCGCTCTTTTCCCGCACATCCTCCGAGAGGACCACCAGCCCCTGCCGGATCAGCTCCTGAAAGGCCGGGGCGTTCTGCGCGATGCCAAGGTCCATCAGCAACTTTTCAGTGGCCACCGGCTTATTTTTTTCCCGCAGGTAGTCCAGCACCTTCTGCTGCAGCTCCTGCAGCGGCTGCTGCAATTCCTGCAGATTTGCTTTTTCTCCCAGCGAGCACATCACCCGCACCTTCACCGTCAGGCCGCTGGGCACCAGTGCCCGCAGCGCCTCATAGTAGGTGCAGAAGGTGCGGCGGTGCAGCAGCTCCAGCAGCCACAGCTGTTCGCTGTCGAGCAGCGGCTGGTAATCCAGCAGCGTTTTGAGCGGCTTTAAGTTTTCCTGCTCCCCGCTCTCCTCCAGCGCCAGCACAAGGCCCTGCTTTGCGCGGTTGGCCTTGCCGAACGGCACCAGCACCCGGCAGCCCGGCCGGATGTCCGGCTGCATCTGCTGGGGCACCTGATAGGAAAAGGGAATATCAAAGGAATAGGCGGCATTTTCCACCACCACTCTTGCGATCATGCCGCGCTCTCCCCCTTCATCCGACTGTTTTCTCCCTGATAAAAAGCGGGCGGCAATCCTGCAGGCCTGCGTCGTTTCTCCGCCGCAGCGTCTTGATCGTGCCGCCCCATTTCCTTAACCGACGACGCGATTGGTTTTTGCCTAGTTCGCGTCCTTGATTTTGACCAGATCCCTTACCCGCACCTTGCCGGAAGCGAAGTCCTCCAGCGCTGCGGTGACCGGCTTTTTCTCCATCGGCATGTTATTGTCTGCCCAATAGTCGGCGATCTCCCTTGCGCGTCTAGCCACTGCGACAACAAACGCGTAGTAGCTTTCTCCTTCACGAATAATCTGTGACATTGCTGGCCTAAGCATTATGATTCACCTCATCAAGAAATTCTTTCATATTGTGGATATTCAAACGGTTGGCCTCGACGATGAGGCTGAGCCGGTCGACTGCCTGCGAAACGGTGTCGTTGACAACGACATAGTCGTAGTGATACGCCTGCTTAAGCTCCTGGCGGGCGATGGCAAGGCGCTTTTGCACCGTCTCTTCGTCCTCGGTATGGCGGCCGGTCAGGCGGCTTTGCAACTCGTCAAAGCCCGGCGGCGCCACAAAGATCATCAGCGCATCCGGGCAGGCCTTTTTGACCTGCAGGGCGCCCTGCACCTCGATCTCCAAAATCACGTCGATGCCCTGGGCGCGCTTTTGCTCCACCGGGGCCTTGGGGGTGCCGTAGTAGTTGCCGTTATAGCTTGCATACTCCAGCATACCGCCGTTCTGGGCGGTGCTTTCAAATTCTTCCCGGCTTAAAAAGAAGTAATGTACGCCGTCCTGTTCCCCCGGGCGCGGGGCGCGTGTGGTGGCCGAGACCGAGTAGGCGACATTCTCCCTGCCTGCCAGATATGCTCCCAGCACCGTGCCCTTGCCGACGCCGCTTGGGCCGGACACCACGATCAGCTGTCCTTTTTTACTCATCCTCTTCCAGTTCCTCCTCATCATCGTCGTCCAGACGGTTGGCCACCGTCTCCGGCTGCACCGCTGACAGAATGACGTGGTCGCTGTCGGTGATGATGACCGCGCGGGTCCTTCTGCCATAGGTCGCGTCGATTAAGCTGCCGCGCTCCCTGGCGTCAGCGATGATGCGTTTGATCGGCGCCGATTCCGGGCTGACGATCGCCACCAGACGATTGGCGGAAACCATATTCCCAAAGCCGATGTTGATCAGTTTCATGTTGTGATTTCTTCCTTTCCTCTCCAAAAAAGCGTCCGGCCGCTACTCGATGTTCTGAATCTGCTCGCGGATCTTTTCGATCTCCGCCTTCAGGTCGACCACAATCCGGGCGACCTCCAGGTCCTGCGCCTTGGAGCCGATGGTGTTGGCCTCGCGGTTAAATTCCTGCACCAGAAAGTCCAGCTTTCTGCCCACCGGCTCGCTGGAGGAGAGAATCTGGCGGAACTGGTGGACGTGGCTGCCCAGACGAACCGTCTCCTCGGCCACCGCGATCTTTTCGGCAAAGATGGCAGCCTCGGTCAGGACGCGCTGCTGATCCACGGTGTTGTTCTGCAGCACCTCCTGCAGGCGGGCATAGAGGCGGTTGCGGTAAGTCTCCACCGTTTTGGGGGAGAGCTCCTCGACCTTTGCCACCATCTGCTCGATCAGCTCCAGGCGGTAGAGCAGGTCCTGCTTCATCTTTTCTCCCTCGGTCAGGCGCATGGCGACAAAGTTGTCCACCGCTTCTCTGGCTACCTGCTCGACGGCCTGCCAGATCTCTTCTTCGTCCTCCTCCACCCGGATCACGCTGAAGATGTCCGAAAAGCGCGCCATCTGCGAGACGGTGATGTCGTTTTTAATCTGCAGATCCTCCGCCAGACTGCGCAGCGCCTGCAGATAGGACCGGGCCAGGTCGTGGTTGATAACCACCTGGGTGTCGGTGCCGCCGACGGTCTGGATGCTCAGCGAGACATCCACCTTGCCGCGGGAGACCGATCCCTTGATGAGATTTTTCAGCTTCTCTTCCAGATAAGCATAAGCCCGCGGCACACGGGACGAATATTCCAGAAAACGATGGTTGACCGAGCGGATCTCCACGGTGATCTCCTTGTTGCCGATCAGCTGGCGCGCCCTGCCATATCCCGTCATGCTGCGCACTGCCCCAGTCTTTGGCTGCTGAGGTTCTTCCAAATTTGGCTGCATGCTTTCACGCTCCTCTCCCCTTTTGGGGGATATTCTCTTTTTCTCTGATAACAGATTCTTTTTTTGCAAGCCCCACTGTCCGGGCCTGTTTTCCTATCTTATTATTTTACTATATTTTGCAATCCCCTGTCAATAAAGGCGGAGGCTTTCGCTCCTTCTTTTGTCGTTTTTCTTCGCTATGCTCTGAAATGCGCCCCCGCCGCGCGCCCGTTCCGGTTACTATACACAATAAAGGTTGGTGTCCCAGGCGGGGATGTAAGGATAGTGCCGCAGATAAAAGCGGTAGTCCGAGCGCATGGCGGCAATCTGCAGCGGGATGGCAAACAGGTCCTCGCTGCGGTGGTAGGCGGCGATGAGCATCTTGGGGCGGTCGCGGGCGATGATCTTTGCGCAGCCCTCCAGCGCCTGCCGCTCCGCTCCCTCGACGTCCATGTTGATGAGGGTGACCGTCTCCTCCCCCGCCACATTGTCCAGCGACTGGCCCTGCACCAGCTTGATCTTCGGCTTTGCCGCGCCCGCAGCGCCGGTGACCAGCGACTCCTCCCGCAGGGCGGACTGCCTGCCGCCCCGGCTGTCAAATTCCAGCGTCTGCTGGTGGGAATAGGCCGCCATCTGCACGCAGGTAGCCCGCCCGGCAAGGCCCATCTGCTCGACGGCAAGGCAGAGCTTTTTGTGGGTCTTTTCGTCCGGCTCAAAGGCAAACACCCGCTCACAGCCGCCCGCAAAATGCAGCAGCTCGGCGATGGTGTCGCCGCGGTAGGCGCCAAGGTCCGCAAAATGTTCGTGGTCTGTGGGCCGCAGGATGTTCTGATAGGCCTCCTCCACCGGCGTCTCGCAGTCAAAGAGGTAGTCCAGCTTGCCGCTGAGCTTAAAGTTGACGATGTTGTGCAGCACCTTTTTGGACTGCTCGTCGGCCAGCATCGACTCGACCCTGGCAAATTCCTGCTCGTGCTGGCGGACAAAATCGAGGGTAAAGAGGTTGATTCCCGCCACCGGCACATCCGGCGCCACCAGCTCTATCTGTTGGGAGAGGGAGCGGATACGCTGGACGGTCGGCAGGTCCCGCACCGCAAAGGCCATGACGATGATAAAATCGTCGTAGCGCGCCTGGATGTCCCGCAGCTTTTCTACTTTGTACCCCATAAAGAGGTTGCCGCGCGCAAAATCGTCGCTGGCAAACAGCGCCGCCGGGCGGATGCCGTACTGTTCCATCACCCGCAAAATCTTGACCGCTCCGTCCCCCATGCCGTAGAGCACCACCGGTTTCCGGCAGCTTTGCAGCCGCTGCCACACATCCTGTTGTTCCAAAATCCAATCGAGCATCCTGCCGCCCTCCTTTTTCCAAAGAAGATTATAGCATAAACCGCGCCGCCGCTCAAACCCTTTCCCTTTCTCAAAGGAAAAATTTTCTTTTGCAAAAACGCTCCCGGAAAAAAATTGAAAAAAGGGCTTGACTTTTTTCTTTCGCTTCGCTATAATATTGGAGTAACAGTTCCAACGGGGGCGTAGCGCAGTTGGGAGCGCCAGCAACCGCATGTGACGACCCCTCAACGCGAGGAAATGACAATTTAATCAAAACCCCGGAAACTCAGTAAAATCAAGGGTTTCCGGTTATATGGGGGTATAGCTCAGCTGGGAGAGCGCTTGAATGGCATTCAAGAGGTCAGCGGTTCGATCCCGCTTATCTCCACCAAAACAATAACTCACACAGTCAATGCGTGATGAGATATAGTAGACACAAGAAAAAGATGGGAGGAAACGATATGCGGCGAAAAGACCGTGCATTGGAGCGGGAAGCGGCGCTCCGGATTTTGGATCAGACGGAGTGGACGACCCTCTCTATGACACAACCGGATGGAACGCCATATGCCGTACCGGTCAACATGACCCGGGCGGGGGAGTGGCTCTATTTTCACTGTGCGAGAGAGGGCAAGAAGATCGACTGTCTGCGCGCCTGTCCCCAGGTCTGCGTCACGGCGGTGGGCCATGCCCGGGTGATCCCCGAGCAGTACACCACCGAGTATGAGAGCGCGGTGGTCTTTGGAACGGCGGAAGAGGTGCTGGAGGAAGCGGCGCGCTGGGAGGGACTGCGGGTGTTCAGCCAGAAGTTCCGTCCCGAGCCGGAGGAGGAGTTCCGGGCACAGAACCGGGGCTGTTTTTCACAGATCGCCCTGTTCCGGATCCGTATTCAGGAGATCTGGGGGAAGGGCTGGAGAGCGCCCGCCAGGCCCGAACCGTGAGAAAAAGAGAACGGCCCCTGCCGCGCTGGAGCAGGGGCCAAAAAAAGAGAAAGAAAATGCTTGACAAATGTGGAAGAGGCGGGTATAATATCCTACGTTGAGTCGCCGGTCCGGCGGCACGGCAAGTGAATATGGGGGTATAGCTCAGCTGGGAGCGCGTTTGAATGGCATTCAAAAGGTCGTCGGTTCGATCCCGATCGTCTCCACCATCAGAAAAAGGACATCTGCTTTTGCAGATGTCCTTTTTGTTTTACTCTGCCGCCTCCATCCTTTTCAAAAATCCCCGCGACGCCACCGCTATCAGGCAGATGAGCATACCGGTGGGGATGAGCACCCAATAGACGCTGTCGGAAAAGCAATCGAACAGCGCTCCGTAAACCATCTGCCCCACCGGCTGCGCGCACATCGAGAGGGTAAAGACGCAGGACATCACCTTGCCCATCAGCTGCTCGGGGGTGCGCTGCTGGATGAGGGTGATGGCGTAGGTCGAAAAGATGCAGACGCCCAGCTGGCAGACACAGAAAAAGAACAGCAGCACCCCGTAGCGCGCCATCCTCCCCACCGGCAGCAGAAAGCTAAACCCAATCGGAAACAGACTCAGGCCAAAGCTGAGAAAGATGGCAGCCATGTCGCGGACACGCAGCTTTTTCCCCAGCAGCCCGGCGCACAGGCTGCCCAGGATGGCCGCCGCGCCCATCGCGCTCTCCGCTGCCCCGTAATAGGTGGCGGAAAGTCCCAGCACCGTCCGCACCAGATAGGGGAAACCGACCACCGCCGTGCCGGACACAAACATGCCGGCCAGCGCCGCCAATAGCAGCAGCTTTAAAATATCCGGCTGTTCCCAGCGCAGAAAGTGCGCGCTGACCGCAAGGTCCTCCCGGACAATGGCGCCGATTCCCGCTGTGCGGGGTGGTTTTTGGTACTCCAGGTGGATCATGCACTCCAGCAGCGCCGTCAGCCAAAAGCAGACCACCGCCGCGGCAAACACCGGCCCGATGCCGAAGGCGGTGTAGAACAGGCTCCCCAAAAACGGTGTCGCCAGCGAGGTGACGGCGGAGACCTGACTGACCACCGCGTTGCCCTGGACGAGGTTTTGCGGGGAGACCATCTGCGGCACGCAGGCCTGCACCGTCGGCGACTCGAAGGCTGCCAGCACCGACAGCAGCACCAGCAGCGCGCCGATCACCCAAAGCTCCCTCCCCAGCGGCAGCAGCAGCCCCGCCGCCAGCACCGATAAGCCGGACAGGGCATCCAGCGCCACCATGATGTGTTTGCGGTTGGCCCTGTCTGCAAGGATTCCGCCGAAGGGCGAGAGCAGAACGGTGGGCAGCAGCGCCGCCGACAGCATCCCCGCAAAGATGGAGGCCGAGCCGGTCTGCTCCAGCACATACATCGACAGGGCAAACTTGAGGGTGTAGTTGCCGGTGAGGGAGCTCACCTGCCCCAGAATCAGCAGGGTAAAATTGCGGGTAAACAGCTTTTCCTTTTTCATCGCTTTCATTCTGACCTCCTCCATAAAACGCTGCACGCTATCTCACACACCAGCCCCACAAGCCCAACGGCTGCGCACCACCGCGCCGCTGTCAAAAAACCCTTTCGCCGCAGGGACGCTGCGCCCAGCAGCAATCCCATTCCCATCGCTGCCGAGCCTGCCCTCGCCGTCAGGCGAAACCACCTGCTCCCGTTCCACCTTTGCGTCAGGCTCTCCTCCAGCCGGTCCGCCGACGCCTCGACGCGCCGTTCAAACCGCCCGGCCAGCTCCTCCACCTTCCGGTCAAATTCCTGTTCTGTCATGCAACCTTGCCTCCTTTTCTCAATTTACATACCAACCAAACGAATGTATAATCCCAAAATAAAATTGCCCGTAGGCAATCCTATTTTTCCGGCAGCTCCTCCGGAATCTGATCGAAGAAGTCGTCCACCAGGGCACGAATGCTGTCATCCATCAGCGGAACGCCCATCTTCTCCAGCATCTCGCCGAGGAAAAGAAACTTGCGCTTCATCTGCTCGCGGCTGGCCGGGAAGACAGACGGCAGCAGCCAGAGGCTGGTGAGCAGCGGCAGCAGCTCGGCGATCTCCCGGGGATAGTCGGTGTGCATCGAGCCGTCCCGGTTGCCCTCCTCGATCAGCTCCAGAAAGTACGGCATCAGCACCTTGCGGTTGGAGATGATCATCTCCTGCAGCAGCCGGGGGCTTTTGGCGATGGGAATCGACTGGGCGGTCAGGCGCACCCGCTCCTTGTCCGACTGGTTGAGCCGGACCGCTTCCCGCAGCTTTTGCAGGCCGTTTAAATCGGTGCGGCCCCGCACCGCCTCAAAGGGGTTGTTGGAGAAAAACATCCGGTCACCCACCGCGTCCATGATCTCCTCCTTGGACTTGAAGTGGTGGTAGACCGCCCCCTTGGTCAGCCCGCCCAGCTCGTCGACGATGTCCTGGATGGTGGTGTTCTCATACCCCTTTTCCAAAAACAGCCGCTGCGAGACGTCCAAAATCCGCTCCACCGTCACCTCGGGATATTTGTTGCGCGCCATTCTCCCTCCTCCTTCCTATACATTCTTTTGGTATGTTTCTAGTATAGCGGAGATGGGCGGGGGTGTCAAGGGGGAAAACTATATTCTTGTGCTCCCCTCTTGTTTCTTTTTTTGAAAAGCATCCTTTCCCATCATAAAGACAAGCAGCACCGGCAGCACATACAGGCAGGAGGCTGCAAAGAAACTGCCGTTCTCTGTCGATAACATTTGGGAAAGCGCTACCGACAGAGGCTGTCTGACTGCATCGTCAATAAAAATGATTGCCTGGTCGATGATATTCCAATATTCGGCTACTGTCAGAACCAGCAGCACCAGAATTCCCGGTCGCAAATTTGGCAGGATCACTCGCCGGAAGATCTGCCACTCGCTGGCACCGCAATCCTGCGCTGCTTCGACCCAAGCCCTGTCAAAACCCTTCATCTGCAACCGCAGCAAAAAAACACCCAGGGGGTGAAACACCGCCGGCAGGATAATGGACCAGTAGCTGTCAAGCAACCCCAACAGGTCGGCTGTAATATAGTTGGGCACCAGCGTCACCTGCATCGGCATCAGCAGAATCACCAAATAGACCGCAAAGGCGATCTCCTTATACTTCCAGCGCGAGCGCTCAAAGGCGTAGGCCGCCAGCACCGATACCACTAGCTGTCCAAGCAGAATCGGAACAATCAACAAAGCCGAATTCCAAAACAAGCGCAGCTGTTCCGGGCTCTGCAATAAAAATTCTTCATATTGCGCAAGGGTCGGCTCTGTCGGCAACAGAGTCATCTGTACAAAGTGCAGACCGTCTCGCGCAAGGCTGCCTGCGTTGCCGGGCAGCACCTGACTGGAATAGCGGTTGATTACCTCCTGCGGCAGCAAAAAGGAGTTGGCCACTGTAAACAAAAGCGGCAGAAGTGCCACTGCAGCCGCTGCCCAAAGCGCCAGCCTTTCCACTAAATCGATCGGCTTTTTTCTGATAGAAACAACCTTTGCCGATGAAAGTTCCACACTGGTGAAGCGGTCACTCAGCCGTTTCTGCATAAAATAGGTCAGCAAAATCACTGCCGCCATCAGTACAAACAAAATGTGCGAAGCTGCGGACAGCTTTTGCAGGTTCATGCTGGAAAACTGGTTGTTCATGTAGTGCTGCAGCTGGTAAAGATAAGGGTTAGGATAGGCCCCAAACAGGATGTACAGTTCCCGAAACACTTTAAAGGACTGGATCACCGCAATCAAACCAGCAAGGAAAACCGTCGGCGCAAGATAGGGCAGCGTCACTTTATAAAAACAAACTCTCGGCGTCGCGCCCTCCCCTGCAGCAATCTCATAGTATTCCTGCGGGATGCGATCGCATCCGATGAGCATAATGGCGGTAATCAATCCGGTATTTTTCCACAAAAACAGGATTACTGGAATCACCATAGCCGCCGCCGAGGTTTTCCAGTTAATAAGCGGCTGCCCCAGCAGATACAGGATCTTGTTGATCAATCCTCCGGCGCTGAAAATGGCATTCCAGAAAAAAGCGGTTACGCCCGACGGCAACACCAGCGGCACCAACAGCGCAAATAGCAAGCCCCTCCCACCGCGCCGCAGCAAAAGTGCAAGCCCCAGCGAGAGCAGCAAAATCAGCGGGATGGAAACGCCAAGGTAGATCGCAGTATTTTTTGCCGCCTGCAAAAACATGGGGTTTGTCAATGTATCAACGATATTTGCAAATCCTACAAACTGCCGGCTGCCCATGTTGTCGATCATGCCATAGTAAAGCGACAGCACAAAGGGAAGCAGATAAAACACCAGCACACCGGTCAGAGAAGGAAGCAAAAAAAGCCGCCACAATCGCTTTTCGTTCATTTGGTTTTCCCTCCTCTCAGGACAAGCGAACCACGGCCCCATCGTACAGCAGCTCGGTGCTGCTGACCACCACTGGAAGTTCTCCTAGGTCAGCATAGACCAGTGTGGTTTCCCCCTGAGCACTTACATTTGGCAACAGGATTTCCCGACAGACATATTCCTTGCCCCACGCTCCATCCTGCTCCTCCACCACAAACAGGTGGCGGTAACCTTGCTGCTGCACCGCCTGGTTGGGCACGCGATAGCTTCCTTCCTCCATCGCTTCGGGCAGAGCAAGGGTCACCAGCGGCAGGTCGTTGCGGCTGGTGATACAGGAATAGATGGTCGCCACTCCCATCAGTGCAAAAAACAGCGCCAATATCGCTCCATAAAATTTGACTTTGCTCATTTTGCATCACTCGTTTAAAAAGATGTTCATTTTGGTCTGGATTGACTTTGCCGTCTCCTCGGCGGTGGCAAGGTCGTACTGATAATAGTTGTCCTGTTCTTCCTTCAAAAGTCCAAAAATTTCTGTCTCGGAGCAGGCAAAATTGCGCTGCAGATTCCACCCATGAATCTGCTCCACCGCCTGCTCGGTCAGCTGCTGTGGGTCTCCCTGTTTCCAGTTGGTAACATCGGTCAGGGTGTTGCGGTAGTAGTTGCATTCCAAAGTAAAGGAATGATAAAAATTCCGGATATTGATCGGTACCCAGGCATGAAACTGAGCGGTGTAGTCCATCACCGCCTCGTGCTCCAGCGTTTCGGGCGGCTGTTTCTCAGAGACACAATACTTTAGAAATTCCCAGGCAAGCTCCTTGTTTTTGCAGCTGCGGACAATGCCGTAGTCGGCCTGCAGGGTGGAAAAACCGAACTGCCCATCGTGGCTGCGCATCGGCACCGGCGGCAGGATGTTCGGATAGTCGATCAGGGCATTGTAGGTATCTATCGAGGTGACATCATAGTTGCAGAACAGATAGTCCTCCCGCATAAAGCCATCCACTCCGTTCGCAACACGGGTCATGTCCCAGTCAGCCGTGTCCTCCAATTTGGGAATCTCTTCCTTGGTCCTCTTTAAATAGCGGATAAATTCCGGGCTGTCAAAATTTGCCGTTGCTGTCTCAATGTCATAGTAAGCAGGGAACTCATATTTGAAAAACCATCCGCCGGTGATGCCGGGCATGATAGAAAAATCCTTTCCTGTGCTGTCGCTCACCTGGCTGTACAGATCGAACATCTTCTCATAGTCCAGCGCATCGGGCGCGTCCAGTCCCACTTCCTCGAGCAGCGGGCGGCTGAGATAGGTCATGTCGTATACAAAATAAAACGGCAGCGAGTACAATCCCCCGCCGTACTCCTTGGCCTTAAAAATATTGGTGTAATAATCCTCTTTGTGAAAATCGCTATCCATCTCCATAAAGTCATAGAGGTTGCACAGCAGGCCGCTTTTTGCATAACGGCTGACCGACATCTGCGCCAGATCGACGATGTCAGCTGATTGCCCGCTCATCATCTCCACCGAGGTTCGCTGCAGATACTCTTCCCAGCTCTCCCCGACCGAACCGTTCTGCTGCGCAACCGAGACCTCAATCTGCACCCCCGGATGCAGCTGCTCAAACTCCTGCGCCCTCTTTTTGATCTCCTCATCGTAATAGGTGCTGACCCGCAGCGTTCCAGAGAGTGCACTGTTTGGTTCTGGCTGTTCCGTTTGCTCCTGTTGTCCGGCGGTTGTCTGTTCTATCAGATTCTGATAAACTTCCTCATCCGATGACTGGCACCCAGTCAAGAGGAAGAAAACGGATAAACAGATACAAAAAATCCGCTTCATTGTTCCCCTCCCATCTGAAACTTTGTCCTTTTTGATGTAAGCGTGTCGCAGAGATTCTATCTATCATCTTAACAGTCATTGTAGGAAATGTCAACAGCAGCAGACAAAGTTCCGAATGACTAAAAAAAGAGGCGAGCGATCGTGCTCACCTCTTTTTGCTTGCTTTTTATTCTTCCCCCACCAACAAATACTCCGCCGGGTCGAGATGCTGGCCGTCTCTGCGCACCTCAAAGTGCAGGTGCGGGCCGGTGGCAAAGCCGGTTGCACCGATCTGGCCGATCTGCTCCCCGGCCTTAACCGTGTCGCCCTCCTCGACGTCGATGGCGCTCAGGTGGCCGTAGAGGGTCGCGAACCCATTCTCGTGCTCGATCACCAGATACATGCCGTACCCTCTCCCCGGCGTCCAGTCCTCGGAGACCATCGCGACCGTTCCGTCCGCCGCCGCTACCACTGGGTCACCGTAGATCTCCTGGCTGTAGTCGCCGATGTCCAGGCCGGTGTGGAAGTCGGTATCGTTGTAGCGCGAGCCGTAGGGCCAGCTGACCTCGTGGGTGCTCGGAACCGGCCAGACCCATTCTGCGCCCGGCCCCAGGTCGTACTGTACCTGGATCGGTTGATAGCTATTGATGTATGCTTCCAGCTCCTTCCCCTCTGCGGGGACAAGCCGCTCGATATTTCCGCCCGCATTGCGGAAAACGGTCAAGCTGACTCCATCGCTGACGCCATTGTCGCAGAAGGTATAGTGATCCTCATCGTAGAGGATGTGGATGGGCTGGCCCTCGTACATCCAATGCCCGGTGCTTGCCTGATAAGAAACGCCAAAGGAGCGGTAATCATTCAGGCTGTCGTCAGGCAGGGACGGGTCGCCCAGCTCCACGCTGCCGCCCTCTCCGGAAACGCCGGCCGCTGCAAACGCCGATTCCAGTTGCTGTTGCTGCTGGGTGCGGTTGGCAAATTCCTCCTCTGACGACTGCTTTAAGCCGATCAAAGCACCGCCAGTGTCCCGGACAGGTTCCACATCGATCACCCCATCCGCATAGTAAAACCCGTTGGTATGATCCGCACTGAGCTGGTCCTTAAAGTAACGCACCATCTGCCCGCCATAGAAAAAGCGGTCCTTTTCCACATCGTAGCTCATGCCGTACGGCTCATAGACCACGTACTGCTGTGCAACCCCGGCCCGGCGGGCAGCCTCATCTTCCTCCTGCCCGTCAAGCGCCCGCTGGGTCTGCGCCCTCTCGGCTGCAAGGATGTCCATCTCCTGCTGCATCGGTTCGCTGAGCTGCAGGTCCGGCTCCTCCTCTGCCCGCACATGCAGGTTAACAAAGGCGGTGCTCCCCACTGCCGCTGCACAGATCAGGGCAAACAGCAGCAGCCCTACGCGTTTTTTGCTCGTGTTCATCATCTCCTGAAACCTCCTCATGATTTGTCCTTTCTCGCTAAAATTGGTGGTGAGCGGAATTGCCCGCCCCCGGCTGAGCTGGATAAAGTATAGAATCAGCGCGCCGTATTCCCGCCGCTCCTCCTTGGTGTCGTGCAGGCGCAGCACGTCGGCGTCGCAGGCCACCTCGATATCCGCCGAGGCGCGCCTTGCCATCCACCAGACCAGCGGGTTAAACCAGTGCACCGCCTTAGCTACCAACAAAAGAAATTTGAGCCACAGGTCCCTGCGGCGGCGATGAGACAGCTCATGCAGCAGCACATAGCGCAGCTGCTGCTCCTCCAGCTCCACCTCCGGCAGCAGAATACACGGCCTCCACAGGCCCATCAGCATCGGCGTATCGAGCAGGCAGCAGCGCATCAGGCACACCTGCTCCTGCATCCCCAGCTCCTGCTGGCAGTGGGAGAGCAGCAGCTTTGTCCGCGGCTCCTCCACCGCGGTGCTCCAGCGCAGCAGCTTTTTGCGGGTGGCAAGATAGATCCCTCCCTGCCCAACCAGCACCGCTGCCGCCCCCGCAAGCCAGATTGCCGGCAGCCATTGGGCCGGCCGGCGCTGCGCGGACTGCACCGGCAAGCCCTCTGCCTGGGAAAGCTGTTCCGGTTCCGTCCCGGCTGCGCCATTCATCTGCTCCTCCTGCCGGGCAATCAATCCCTCCCAATCGATGGTGACGACTGCCTGTTTTGTCCTTGGCAGCGAAAAGGGAATCAGCAGGCACAGCGCCAGCGCCGTCCAGACAAGGCAGTTGAGCTGCGGCCGGTAACGCCTGTGCAGAAAAGGCTGCAACAGCATCACCGCCAGCAGCACGACCGAGATGCCCAGCGACCGCTCCAGCACCCACGAAAAGATCTGCTCCACCTCAATCCTCCTCCTTTTCCAGCAGCGACTTGATGTCCTGGATATCCCGGTCGCTCAGCGAGTGGCTTTCAATCAGCGCGGCAAACAGCTTGCTGCCGGAATTCTGGTAGAGCTTGCTGAGAAAATTGCTGGTCTCCTGGGCGCGGTAGTCCTCCAGCGGCACCAGCGCCGTGTAGTGGTTGAGCCGTCCGATCTTCTCACACCGGACAAAGCCCTTGCCCTCCAGGCGGTTGAGCGAATTCTGCACCAGCTGCAGGCTCTTTTTCTTTTTCAGCCGCTGCATGATGTCGCTGGTGCTGATCTGCCCTCTGGCCTCCCAGATAATCAGCATAATTTCCAGCTCCGAATCGGGCAAACGTTTCCATTCTGGCATCCTGCCTTCCTCCTTTCTGCATGCAATCGGTTGTAAAGCAATCAAATATTTGTTTCACAATCAATTGATTGTTTTAAGGATACACCATTCTCCATGTCTTGTCAATCCTCTTTTTACAAAATGAGCAGTTTTTGTAAAAGCTGTTCATCTTTTCATTCTCTTTTCCGACAAACTGCCGAACCCCTTTTTCGTCCTTTTTCCCCTGTTTTTTCAATAACAAGTATAATCCATGTAAAATCTTCGTATAAAAATTGAACACAGCTTCAACTTGTGCTATGATTAAAGCAAAGGAAAAATTATGCCAGAAATGGCTTTACAAAAGGAGTGTCTTTATGTCAGAAGCACTGCAAATACAACAGGAAATCCTCAGCTATCTGGAAGCGCACCGGGACCGCTACCTGGACGCCATCCGTACCCTGGCCCGCATCCCGGCCCCCTCCAACCACGAGGAGCTGCGGGCGCAGTGGTGCAAGCAGCACCTGGAGGAGCTGGGCGCCACCGGCGTCTACATCGACGACGCGCTCAACGTCATCTTCCCCTACGGCGTGGAGGAAGGCGCAAACGACCTGTGCGCCATCCTGGGTCACACCGACGTGGTCTTTCCGGACACCGAGCCGCTGCCCTTCCATGAGGAAAACGGCCGCTTCTATGCGCCCGGCATCGGCGACGACACCACCAACGCCGTCGCTGTCATGGAGATGGCAGCCATGGCCATCGACCTCAAACTCAAACCGAAAACCGGCATCCTCTTTGTGCTCAATTCCGGCGAGGAGGGATTGGGCAACCTCAAGGGCGTGCGCCGGCTGATGCAGGACTTTGACGGGCGCATCTCCCGGCTGTACGCCATCGACGGCGGCTTAAAGACGGTGGTCAACGACGCGGTCGGCTCCAAGCGCTGGCGCATCACCGTCACCACCGAGGGCGGCCACTCGTTCGGCTCCTTTGGCAACCGCAACGCCATCCACTACGCCGCCAAGATGATCGACACCTTCTACACCCTCAAGGTTCCGGAGATCGGCAAGACCACCTACAATGTCGGCACCATCGAGGGCGGCACCTCGGTCAACACCATCGCCCAGCACTGCGAAATGCTCTATGAATACCGCTCCAACAAGCGGGAGGGACTGGCCTGCATGGACCGCTTCTTCGATTCGGTCATCCAGATGTTCCGGGGCTACGGCATCGGCGTCGAGACCGAGCTGATCGGCGACCGCCCCTGCAAGGGCGACGCCGACCCGTCCGAGCTGACCCGCATCGTCATGGAGGCCTCCGAGCGGTACGGCTACCACCGCACCGAGGAGTGCGGCTCCACCGACTGCAACATTCCGCTGTCGATGGGCATCCCGGCGGTGTGCTTTGGCGTCTATGAGGGACACGGCGCCCACACCCGCGAGGAGTGGGTCGACATCGAATCCACCCGCGACGGCATGAAGATCCTCTCCCAGGTTCTTCTGAGCGAAATGCAGCTCAACGATTAAGCCCCACACCATCAACTTTGCAAGGTGAACAATTATGGAACAGACAAATCATACAGACCATCTCCCCAATACCGAAGCGATCGCCGCGCCGCAGCCGGCCCGTCCCGACATCTTTGTCAACCGCGAGCTGAGCTGGCTGGAATTTAACCACCGGGTCCTGAGCGAATCGCTCAACCCCAACATCCCGCTGATGGAGCGCCTGAAGTTTTTGTCCATCTACTTTTCCAACCTGGACGAGTTCTTCATGGTGCGGGTCGGCTCGCTGCACGACCAGAGCATCCTGGAGCCGGATAAGCTGGACGACAAGACTGGCCTGAACGCCGCCGGACAGATCGCGGCCATCCGCAGAAAGGTGGAGGCCATCAACCCCATCGCCGAGCGCGCCTGGTCCTCGCTCAGGCAGCTGCTGAGCACCCAGGACATCGAGGTGCTGGACATCCACCACATGAGCAAGATCGACGAGCAGATCGTGCAGAACTATTTCAACAACGAGATCCGCCCCCTGCTCTCCCCGCAGCTGATCGACCGCCAGCACCCCTTCCCCTTCCTGAAAAACAAGGAGCAGTTCATCGTCACCGAATTGACCGACAAGGAAAAGGAGAAGGATAAAGAGAAGGACAAGGGCGGCGAAAAGTCCAAGAGCCAGGACAAGAACAAGGCCGCCGACAAGGAGCGGGAGGAAAATATCCGCATCGGCATCGTCCCCTTCTCCCAGCTGCCCACCTACTACACCTTCAACATCAACCAGCGGCGCAAGATCATCTTCACCGCCGACATCATCCTGCACTTTGTGCAGAAATTGTACAACAAGCAGAAGGTGCTGGAAAAGCACGTCATGCGCGTCACCCGCAACGCCGACATCACGGTGGACGAGGGACTGTTCGACTTTGACATCGACTTCCGCGGCGTGATGGAGGAGATGCTCAAAAAGCGGCGCCGCCTGGATGTGGTGCGCCTGCAGTTCTCCTCCCGCCCCGGCGACCGGCTGTCCGCCTTTCTGTGCAAAAAGCTCAAGGTCGGGGACGACTGCTTCAGCATCCAGTCCATCCCGCTGGACTTCTCGTTCGGCTTTGCGCTGCCCTCCACGCTGGACCCGCGCAAGGAACAGAAAAACTGGTACTACCGCGAGGCCAAGCCCTTTGTCCCGGTCGATTTTGCCAGGGGGGACGCTGGCGGCGCCATCAATTACCTGAAAAATCACGACATGCTGCTCAGCTTCCCGTTCCAGAGCACCAAGCCCTTTGTAGACCTATTGTATGAGGCGGGCGACGACCCGAGCGTCCTCTCGATCAAGATCTCGCTCTACCGCCTGGCCAACCACAGCAAGATTGCCTCCGCGCTGGCCCACGCCGCCGAAAAGGGCAAGGACGTGCTGTGCGTGCTGGAGCTGCGCGCCCGCTTTGACGAGCAGAGCAACATCGACTACGCCACCATGCTGGAGGAGGCCGGCTGCACCGTCATCTACGGCCTGAGCGACTACAAGATTCACGCCAAGCTCTGCCTGATCACCCGCAAGGAGCACAACCAGATCCACTACATCACCCAGGTGGGCACCGGCAACTACAACGAAAAGACCTCCGAGCAGTACACCGACCTCTCCTTCATCTCCTCCGACCCGCTGATGGGCGAGGACGCCACCCGCGTCTTTCAGGCGCTGTGCGTGGGCGAGGTGGTGGACTCCACCCAGAGCCTGTGGGTGGCGCCGAACTGCTTTGAGCAGAACGTCCTGCGCTACATCCAGGAGCAGATTGACGCCTGCCGCGCCGGCAGAGAGGGCTACATCTTCATCAAGGTCAACTCCCTCAACGACATGGAGGTCATGGAAAAGCTGATCGAGGCCTCCCAGGCCGGCGTCAAGGTCGAGATGGTCATCCGCGGCATCTGCTGCCTGTGCCCGGGCATCGAGGGCTACACCGACAACATCCGCATCAAGAGCATCGTCGGACGGTATCTGGAGCACTCGCGCATCTTCATCTTCGGCACCGGCGACGACCGCCGCATCTTCATGGGCTCGGGCGACCTGCTCAACCGCAATACCCGCCGCCGCGTCGAGGTCTTTGCCGAGGTCAAATCCGACGCGGCCCGCCAGGACATCCTGCATCTGGTCGAGGCCATCCGCATGGACAACCAGAACTCCTGGGAGATGCTGCCGGACGGCAGCTACTATCGCGCCACCGACGAGCACAAGGAGCCGCTGGACTCCCACACCTATCTGCACGAATACTTCGAGCGCCCGCTCGAGCTGCCGCCCAAAAAGGCGTCGCTGCGCGAACGGCTGTTCGGACATTTCCATAAAAAGTAAGGAAGCCATTTGATGAACCTGTCCATCCAATCCCTCACCGTCAGCCAGATTACGCCGGCTTTGTTTGTGGGCTTTGTCCGCCGCCAGCAGGTCAAACGCTGCTGGCGCAAGGAAAGCGGGCGCTGGGTCTTAAAGGACATCGCCTTTCTCGATGACTGGTCCCCCGCCGACTATACCCACCTGCTGCAAAAGCTGCGCGCCATCCTCCTTTCCGGCGGCGCGGTGCTGGCGGCGTTTGACGGCGGTGTCCTGGCGGGCTTTGCCGCCGTTACAAACGAGCCATTTGGCCCGGCGGGAGAATATCTCCAGCTCTCGGAGCTCAACGTCTCACAGCCCCTGCGCGGGCAGGGCATTGGCCGGGAGCTGTTCCGGCTTGCCTGCGAGCAGGCAAGGACACGCGGCGCGCAAAAGCTCTATCTTTCCGCGCACTCCGCCGAGGAAACGCAGGCGTTCTACCGCGCGATGGGCTGCGTGGAGGCGGCCTGGTACCACCCGGAGCTGGTCGCCCTCGAGCCCTGCGACTGCCAGATGGAATTTCTGCTCTGAGCTGCCGCAAAAACTTTCAACCACAAAAACAGACCGATTTGCCGCTCTGATTGGGGCGGGCAAACCGGTCTGTTTTTCTCTTGAGCTATGTTTTTCTCCGCTGCGCGGCAGGCGCCTTTTGGGAGCTTCTTTTGATTTCCTTGCAAACCTTTAGAGCTGCTCGACAGAAGGCTCCACCGGCGGCTCTGCAGAAGGCTCGGCTTTTGCCTTGGACACCGCTGCCGAGATGCGGTCGATGGCCTCCGGCACCATGTTGACGATGGCGTCGGCGGTGGTTCGGTTCTGATTGACGTTGAGGATGCGCACGTCGCCCTCCCGCTCGATCAAAAAGCAGAGCGGCTGGATGGTGACGCCGGCCCCCGCCGCGCCGCCAAAGTCGTCCTTCTGGGATTTGGCGATGTCGCTGCCGCCCGAACCAAAGCCGAAGGTCACCTTGGAGATGGGGATGATGGTGGTGCCGCTTGCGGTCACAATCGGTTTGCCGACGATGCAGTCCACATCGACCAGGTCGCGCAGGCCCTTCATCGACTCCCCCATCAGATTATGAATATGTTGGCTCATACTACCATTCCTTTCTGTATTTTGATAAAGCCGTATCTCAGGCTGTCTGTTTTTCCGGTTCTTCCGGCTGTTCCTTTTTCTTCTGCGCCAGCAACAGCCGCAGCAGGCAGAACGCAAACCGCAGCGCCGCCGCCAGCATCACGATGGGGTGAAAGCTCAGCCGCAGCCGCACCGCCCAGCTGCTCTCCTCGCTGCCGGAAAAGTCCGGCCGCAGGCGGATGTCCGCGTGCCTGACCCTGATCCAATTCTGCGCCGCTGCCAGCGCGGTATACACCGCCGACACCAGTTTTTGCGTGTCCAGCGCCGCCTGCGCGCTGTCCGGCCGGGCCACCGCGGCGTACAGCTGCAGGTGATGCAGGCACAGGTCGCCCAGCGCCATCTCCAGCGGCTTTTTGGCACAGTTTACAATCTCCGGTATCATCCTGAGAATTGCCGCAGTGTCCGGCTTTTCCTTCTTCTCCTCTACCTGCTTCTCCCGCTGCGGCTTCTTTTTCCCGGCAGGCTGTTTTGGTTCCTTGGGAGGCTTTGGCTTTTGCGGGTAAAGGGTCAGGCGCAAAAAGAGGCAGTGCAGCGTGAGCCGCAGTTCCTTCTGCGGCTGTTGCGGCGGCGGGTCAGGAAGGCCCTGTATCAACCGGCGCAGCTGCTGCTCATCCTCCGGGGCAAGGCCGAGCTCCTCCAGGTCCCGCTCCACCTGCTCTGTCAGGCAGCCGGAGGGCTCGTCCCGCTTACTGGCCGCCGCGGGCCACCAGGACAGCCGCAGCGTCACCGGGCAGCACAGCAGCAAAAGCAGCGCCGCCAGCACACCCAGCAGTATCCACAGCACCGTCATCCGGCCTTCCTCCTTCCCTGTGTGTTGCCTTTGGTTCTCCCTAGACTTCTTCCTGTGCTGCAGGCTGCTCCTGCGGCTGCGGGATCTTGGGCAGCGTCTCGATGCTCTGCATCCCAAAGCAGCGCAGGAAGTGCTCGGTTGTTCCGTAGGAGATCGGCCTGCCGGGAATTTCCAGCCTTCCCATCTCCTGCACCAGCCCCTTTGCAACCAGAGAATTGACCACCGAGCTGCTGTCTACACCGCGAATCTGCTCGACAAAGGACTTGGTGACCGGCTGGTTGTAGGCGATGATGGCCAGTACCTCCAGCGCCGCCTGGCTGAGGGGGGTGTTGTTCTTCACCTCCAGCGCCTCCCGGATCACCGCGGCGTACTCCTCCCGGGTGACCATCTGGTAGCTCTGATCCAGGTCCAAAATCACAAAGGCGGTCTGCTGATACAGGTCGTTGACCCGCTGCACCACCTGGTCCAATGTCTCGCGGTTGATGCCCAGCAGCTTTATCAGGCGCTCCTTTTCATAGGGGTCCCCCGCCGCAAACAGGATTGCCTGTACACTTTTTTCCAGTTCCGAGATTGTTGCCAACCCGCACGCTCCTTCCCAAACTTACAGCAATCGGATGGTGCTGCCGTCCTCCTCCAGCATCACCCGCTTATTTTTCATCAGTTCCAGCACCGCCAAAAAGGTCGCGACCACCTCCGAGCGGTCGGTGCTGCCCTCGAACAACGACAGAAACGGCGCGCGCTGCTGGCGGTAGAGGATCTTCATCACCACCACAATCCGCGACTGCACCGAGACCACCCTGCGGGCCATCATCGGCTCAAAGGCCTTGCGCTCCTCCTGCGGCATCCTCCTGCGGCCCACCGCCGACAGGTAGGCCTCCAGCAGGATGTGCGCGTCGTGGGTCAGCGCATACTGGGTCTGCCGGTCCAGCTGCTGGGGCTGCCGGTAAAACAGCTCGTCCCCAACATACCGCTTTTTGAGCAGCTGCGCCACCTGGCGGCAGAGGGTGTATTCGATCAGCTGGCCGGTCAGCTCCTGCTTGAGCTGCTCCTCCAGCTCCTCGTGCTTGGGCAGCAGCGACACCGACTTGATGTAGACCAGGCGCGAGGCCATCTCCAGAAACTCGCTGGCAATCTCCATCTGCTGGCTCTGCACCTGCTGGATGTAGTCCATGTACTGCTCCAGCAGCTTGGTGATCTCGATATCATAGATGTTCAGCTTGTGCTTGGAGATCAGCTGCAGGATCAGGTCCAGCGGGCCCTCCACCTGCGCCACCTTAAAGGAAAGCTGCTCGGCCAAAATTCTTCCTCCTTAAAATCCCACGACCAGCGAGGTCAGCCAGTTGAGCAGACTGTACATCCAGCTGCTGGCGATCGAAAGCGGCCGGTCCAGAATGGGGGTGAACAGAATCACCACCATGAACACAACGTAAATCACCTGCTCGTGCTCCTCAATCCAGTCCACCGCCCTTGCCGGCAGGAAGTATTCCAGCACGCGCGAGCCGTCCAGCGGGTGGATGGGGATCAGGTTAAACACCGCCAGGCCCAGATTGGTTTGGCAGACCACCAGAAAGATGGTGAACAAAAACGACACCGCCGTTCCGGAAACCGGCAGCAG
Source organism: uncultured Oscillospiraceae bacterium (assembly GCA_900547455.1). Classification (GTDB taxonomy): domain Bacteria; phylum Bacillota; class Clostridia; order Oscillospirales; family Ruminococcaceae; genus Negativibacillus; species Negativibacillus faecipullorum. The sequence continues at coordinate 69,897 of URGV01000008.1, forward strand.
CAGCAATCCCTTGGCGATGAGCATCGCCACCAGCGCCATCAGCAGGTTGGAGACCGGGCCGGCCAGAGCGGTCAGCGCGATGCCCGCCTTGCGGTTGCGGATTTTGGTGAAGTAATAGGGGTTGACCGGCACCGGCTTTGCCCAGCCAAATCCGGCCAGCAAGAGCAGCAGGCTGCCGGTCAGGTCCAGATGATGAAAGGGGTTGAGGGTCAATCTGCCGGCCGAGCGCGCCGTGTGGTCGCCCAGCTTGTCTGCCACAAGGCCGTGCGCGCACTCGTGGACCGGCATTGCCGTCACCAGCACCAGCGCGCGGATCAAAATGGTAATCGGGTCAAGTGTGAACAATTCATCTACTCCTTTTGTTCCCCCAAAAGGGGATGATATCCTTTCTCTCTATGGAAAAACAGGGGAAGAAAAAGTGTCTCTTTCTTCCTGTACTCTTCATTATACCTTCTAAAATAGTAAAAAACAAGTTGTTGAGAGCCGCCAAAACTGTGAATTTTCCTTTTTTTAAAATATTCCCGCAAAAAGGCTTGAATTTTGAATCGAAATCTGATAAAATACGAATGTTGACTTGTTAAAAGTTAGAAGGAGGTGCAGACTAATGGCTAAATGCGATATCTGCGGAAAAGGTGTTACTTTCGGTATCAAGGTTTCTCACTCTCACAGAAGATCCAACAGAACCTGGAAACCAAATGTAAGACGTGTGAAGGCAATTGTTAATGGTACTCCGTGCCACATCCACGCCTGCACCCGTTGCCTGCGTTCTGGTAAAGTAACCCGCGCTATCTAGTTTACACAAAACAAGCGAGCCGTCACGAAAGTGGCGGCTTTTGTTTTTTCTAAAAAGGGTTGACTTTTTACAAGACGCGTGGTATCATCAAGGTGATCCGTTCCGACAGAAACCCACGACATTTTTTAAAGGAGGCATCCACCATGATCGTTGTCAACACCGATTTTATTTCCGGCAAAAAACTGCAGACCCTCTCGCTTGTGCGCGGCAGCACCGTCCACTCCAAAAATCTGGGGCGGGACATCCTCTCCAGCTTAAAGACCATCGTCGGCGGGGAGATTGTCGACTACACCAACATGATGAACGAGGCGCGCGCCATCGCCACCCAGCGGATGGTGGAAGACGCGCAGAAGCTGGACGCCGACGCGGTCATCAATGTGCGCTATGCCTCCTCCGCCATCATGCAGGGCGCTGCGGAGATCATCGCCTACGGCACTGCGGTCAAGTTTGTGGAGGAATAGTCAATCTCACTAATCATGGAACATTACATGATGATTCTAGTCAAATCTGCTGCAAAAAAGAAGATTCTTTTAGGCATTGATCCAAATTTTACAGGAAACGATTGACTAGTCTATCCTCTCTGCATTATACTAAAACTGCTGACAAACCATGGTCGCGTTTGCCGGCACATGAATCTGACAACTACTAATTACCTGTTTCCCACAAAAGAAGGGCGCTTCCAGCGATGGAGGCGTCTTTCTTTTTGTCCCCCTTGCGGGATGGGCGCTGCGGCCCGATGCGAGGGGCGCTGCCCCTCGGGAGCAGGTCGGCAGACTTGGCTCCTACTCCCCGAAGTGGAGGGGCTGCGCCCCCACGCCCCCATAGGGAGGGCGCTCCGCCCCATACCCCGGGAGTTTATGCAGGGCTGGCAGCCCCTGCACCCACCATGCGGGCGCTCCGCCCCGCGCCCCGGGGGTTTTTGCGGGGCTGGCAGCCCCAGCACCCACCTGCAGGCGCTCCGCCCTGCACCCGGGTGACTTTCCCGTCGCGGGGAAAGTCACCAAAGGCGCGCCAAGGGCT
>URGV01000009.1 GCA_900547455.1 uncultured Oscillospiraceae bacterium
AGTCACCCGGGGTGGAGGGGCGGAGCGCCCTCCCCATGGGGGCTGTGGGGGCGCATAGCCCCCACTTCGGGGAGTGCAGAGGGGCAGCGCCCCTCGCATCAGCGTAGGGGCCACGGCCCACGCCAGTGGGAGAAAAAATGGGGGCCACGGGGGCATCCCCCGTGGCCCTTGCGCCCTGCGGCGCTTAGATAATTTCAATACGAAGCGTAGCGCTGTGCTCGCCGTCGGCAGTCTCCGCCTTGACCGTCGAGAACCCCGACTCAATGCCGGTAAACACCCCGCGGTTGTCTACTTCGCCGTAGAGGCTGCCGCGCGTGATGCTCCACTCGATGTCCTCTCCCGTCGCGTTGGATGGGGAGAAGATCACCTGCAGCTGCATCGACTCGCCCGCCTGCACCGCGCTGCGGCTGGCCTTGATGGTGATGCCGGTGGTCTCCACCGTCTTGCCGGTGACGTCCTCCACGCGGCCGCTGTTGCTGCTATTGCCGCTGCCGTTGCTGTTGGACGCGCTGTAGCTGTCGCCGGTGACCCGCACGTCGATGGTGCCGCCTTGGTCGCCCGCCACCACGGTGATCTTGCAGCTGCCTGCGCCCACCGCGTGGACCACGCCGTCCTCGTCGATGGTCGCCACATACTTGTCGCTGGTGGTGTATTTGCGGGTGACGGTGGAGTCGCCGGTCAGTTTGATGCCCAGCTGTTTCTCGTCGCCGACCTCCATGTTCAGCTTCTTATTTTCCGGGTCGGTGAAGATGATGTACTGCACGTCCCCCGTACCCGGTCCCTCGGCGATGACCGTCTCGCTGACCGGCCCGGATGGACGGCTGCTGCTCGACGAGCTGCCGGAGGAGCTGGAAGTATTGTCCTCGTCCTCCCCATCCTCATCGTCATTGTTCGACGAGCTGGAGGAGCTGGACGAACCGGACGAGCCATAGGTGTGGTCGCCGATGATGTTGTAGCCGGTGGAGTCCTCGGCGTCCTCGTTAAAGGTCGGGCCGTCGGAGGCAGTCAGCGCTGTTCCGGTGCTCTGGGTGCCGGTGCGGCCGGCATATTCCGAGCCAGCGGCCTCGAGATACTCCTCGATGGCGTCCGCCACCGCCTCGCCCACGCTCTCTTGGTAAGAATCCTGCTGCATCTTGCCGTACTCGGTGGAGTTGGTCAGGAAGCCCACCTCGCTGAGGATGCCCACCATCTGCGGGTCGCGGGTGACATAAAAGACGTCGTGCTTGGCGCCGCGGTCGCTGGTGGAAAGCCCGTCCGAGGTCGCGCTGGACATCTGCGCCGCCAGCTTTTTGGCGAAGGGGTAGAAGTAGTAGCACTCCGACCCGGACGCGCTGGTGTTGACCTCCGAGGAGTTGGTGTGGATGCACAAAAACAGCGAGGAGTCAAAGTTTTTTGCCTGCGCCAGACGGCTCTGCATGGTGGTGGTGTTATTGTAGGTGTTGAGCAAGTTGACCTCAGCGCCCTTCTCCTCCAGCGCGTCGGCGATCGCCTGGGCAAGCTCCCAGTTGATGCGCTTCTCCGGCCAGTCCGGGTCGATGTTGTCCGCCACGCCCGGGTCGCTGCCGCCGTGACCGGGGTCTACGGTGATGCGCGCCCCCTCGATGCCGGTGGGGTTATTGAAGCGCAGCACGATGTTGCCGTTCTCGTGGTAGGCCTTGTAGCCGAGGAAACCGTTGTTGTCCAACAGCTCCAGCGTCAGTGTCGAGCCGTTCCAGGTCGCGCTGGAAAACAGCGGGTTTTGGCTGAGCGAAAGGTCGCCCGGCGTGCTGCTGGTGTTCTGGAACTCGAACCGGATGCGCCCGGTCGAATAGCTCGGCAGGAAGGAGACCGGGTTGTCCGACTGCAGGATGACATAGGTGAAGTCGTTGGTCGCCCGCACCGTCATGTTGGTGATGCGGTTATTTCGAATCGAGACCCCGCTGGTCACCGCCTCCACATCCTCGCAGTAGACGCGCCGCCCCGAGGCCAGCTTGTAGTAGTACCGGTACTTGCTGCCGTCCTTGATGCTGACCATCTCGCCGGTGACATAGTCCATCGTGCCGTAGGGCAGCGGGTAGCAGTCGGTGTCCGGATAGATGCTGTTCTTGTTGACCGGGAAGGTCCAGGCCTGCTCGGCCACCACCTGCACCAGCGTCCCATCCCCGATGGCTTTGGTCGGGGAGGTGGACAGCTCCGGCCGCACATAGCCGTTGCTCGAGCTATTGCTGCTCGAGCTGCTGCCGCTCGGCGGGTTGCTGCTGGTGCCGTAGGAGCCGGAGGAGGAGGGCAGGCTGTCCAGCTGGAAGGTCAGCTTGGCGCCGGTCAGGCTGTCGCTGGAGCCGTTTAGCGTGGCGGTCACCACCACGTTGCCCATATCCGAGGAGGTCATCCCCGTGCCGTCCACCTCATACTCGGCGGAGTAGCGCCTGTACCCGCTGATGCCCGCCGAGCGGTTTGTCTCGGTGAGCGAGATGGTCTCGCCGTTGACCTCTGCGGTCACCCGCGCGCCCTCCTGCGCCACAGCGGTGATGATGATGGTGTCGCCGTGGGCCACGCTGCGGTTGCCCACCGGGCTGATCTGCTCAAGGATGCTGGCCCCCGCATAGCTGTCCGCCAAATCCTGATAGCTGCCGGAGCCGATGCTCTCCCCGTCCTCCACCTGCTGGGCCTGCCCCGCGTCGACGGTGTAGAGGTCGGCTTGGGCGGCAGGCTCCGCCTGCGTCGCTGAAGCTGTCTGCATGGTCTGCGGCTGACTCTCACTGTCGGAGGTCTGCTCCTCTGCCGCCCCCTCCTCTGCCTGCGTCCAGGCTTCGGTCAGGTAGTAGGTGGTGTAGTTGGGGTCCTGCAGCAGGGTTTCCAGCGAGTTAAACACGCTGCCCGAAAAGGCTTCTTCCCCCTGCGCAATCTCCCACTGGGTCGCCAGCTCATAGTTTGGCCCCCAGCCGTTTTCCCACACCCCTGCCCGGGAGGAGGCATGTCCCATCAGGGCAGCGACGCCGCTCTGGGAGAGGGTGTCGTTCCACCAGTCGGCAATCTGCTCAAAGGGTAGGGTTTCGCTGGCGGTGGCGCCGTAGTTTTTGACCACCACAAAGTCGCACAGCCCCTGCTCGATCATCCCCTTGGTGTCGGCGTGGTAGGTCCCCAGCGAGGTCTGGGTGTAGGCAAGATCAATGCCGCCCTCCTGCTCGTCGGCAGTGGCCCACACCGGGCTGACCGCCAGCCCCACCGGCAGCGAAGCGTTTGCCTCCTGCGCAGCCTCGCGGGCGGTCTTAACCAGCAGGGTGGTGCTCTCGGTCATGTAGGTGTCCATGCTGACGTTGGCCCCGGTCTGGGTGAAGGCCGCATAGCTGTAGTCGGTTTCCGGGTTGAGGTAGCCGTCCAGCAGCAGCCCGTCCAGCTGGCTGCCCGACACGATGTTCTTCATCTGCTCGGCACACTGGTCCAGTGTCTGCGCATCCACCGCGCTGATGTAGCTCATCCGTCCGCTGCCCCCCACCACAAAGGAGAGGTCATGGACGCCGTACAGCGACAGCCCCGCCTGGTGCGCGCTGTCGTACAGATACCCCAGCGCGTCGAAGGAGGTCATCACGCCCGGCGACTCCCAGATGGTGCCGTAGGCGTTTTCCAGCGAAACAAACAGGGTGTCCAGCCCCAGCTCCGCCGCGTCCTGCACCATCTGGTCGATCTCGTCGCGCACCTGCTGCTCGTCAATCTCCGGCGGGTCGAGGGTTTGCTGCTGTTGCAGCTGCTGCTCCTCTCCGGACAGCGCCAGCTCCGCCTGCTCGATGTTTCCGGACAGCACGGTCAGAAACTCGCGCCCCGGCGCGACCATCGCCGCCTTCATGTCCGACGGGAACTGGAAGCTGGACGCCGCCGCCACCGCATCCTCCTGCGGCTGTGAGCGCGTCGCTGCCTGAGCTTGCAGCTGCGCCTGCTCTGCCTGCTGCACCGCCTGGGCGTTCAGCTCCTCCTTTTGTTCCTGCGCCGCTGTCTGGCGCAGGATCACAACCGCAAAGGCCGCGATGATGGTGATGACCAGGATGACCCCAATCAGGGGCCCTACAATCGTCTTTTCTTTATGCTCTCTTGTTGTCACAACCATAGCCTCCTGTTTTTACGTCCTGCTTTTTGCCTACAAGACCTGCTTGAGGCTGCCGATCTCCTCCTGCACAGCCGCCTTCACGCCCGACTGTGGCTGGAACACCGAGTCGTAACGGAACAGCGAAAAGCCCTTGTAGTGTTCGGCCTGGCGTGCGGTGTCCACCTGGCGGGCCAGGATGTCCCCGCTGTTGGCCCACTCCCAGCGGCCGGAACCTGCATAGGTGTCCTCGGTGCCGATCTTGTACGGCGAGAGCCCGATGTACAGCTGCACGTCGTTTTCGATCAGGTCGCTCCACGCCTCCACCGTCTCGGCATAGGGGTAGGTGCTGTTGTCAAATCCAAAATAAATCTGCGGACAGATGTAGTCGATGTAGCCGTCCTCAGTCAGCCACTCCTCCACATCGATAAACTGCTTGTCGTAGTTGTTCTCCATGTTTCCCTGCGGGCTGATGCCAAAGACCACCTCCGGGTCGGTCTCCTTGACCGCCGCATACACCGCCCTGACCAGCTGGTTGACGTTTTCCCTTCTCCAGTCGGCCAGGCTCATGGTGCTGCCGCCGGTCTGGTACTGGGCATAGGAGGCCGCGTCAAAGGCCACGTCGGTGGTCGGGTAGAAGTAGTCGTCAAAGTGGATGCCGTCCACCTCATAGTTCTCCACAATCTCCCGCACCCCGTCCACAATCAGCTGCTGGGCCTTTTTGCTTGCGGGGTTATAGGTGATGGCGCCGTTGTACTGGATGGCGTCGCCGGTCTTGAGCATCGCTGCCGCGGGGTTTTCGGCGCTGAGCTCGGCGTTGGTGGCGCTGTTGCGCACCCGGTAGGGGTTCAGCCACGCCTCCAGCCGAAGGCCGCGCTCATGGGCCTCCTCCACCATAATCTCCAGCGGGTCAAAGCCGGGGTCTATCCCCTCCTCCCCGCCGGCCAGATAGGACCAGGGGAACAGCTCCGATTCATACAGCGCGTCGCTGAAGGGGCGCACCTGGGCGATGACGGTGTTGAGCCCGAGGGCCTTCACATTGTCGAAGGCCTGCTCGATGTTCTTGGTAAACTGCTCCTCCCCGACACTGCTGTCATCGCTGTTCAGCAGCATCGGCTTTAAATCAAGGTAGGACAGCCAGATGGCGCGCACCTCGTCCGGCTGCTCAGCACGCTGGGAGGCGGCCTGCTCCTCCTTGGAGATGACCCGCACCGGCGTGGTCAGATCCCCGATGGCGGAGGGGTTTTCCATCACATAATCCTGCTGGACATCGACGCTGTTGTCCACCACCCACAGCTGGCTTTGTGACTGCGCCGAAGATTGGTCCTGCGTCCCCGCGCAGCCCGCCGCCGAACAGGCCAGGATGGCCGCCGCAAGCAGCGCCAGTTTTCTCTTGTGCTGTTTCATAAACGCATCTCTCCTAAAAATATTGATGTCAAAAGGTTGCCGGGCAGGCTGTTTTCCAAATTATATGCTGCCCGCAAAAGCTGCCATTCCCCTATCGAGTGTCAACGCTTTTCTGTCGTGGGCTTTTTAACAGTCATCTTCATCATAACATATTTTTACAAAAATGACAAACTCTTTTCAAAAAGTTTGCAAAACCTTTTGCGCACTGACAAAAAAAGTTCATTTTCTGCAAAGCCGATTCGCTATTCTTGTAAAACCCGCTCAGCAAAAGAGGGAAAGCGCCGCGGCGCTTTCCCTCTTGCGGGGCCCTCTGTATAAAGGCTGTTATTCCTGCGGGAGCGGATCGGCAAAGGATTCGGCTGACTGCTTCTCCTTTGGCTGTTCCTGCGTCTCCTCTTGCTGTTTGTCGGAAGTCTCCGGTTTTTCGGTGCCGGTCTGCTCGGAGGCCTGCTTTGTCTGAACGCAGATCTGGTAGGTCACCTCGGCGCTCTCGTTGCCCGCCGCGTCCACCGTCTTGATCTTAACGGTGTGGGTGCCCGCGGTCAGGGTCACCTTGGGCGCTTCGGCGGAGAGGGCGGCGTATTCGCCGCTGTCCACCTTGGCCTTGACGGTGACGGGGCTCTCCCCCTCCACCGCCTTCTGGTAGCTGACCGCAAAGCTGGTGGCGTCGGTCTTGTAGACGCTGTCCTCTTTGCCGTTATAGGCGTTGACCGGTTTGCCGCCATTTGTCAGCGACGGCGCTGCCGGAGCGGTGGCGTCGACGGTGGTGATGGTGACGCTCTGGGTGCTCTGGTTGCCCGCCTTGTCGGTGGCGGCAATCACATAGGTGCCGTTGGCGGAGGCGATAAACTGGTAGCCGCTGCTCTCGGTGTAGGCAACCGGCGCGCCGTCCTTGGTCACCTGCACGGCGCTGACGCCGCTGTTTTCATCGGTGACCGAGAAGGTGACCGTCTGGGATTTCTGCCAAGTATTGTTCGCGCTGGTCACTTGGATGGACGGCGGGGTCAGGTCGATGCCGCTCACCTGGACAGTGGTGGACTGCTGGTTGCCCGCCTGGTCGACCGCTACGACGGTGTAGCTGCCGTTCTGGCTGACCAAAGCCTGATAGCTTCCGCCGCTGGCGCTCATCTCGATGCCGGCGAAGGTGACGCTTGCCACGCCGCCCTCATCGGTGACGCTCAGGCTGACGGTGGCGGTTTTTCGGTCATCGCTGTAGCTGACCGCAGGCTCGCCGATGGCCGGCGGGGTGTTGTCGATGCCGCTGACGGTGACGGTGGTCTGGGCGGTCTTGCCCAGCTCATTGGTCGCGGTGACGGTGTAGGTGCCGTTGGTGCTGGTGGTCAGCAGGTAGCTGCCGTCCCCCTGTGGGGCAACGGTGCAGCCCTCGCTGCCGGTCACCGAGGTGATGGCCGCGCCGCCGTTCGGGTCAGCGGTGATAGCTGCGGTCGCGGTGCCGGCGCTTACCTGCGGCTGTCCCGCGCGGATTGCCGGCGCGATGTTGCCGATAATCTTCTCCACATAGGCATTGGCGGTGGCCTGGTTGCCGTCCTTGTCAACCGCGGTGAAGGTGTAACTGCCGTTGGCGGTGGCGGTGAAGGTATAGCTGCCGCCCTCCCCGGTCAGGGAGCCGCCGCTGGCGGTGAGTTTGACATCCGCTGCGCTGCCATCCGGGTCGGAGACGGTGACCGGGATGGCGACCTCGGTCATCGCCGCATTGAGCTGCTGCTCGCCGAGCTGGATGACCGGCGGCTCGTTGGTCTTTTCCTGGATGCCGGTTACCTGCAGGGCCACGCTGGCGGAGAGGTTATCCGCTGTGGTAACCTCGACAGTGTAGCTGCCGTTGGCGGTGGCGGTAAACTGGTACTGGTTTTCAGCGGTCCTGGTGACCCGCGCGCCGCTCTCCTTCGGCTCAACGGCAGAAACGCTGCTGCCGTGCGGGTCGACGGTGATGGTGGTGGTTGCGGTCTGGCCGTCGGCGCTGCTGACCGTGTTGCTCGGAACGGTTACGGTCGGGGGCTGCTGCTTCTCGGCTACCGTTACCTGCTGGGTGGCGGTGTTGCCGGCCGCGTCGGTGGCGGTGATGGTATAGTCTCCCGCCGGGATTCCAGTCACGCTGTAGCTGCCGTCTGCATTTGCAGCAATTGTTGTTCCGTTAAACAGAACGTTCACTGCATTTGCATCCGTCACTTTAAAGGAAATCTTGGATCCGTCTTTTTCTTCCGTCTGCTCGATAGAATCGATTACCGGCTTCTCGTTGTCGATTCCTGCAACCGAAATGCTTTCTTTCTTGGTATCGAGCACCACATTGTCCTTGCTGATGGTCGCGGTCACCTCATAGGTGCCGTCCTCGCTGACCTCGACGCTGTAGTTGGTCGAGTTGCCGGACTGGGTGGCCGCGGCGTTCAGCTTGGCGCCGCCCTGCTTCTGGACGGTGACGTTTAACGTCTCGCCCGGCTGCAGGTTCTGCTCGATCTGGAAGCTGATGGTCTTGCTCTGCGCGATGCCGCTTTCATCCGAGACAGAGATTTTGCTCAGGGTGATGGTGCCCTGTGCGGGCGGCTGCGGGGTGGTTGTGGTATCCTGCGGAATCTGGACATCTTTCTGGGTTCTGTTGCCCGCACCGTCCATAACGGTGATGCTGTACTCGGTGCCCGCTGTGCCGGTGAAGGTGTAGCTGTCGCCGGTCGTATGTGTTACAGGCGGTTTATCATTGTCGTCGGATTTGTTGACAGCCGTAATACTGTTAGTGACAATGCCAGAAAGACTATCGGTGACGGTAAATGTTACCTCATTTTTGTCAATAGTCGGTTCTTCGATGACTGGATTCGTTTTATCCAGATAGTAGGTAATGCTAGTCACCGCATAATTGTCAATCGCGTCTGTTGCTTTGATTGTGTATACGTTTTTGCCTTCCAGAGAAAGCTTCAGCGTATAGCTACCGTCTTCTTCTTGTTTCAGATTTCCTTGATCGACAGTTACAGACTGAATTGGACTACTATCGGTAACGGTGAATTTCACTTCACCATCTGCTTTTTGCCACTTAGTCTGATCTACATTCTGACTGATGTTGATAACTGGTGGTGTATGATCGGGGTTGCCGGGATTTTGTAAACTATAAGGTCCTATGGTAACCGAGTTGCCCGCATAGTCGGTGACAACCACCCGGTAGTTGCCTGTTGCCGCTGGCGTAAAGGTGTAGGTGCCGTTCGCATAGACCGGTGTATACCGGGTGTTGTTGCTGTCAAGCACCACAACATTCGCCACGCCGGACAGCGCATCGGAAACCCGAAGGCTCAGAGTGTTGTTCTGGACGGAAGCGCTGTCGATAACCGGCTTCGTCTTATCAATCCTGACCGTATACACTCTTGTGGCCTCGCTGTCACCGGAGCTGCCGCGGGTGAAGAAGTAGTAGTCCTTCTGCCCTTCGGCGCTGATGGTCAGGGTGCCGTTTGCAAGCTCTCTGCGGCTGCCCCACTGGGAGGAGCTGCCGCCCGCCGGACGCTCATAGGAGTAGGCGGTCCGGCCGCTGCTGTAGCCGGTCAGGGTAAAGGTGATATTCTGGTTGCTCCAGCTGCCGTTTGTGTAGCTGGCCCCGTTGGGGTAGTTCATGTAGACGGTCGGGGCGGAGATGGTCTTTCCATTGACGTCGACATAAAAGCTGGTGGTCGCGTCGCGGTATCCGCGGCGGGAGGCGGTGACGGTGATGCGGGCTGTGCCGGTGCCGACCGCTTCGATCACCAGCGTGTCATCCCGGCGGGTGCTGACTCTGGCCACGCTTGTGTTGCTGCTGGTTGCCTTGATCGAGCTGCCGTCGGTGTTGACGTTGATGATCCGCTCGCTGCCGCGATTCATAATCTGATCGCTGATCTTGCGGATAATCACTTTGTCCTCGCTGCCGCTGCTGTTCCCGCTGACAATGACCTTAAAGGTTGTGCTCTTGGAAATCTGTCCGGAGCGGGAGGCGGTGACCTTGACGGTGGTGGTGCCGGCATTTCTGGCGCGGATCTTCAGCTGGAAGCCGTCCGCCGTCACCTCAGCCACACGGGAGTTGGAGTTGGTCAGGGTGATGCGGCTGGCGTTGGTGTTGACGTTGACATAGCGCACGTCACCCTCATCCATATATTTGTTCGAGATGCCCGACAGCTGCACCGTCTGGGTGGTGTTGTCGCGCACGATGATGTCAAACGAGATGGTGCTGCTCTCATAACCGGTGCGGGAGGAGGTGACCTTGATGGTCGCCCGGCCCGGCTTGACGCCGGTCATGGTGATGTGGCTCTTGGCGGTGGAGTAGGTCACTTTCGCCACGCTGGCGTTGCTGGTGGTCACCCGCAGCGAGCTGCCGTTGTGGTCGATGCCGACAATCTTCTTTTCGCCGATGTCCAGATACTGGTTGGCGATGTCGTACAGCGTGACCTTCTTGGTCTGGTCGGACGAGCCGGAGCCGCCGGAGTAGATCCGCTTGGACGGTGTGGCATAGCCGCGCCCGGTCTCGATATACAGGGGCTTAGCGTCGTAGTAAACCCCGTTGCTGTAGCAGTACAGGCGGTTGATCTGCCCGTAGCCGTACAGGTCGGTGGGGGCGTAGTTGTAGACGTAGTTGATGATGGTGTCGTCGTCATACACGACGTCGCAGTCGGAGCGGGTGGTCAAAAGGTTGAGCGCCAAATTCTTCATCGTCAGGGTGGTGCCCTTCGGGGCGTTGACGGTGACGTTGGTGAAGCCCCGGCTGTTCGAGAACATGCCGCCCTCCTCCAGGATGGTCTCGCTCTTGATGCTGACGTTGGAAAGCTCGGTGTCGCGGGAAGCAAAGACGCGGGAGGTGTCCTTGCTCTCTACCTCCAGCTTGGAGGCGTTGACGTCATAGAGCTTGACCCAGTCGCTGCCGCTGTGGACATAGAGGGTGCCCTGGATGTCCACATTCTTCAGGGTGACGGTGCCGGACGGAACCTTGATGTACAGGCTGCCGACAAAGGTCTTGTTGGCGATGGTCACCGAGCCGGTGTCGATGTAGCCGTCCTGGTAGACCTTGGACTCGCTGTAGGTGCCCTTCTGCGAAAAACGCGCGCTGGGGTAGCTGGTGTTCTTCTTCGGGGTGGGCGCGCCGCCGGTGGGCTGTGCCAGCTGCTTTGCGGCGCTTTTCTCGACCGGCTTGCTGCCGACCGGCTGATAAACCGCCGTCGTGTTCTGGGAGCTTTGCTGGCGCGAGGTGGTGCCGGTGGGCTTCGTTGTGCTCGAAGTCTTGGAGGTGTTCGAGCTGCTCGAGCTGCTATTTGTCTTGTTGGTGTTTGTCGGAGCGGCTGTCTGCTGCGGGGTGGTGACCACAACCGTCTGGGTGGTGGTCGTCGAACCGGAGGCAGTGCCGGTGGTTTCGGTGGTGGTCGTGTCAGGCTTGGAACCGGTGGTCGTGGTGTCCGGCTCCTCCACCACATTTTCTTCCTCGTCGCTCTGGATGGTCGGGTCCTCGTCCGCCGTCACCTCAGAGTCGTCCACAATGTCCTCTCCCGGGTCCTGGGCGTCCGGTTCGGGCGCTTCCAGCACCACCTCCTGGGAGGACTCATCCTGGCGGGAGCTGAACCAGCTGCATCCGGTGAGCGTCGTGGACGCAATCAGGATCGCCATCGCCAGTGCAATGGTTTTGGAAAACAGGTTGTGCTTTTGTTTCATGGTTTACGCTCCTTTCTCCTTGAAGCGAGGGCTTATCTGAAAACAGTCAGTCATAAATTTCTCCTCTTGTTTATAAGACGACAAACAGGGCCGATTTGTTACACCCTGCTAAAAAAAATTGCAGACAAGCTTTGTTTTGAAGGGAGCTTCGCCGCAGCGGCGCCCCCCAAATCTTCCCTCTATCATACTGGTGTCATTTTCCAGCCTGATTGATGCAGGAGAAAAAACTTTTTTTGTAAAAGAAAAAGGGCCGCCCCAGCCGGGCAGCCCTCTTACACTTTTCTTTATATTGGCAGGAAGTTTCGCGCTATCCTTCTTCCCACACTTCCTCCACCGCCACACACTCGTTCCCCGCAAAGGTCAGGCGCACCACCCAGGGCGTCTTTTCCCGGATACGGCAGAAATCGGAATAGCCAAACCCGCCTTTGCTAAAAGAATGAAGCAGCACGCTGATGGCTGTCCCGTGTCCGCCGGCGGCGATGGTTTTGCCCTCGCTGCGCTGCACCAATCGCTCCAGCGCGGGCACCGCCCGCTGCTGCACCTGTCGGAGACTCTCCCCCTGCTCCAGGCGGTAATCAAAATCTTCCCACTGCCGCCGGGCAAAGGCCGAAAAATCCTCCACCCAGCTGCCGACGGTGCGCTCGCGCAGGTCCGGCTCCAGCTCAATGGGCAGGCCCAGCCGCCGCGCCAGCGGCTCCAGCGTCTGCACCGCCCGCGGGTAGGGGCTGGAATAGATTTTCTCGATCCCCTTCCCCTGCAGAAAGTCCGCCAGCCGCTCGCTGTCCGCGCGGCCCTTCTCGCTCAGCGGCGCCAGCTCCGGGGTTTCCTGATACCCCTGATAGACCGGCTGTGCGTGTCGCACCAGGTAGACCGTCGTCATCGCCATCCTCCTCTTTGGTTAGAGTTCCCCCTGCGACGCGGCCTTGAGGTAGGCGTTGATGAACGGGTCGATCTCGCCGTCCATCACCGCGTTGATGTTGCCGGTCTCGTAGCCCGTGCGGTGGTCCTTGACCAGCGTGTACGGCATAAAGACGTAGGAGCGGATCTGGGAGCCCCAGCCGATCTGCTGCTGCTCGCCCTTGATGTCCTCGATGCGCTTGAGGTGCTCGCGCTCCTTGATTTTGACCAGCTTGGACTTGAGCATCTTCATCGCCACCTCGCGGTTCTGGTGCTGGCTGCGCTCGTTCTGGCAGGCCACAATGACGCCGGTGGGGATGTGGGTGATGCGGATGGCCGACTCGGTCTTGTTGACGTGCTGGCCGCCCGCGCCGCCGGAGCGGTAGGTGTCGATCTTCAGGTCGGCGGGGTTGATTTCGATGTCGTAGTCGTCGTCGATCTCGGGCATCACCTCCAGCGAGGCAAAGGAGGTCTGGCGGCGGCCGGAGGCGTCAAACGGCGAGATGCGCACCAGCCGGTGGACGCCGTTCTCCGACTTCAAAAAGCCGTAGGCGTTGGTGCCGGTGATGAGGATCGACGCGCTCTTGATGCCCGCTTCCTCCCCGGCCAGATAGTCCAGCACCTTGACCTTGAAGTGGTGGCGCTCCGACCAGCGGGCGTACATGCGGTAGAGCATCTGCACCCAGTCCTGGGCCTCGGTGCCTCCCGCCCCCGCGTGGAAGGTGAGGATGGCGTTGTTGGAGTCAAACTCCCCGGACAGCAGCGCCGAGAGCTTCTCCTCCTCGATGCGGGCGTCGATCTCCTTGAGGTTGTCGCGGATGTCCCGCAGAAAAGCCTCCTGCTCCTCCTCGCTGCCAAATTCTTCTTCGCCTGCCAGCTCCACCATCGTCTGGGCGTCCTCGAACATGCTGACCAGACTGTTGTAAGAATCCAGCTTTTCGTTGACCACCTTCTGCTCCTTGAGGACCCGCCTGGTGTTTTCCATGTCGTTCCAAAAGTCCGGACTGGCGGCCTCCTCGTCCAGCTTTTTCTTTTCCTCCAGCAGCTTATCGCAGCCCAGCGCCTCGCGCAGGTCCTGGATTTTGGGCTGCTGCGCGAGCAGCGCCTGTTTTAATTCTTCTAACTGAAGCATCGTTGCTTCCTCCTGTTTTCTGTTATATTTTGTTCGATTCGCAGAGAACTTTTGGTCACACAGCGCCTCTTCCCTTCTTCCATACCGGACAGCTTTTATCTTTTATTATAGTAGACTGCGGCCAAAATGTAAAGCCCGCTCTGTCCTTTCGGCAAATTCTTTAAATTCCCGATGAATTCTTGCCCGCGCTCCTAGATTTTTCCGCCCGGCTGTAGTATACTATTATAATACAAATAACAAAACGACACTCTCTTTATTGGAAAGGTTGAATGTGATGAATTATCAAGGCGTTTGCTGTCCGGTCTGCGGCAAGCCGTTCCAGGAGGGCGACGACATTGTCGTCTGTCCGGAGTGCGGCGCGCCCCACCACCGGGAATGTTATAAAAGTCTGGGCCACTGCGCCCTGCAGGATCAGCTGCACCAGGAGGGTTTGAGCTGGCAGAACCCCAACGACCAGCGCCCCCAGCATCAGGCGCAGAGGGACGGCGTGCAGCCCGACCAGAACGGCAACATCATCTGCCCCAACTGCGGGCTTTTCTGCCACGAGGAGGACCAGTTCTGCCCCAACTGCCGTTTCCCGCTGCACCAGGCCCCCCGCGCCGACCGGCCGGTGGTGGAAAATCCCTTTGAGGGGGAGGAGGTATCGGACACCGGCTTTGCGGATATGTTCGAGGCCATCTATGCCGACGACGAGCTCGACGGCATCCCGGCCAAGGACTTTATCTTCATCGTCCGTCAGAACTACATCTATTTTCTGCGGGTGTTCAAGATTTTTTCCCAGCGGGCCAAAGCAAAGATCTTCAACTGGTCCTCTTTCCTGTTCGGTTTTCTCTACTTTTTCTACCGCAAAATGTATAAAATCGGCTCGATCCTGCTGGGGATTTATCTGCTGACCAACATCCCCTCGCTCATCCTCTCGTTCCACATGCTGCGGCAGACCATCGCCGACCCGATGCTGGTGACCTCGCTGCAGTATGACTTCACCGGGCTGGAGGGGCTGCAGATCCTTTCCCAGCTGCTGACCTACGCGCGGCTGGGGCTGGCCGTCTTTGTCGGCTTCACCGCCAACCACTTCTACTACAAGCACTGCCGCCAGAAGATCGAGAAGCTGCGCGGCCTCTCCTCGGGCGGCAGTGAGAACGAGTACTACCAGACCCTCTCCTCGGTCGGCGGGGTGAGCGCGCTGGCGGTCTTTGTGGTGCTGGCGCTGCTGCTGGGCCTGACCTTCCTCTCCGGCACCGTGATGATGGTGCTGCTCTAGTTCTTTCGACACAAGGTGAATAAAATGTCTTATGAACAGGTAAAGCAATATTTTTCACAGAACCAGCTCTCCGACCGCGTGCTGCATTTTGAGCAGTCCAGCGCCACCGTCGAGCAGGCCGCCGCTGCCGTCGGCTGCGCGCCCTGTCAGATCGCCAAGACCCTCTCCTTCCGGGTGCAGGGGGAGCCGGTGCTGATCGTCGCCGCCGGGGATGCCCGCATCGACAACCCCAAATTTAAGGCTCTTTTCCACGAAAAGGCCAGGATGATCCCCGCCGCCGAGGTGGAAAAGGCGGTGGGCCACGCGCCGGGCGGGGTCTGCCCCTTTGCCCTCCTGCCGGGGGTCAAAGTCTATCTGGACATCTCGCTGCGGCGTTTTTCGGCAGTCTATCCCGCCGCCGGGGACGCCCACAGCGCCGTCCGCCTGACCCCGGACGAGCTGGCAGAGCTCTCCCACAGCCTTGCCTGGGTGGACTGCTGCAAGGACTGGGCGCAGGGCTAATTCCCAAGAAAGGCGCCCTACTTTCTCCCTGTCTTTGTCTACTTCTCCAAAAAAGGCGGGACAAGGCCCCTTTTTGTCGAACCGGCCCTTGACAAAAGAAAGTTTGTTTTGGTATAATTTTCACGTTGTCCGTCCGGCGAACCGCGATTCTTCCGGCTTGCGGAAAGGGGCAAACCTTGCCCTGCATAACCGGCAGGGCCTTAAGTCCAAAAGGAGGTGCTTTTACAATGGCAAAACTGAATGACAAGTATGAAACCGTCATGATCTTCAACACCAAAAACGGTGACGAAGCTGTCAAAGCCCTGGTAGAGAAATTCACCGCTTTGATCGAAAAACATGGCACACTGGAAACCGTAGAAGAGTGGGGCAAACGCAGACTGGCTTACCCGATCCAGGACGAGGTCGAGGGCTACTACGTATTCGCCACCTTCACCAGCGCTCCAGAGTTCCCGGCAGAGCTTGACCGTAACTACAAAATCACCGACGGCGTTCTTCGTTCCCTGATCGTTAAGAAAGAGGACTAAGGAGGATTTATCATGCTGAACCGTGTAATTTTAATGGGAAGGCTGACCGCGGACCCGGAGCTGAAAAAAACAAACTCCGACATTTCGGTCACTTCTTTTTCGCTTGCTGTGGACAGAAATTACGGCAAGGGCGCGGACCGTCAGACAGACTTCATCAACTGTGTTGCATGGCGTCAGACTGCGGAATTTATCAGCAGATATTTTTCCAAAGGCAGACTGATGGCCGTAGAGGGTTCCCTGCAGGTGCGCAACTATGTGGACCGCAACGAGAACAAGCGGCAGGCTGTGGAGGTCGTGGTTGACCAGGCGTACTTTGCCGACAGCAAAAACGCCACTTCCGCTTCCGCTCCCACCGCTCCGGACGATTTTGGTCCGCCGCCACCGGCCCGTTCCTCCTATGCGGGAGGACACGCTTCCGACAGCTATTCCGCCCCAGCTTCCACCGCGTCCAGCTTTGGTTATTCCAGCGGCGCTGCGGAGGACTTTGAGGAGGTCAGCGACGACGAAGAGGATCTGCCGTTCTAACGATCCATCACCCCAACGGTATTTGTATTTATGACTTTTGAAAAAATCAAGGAGGTTAAGCTCAATGGAAAAAGAGAGAGTTGAAAGAACCGACAGACGCAACAGAAAGAGCAGAAAGAAAGTCTGCGCGTTCTGCATGGATAAAATCGAACACATCGATTACAAGGATGTACCGAGACTGAGAAGATACCTGTCCGACCGCGCAAAGATCATTCCGCGGCGCGTAACCGGTACCTGCGCTCGTCATCAGAGACAGCTGACCGTCGCTGTAAAGCGCGCCCGTCATCTGGCTTTCCTGCCATACGTCGGCGACTAATCGACCATACCAAGACCCGAAACTGTCCGGTTTCGGGCCTTTTTTATATCTTCACCGAAGGAGGAATCCCCGCATGCTGCAATCCCCTCCCCTGACTAAGCAGGACATCGCCGCCCTGACCCCCATCATGGCTGCCGCCTTCGACGACGACAGCAAAATCCATACCGGCGTCGAACACGACGGCCCGCGCGGCTATGACGACGGCTCGCTGCTGCTGCGGCAGCTTGCTGACCCTGCCCTCACCTGCCGGAAGGTTTTGCTCGACGGCAGCGTCATCGGCGCGTGGACGGTGCGCCAGCAGGCAGCCCAGTGCACGCTGGAGCTGTTCTTTCTCGACCCCGCCCTCCACAACCAGGGGCTGGGCCAGCAGGTCTGGCAGCAGATCGAGGGGGCCTTCCCGCAGGCGGAGGAGTGGCTTTTGGAAACGCCGGACTACTCGACCCGCAACCATCACTTCTACACAAAAAAGTGCGGCTTTTTCTTTGTCAAGGCAATCGGCCACCCCAACGGCGGGCGGTCCTTTCTGTTCCGGAAGCTGCGCTGTCCCCAGGGATGATGCAGATGCAGACCGCCCTGTGGGAAAAGCACAGGGATAGCTGGTCCCCGATGGAGCCGGCGTACGGCAAAAACTTCATCCTGTGGATGATGGAGGAGGTCGGCGAGGTCATCGCCATCATCAAGAAGAAGGGCAGCGAGGACATCATGCAGGACCCGGCTGTCCGCAGCCACTTTGTGGAGGAGCTCTGCGACGTGCTGATGTACTACTTCGACACCCTGCTGCGCTACGGCGTCACCCCGCAGGAAATCTCCGAAGCCTACTGCGCCAAGCACAGCCGCAACATGGGGCGCGACTATGAGAAGGAATATCAAAAGCTCCACTAAACTTCGAATATGCAGCAAAAAAGCGAGGGAAAATTCCCTCGCTTTTTTGTGCCATGATGGCGCGCCCAATTCGCGTTTCAGCTACTGCGCAGCGCAGATTTTTCCCCGCGGAGGGGAGATTTTTTCCTTGCCGGTTGCACGTTGGGGTGCAACTTTTTGTTCGTTTCGGGGTATAGGTGAAGGGGGTACTGCGGCTCCCCTCGGTTTTTTTTTGCAGGGGCCGAGAGCCCCAGCACCCACCAATGCGAGGAGGGCAAAGCCCTCCTCTGCGCTCCACCTATGGGTGGGCCTACCCGGCCCACACCCGGGGTTCCTTTCGTTTCACGACGAAAGGAACCAAAGGCGTGCCGGGGCGCTGCCCCTGGACCCCGTTGGGGGGCCGACTGAAAAGTGTTCCACTTTTCAGTCCCATCCCCCCAGCGACGCTTTGCGTCGCTCCCCCCAGAAAGGGTAAGCGGCACTAGCCTAGCTGGATTTGCCACTTTGAGATTGTGCGAGCAATTGGCATTTCTTTCTCCTAGAGCTCCATGGAGGAAACACCCACTGCTTTCAAACCGTGGCGCGGGAGGGGTGGCTTGATGGGAATGAGATGGGAACAGGGGATGGGAACGGAGGTTATTTTGGTAGTTGTAAAATCAATTCGGTCTTATTCTGGCAATAGATTATTCATAAATAGGCCGCTAAACAGCAGCCGGTTCCCAGTTTGTTCCCATGCCCGTTCCTATCTCTGTTCCCTAGTTTGTTCCCATTTTTACGAAACCGCAAGAATCAAACAAATGGCTTTGTTGTGCGGTTTTTTGAAGAAGGAACAAACCTTGATGGGAACAAATATCTATTATTTATAAAAGATATATATAGAAATGGATATATAGGAGAAAGAGATGTTTGTTCCCTTGTTCCCATTCCCTGTTCCCATCCCCCTCATCGGGGAACAGCTCCTGCCCCCTAATCGGCCCGCTCTGCCATGTACGGCCTGTACAGCCCACCGAGCTTACAGCAGTTTTTTTGCTGGATAAGGGGGAAAGGCTATCGGCAGCCCGCTCTGCCGCACCGCCCCCGAGGATGCCGCAAACCCTGTACCCCCTCCACCAATACCGCTAGGGCAGAAGGCGGGGGAATCCAAGGGGGTCCTCCCCCTTGTGCCGGAGGTCCAGGAACCAGGAGGTTCCTGGCGTATCTTTGCCTACTTTCTCTACGCGAGAAAGTAGGCCGGGGCTTGGGGCGGAGCGCCCAAAAAGGTGGGTGCAGGGACTACCAGTCCCGCAAAAACCCCCGGGGTGGAGGGGCGGAGCGCCCCCATACGGGGAGGAGCGCAGAGGACGGGGCGCAGCCCCGCCCTCTGCACAAAAACTTCTTCCTTGACTTCCCCTGCAAAATCCTCTAAAATAGAATCAAAACCCACCCTTGGAGGGAAAATCATGACCGAAGAAAAACAGCCCGATACCTCCTGTGAGGTCCCCCCGCGCAAAAAGCGCATTCAGTCCTCCAAATTTTGGATCGTGTCCCTGGTCATTGTCACAACCATCCTGGTTACCCTGACCAGCCTGCGCTACAACGGCAGACTGCCTTCGCTGCTGGATATTCTCTTCTTCGACCTGCTGGTCGGCGGATGCGGCGCCTGCATCTACCTGCTGCGCAAGGACGCGGACAAAATTCTGGAG
The DNA here is from genome assembly GCA_900547455.1 of uncultured Oscillospiraceae bacterium. Lineage (GTDB taxonomy): Bacteria > Bacillota > Clostridia > Oscillospirales > Ruminococcaceae > Negativibacillus > Negativibacillus faecipullorum. The sequence continues at coordinate 18,828 of URGV01000009.1, forward strand.
GAGGCGCAGCGGGAGCGGGCGCTCAAGAAAAAGCAAAAAGCCGAAAAAGCCGACAAGGAGTAAACCTGCCTGTCGCGCAGCCCACCTGAAAGGAGTCTTTGCCATGTCCGATTATTTTGAGCTTGTCAGCAGCCGCGAGAGCTGCCGCAACTATAACCCAGACCGCCGCCCCACCAGGGAGCAGCTGGTCAAGTGTATCCAGACCGCGCAGCTGGCCCCCTCGGCCTGCAACTCCCAGCCGTGGAGCTACATTGTGGTCAACGACCCGGAAAAATCCCCGCTGGTCGCCGCAGCCACCCAGACCGCCGGCTTAAATAAGTTCACCAACAACTGCCCGGCCTTTGTCATCGTCTGTGAGGAGGACGCTTACCTGATCGGCGGCAAGGAGCCGAACCAGAAATACGCCCACATCGATATCGGCCTGTCGGTCTCTCAGCTGTGCTACGCTGCCACCCAGCAGGGACTTTCCACCTGCATCATGGGCTCCTTCGACCAGAAGATGCTGCTGGACAGCCTGGGCATCACCGAGCCCAAACGGGTGCTGCTGGTGGTTGCAGTCGGCTATGCCGCCACCGACGCGCTGCGCCCCAAAAAGCGCAAACCGCTCGACGAGGTGATGACCTACATTGGATAAGAATATCATCCCGACCGAGGTGGTCGCCGCCCTGATCTGGGAAGGCAGCCGCTTTCTGATCTGCCAGCGCCCCCGCCACAAGGCGCGCGGCTCTTTGTGGGAATTTGTCGGCGGCAAGGTGGAGCCGGGAGAGAGCAAGGAAGAGGCTCTCATCCGAGAGTGCCGGGAGGAGCTTAGCATCACCGTCCAGCCCGGCGAGGTCTTTATGGAAGTCACCCACACCTACCCCGACCTGACGGTGCACCTCACCCTCCTGAATGCCTCCATCCGCTCGGGTGTCCCGCAGCTTCTGGAGCACCAGGACATGCGCTGGATAACGCCCGGCGAGATCGGCCAGTTTGCCTTCTGCCCCGCCGACGAGGTCATTTTGGAAAAACTCAAATCGTTATAAAACTGCCCTATGCAGCAAAACCCCCGCAGCGAATAGGATTTTCGCTGCGGGGGTTTTGCATTCCGGGAGAGAATCCCCCATCACAAAAAGGTGAAATAAGCCTCGCTATTTCATCCTTACAAAAAGAATCCCTGCAAATATGCAGGGATTTCTATTTCAGTCAGCATTTTGCCTTGCACACTATGCCCAATAGGAATGCCGCAGCGTATTGGCGCGGCACTGGCGGACGATGGTGCTGCACAGCTCGTTGTAAGCGTTCAGATACGCTTTTTTCTCCTTCCTTTCGGCGCTGCTCTGCTGCAGAAAATGCTTCCATCTCTCGCAGTTTTTATGGCAGCCCTCGTAATAATCCGCACAGGTTTTCTTACATGGAATCATGAAAAAGCACTCCTTTCGCTCAAACAAAAAGGCCGGTTTACCAACAGCGGGCGCAAAACTCGCACGCTCTCAGCAAAACCAGCCGTTGTGTTGTACCTCTTTACAAGATAGGGTCTCTCTCTGATAAGTCATTGGTCCGTCAACTCCTGCTTGATTATTGACAACATCATTATAGCACATCTCAACCTCGATTTCTGCCGGTTTTTTGTAAAATTTTATGAAAGTCTGCGGAAAATTTTTCAGTTTATTGCAAAGAAAGCAGCTGCTTTCGGGCAAGAAATTCTTTCTATCAAAAATGGCTTTCTGGCAGGGAAAATCCCTCACCAGAAAGCCATCCGTACACTTCTATTCTGCTTCGTATGTTCCCTTCTTGAGCAGGACATGGTTCTCCATCATGATCTGACCACCGGCAATGACGGTGTTCATCGTCAGATCCTCGTCCATCAGCAGCAGGTCCGCATCCATGCCGGGCGCGATGTGGCCCTTTTTGCGTTCAATCTCAAGTGCGCGGGCGGTATTGCTGGTTCCAAAGCAGAGTGCCTCCTCCAGCGGCATCTTATATTCCTGCACCAGCCGCTTGATCTCCTGATAGACGGTGTCGACCGCCGAGTAGCCGATGCGCAAAAGATTGCCGGCCTCATCGTAGGTCGACCAGCTGCCCATGCCATCTGAACTGAAGGTGATATTTTGCAGCGGGACCCCCTGCTCCTTTGCCTTCATCACGCACCGTGAGGGGGCGCCCTCCCCCTTGCTGCCGCAGGTCATGTCGATAAAGCCGCCCTGCTTTGCAAAATCGAAGGCCTCTCCCAGCAGCTTGTGGCTGCGGGTGACGTGGGTGGGATGGAAAATTTTAATCGGAATCGAGGTTGTCTCCAGCGCCTGCTCAACCAACGACAGTGTGCGGTCATCGCTGCCCATATGTAAGGTGATCATCCCGCACTTTCCGGAAAGCATACCCGCCACCCGCGCGTCGCTGGCCAGACGGACCAGCTCATCCAATGTGACATTGGGCGCGCGGTGATCGGAGAGGGCCAGCTTGACGCCGATAATTTCCTCTACAAACATAATGTCCTTGCGGATATCCCCGGTGAGGGTGACACTGGGATAGCCGTAAGAGCCAGTGCAGAGATAGACGGTCAGGCCCTCTTCCTTGAGTGCCTTTCCCCGGGCCAGCAGGCTCTCCATATTGCGGCTGATGCCATCGGTGCCAAGCAGGCCAACCAGTGAGGTCACACCGCCCTGCAGCAGCTCTGAAAGCTTGACTGGCGGCACCTGAGTATGAAAACTGCCCTCTCCCCCTCCACCGGTGATGTGAACATGGGGATCAATAAAACCCGGAGTTAACTTTTTCCCCCTGCCGTCGATTACTTTACAGAACGGAAGCTCTCCCTCAATCTGTTCCTCCACCGCTTCGATGACGCTGCCACACACCAGGACATCCCGCACTCCCAGATATTCCGGCGCGTACACTGCTGCCTGCCTGATCAAAAGCATACCACGTATTCCTCCTGAAAATTTTACTGATTTATAAAAAAAGTCCTTGTCCCAAAAACAGTTTGGTCTATGTATTTTTTATTGTAACACATCCATATAGTAAATACTATACTTTTTTCTTCTAATTTGAATCAAATTTCAGGAATTATGTCTTTCTATTTGTCCATAATTATTATATTATCAATCATTTATACAATCTGTTTAATCAAAAAGAAACGGGCAAAAAGTTTTTCCTTCTGCCCGTCTCTTTTGATCTTTATTTTTCTGGATAGAGAAAATACGATTTGTATATTTTGATATCAACTATCCTTTTTGTTTGAAACTTTTGCATTGAGCAGCCTGCCGTCCCACTGTTTCATCGCCACTCTAACTGAACGCGCCATCTCTTTGCTGAAGGCCGCGCCTGTCTTTCGCGCATAAAATGCCTGTGCGAAATTGTCGGCGCGGTATGGATTATCGGGATGATACCGCTTCTCCTCCTGAGCAAACATCTGGCGATACTCCTCCTCGGTCAGATGTTTATACTTTTCGTCGAAAACAATATATTGTTTATCGAAACGGTCGCGCAATTTTTTCAGGTGGTTCTCACGGTAGTAACCCAGGCACAGCATACCTATGGGGAATGCCCAGTCCGGCAGGTCGAACAATTCCCGATGCACCTCATAATTCTCCACAATATCCCCGATGTAGCAGGAGCCGATCCCCATCGACTCTGCGGCGATGACCGCGTTCTGTGCTGCAATCATTGCGTCCTCGATGGCCAGCAGCAGGTCGGATTCCTGCGGCGCTTCAAACTGCAGCCCCTCGCGATCGCAATATTCGGCCACTCCATTGAGGCGGTAGTAATCAAACCAGCGCTGATGGTCCGCCAAGAAGATCAGGATGACCGGTGCAGTGGCGATAAAAGCCTGATGATCACAGGTTTGAGCAAGGATCTCCTTGGTCTTTTGGTCGCGCACCACAATGACCGAATACAGCATCTGGTTGCCCGCTGTTGGGGCGCGCATCATCGCCTCCAGAATGACGTCCAGCGTTTCCTGGGAAATTTCCCGCTGCTCATAGACTCGCAGCGAGACACGGTTGTTTAAAACTTGCAGGGTTGGATTGTCAATCACAGCCACATCACTCCTTCCTTCGAAAAAAGGATAAGAAAAAAGCTCCGGCGTCCCGGAGCTTTTTCCCCCATGACCCTCACCAGGCGGATGCGTCCATCCACAAGCCAACCTGATCACAATCGGCTTTACCCGAAAAGTGCCATGGAAAATCGTTACCTGTACATAATAGCACAGAATCTTAGTGTATGTCAAGGGGACATTCGCTCTGTCCCCACCCTTGCGAAAAATTTTTTCGCAAGACCGGTTATATCGATATATCCGGTGGTATATCCACCACGTAAAAAAGCAGATAACCTAGATCAGTTCGATGATCGCCATCTCCGCTGCGTCGCCGCGACGAGGACCGATCTTGATGATGCGGCAGTAACCGCCATTTCTCTCCTGATATTTTGGAGCAATCTCATCAAAGACCTTCTTTGCGACGGTTTCCTTTGTAACGTAAGAATAAACCTGACGCTTGGAATGCAGATCATTTTCTTTAGCCTTGGTAATGATCTTTTCAGTCATTGCCTTGACCTCTTTTGCTCTGGTAACTGTGGTTTCAATCTTGCCGTTTTCCAGCAGGAAGGTAACCATTGCTCTAAGCATAGCCGTTCTGCTCGCAGTAACTCTGCCGAGTTTTCTGGTGCCTGGCATCCAAATTCACTCCTTTTTCATGGATTATGGAATGTATCTCAACTATTCGTCACTCTTGTTAAGGCTGAATCCGAGGGAATCGAGCTTTGCAAGAACCTCTTCCAAAGACTTTTTACCCAGGTTTCTGACCTTCATCATCTCATCCTGCGACTTGTTGATCAAGTCGGCAACGGTGTTGACACCCGCGCGCTTGAGGCAGTTGAAGGCACGAACGGAAAGGTCGAGTTCCTCGATGGTCATTTCCAGAACCTTCTCTTTGCCGGTATCCTCCTGGGTGTCCATGATCTCGGTGTTGCTTACCTCTTCGGAAAGATCAACAAAATGATTGAGCTGCCGGGTCAGGATCTTCGCGGAAAGGCTGACCGCCTCCTTTGCGGAGATGGTGCCATCGGTCCAAACCTCCAGCGTCAGCTTGTCATAGTCGGTGATCTGTTCAACACGCGTATTTTCGACAGTATAGTTTACCTTTAAGACAGGGGTGTAGATGCTGTCGATGTAGATCTTATTGAGGGACATTTTATCCACCTGGGTTTTATCCTGGATGGATTTGTCGCTGCTTTTGTCCCGGGCAATCTGCTTGTTCTTTTCAGAAGAAACATAGCCCTGGCCTTTATCCAGCACAATCTCCATGCGCAGGACAGCGTTTGGTCCCAGGGTAGCGATGTGCATGCTGGGGTCCAGGATCTCAACGTCGGCGTCACACTGGATGGAACCGGCAGTGACCTCACCTTCTCCCTCTGCGTTGATGTAAACGATCTTCGGGCCATCGCAATAAAGCTTTGCAGTTAGGCCCTTGATGTTGAGAACGATCTCGGTGACGTCCTCTTTCACACCCTCGATAGTTGAGAATTCGTGTTGTACGCCATCAATTTTAATCGATGTGACTGCAACACCAGGAAGCGAGGAGAGCAACACACGTCTCAGGCTGTTGCCTAATGTTATGCCAAAACCTCTGTCAAGCGGTTCCACAACAAATCTGCCGTATGTTCCATCAGATTTAAGTTCTGCGGTCTCAATCTTTGGTTCGATTATCTTTACCATTTTAACCCCCCTTAAATGGCAGCGGCTTTGGGGCCGCCGTTATTTTCGCGTTCCCATGCTGATTGATTTTTGTTCACCAACTCAATAAGACGGACGAGCCTCTTCCAAAAAAGAATTGTCCTTTCCAAAAGAAAGCGCGCCTTATTATTTGGAGTACAACTCAACGATCAGTTGCTCGTTGACCTCATAGTCGATATCGTCGCGGGCTGGCATGGCAGCAATCTTGCCCTCAAAAGAGCCAGCTTCTTTCTCGATCCACTTTGGAGTCGGGTTCTTGCCCAGCTCCTCGACCAGGGTCTTAAATTTTGTGCTGTTGCGGGATTTCTCGCAAACGGCAACCACATCGCCCGGTTTTACCTGGAAGGATGGGATGTTTACGCGATGGCCATTTACGGTGAAGTGTCCATGACCTACCAGCTGACGAGCCTCGCGGCGGGAGCTGGCAAAGCCCATGCGGTAAGCAACGTTGTCCAGGCGGCGCTCCAGCTCCTGCAGCAGGATCTCACCGGTTACGCCGTTCTTACGCTCAGCCTTTTCATAGTAAGCGTGGAACTGTTTTTCCAGGACGCCATAGATGAATTTAACTTTCTGTTTCTCATTCAGCTGCAGGCCGTACTCAGACTGTTTGCGGCGCATCTGCTTTGGATTGCGGCGGGTCTCCTTGGAGTAACCAAGGACGGCCGGGGAAAGGCCCAGCGTTTTGCAACGCTTGAGGACTGGCTGTCTGTTCTTTGCCATAGTTTTGGTTCCTCCTTAATTACACTCTTCTTCTCTTTGGCGGACGGCATCCGTTGTGTGGGATTGGAGTAACATCCTTGATCATGTTTACTTCCAGACCAGCTGCCTGCAGTGCGCGGATGGCAGCCTCACGTCCTGCGCCCGGACCTTTAACAAATACTTCCACAGATTTGAGGCCGTGGATCATCGCAGCCTTTGCAGCGGTCTCCGCAGCGGTCTGTGCAGCAAATGGGGTGGATTTTCTGGAGCCTCTGAAGCCCAGACCGCCCGCGCTTGCCCAGGAAATTGCGTTGCCCTGTGTGTCTGTGATAGTAACAATGGTATTGTTAAAAGTAGACTGGATATGAGCAGCGCCGCGCTCAATGTTTTTGCGCTCACGACGTCTTGGTGTGGTGGCTTTCTTAGCGTTGTTAACTTTAGCCATTTCTCAATATCCCTCCCCTTACTTCTTCTTGTTGGCGATGGTCTTCTTCGGGCCTTTTCTTGTGCGGGCATTGGTCTTGGTTCTCTGACCTCTTACCGGCAGGCCTTTTCTGTGACGAACGCCTCTGTAGCATCCGATCTCAATCAGACGTTTGATGTCAAGTGCGACGTCACGACGCAGGTCGCCCTCAACAACAAAATGTTTATCAATATAATCTCTGAGCTTTGTAACGTCATCCTCGTCCATGTCCTTGACTCTGACATCAGGATTTACGCCTGTTGCCGCCAGGATGTCGTTTGCGGACTTTCTGCCGATACCGTAGATATAGGTCAGTCCGATCTCAATCCGCTTCTCGCGAGGCAGGTCTACACCAGCGATACGAGCCATACTTTTGTTGCACCTCCATTATATCGGTCTTGCATATCCCTTTTTGTGTCGGGTGATCGATTCGATTAACCCTGACGCTGTTTGTGTTTCGGGTTGCTGCAAATTACCATAATGCGTCCTTTGCGTTTGATGATTTTGCATTTTTCGCACATGGGTTTAACGGAAGGTCTTACTTTCATTTGAAACTACCTCCTTGTCATGAAGCCTTTTCCAGGAAAAAACTTCTACCCTTAACTTTGGATTTATTTGGAACGCCAGGTGATGCGGCCCTTCTGCAGGTCGTACGGGGACATCTCCACCGTCACCTTATCACCGGGAAGGATTCTGATGAAGTTCATTCTCAGCTTGCCGGAGATGTGGGCTAAAATCACGTGGCCGTTTGGCAGCTCAACTTTGAATTGAGCGTTCGGCAAAGCTTCCAGAACCTTGCCTTCAATTTCGATTACGTCTTCCTTGGACAAGTAAAAAACCTCCTTCTGGCGTTTGGCCCTACAGGGAAGGATCCCTGAAAAAGCCCTTTTCACGCAATGCTTTTCTGAGTTGTTTGTTGGTCGTCACTTCCGACAGGTCCAGCTGGCAGCCGGTATCCTGCAAATGGACAATTCCCTTTTGCTTGGGATTTTGCAGCTTTCTCTTTCTCCCGTCCGAGATGGCTGCCCGGCGTCCCTCGATGCTCAGCACCACAAAGTAACGGTTCTGTGCTTTGCCGGCTGTCGGCTTGACGATAGAGCCTTGCTTGATCATCTCTTTCACCCTTAAGGCCTGGTCATAATGACCGGACCGGAAGAAGTGATGGCGACGGTGTGTTCAAAGTGGGCCGAAAGGCTGCCGCTTTTTGTTACCACCGTGCCGTCGCGTCTTGTGCGGACCGCGCTGCCCTCGGCGTTGATCATCGGCTCGATGGCGATGGTCATGCCCGGCAAAAGCCTCAGCCCCTGACCCGGTGTGCCATAGTTTGGCACCGCTGGGTCCTCGTGGAGCTCATGTCCGACGCCGTGGCCCACATAGTCCCGCACCACCGAAAAGCCGTGGCTTTCGGCACAGGACTGCACTGCGAAGCCGATGTCTCCCAACCGGTTGCCCGGCTGCGCCGCCTGGATTGCCCGGTAAAGGCACTCCCTTGTGGCGTCCATCAGCCGCTGCGCCTGCGCGGTAACCTTGCCTGCGGCAAAGGTTGCCGCGTTGTCGCCGGTGTAGCCTCCAATGGCTGCGCCGACGTCGACGCTGACGATGTCCCCTTCCTGAATGATTCGGTCAGAAGGAATGCCGTGGATGACCTCGTCGTTGACCGAGATGCAGCACGCGGCAGGAAAACCGCCATAGTGCAAAAAGGTGGGCTTTGCTCCTTGGGCAAGGATGAACTCATGAAGCATTTTGTCCACATACGCCGTGGACACGCCCGGTTTAATCAGCTGTCCTGCAAGCCGCAGCGCCTGGGCGCTGATTTTGCAGGAGAGCTTCATATCGGATAATTCTTTGCTTGTTTTGAGCACAACCATGGGGTTTAAGCCTCCAAAGCAGACTGGACTCCCAACGCATTGAGCACGTCCTTTGTGACCTGCTCAACCGGTCTGGTCCCCTCGATCATATAGAGAAGACCCCGCTTTTCATAGAAGTCTTTAAGTGGTTCGGTCTGTTCGTGGTAAACCTGCAGCCTGTCCTTGACAGTGTCCGGGTGGTCATCCTTGCGGATAATCAGCTCGTGACCGCACTTGTCACACACATTTTCCACCTTTGGCGGATTGTTGATGATGTGGTAAGATGCGCCGCACTCGCCGCACACGCGTCGGCCGGTCAGCCGCTGCATGATCGTCTCATCAGGAACTTCAATGTCGATCACATGATCGATCTCGACGCCCATTTCCTGCAGGGCCTGTGCCTGCGGCACCGTCCGAGGAAAACCGTCGAGGATAAAACCGTTTTTGCAATCATCCTGTTTCAGACGTTCGTTCACCATTTCAATCACTACTGCATCTGGCACCAGTTTACCTGCATGAACGAATTCCTGTGCCTTTTGACCGGCCTCTGTTCCGTTTTTCATAGCCGCGCGGATGATATTGCCGGTACTGATCTGAGGAATATGACAATACTCACAGATTTTTTCCGCCTGGGTACCCTTTCCGGCACCGGGCGCTCCGAGAAGTATAATGTTCATAGGACAGATCCCCTTTCTGGAAACAAATTATTCCAGGAAACCTTTATAGTGACGCATCATCATTTCCGACTCAAGCTGTTTTACAGTATCCAGCGCGACGCCGACGATAATGATGATGGTGGTACCTCCCAGCGACACACCCTGGATATTGGTCAGAGCTGCAATGCCGATTGGAAGGATTGCGACTACCGCACAGAACATCGCGCCAAGCAATGTAACCTTGGAGATGATTCTGCCGATAAAGTCTGAAGTGGGTTTGCCAGGACGGATGCCTGGGATTGCGCCATTGTTCTTTCTGAGGTTGTTTGCCATCTCAACTGGATTGTACTGGATGGCCACATAGAAATACGCAAAGGCAATGATCAGGATGAAATACAAAAATGCGTAAAAGCCACTGTTGTAGTTAAAGATCTGCAAAAAGCTTGCCCAGAAGCTTCCCTCTTCCGGCTGAATGAAAGCCGCGATTGTTCCAGGGATTGCCATCAGGGAGCTTGCAAAGATGATCGGCATAACGCCAGACATGTTGACGTTGACCGGAATGTAGCTGGACTGTCCGCCATACATTTTGCGGCCTACAACACGTTTTGCATACTGGATCGGGATTCTGCGCTCCGCCTTGGTCATCAGAACGATGAAGCCGATCAGGATAACAAAGATAACTACCAGCGCTGGAACGCCGATCAGGTAACGCAGACCCGAAGCGGTTGCGCCTGCCACAAGGTTCTCGTAACCGAGTACCAGGTACTGCCACATCATGACAACAACCGAAGAGCCTCTGGAAACGATACCGGCAAACAGGATCATCGAGATACCGTTGCCGATGCCTCTGTCATCAATCTGCTCGCCGAGCCAGACACAGATCATGGCGCCAGCAGTAAACATGGCAACGATGGTCAGGCAGATGAGCACATTGCTGAAGGTGTTTCCACCATCCATAACTGCACCGCGGCTGTCCAGCATTCTGTAGTAAGCATAGGACTGGATCAGCGCCAGAGCGATGGTGACATAGCGGGAAATCTTGTTGAGTCTCTTGCGGCCTTCAGCCCCTTCCTTCGACATCTGCTCAAGAGCAGGAATGGCGACAGCCAGCAGCTGAACTACGATGGATGCGGTGATGTATGGGGAAATGGAAAGTGCAAACAGCGTTGCGTTCTGGAACGCGCCACCGGTGAGCATATTTAAAAATCCCAGCAGGTTGCCATCACCGAACCCCTGCATCACCGAAGCGTCCAGAAACGGAACCGGCAGCGCCGCACCGAAACGGAATACAACGATGATGAGCAGGGTGAAGCAGATTCTTTTCTTTAAGTCAGGCAGTTTCCAGGCATTTTTGATGGTTTCAAACATCCTAGATCACCTCAGCCTTTCCGCCTGCCTTTTCAATTTTTTCTTTGGCAGAAGCGGAGAATGCTGTGGCATTCACAGTGAGCTTTTTGCTCAGGTCGCCGTTGCCCAAAATCTTGACGCCGTCCAGCGCCTTTTTAACCAGGCCGGTCTGAACGAGAAGCTCCTCGGTAACAACGGTATCGTTGTCAAAACGCTCCAGGTCGCTTACGTTCACGATAGCGAACTGTTTTGCAAAGATGTTGTTGAAGCCTCTCTTAGGAATACGTCTCTGCAGTGGCATCTGGCCGCCTTCAAAACCTGGCCGTACGCCGCCGCCGGAACGGGCTTTCTGGCCCTTGTGTCCTTTGCCTGCTGTTTTACCGTTACCGGAACCCGCACCTCTGCCTACGCGAAAGGCTTTTTTGGTAGAGCCGGGAGCCGGGGAAAGTTCGTGCAATTTCATTGTGCTGCACCTCCTCTATCTTAAGCTTCGGTTACCTCTACGAGGTGGGAAATCTTTTTGATTTTGCCTTTGGTGGCTGCGTTATCCGGCTGGATAACCTCGTTGCCGATCTTTCTCAGTCCAAGGGAATGAGCGGTAGCAATCTGGTCATCCTTGCGGCCCTGAAAGCCGCGAACCAATTTGATCTTCAGGTTTGCCATGGTTGCTTCCTCCCTTATCCAAGAATTTCTTTTACAGTTTTGCCACGGATTGCGGCAACCTCTTCTGCGTTTCTCAGCGCTGCCAGACCACGAACGGTTGCGTTAACAACATTGGTCGGATTGTTGGAGCGCAGGCACTTGGTACGGATGTCCTTGATGCCAACAACTTCCAGCACGGCACGAACAGGACCGCCAGCGATAACGCCGGTACCCTGTGGAGCCGGTTTCATCAGCACGCGGCCTGCGCCGAACTCGCCGATGATCTCGTGCGGGATTGTGGTGCCTTTCAGAGAAACTCTGATCAGGTTTTTCTTTGCGTCCTCGATACCTTTTCTGATTGCGTCCGGTACCTCTGCGGACTTGCCTGTGCCGAAGCCAACGATGCCGTTGCCGTCGCCGACAACTACCAGCGCTGCAAACTTCATGACACGGCCGCCCTTAACCGTCTTTGCTACACGGTTGATGGCTACTACTTTCTCACTCAGTTCAAGTGTAGAAGCGTCAATGCGAGTCAAAAGTATCCCTCCTCGTTAGAATTTGAGGCCGCCCTCGCGGGCTGCTTCAGCCAGCTCTTTTACACGGCCGTGGTAAATGTAACCGCTGCGGTCAAATACAACCTCGGAAATACCCTTCTCGAGAGCTTTGCTCGCAATGCTCTTGCCAACCTTGCCGGCTGCTTCCTTGTTACCGCCAAAACCTTCAAAACCTTTATCCATCGAAGATGCGCTTACCAGAGTGGTTCCGGTGACATCGTCAATAATCTGGGCGTAGATGTGTTTTGCGGAGCGGAATACGTTGAGGCGTGGACGCTCAGGTGTGCCACTGATCTTTGCTCTGACTCTTTTGTGTCTTTTAAGCCGAGCAGCGTTGCTATCAAGCTTTTTCACCATTTCGATTCACTCCCTTTAATTATTTGCCTTTACCAGCTTTACCTTCCTTGCGGATGATAACTTCGTCAACATATTTGATACCTTTGCCCTTATATGGCTCCGGTTTGCGTTTTTCACGAACCTTTGCAGCAAACTGTCCTACGACCTGTTTGTCTGGACCGCTGATCACGATCTTGTTCGGGCCTGGTACCTCGATGCTGATGTTTTCGATCTCAGGCATTACTACCTTGTGGGAGTAACCGAGGATCATGACCAGGTTTTTGCCTTCTTTAGAAGCTCTGTAACCAACACCGTTGATCTCCAGCTCTTTCTTAAAGCCGTTGGTGACACCCTCCACCATGTTGTGGATCAGGGTTCTGGTAAGGCCGTGTAAGCTTCTGTCCTCTTTGTCGTCGGTTGGACGGGTAACGATGATCTCGTTGTTCTCAACCGCGATGTTCATTCTGTTGTGGAAGGTTCTGGTCAGGGTGCCCTTTGGACCTTTTACGGTCAGGGTGTGGCCGTCCAGTTTTACCTCAACCCCTGCAGGGATCACAACAGGTTTTCTACCAATTCGAGACATTCTTGTGCACCTCCTTACCAAACAAATGCAAGAACTTCGCCGCCGACGTTCTCAACACGAGCCTGTCTGTCGGTCATGATGCCCTTTGGGGTGGACATAATCGCGATGCCCATGCCATTCATAACCTTCGGCATTTCCTTGCAGCTGGTGTAAATGCGCAGTCCCGGTTTGGAAACTCTACGCAGGCCTGTGATGACAGGCTCTTTGCCCAGACCGTATTTCAAGGTGATACGGATAACTCCCTGCTTACCATCGTCTACAATCTGGAAGCCTTTGATGTAGCCCTCATCCAGGAGAATCTGTGCAATTGCTTTTTTCATGTTGGAAGATGGTACATCAACCGTGTCATGTTTCGCTGCGTTTGCGTTTCTGATACGAGTCAGCATATCAGCGATTTTATCAGTAATTTGCATGACGTCAACCTCCTTTGCTCGTGCTTACCAGCTCGCCTTTTTCACGCCTGGGATCTGGCCCTTGTAAGCCAGCTCTCTGAAGCAAATTCTGCAAATGCCGAATTTGCGCAGATAAGCGTGTGGTCTGCCGCAGATTTTGCATCTATTATACGCGCGAGTAGAGTATTTAGGTGTTCTTTTCTGACTTACCTTTTTCGATGTTTTAGCCACTGAACCTTTTCCTCCTTACTTCGCGAACGGAGCGCCCATCAGAGTGAGCAGCTCGCGGGATTCCTCGTCTGTTTTTGCGGTTGTTACGAACGCAATGTCCATGCCGCGAACCTTGTCGATCTTGTCGTATTCGATCTCAGGGAAGATCAACTGCTCTTTGAGTCCCAGGCTGTAGTTGCCGCGGCCATCAAAAGCGTTCGGGTTGATGCCTCTGAAGTCTCTTACGCGCGGGAGAGCAACGTTGAAGAGCCTGTCTACAAACTCGTACATTCTGTCGCCTCTCAGGGTAACTTTTGCGCCGATAATCATGCCTTCACGAAGTTTGAAGTTCGCAACGGATTTTTTCGCTGCACAAGGAACAGCTTTCTGGCCGGTGATGGTTGCCAGGTCTGCCATGATTGCGTCGATAATCTTGTGGTTGTCTCTAGCCTCGCCACAGCCAACGTTTACGACTACCTTATCCAGCTTAGGAATCTGCATGACGCTTTTATAGCCGAACTTTTTGTACAAAGCCGGCGCTATATCTTTCACATAGGTCTCTTTAAGCTTTGCCATGTTTTCTCCTCCTAATTAGAATGTTTCGCCACAATCGCTGTTTTTGCAAAGGCGGGCTTTTGTGCCGTCTGCCAGGATCTTATGGGCAATTCTGGTTGGCTTGCCGCATTTGGGGCAAACCAGCATTACCTTGGAGGCATACATGGCGCCTTCCGCGTCAACGATACCGCCCTGCTCACCCATACGGCGCGGCTTTACATGCTTTTTGATCATGTTGCAGCCTTCGACGATAACCTTGCCTTCTTTCGGGCTTACTGCCAGGACCTTGCCTTTTTTGCCCTTATCCTTGCCGGACAGGATAACAACGGTGTCGCCTGTTTTAACGTGTACGTTCATTCTCTTGAGCACCTCCTACAGAACCTCTGGGGCAAGGCTGAGAATCTTCAGGTAATCTTTGTCTCTCAGTTCTCTCGCCACTGGGCCAAAAATACGAGTGCCCCTTGGATTTTTATCTTCTCTTATAATGACAGCTGCGTTCTCGTCAAAGCGGATATAAGTGCCGTCTTCACGTCTTACACCCTTAACGGAACGAACGATAACTGCTTTAACAACGTCGCCTTTTTTAACCATACCGCCTGGAGCAGCTTTCTTGACGGAAGCAACTACGACATCGCCGATGTTGGCGTATCTGCGTCTGGTGCCTCCCAGAACGCGGATGCACATCAGTTCCTTTGCTCCGGTATTGTCGGCAACTTTCAGATAGGTCTGCATCTGTATCACAGTGCGTCCCCTCCTTTCGGTTGTACTGAAGTCAAATTTCTATTTTTAGAAAACTTTTGCAAGATAGCCTGTGATAAAAACTATTTTGCCTTCTCGATTATTTCGACAACTCTCCAGTGTTTGTCCTTGGACAGCGGGCGTGTCTCCATAACCTGTACCCTGTCGCCAATACCGCATGCGTTGTTCTCGTCATGGGCCTTGAATGTTACGGTACGTTTCAAGATCTTTTTGTAGAGAGGGTGTCTAACGTTATCTTTTACCGCAACAACAACGGTCTTGTCCATCTTGTTGCTGACAACGGTGCCAACCCTTGTTTTTCTGAGGTTTCTCTCTTCCACCTTGCGTCCTCCTTCCAAGAATTACTGCGCGTTCTTCATCGCGTTTTCCTTGATAATCGTGGAAATTCTGGCAATGTCTTTTTTGACAGCCTTAATTCTCTTCGGATTCTCAAGCTGGTTAATGGCGTGCTGGAAGCGGAGGTGGAAAAGCTCAGCTTTCAAGTCTACAAGCTTCTCGGAAAGTTCTTTTTCAGACAAGTTTCTGATCTCAACAGCTTTCATTACTTTTCACTCTCCTTTGCTTCTTCTTTCTTGATGAATTTGCACTTGATTGGCAGTTTGTACATTGCCAGTCTCATCGCCTCGCGTGCGAGCTCTTCGGAAACGCCGCCGATCTCGAACATGACGGTGCCTGGTTTTACAACTGCTACCCAGTACTCCGGGCTACCTTTACCGGAACCCATTCGGGTTTCAGCAGGTTTTTCAGTGATTGGTTTGTGTGGGAAGATCTTGATCCAAACCTGACCGCCACGTTTGATGTAACGGGTCATCGCAATACGAGCTGCCTCGATCTGGTTGGAAGTGATCCAGCTTGGCTCCAGAGCCTGCAGGCCGAAATCGCCGTAAGCAACATAGTTGCCCTTGTGAGCAGCACCCTTCATGCGGCCTCTGTGCTGTCTGCGGTATTTAACTCTCTTTGGGAGAAGCATTAGTTTTTGCCTCCTTCCTTACGAGGCTGTCTCTTTACTGCCTGGAGAACCTCTCCGGCGTAGATCCAAACCTTGACGCCAATTTTGCCGTAAGTGGTGTTTGCCTCTGCGAAACCATAGTCGATGTCCGCGCGCAGGGTCTGCAGCGGAATGGTTCCCTCATGGTAATGCTCGCTTCTTGCAATCTCAGCTCCGCCCAGACGGCCGGAAACCTGGATCTTGATGCCCTGAGCACCCAGCTTCATGGTGCGGCCAATGCACTGTTTCATAGCGCGGCGGAAAGAGATACGTCTTTCCAGCTGGGAAGCAACGTTTTCAGCAACAAGCTGTGCATCCTTGTCCGGCTGCTTTACTTCAACGATGTTGATGAAGACCTTTGCCGGAACTTCTCTGTTTTTGTTGATAATCTTCTCGCACTGTGCGCGCAGCTTTTCGATCTCAGCGCCGCCTTTACCGATAACCATGCCCGGTTTTGCGCAGTGGATGTGGATTCTTACCTTGGTTGCGTCGCGCTCAATCTCGATGCGCGGCACGCCTGCCAGCTGCAGGCTGTTTTTCAGGAACTTACGCAGATTGTAGTCCTCTACCAGGATATCGCCAAAAGCGTCGTCCTTAGCAAACCAGCGGGAATCCCAATCTTTGATGACACCGACACGAAGTCCGTGTGGATTAACCTTTTGACCCATAGTTTACCTCCTCCTTTGGCTATTCCTTTTCTTTGAGAACGATCGTGATGTTCGAGGTTCTCTTGAATACTCTAAATGCTCTGCCCCGTGCTCTTGGTCTTACTCTCTTGAGGATCGGGCCCTCGCCAACATAGCACTCAGCGACGTACAGGTTGTTGACGTCCATGTTGTGATTGTTCTCTGCGTTGGCGATTGCGGATTTCAGAAGCTTCTCTACCGGCTCGCAGGCGGCCTTTGGAGTGTGCTTCAGAATAGCCAAAGCCAATTTTGTCGGCTTGTTTCTGATCAGATCAAGCACGATCTGCACTTTACGTGGTGCAATACGGGCATATTTCAGGTAAGCCCTTGCTTCCATTTGTTTTCCTCCTCTCGGCCTTTGCTTAGTTGCCGGATTTCTTGGCGCCGGCGTGGCCTCTATAGGTTCTTGTAGGAGCAAATTCTCCCAGCTTGTGGCCAACCATATCCTCGGTTACATAGACCGGAACATGCTTGCGGCCGTCATGAACTGCAAAAGTGTGTCCAACAAAGTCAGGGAAGATGGTGGAGGAGCGGCTCCAGGTTTTCAGAACTCTCTTTTCACCGGCTTCGTTCATTTCCCTAACTCTTTTGAGCAGGACTGGCTGGACAAAAGGTCCTTTTTTAATACTTCTACCCATTAGTGCGTCTCCTTTCAGCCTGCATTACTTGTCGTTGCGGCGTTTGACAATATACTTGTCGGAGCGGTTGCTCTTCTTTCTGGTCTTATAGCCAAGAGCAGGTTTGCCCCAAGGAGTAACAGGGCCTGGACGGCCGACTGGGGATTTACCTTCACCACCACCGTGCGGATGGTCGCATGGGTTCATAACGGAACCGCGTACGGTTGGTCTCCAACCCATGTGGCGTTTACGGCCAGCTTTACCGATCGATACGTTTTCATGGTCGATGTTGCCTACCTGGCCAACGGTTGCCATGCAGGTTACCGGAACGTTTCTCAGCTCGCCGGATGGCAGTCTGATCAGCGCCATGTTGCCTTCTTTTGCCATCAGCTGAGCCATGATGCCGGCTGCGCGCGCAAGCTGTGCGCCCTTGCCTGGGTAAAGCTCAACGTTGTGAATGAAGGTACCAACCGGGATGTTGGTCAGCGGCAGAGCGTTGCCGGTCTTGATGTCTGCGTTAGCGCCAGACTCGATAACATCGCCGACCTTCAGGCCGTTTGGAGCGATGATGTATCTCTTCTCGCCGTCCTCGTACTGAACCAGCGCGATGTGAGCGGAGCGGTTCGGGTCGTACTCCAGAGTGAGTACGGTTGCAGGCATGTCTACCTTGTTGCGTTTAAAATCAATGATGCGGTATTTTCTTCTGTTGCCGCCGCCACGGTGGCGAACAGTGATTCTACCGTAGCTGTTACGTCCTGAATTCTTTTTCAGCGGAGCCAGCAGGCTTCTTTCAGGAGCAACCTTGGACAGTTCGGAGTAGTCAGTGGTTGTCATCTGACGTCTGCCGGATGTCGTTGGCTTATAGAATTTAATAGCCATGGTTTCACTCTCCTTTTGGGTTTTCGCGGGACGCTCTCAGGCTGTCCCATACATAACTTCTTGGGAGGATTATCCCTTCGGGCATTACATCATGGAATCGAAGAACTCGATGCTCTTGGAATCCTCGGTCAGGGTTACGATGGCTTTTTTCCAATCCGGAGTGTAGCCGCCCTTGATGCCCTGGCGTCTATATTTGCCGTTAACGTTGATGGTGTTAACCTTGGCAACCTTTACGCCAAACAGTTCTGCAACTGCTTTTGCGATTTCGATCTTGTTTGCATCCTTAGCAACCTGAAAGGTGTACTTTTTGTTTGCAATGCCCTGCATGCTAGCCTCGGTGATAACAGGCTTCAGGATGATATCGTGTGCAGTTTTCATTATGCGTACACCTCCTCGATCTTCTCGAGAGCGCTTTTTGCAACAATGAATTTGTCGCAGTTGAGGATGTCATAAACATTGATGGTGTTTACCAGCGCGGTCTTGACACCCGGGATGTTGGCTGCGCTCTTGATCAGTTTCTGATCTACCTCTGGCATAACGATAAGCGCTTTCTTATCGGCGCCGAGTTTGGAAAGCATCTCCACAACGGTCTTGGTCTTGTAATCCTCAACCGCGATGTTGTCTACAACAATCAGGTCGTTGTCGGCAACCTTGGTGGAAAATGCGGATTTCAGTGCCAGTCTCTTAACTTTCTTTGGCAGGGTGTAGCTGTAGTCTCTTGGCTTCGGACCCAGCGCGATACCGCCGTGTGTCCACTGTGGAGCTCTGGTGGAGCCCTGTCTTGCACGGCCTGTACCCTTCTGCTTCCATGGTTTGCGGCCGCCGCCGGAAACCTCGGAACGGGTGAGGGTGGACTGTGTGCCCTGACGCTGGTTTGCCAGATAGTTGACTACCGCAGCGTGCATAACGGAAGTGTTCGGTTCAATTCCGAAGATGGCATCGGAGAGGGTCATTTCACCAACGCTCTTGCCGGTCATATCAAATACAGTAACCTGTGGCATCGTGTTTCCTCCTTTCCTTAGGCCATCTTAACGCTGTCAGTGATGTAGACTACGCCGTTTTTAGCTCCCGGAATAGCACCCTTGATCGCGATAAGATTGTTTTCAACGTCGACTTTAACGATTTCGAGGTTCTGAACTGTAACTCTTTCAGCGCCCATGTGGCCTGGAAGACGTTTGCCCTTGAATACGCGGGACGGGTCGGAGCAAGCGCCGTTGGAGCCTGCGTGTCTGGCAACCGGGCCGGTACCGTGGGTCTCTTTAAGTCTGTGGTTGCCGTAGCGTTTGATTGTGCCGGCGTAACCTTTACCCTTGGAAGTGCCGCAGACGTCGACCTTGTCGCCGTTTGCAAAGACGTCAGCTTTGATCAGGTCGCCTACATTCAGGGCGGCGCAATCGTCCAGTCTGAACTCTCTGAGCACTTTCTTCATGGCAACATCGCTCTTTGCGAAGTGACCCTGAAGAGGTTTGTTTACATGTTTGCTTGTGACCTCGCCAAAACCGATCTGCACGGCTTCGTAACCGTCGTTTTCGATTGTCTTTTTCTGAACGACGACACAAGGGCCAGCTTCCACTACGGTGACGGGAATGAACTTACCATTCTCGTCGAAAAGCTGTGTCATGCCCAGCTTTCTGCCTACGATGCATTTTTGCATTGTATATACCTCCTATTGGTTATTGGTTGGCAGCTTTGCGCTGTCAACATTACCTTTGCAGACAAGCCTCTCTTCTTTTCGGAAGAGCGCCGGAAAACCTGGAATTCCGGTTCTCCTAAATTTCAGTGGAAAGCTTTAAGATTAAAGCTTTACTTCGATTTCTACGCCTGCAGGGAGCTCAAGACTCTTGAGAGCCTCAACAGTTTTCTGTGTTGGTCTCAGTACGTCAATGAGTCTTTTGTGGGTTCTCATCTCAAACTGTTCGCGGGAATCCTTGTCCTTGTGGACAGCACGCAGGATGGTGATTACCTCTTTCTCGGTTGGCAGCGGAATAGGGCCGGACACGCGAGCGCCTGTTCTGGTTACCACCTCAACGATTTTTGCTGCGGAAGAGTCTACCAACTGATAATCGAAACCCTTCAGTCTGATTCTGATTTTTTCTTTGACTGCCACATCATCGCCTCCTTAAAGCATTTTCTTGAGTGGGACGACGTCTTTTGCAGCCGCCTGTTTTCCCCGGCTTCCACAAGGCCGGCAAGGAAAACGTTTGTCTGCCAACACCTGATGTTGTTTCCTTCGCGAGCGTTTCTATATTGAACACGCTTCCGCGTGTTTCCTGATTTTCTAAACAAAAAATCGGGCAAACTGCTAAAACGCAGCTTTACCCGGGACTTTAGACAATCACAGCTTTCGCTATTTGTCACGACTGAAACTCTTTGCAGAGTGTTATAAAGCCGCCCGGTTTAAAATCGGACATACTCGGCGGAAATTCCCTATCGCACTGGATAGCAACCTCCCGCTTCAACGCATATCTTGTGCAGTCACGCTTAATTATAATACAACAGATCGGCCCGATTTGCAAGTGTTTTTTGCGTTTTTTTGCCCATTTTTTTCAATTCTAACATTTCGTTCATTTAAAAGAATTTTGCGTTAAGTTTCTGTTAAAGATGCACAACATCATCTGTTCCCACCTAAAAACACAACCCCTGCGGAGCGCCTGATCAGAGCGCCCCGCAGGGGTGTGCCTGTAACGATTAAAAAGAATGAAAAAGCTTTATGCGGGCTGTATTGTAACGATTTCTTCCTTTGCTTTTTCGCTTAGGAAATATAGCCAGCAGCTTTCAGAATCTCGACAGCTTTGTCGTGATTTGCCTCGGACATCATAACCAAAGGTCCGGTGCAGCCCATGCCACTCTCAGCATAGATCTTTGCTTTCCAGAGCGCCTGAACAGCATCCTCCAGGTCCATAACCTCGATACCAGCGATGGACGCGGTGACAACTTCCTTCGGTGGGCACTCTACAACTTCTTCAGAAGCTTCTTTCTTGACTGGTTTATGAGCAGCAATGATCTTCTCCAGACCAGCCTTCTTAGCATCCTCGTACTCTTTCTTGGCAATCTCACGATAATTGTTCTTTACCAGAGTCGCAGCATATTCCATTGCGTTTGCCAGAACCGGAGCACCAGAAGCACGGGAAACGATCATAACCAGACGGTCATAACCTTCGCCGATACCCGGGCCATAACCGTAGCCAACAGCCTCGTAGCTGCCGCCGGTGCAGTAGGAAGACATCATCTTCATCAGAATGTTGCCGGTAAGAGAATCGGTAACCATAACGTCGCAGGCACCAACCAGCAGGTCGTTGCCTCTCATGACGCAGCCGCCGTCTGCACGGGAAGATTCTGCGAAGTGGATGTCATAACCGTTCGCCTGAAGCTCCTTGAGCGCGCCCTCGCACTGTCTGGCGCCATCAACGTTCAGGATGCCGACGGTTGGATTTTTGATACCGCAAGCTTTCGCGGTGATGATGCCGGCGATGGTGTTGCGGATCATCGCTTCGATTCTCTCCGCAGCAGAAGTGCCGGTAGTGTTGGCGATAAACATCTGTCTGCCTTTACCAGGAGTGATAACGCGGCCTACAGTGGAAACGCCGATCGGGAATGGATAGTGCATGGTGACGCAGCCGTCAATGTCGCCGCTGTCCAGCATCTTCTCCATCTCTTTGTACATTTCATCTTCGTCCGAAACCTTAACGGTGTTGAACTTTTCATTTTCAGCAGTGCCGATGAGGGTAACATCAACACCTCTGTCAGCAGCCAGGACAGCCGCTTCGACAGAGTTTGCCTCGCCATGCTCGCTTCCCAGACCAGTTACAGCGATTCTTGGACGCGCTCCAAAGGAGCCGGTTTCCAGACCGTTGGCAATGTCCATGAAGGTCTTGGCAATCATTTTTTCGATCTGTGCCATAATGATCTCCTCATTCCTTTCAGTTTACAGCGTGCAGAACAGCTGCAAAATTATTCTTCTTCAGCAGCGACCAGCAGGGAGGCAGCGAAGTCTTTCATTGCCTTGCCGATCAGGCTCTTGATCTGCTCTTCAGATACAGCAGCTTCTTCTGTCTTGCCGGAGTTCTTGGTGATCATTACGGATACGCCGTCAAACAGGTTGGTCATACGGCCAAGGAACAGGGAGCCCTTACCGATGATCATGGCTCTGTTTACTTTGCCAGCCAGGATGTCGTCGCGGCAAACGCCGATGTACGGAACACCAGATGGAATATGGCCCTGAGTTGGAGCCCATCCAACCATACCGTGCTCAGCCGGGAAGGTAGCCAGATCTTTCTTCTCCAGCTCGCCTCTCTTAACGCCCAGAGCAGCGATCATCTTGTAGTTAGCAAGCGGAACGTCGCCGGCGCCGGCAGGTTTGGTGATATCTGGGTTCTGCATCTCCGCAGAGTATTTGTCAACGTCGGTGATCTTCAGGCCAGCAGCATCCAGAGGATTGGTTACCAGCGAGGAGATTACGTTCTGTGGAGCGGAGCCGGTGCCAACAGTGTGGCGGCCAACATGCTCGGTCTCAACTTCTGGGTTAACGCCATCGTTTTCGCCCAGCAGAACTGCGAAACCGCCGATCATGTCTTCGAGGATCGGCAGGCCTTTCTTAACGTGGTCCTTACCGTTCATGCCCAGCTTCGCGGTGCAGCCGCCAGCTACTACTACAACATGTTTGTAGGTGCCAGCTTTTACCAGAGAAGCAGCGCTGATGAATGCATGGGTTGGGCCAGCGCAGAAGCCACGGGTGTCGCTTCCGGTTGCATTGTTCAGGCCAGCAATCTCAGCAGCAGCTTTTGCGAAGTTGCCGCCGCCGCGCTGGTTCATATCGCCGCAGGCTTCCTCGCAGCAGTCGATGACGTAGTCGATCTCGTTCTTATCGATACCGGTTACGCGGATCAGGTGCAGCAGGGACAGGACAGCGGAAGCTTTGGTAACCATGTTCTCCAGCATGGTGTGAGCGGACAGGTTCGGGTCAACGTCGTGCGCTCTCTTGACAAAACCAACGGTCTTGCCATTGTATACCAGTGGCTCAGCATGCTCGTCGTTTACAAAGTGCTCAATTTCGGAGTGGTCAACACCCTCGTGAATTCTTGCAACGATGGACTCGTCGATAACTGGGTTTGCAACAAATCTGTCTTTGACCTCAGCAACGAATTCCTTGTCCAGCATGACCAGCTCAAAAACGTCTACGCACTGCATCAGCATGTAGAACTCGTCCTCAGGCATGATCTCGCCGTATTTACCGGTTCTCTGGTTCATGCCTTCAACGGTGGTGTCTACCCATGGCTGTGGATATTTTGCCAGCTCGTCTGGATGCATGTTGCCGATGTAGGTCTGGTTTGGCAGATAAGCCAGAGCCTGCTCATAGGTTCTGATATGGTTCGGCAGCTCTTTGAGGTACTCGGAACCCGGATTGACAACCTTCTCGGTGGTCTGGGTAGTACCGTTTTCCATTACCATGTCTGGTGTATGGGCAAGGATATAGCTTGCACCTTTAATTACACTGTTCATTGCAGTCACGCCTCTCATTCATTGTGATGAATTTTGTTTTGTTCTAAGGGATTTCCCCACAGGACCCGCTTTTTCTGTAAGGAGGACAAGCCCTGTAAAATCAGTATACACGAAAACCGGCGGGTTGTCATGGGGATTTCAGGAATTCTGCTTTTTCTACACAACGGCACACCTTTTCCTGTTCATTTTGCTAGGCATTTTGTCATCCCGGACAACAGAAAAGGTATTTTCCCATCTTGCAGAAAAAGAGAAAATAGGTGGTGCGGCACATGGTGATACATCACCACATCACCACACCACCTATCACTTCGGTTTAGAGGTATTTGCAGTAATCGTTGCGGATAGCGCTCATCTCGGAAACGATGTCGTCTACATCCAGAACCATTTCCATCATACCTACCTGCTCATCATAAACAGCCGGGTCGACTTCTGCTTTGATTTCTGGCTCGCAAATGTGATATACTGTGAGTCCTAACTGAACTCCTGTCAATGGACCTGCAAAAGTTGGGTCGCCGTTGGTTACAGTTTCTGCAGCCAGACCAGCGCCTTCGCCCTCAGCAGCACCCAGCAGAACAACTACGTTCTCTGGACCATACTGATCCGCGAAATCTTTAACTCTCTTCTGATTTTCCAAATCCATTGCACCAGCAGCGGTTCAGACAAAGCATTCTGTAGCGGAGTACACTACGTCAGCGCCAGCAGTTTTCGCGCAAGCTTCAATTGCTGGGCCTGGAACGCCGTCCCTGTCGCCGATGATGATAACTTTTTTACCATTCAAAAGGCTCATGACAATTCCTCCTTATTTCTTTCTCCGGCGAACCGAATCACCGGTTTATCAAAACAGCCTTATGCTGTCTTGGTTAATAGTAGTGTGCCGTTTCCTGTTTGCTATGCATCAGGAGCGCGGCGTCAATTGCTCGGAATAACCCGAACAATTACATGTTGACGTATTTCTCAACCAGAGCAGTGATAGAATCCTGGGTGCACTCGTCTTTAACCAGCGCTTCTACCTGTTTGCCATCTTTGTAGATTGCCATAACCGGCAGACCCATAACACCCTGTTTGATAGCCAGACGTCTAGCTTTGGTGGTGTTCATTGCACAGAATTTCAGCTTGCTGTCAGCATATTTGTCAGCCAGAGCGTGTACATGCGGCATCAGAGCAGCACATGGTACGCAACCGTCGCCGTAAAAGTCGATGAAGATATAGCCTTCAGCCTGCTCAACTTCAGCTTCGAAATTTTCTTTAGTCAGTTCAACCATAATTGCAAAATCTCCTTCTTGAAAAGCGGTACATCACCGTATAAAAGGTGCATATGCCATCTTCATATTGATTTTGGAACTTATCCAAAAGCCGGCTTCAAACTCTCAAAAACCAAAACTTTTGCTTGTCCCTTTGTTTTGAAAAAGAATGGATGACTAAATTAGTCGGGCTAAACTAGTCCTCCAGGCTCTCTATGTAGCGCTGAGCCTCAGTAACAGCAACCGCACCGTCGCCGCAAGCAGTTACAACCTGACGCAGATGCTTTTCAATAACGTCGCCGGCAGCGAATACGCCCGGAACGCTGGTGTGCATGTACTTGTCGGTTACGATGTAACGGTTGTTCATCTCCAGTTTGCCTTCAAACAGCTGGGATTTTGGATCGAAGCCGATGAATACAAAGATACCGAAGGTACCGTCATCTTCGTCTGCTTTTACTTCTCTGAGCTCGCCGGTCTTGGTGTCCTTGATAATCATCGAAGTTACAACACCGTCACCTTTGATTTCCTCAACGGTGGAGTTCCACATAAAGTTCATCTTCGGATTTGCGAAAGCTTTCTCCTGAATGGACTTAGCAGCTCTGAGCTCGTCACGTCTGTGGATGATGGTTACTTTGCGGGCGAATTTAGTGAGGTACATAGCTTCCTCAACTGCAGAGTCGCCGCCGCCTACTACATAGACTTCAAAATCTTCGAAGAAGTTTGCATCGCAGGTAGCGCAGTAAGAAACGCCTTTGCCGGTGAATTCTTTTTCACCTTTGCAGCCGATCGGACGCGGAGAAGCGCCGGTAGCGATAACCAGAGCTTTTGCATAGTAATCGCCGTGGTTGCCCTTCAGGTGTTTGATCTTGCCATCCAGCTCCACGTCAACGATTGTATCGGTAACGCGGTCAGCGCCGAATTTCTCAACCTGCTTTGTCATTCTTGCGATCAGGGACGGGCCGGATTCTTCCTCCAGGCAGCCTGGATAGTTTTCGATCTCGTTGGTGATAACAATCTGTCCGCCGTCTTTCTCGCCTTCAATCAGCAGGGTGTCGATTCTAGAACGGCCAGCGTAAGAAGCGGCAGTCAGACCTGCAGGACCTGCACCTAATACGATAATGTCATAAACTTTATCCATTGTACTCGTCTCCCTATATATATTTTCTCAAAGGCGTTGCCGGGGAAAGGGAAATTCCCTTTCCCCAACAATCCTTTTAAGAAGCAGATGATTTAATTATTTAACCTCGAAGATGGTCTGATCGGAAACTTCGGTCTCCAGAGCTTCCAGAGCAGTTTCAACGATCTTTCTTCTGATGTGTTTCTCCTCTTCCATGGTCAGAGCAGGGTTGCCCAGCGGGTGAGGAATAGCGATCGCAGGTACAATTCTGTTAGCACCAACGGTCATGGAAATTGGGGTAACTGTGCAGATGTGAACAACCGGCAGGCCAGCACGTTCGATTTCTTTTACCATCGTTGCGCCGCAACGTGTGCAGGTTCCTCACGTAGAAGTCATGATGACGCAATCCACGCCGTCATCTTTCATCTTCTTAGCGTACTCCTCAGCAAATGCTTTTGCAGAAGCAACCGCAGTACCGTTACCTACAGTGGTGTAGAAGTAGTGGTACAGTTTGCCGATTCTGCCTTCTTTTTCCATCTCGCGGAGAACGTCTACTGGCAGAACGCGGTCTGGGTCTTCGTTCGCATATACTGGGTCATAGCCGCCGTGTGCGGTTTCCCATTTGTCGGAGGTCAGATCCATAACGCCTTCGATGTCGTATTCGCCGTATTTGGATGCAGAAGAGGACTCGATGTGATCCGGGTTGCCCTTTGGAACGATACCGCCGGAGGTGCACAGAGCAACAGTGGCGTGAGCCATGTCCTTAACAGCCGGGTTTGGAGCAACACGGTCGAAGGAAGGCATCGGGAACTCGGTAACAAACTCTTTGCCGTTGAGCTTCTTGATCAGCATGTCAACTGCACGTTTGGAACCTCTTTCCTTCTCGAAGAAGTTTACACGAACGCCGTTCGGGATGTAACCTTCCTGGCAGGAAGCACCGATTGGCTCATGTTTAGCCAGCTTGAGAGCCAGAGGAGCCATCTTCTTAACAGCATCTCTCATACCAGCAGCGCTGTTCTTGGTGGAAACGATGTAAACATCGCCCTTGAACATATCAGCGCCTGGGTTCTCAACGTACATACCGGTCAGAACCGGGATGTTCAGGTTGTCCTGAACTGCTTTTGCGATGGTGCCGCAAGCTACGCCGTAACGGCCAGCGTTGAATGCAGGACCGGCAATGAACAGATCTGGATTCTGAGATTTAACCATCTCCAGAACCTCAGCCTGTGCTTTCTCAAGGTTCTCGTTGAAGTAGGAGTCGCCGCAGATTACGGTAGCAACAACTTCTGCCTCATCGCCCCAAGCCTGGTTGAGCGCAAGACCTGGGCCTACCGGGCCCTCGCGCAGCTCAGCTGGAATGTCAGCTTTTTCCTCGCCACCGATCTGAGCGAAGAACTGGTTAATGTATTGTACTACTCTGATTTTGCTCATCGTGATTCTTCCCCTTCCTATTATCTAGCGGACAGGTAGTTGAAGCCTGTTTCGTTGGTAGCACCGGTGATCGCCTGGATCTCAACGGTGATGTTGCCGTGAGCGTCAATGTTGTTTGCGGAACCGCCAGCGATGGTGTCTACAAACTCGAGGTGGCCGTATACAGTCTCCATTGGAGGCAGCACGATTACCTGGTTTGCGTTACCGCCGGTTACTACCGCGTCAGCAGACGGGTCAGCGTCAGCCAGGGACTGGGATTTACCGTCGCGGCCAGCGTACTCGTCGGTGATGATAACGGTCTTGATGCCCTCAGCCTCGATCTTCTTGGTGTTCATGATCAGGTCGGTATCCGGGTTGCCGAAGCCTTCCTGGGAGATGATAACGCCATCGCAGCCGAGGTATTTAGCCAGCTTAGCGGACCAGTTGGAGGAACGCTCTTTGTCAGCCAGGTATACGTTCTCGTTTGTGATGATCATGCCAACGAAGTTCAGGGTCTTTCCGTGCTGCTCGAACAGGTCGGTAACAACAGGGTTGTTCATGTGAACGTAGGTTGGGTTCTTATCGCAGGAGGATACGCAGTTACCGGAAACGATTGCACCGTCCATAACCTCGGTTGGGGTGATGATGGTGGTCAGGGTCTTCTTCGCATCAACGCCGTATACATAGGTGTCGTGCAGCAGGCCCTGGGACTGCAGCATCTGAACGTAAGCAACTCTTGGCAGATTCGGGTATTTTGCTGCGGACTCAACGATGTTGTCGAATTCGTAAACCTTAACCTCGTCCGGGGTGATGTTGCGGCCCAGCTCGCCCAGGAAGCAGGCAATCTTGAAGCCAGCAATTCTCAGAGCGTACTCATGCTCATGCTGTTTGAGGCCTTCTTTTGGCTCCATCTTAACTACAACATTGTAGGTCTTGGAGAATGGGGTGTAGTCAGCGCCCGGGCCGGACATATCGATGATACCTTCCTGGAAGCCTACGATCTTACCGGTGGTAACAACAGCAGCGCCCTTGAGGACGTTGGTCTTGCCTTCGCCAACGGTGTCAACCTTTGCAATCCATCCTGGGAAGATGCCGCCAGGACCCTCAACCTTTACGCGAGGCTCGATGACATCCTTAACCGGGGTGATTCTGACGCTTTCGCCTGGACGAGCGAGGAAAACTTCGCAGGAAGCGATGTTTTCATCTTCCAGAGCGATTTTGCAGATTTCTTCTTTGTTAACGTACAAAACGCCGTTTTCTACTTTTGAACCTTCGTTTGAAAACTGAACATCGTGAATAAGAATATTGCCGAGTTCCAACTTTTTCAAAGCGAACACCTCCTTGTTAATATAAAACCCTTTATCTTTCTTAAACCGAACCCTGTAAAAAAGAGGCCCGATGTAAGCGCGTAATGTTTAAAAAACGTCCGGTATGCTGGACAGCGCGGAGCGGATGAGGGTGGAGTCAATCAGCTGAAAATCCTCCCGCACACTCTGCGGCATATTGGGAAATTTGACGCTGAACTTGTCCGCAGTGATGATGCTGTTCTCGATGATGGAGGCATCCTGCGGATCCATCTTGCCGGTGGTTTTGCCGACCAGAATAGATTTATATGGCGTCTCGTTGGGCTTGACGCTGCCCGAAAGCGGATGGGTCAAAAGCTTGTGCCCTTCATAGATCATGTCGCGCACCTTGCACAGCACCTCGCGATAGGTGATGTCGGCAAAATCGACCTCGAACTCGCTTCCCAGATCGTCGCGAACCTTTGGATTATTTGTAACAATGACAAATTTCATCTCAATCTCTGTCTCCCGAAAATTCCAAATTTTTCCTGTCATGTGCAGGATATAAAAAAAGAGCAAAAAACAACTCAACCCGTGCCTTTCGCTCTGTTTGTTCCCCTGCCAGAATTTCCAGAGATTTGTCAAGCACCGGTGCTGGGCCTGAGATTTTTACAAGCAGGGGTTGGCCGCCCCTGTGCTTATTCCCTACGGCACCCCTGCGGTTTCCCGTGGGGATTCTCCCGATGCTTTCATCCAAAAATATTGTTTTGTCAATGGCATGAAATCGGAACATTTTCAGAGCTTCACTGCTTTTTATCGATTGCATCTATCGCCTTTTGCGGCGGCAATAGATATTCCCAATTTCATCGTTTTTATTATAGCCGATTTCACAATATTTTTCAAGGGTTTTTCTATTGAGCGAATAGTAAGTTTTCGACCCGTTTTTTTGTGTACTTTGTATATTATTTAACGACCACGCAGACAGTATATCACAAAATTCTTGTCCCTGTTTGGACAAAAAACACCCCACGTCAGAAAATTAACAGCTCCTGTCATGATTTTTGGAGGATTTCACCGATAGCCCTGACCGCCCAGTCCACATCCTCCGTGGTGTTGGCAAAACCAAAGGCAAACCGCACGGTGCCCTGCGGGTAGGTGCCCAGCGTCTTGTGGGCGTTCGGGGCGCAGTGCATACCGCAGCGGGTGCTGATGCCGTACTCGCTGTCCAGACGGAAGGAAATTTCCGCGTTGTCCTCACCGATAAAGTCCAGCGAAACCACCGGACCGCGCTTGCTCATATCGCGGGTGCCAACCAGCCGGATGTTGGGGTTGCCCAGCGCGTCCACTTTCTCGATAAAATCCCTGCACAGCGCCATCTCGTGGGCGTGAATCTTGTCGATGCCGGTCTTTTCCAGATAGTCCAGCGCCGCGTGCAGTCCGTAGATACCGGGGATGTTCTGGGTGCCCGACTCAAACTTGTCCGGCAAAAAGTCAGGCTGAATCTCCTGGTCGGAGATGCTACCGGTGCCGCCGGTCACCAGCGGAATCATCTGGCTGGCAACCTCGTCGCTGACCAAGAATCCGCCGATGCCCTGCGGGCCAAGCAAACTCTTGTGCCCGGTGAAGGCCAGCACGTCGATGTGCTGTTTTTTCATATCAATTGGGAAGGAGCCCGCCGTCTGGGCGGCGTCCACCACAAAGGTAAGGCCGTGCTTTTGGCAGATCTCCCCCACCTGTTCCAGCGGCATCAGGGTGCCGCAGACGTTGGAGGCATGCAGCATCATAATCGCTTTGGTGTTGGGCTTAAGTAACGGCTCGATGGCGTTCAGCTGCAGCTCGCCCTGCTGGCTGCAGGGGATGCGGTCAAAGGTGACGCCCTGATCGACCATCTGGTTCAGCGGGCGCATCATGGCGTTGTGCTCCAGCGCGGAAACCAGCACATGGTCGCCCGGCCGCAGATAGCCCTTGATGATGTAGTTGAGCGAATAGGTGATGGACGGGGTGAAGATAACATTTTTAAGTTTGTCAAAGTTAAACAGCCTGCACAGCTTCTCTCGGGTTTCAATGATGACATCCTCAGCGGCATAGGCCTCCTGATAGCCGCCGCGGTTGACGTTGGTGCCGATGTGTTCGATAAAGTCGCAGACCGCCTGCCCCACCCCGGGAGCCTTTGGGTAGGAGGTGCTTCCGTTATCGAGATAAACCCTTTTCATAGCGATTCCCCTTTTTCTCTTCTTTTTCTCTGCCAGCGCATAGATTTCTATCTTCATTATAGCATCTTTCTATTTGGATTCTACCATTATTGATAAAATCTATCCATTTTTGCAAATTGATTGGTAAAAACGATTTTCTTTTTATTCCCCTCTGTTGTAAACTAGGTGTGAACAAACAAAATTTGACAGTTTGCCTCTGTCAAAGAAGAAAGAGAGATGTGTTTTTTATGAAGGACAAAAAGGCTTACGCCGGCATTGTCATCACCGGAGCGGTCATCGGTTTGATCGCTGTCGCGCTGGTTTTGCTCGGCAACCCGAAAAACATGGGCTTCTGCATCGCCTGCTTCCTGCGCGACATCGCCGGAGCTACCAAGCTGCATACCACCGGTACAGTACAGTATTTCCGTCCCGAAATCGTCGGCCTTGTCGGCGGCGCGCTGGCTATGGCGCTGATCGGCAAGGAGTTTTCGCCTAAGGGCGGTTCGGCTCCGGTCACCCGCTTCTTCCTGGGCGCTTTCGTCATGATCGGCGCGCTGGTCTTCCTGGGCTGCCCGCTGCGCATGGTTCTGCGTATCGGCGGCGGCGACCTCAACGCCGTTGTCGGCCTGGTCGGATTTGCCTGCGGTATCCTGGGCGGTATCTTCTTCCTTAACAAAGGCTTCTCCCTGAAGCGCACCTATAAGATGACCACCTCCGAAGCAGTCACCCTGCCGATCGGCCTGGCGCTGCTGTTCGTGCTGGTCCTGCTGGTTCCTTCCCTGTTTGCCGCCAGCGAAGAAGGCCCCGGCTCGATGCACGCCCCCATCATCATCGCTCTGATCGCAGGCCTTGTGGTCGGCGCGCTCTGCCAGAAATCCCGCATGTGCATGGTAGCTGGCATCCGCGACCTGGTTCTCTTTAAGGACTGGAAATTATTGCTCGGATTTGTTACAATTATTGTTGCTGCTCTGATCGGCAACCTGGCCACCGGCAACTTCAACCTCGGTTTCTCCGGCCAGCCGATCGCGCACTCCGTACATCTTTGGAACTTCATGGGCATGCTGGTTGTCGGTCTCGGCTCGGTCCTGCTGGGCGGCTGCCCGCTCAGACAGCTCATCCTGACCGGCGAAGGCAACACCGACTCGGCTGTCACCGTGCTGGGCTACATTGTCGGCGCAGCTTTTGCGCACAACTTTGGCCTTGCCGGCGCCGCTGCCACCGCTGACAGCATCGGCGGTCCTTCCACCGCTGGCAAAGCTGCCGTCATCATCGGCCTGATCGTCATGCTGGTCATCGCCGCTGTCAACACCTTCAAAGCCAAGAAAAACGCTTAATTTCCCATCTTCCAAAGAGCAAAGGAGCTGAAAATCATGGCAGACAAACACACTGTAGACGCGCGCGGACTCTCCTGCCCGCAGCCGGTCCTGATGACCAAAAAAGCCCTGCAGGCAAATCCTTCTGCAAACGCTTTTGAGATCATCGTCGACAACGGCACCGCCAAGGAAAACGTCACCCGCTTTGCGACCAATTCCGGTTTCACCGTAACGGTCACCGAACAGGACGGGGATTTTTATCTGGCGCTAAAAAAATAGCAGCCGTCGGGGCCGCCGCACCGTTTACACAGAGAAAAGGATGGTAACATGACCTACATCGCGACCTTTTTCACCCACTTTGCGGCGGTGAACTTTTCCCGCCAGCTCAGAGAGGCCGGCCAGAAACCGATGCTGATGCCCGTTC
The DNA here is from genome assembly GCA_900547455.1 of uncultured Oscillospiraceae bacterium. Classification (GTDB taxonomy): domain Bacteria; phylum Bacillota; class Clostridia; order Oscillospirales; family Ruminococcaceae; genus Negativibacillus; species Negativibacillus faecipullorum. The sequence goes on from URGV01000009.1 coordinate 51,227, forward strand.
CGAGAAAGCTGAGTTCCTCCTGCGGAACCTGCGTCAAATTTTTCCTGGACTCGGACATCCAGCAGTTCGTTCACTCCGGCGTCTTTGACGAGGACGTCGACACCGTCTATCTGGTACAGGACGACAACTATACCCCGGTTTACGAAAACCACATTCGCTAAAAGCAGTATCTCCCCTAAAGGATTCTTCCCTTTGGGGGAGATTTTCTTTTCCAGATTTCTCTGCACAAAAAAAGGAGAAAGGGCTCTTTCCCTTCTCCTTTACCGCTCGCTGACCCGCGGCTGCGAACCATAAAAAATAAAATCGTCCACATCCCCTTCGGTCAAAAACCACTGACGGCAGCATTCCCGGATCTGTCCCTCCTGCGGGCAAACTCCCGTCTCCTGCTGCGCCGCGCCTTGCTGGGGATGGGCGCTAAAAAGGTGTTCCATACTCAAACGCTCCTTTGCATCTAAAAAAAGTTCACCCTGCCAGTATATGCGCTTTTGCCAAAAATGATGCTGGAAATTTTCTCCAGCCATCTTGTCCACCTCTCCCAACAAAGTGGAAAAAATGAAGGCGGCATGCTATAATAAGCGCAGAGGGACTGATTTTTTTGAGCAGAAAGGAAAGCATTGTAATGGAGCAAAAAAACAAAGCGGAAAACGGCAAAAAGGAAATTTATCAGACCAAACTTTTCTGGATCGGCCTTGTCCTCGCCGGCCTCGCGGCCGGATTTCTGGTCGGATTGTTTTTGCTGTAAAATCATCCGGGCCCACTTTGGCCATCCGCCCGCAAATTGACATTTCCTCCGCCAGCCGTTACAATAAAAGTGAAACGATAAAAATCCTCGTCATTTTGGAAAGGAATTTTGTGGGATGAAACGGAGCATCAAAAAATTTATGCTGACAGCACTGCTGCTGTGTGTGACGGTGCTGCTGGGCTCCTGCTCGTTTTTGGAAGGAGAGCAGCAGCCGCAGGTACAAAATTATTCGGAGCTGACCCAAACCGAGGTCTTCCCCGTCCGCCTGGAAATCGGGGAGCAGTCTTATCTGATCTCCTCCAGGCCGCACAGCTTTGCCGTCCTTTCCGCCGACCTTGCACAGGCGCTGGAGGACATGGGCGTTGCCAGCATGATCACCGCGCTGTGTTCCGACGCCCCCGCGGGCATCTCCTCCTCCGGCACGGTGGGCTGCGGGACGGTGCTGGATCCTAACATCGAACAGATCATCGCCGCGCGCCCGGACTGGGTGCTGGTCTCTTCCCAGATGCGCCAGAGCAGCCTGGACCAGTTGGAGGAAGCGGGGCTGCAGGTCATCCAGTTTGAACAGCCGCAGGACATCGACGGCATCGAGCAGCGCTACCGCCAGCTGTACACCCTCTGCTACGGCTCGGAGGGCACTGCGCGCGCCCAAACCTTCTGGGAAAGCTATCAGCAGGCGTTGGACGCGGCCATCTCCCCCGCAGCGGAATATGTGCGGGTTTCCAGCAAAAAGCAGGTGATCTACCTGGCGGACCTGCCGCTGACCATGGCCACCGGCGAGACCTTCGAAGGGCAGATGCTCAACCAGATGGGCTTTGTCAACCTCGGAGAACTCGGTTCCCGCTGGAAATATCCGGAGGTGGAGCTGGACGCTCTGCAGCCGGAGATCATCTTCTACGACAATACCCTCTCTCCCGAGCAGATCATCGAGAGTGAAACCTATGCGCAGACCCCCGCCGTTCAGTCCGAGCAGCTGTACGCGGTCGATTTTGCCGCCATCCGCCTCAAGGGCCTGCCGATGATCAGCGAGCTTGCCAAAATGGCGCAGGCGGCTTCCCCGCAGGCTTACAGCGGCTCTTAGCCAGAGCTGCAAGCGTCCTTAAAACCAGTCTGAAAGGAGTGCTCGGTTTCTATGCGCGCGCACATCCAGAAAAACCAAATTCCCACCCGCCGTTCCGGCAAAAAGCGGCTGCTCAAAATTTTGACCAGCCGCCTGTTCATTGTGGCGGTACTGATTTTGCTGCAGCTGTTCCTCCTGCTCTTTGCCCTGGTGGAGCTGGGCACCCGGCAGTACTGGGTCAGCATCGCCTTTAAGATTTTGAGCTTTTTGATGGTACTGTGCATCCTGCCCCGGGAGGACAACCCCTCCTACAAAATTTCCTGGATCATCCTGATTATGGCCGTCCCGTTAGTGGGCGGCATCTTTTACCTGATGTTCGGCATGAAGCGCAACAGCCGCCACATGGCCCGCCAGATCGAGCGCTACACCCGCACCCTGCTTCACCGCGACCACGGTCAGCAGCTGCTGGCCCCCAAGGCCGCAAGCGCTCCCCTGAACCGTCTGGAGCAAAACAATCCCATGCTGGGCCGGCAGGCGGGATATATCCAGAACAGCTCCGGCTTTATGCTGTATGAAAACACCGAGGCGCAGTATTTCCCCAGCGGCGAAACCTTCTATGAACGGCTGCTGGAGGAGCTGCGCGGGGCCAAAAAGTTCATCCTGCTGGAATACTTCATCGTGCATCCGGGCAAGATGTGGGACTCGATTCTCAAGATTCTCGAGCAAAAGCGCGACCACGGCGTGCAGATCCGCATCATGTACGACGACGTTGGCTGCGTGACCACCCTACCGGCCCTCTACGCCGACTATCTGCGGCAGAAGGGCTTTCAGGTAGGGGTCTTTAACCCCTTCCACCCGCAGCTCAACGCTGCCACCAACTACCGCGATCACCGCAAAATCTGCGTCATCGACGGCAACGTCGGCTTCACCGGCGGCATCAACCTGGCCGACGAATACATCAACGAGAAGGAGAAGCACGGCCACTGGAAGGACACCGCCGTGCTGCTGCGCGGCGAGGCGGTGCAGGGCCTGACCGAGATGTTTTTGGAGCTGTGGCAGTTCACCTGCCACGAGACGCTGGAGCTGCAGGACTTTCTGCCGACCGAGCGGCGCACCTGTTCGGGTTATGTGCAGCCCTACGGCGACAGCCCCCTGGACTCCTGCAACCTGGCCGAGCACGTCTACATGCAGATTCTCAACCACGCGCGGCGGTACGTCTACATCACCACGCCCTACCTGATTTTGGACAACGAGATGCTCACCGCCATCTGCCTGGCGGCGCAGAGCGGGGTGGACGTGCGGATCATCACCCCCTATGTGCCGGACAAGTGGTATGTCCACATGGTGACCCGCTCCCACTACAAGCAGCTTTTGGAGGCGGGGGTACGCATCTTTGAGTACACGCCGGGCTTCATCCACGCCAAGATGTTTGTCTCGGACGACACCACCGCGGTGGTGGGCACCACCAACGTCGATTTCCGCAGCTTTTACCTGCACTTCGAGTGCGGGGTCGCCTTTTATCTGTCGCCGGTGGTGGCGCAGGTCAAGGACGACATACTGCGCACCCAGAATATCTGCGAGGAAATCACCCTGGAGAAGGTTCATGCGATCAAGGCGCCTGTGCGCATCCTGCGCACCCTCCTGCGCGCCTTCGCCCCCCTCATGTAGCAGGCTGAGCCTGCACCCAATTCGCGTCGATGGTTTGCGGGAGATTTTGGCTTTCGGCCCGCGGGCCGGGGCTTGTGGAAAATTTTTTTCGCTGAAGCTCAGGCCCATTTCCCGCTTGTTCGACTGCTATCAAACAAAATTTCTCTCCCACTATAAAACTTCTCATAACTACTGCATGACAAATCGAGACTTCTACCGAAGTCTCGATTTTTTTATAATAAAGACAATCCAAGCGATATTGAAAACGCCGATTCCAACCCACCAAAGGAGGATTCCCGATGAAAAAATGGATTGCTTTATTGGTCAGTTTGATGATGACCGTTTGATGCTGCCGGTCTCGCTCGGGATGTACGCCCACACCTTCCGCCGGCTGCCGCAGCCGGACAAACAGCTATAACCTTTCGGTTTTTGCTGCGTAACAAACGGAGACTTCACGCCCCGGCGCTTCTGGGTTACAATAAAGACAACAGCAGACCGGCGCCAAAGCAGCCGCGCCAACAAATATCCTGGCTTTCACATCCCGGCGCGCGCTTTGCCCGTCCCTGCCAACTTTTTTACAGATCAAATAACCACAGCCTATAGCACTGTGGCCGCGCTTTGCACAGGCGGCCATCGATTACAATTTGGGAGGATGAAATCATGATGGAATATGTAACACTCAACAACGGCGTCAAGATGCCAAAACTTGGCTACGGCGTCTACCAGGTCAGCAGCGAGGAATGTGAGCGCTGCGTGCTGGACGCCATCTCGGTAGGCTACCGCGCCATCGATACCGCCCAGTCCTACGGCAACGAGGAGGCGGTGGGCTCCGCCATCCAGAAGTGCGGCGTGCCGAGAGATGAACTGTTCCTGACCACCAAGGTTTGGATCTCCAACGCCGGATATGAGAAGGCAAAGGCCTCCATCGACCGTTCGCTGCAGAAGCTGCACACCGACTACATCGATCTGCTGCTGATTCACCAGCCGTTCAGCGACTATTACGGCACCTACCGCGCCATGGAGGAGGCTTACCGGGCTGGCAAGCTGCGCGCCATCGGCGTCAGCAACTTTTATCCCGACCGCCTGATCGACCTGTGCCAGTTCGCCGAAATCACCCCGGCGGTCAACCAGGTGGAGACCCACGTCTTCCATCAGCAGCAGGCCGCGCACCAGTACATGAAAAAGTACGGCGTGCAGCACGAGTCCTGGGGGCCCCTTCGCCGAGGGACGCAACGACTTTTTCACCAATCCCGTTCTGAACGAAATCGGCCAGAAGTACAACAAGTCCGCCGCGCAGACTGCCCTGCGCTTTCTGCTGCAGAGCGACGTGGTGGTCATCCCCAAATCCACCCACAAGGAGCGGATGGAGCAAAACCTTGACGTCTTTGATTTCACGCTGACCGAGCAGGAGATGCAGACCATCCGCCAGCTGGATGAAGGCAAGAGCCTGTTCTTCTCCCACTATAACCCGAGTACCGTGGAGATGATCATCAACATGGGCAAGACCCGCAAAGTCTAAAAACCTCTGCGGCAATACCGACAACCGCCGCCTTTTTTAACGAAAGGAGTTTCAAGTCATGATTCGTCTCAAGAAAAACGTCCTGGCCATCCTGCTGGCCGCCGCGCTGGCCCTTTCCTGTGCCGCCTGCGGCAGCAGCAACGATACGCAGTCCACCGCTTCCGGCAGCACCGGCACCACAGCGTCTGCGGAAAGCGCCAGCCAGGAGGAAGAAACTGCCACCTCCACCGACGCCAGCAAGGAGACCGACACCCCCGCCGAGTCCAGCGAAGAAGCTGACGCCTCCACCGAGTCCGCCGCGGAAACCGGCAGTGAGCCTTCCGAGGAAGCGCCCACCAGCACAGAAGAAAGCGCCGATGAGACTGCTTCCAGTGAGCAGAGCAGCGGCTCCAACATCCTGATCGCCTACTTTACTGCGGTGGAAAACAGCGGCGTGGACGCGGTCGCCTCGGCCAGCTACAGCACCGTCAACGGTGAAGCGGTCGGCCGCCTGCGCGCCATCGCGGACATGATTCAGCAAAACACCGGCGGCGACCTGTTCTCCATCCGAACCTCGGTGGTCTATCCGACCGACGGCGGTGAGCTGATCGACTACGCCGCGCAGGAGCAGGACGAAAACGCCCGCCCCGAGCTGACCTCTCACATCGAGAACCTGGACCAGTACGACACCATCTTTGTCGGCTACCCGAACTGGTGGGCCGACCTGCCGATGGCGGTGTACAGCTTCTTTGACGAGTATGACTTCTCCGGCAAGACCATCATCCCCTTCAACGTCCACAACGGCAGCCGCTTCTCCCGCACCATCGAGACGATCCAGGAGCTGGAGCCAAACGCCACCGTCATCGAGGACGGCTTTACCATCAGCGAACAGAACGTCCCGAAAGCTGCTGACGACGTCGCCTCCTGGCTGCAGGAAATCGGCTACTAAACCCATTTGAGAAAGACAAGGAGTCTGCAAGATGAAACCAAAAGCGATTGTCAGAATCGGGATCGATATTGGGATGACCGTCCTGCTGCTGTTGCTGATGGCCTATGAGCTGATCGGCAGCGGCCCGCACGAATGGATTGGGCTGGCGATGTTCGTGCTGTTTGTCTGCCACCACCTGCTCAATCGCGGCTGGTACAAAAATCTGTTTCGCGGCAGCTATACACCGATGCGCCTATTGCAGACCATTCTGGCCGGGCTGGTGCTGCTGACAATGCTCGGTTCCATGATCAGTTCGGTGCTCATTTCCCGGGAAGTGTTCGCCTTTCTGCCCATCAGCGGCGGGCGAAGCCTTGGCCGGACGCTGCACCTTCTGTGCGCCTACTGGGGCTTTGTGCTGCTCTCGCTGCATCTGGGCATCCATTGGCGGAGCATGATGGCCATGGCCGGGTGGCTGTGCAAGCCCTCCCCCACCCGCCGCAGGGTGCTGCAGGTGGCCGGGGCACTCGCCGCCCTGTATGGACTCTACGCCTTTTTCCACCGTTCCATCCCCACCTATCTGTTTTTGCAGTCACAGTTTGTCTTTTTCGATTTTGAGAAGCCGCTCATTTTCTTCTTCCTGGACTATCTGGCCGCAATGGGCCTGTTTGTCTGGATCGGCCACCAGCTTGCCAAAGCGATGCTGGCGCTGCAAAAGCGCTCTGCATCACAATAGCCTCTCCCTTGATTTTAGATACCCATACAAAAAGGATGCGCCTTTTTTAAGGCGCATCCTTTTTTCACAATCGAACGGGGAAAGGGTAAAAATCTCCCGTCTTTTCCTCCGCACTTTTTCACAAAGCTCTGGGGAAAGGGTGGAGAGCGTACGGTTGCCGCATAACAAAATTTTTCTATGTCCCCACCCATAATTTTCCTCCATATAGTATGGGTGCAACATTTTTGATTTCCGCTTTCTTACTGACAAGAAAGAAAATTCGCTACTATCAGCTCTATACCGGAAACGCCATTGGGTATAAATCGCAAAAGAAGCAGCGGCTCCCTCACGGGATACGCTGCTTCTTTATTTTAAATTTTCTTTTTGGCTTTCCATCCATTCCTCTTTCAGGATGGAATAACACAGGGTGTCCCCTTTGTCGCGCGCGTGTCTGCGCAGGGTTCCCTCGTGGGTAAAGCGGCATCTTTGCAGCACACGGACGCTTGGCTGATTGAACGCCCGCACCCAGGCTGCCACTACAGAAATATCGCGCTGCAAAAATGCGTACCGCAGCATCGCCTCGACCGCTTCGACCGCATACCCGTTTCCCCGTTCCTGCGCCGCAATAGCGTATTCCAGTTCCTTGTATTGCGGATAGCGATTCATGTCCTCCAGCGAAATCATGCCGATTAGCTGCTGGTCCTCCCGGCGCACGATAGCCCGCGCCTCCGGGTTATCCTTCCAATGCCGCAGAATCCGTCCGCTCTCCTCCTCACTCTCATACCAATGAATCCCCGACCGCCGCAGTTCGGGATCCAGACAAAGCTGGTAAAGCGCTTGCGCATCGTGTTCGCTCCAGCGGCGAAGCATCAGGCGCTTGGTTTCAATCTCACCGGACAATTCTCTCACCTCACAAATAGACGGTGTTTTTCCAGCTGGAATAGGAAGCACTTCTCTTCCACTGCTAGCGCGGGCCGAAAAGTCAAAACAACTATCAGGCCCGATGCGCGAATCGCGTCCAGGCTCAGCCTACTCTCCCATAATAAAAGGCGGACAGCTTTTCTCGGTCGCGGGCCGCTTGACTTGAGTCTTTCAAAAATCCCGGAGCGCGAATTGCGTCCAGGCTCAGCCTGGGGAGCTTGAATGGTTCAAGTCCTGTTCTCTAATCTTAAAAAAAGTCTAGAGCCCTCAAGGCTCTAGACTTTTTTGGTGCGGATAACGGAGCTTGAATGGTTCAAGTCCTGTTCCCGGTTCCTCAAAAAAAGTTCGGAGCCCTCAAGGCTCCGAACTTTTTTGGTGCGGATAACAGGACTTGAACCTGCACGGGAAGCCCACTAGAGCCTAAATCTAGCGCGTCTGCCAATTCCGCCATATCCGCATAGCCTATTTATTATATCAGGAAAGCGGGGTGGCGGTCAAGTCCTTTCCGGCAATTCGTTCCATCTTCCTTCTTTCTCTCCCGCAAAAGGGAAGAGCCGCCCTGCCCGGACGGCTCTTCCCTTTTGTCTTTATGTGGATGAATATAAAAGGAGGATTCGTTATTATTCGACCAGCATCCAGTACAGGACCGCATGGCCGGTGGAATCGAGCATCACGGTATACTCCATCGCTTCCAGCTGCGCGCTGGTCTTACCGGTGAACCAGTCCAGGTTGTGCTCCCGGGCGTACTCCGCTACGCTGACGCCGTTTTCTATCTCCGAAAGCACGGGCGGCATGGCGGGCGTCTCATTCTCGTCCAGCGGCCGGCCATCTGCATCCACTAGATAAGTGCCTATATAGTCCCCGGTTCCGCTCTGGACAGGCTCCTCTTCCGGTTGTGAGCGGATAAAGTCGTCGATTTCCTGCGCGGACAGCAGGTACGGAACCTGTATCCCGCTGCCCTCCAAAATCGAGAGCAGGGTGCTGTTTTCGATATACATCCGCCGGCAGAAGTTTCCCGCCTCCTCCGACTGGATGCGCACATAAATGGGCACGCAGGAGGGCGACTCGGAATCCGGCACGCTGGCCCGGATGATCTCCTCCATCATGTCGAGGTCGGTCACATCCCAAGTGTAAGGGAGATAGTCGTTGCTGTCAAAGTCGAGATCACGAACGTTGCGGCCAAACTCAAAGTAGCCGTCGCCCAGCGTGCGTATCAGGTTGATGTTGTTGAGGTCCTGATATTCCGGCTCGGAAATGCTGACCGCTATCGCGCCTTCCAGCGAGAAGGCGTTCGGATGGAAGCCCAGCTCCTCTACAATGGCAAGAGTGTTCTGATAGGAGGCACGCAGCACCATCGAGCTGTCCAAAAAGCCCTCCACAGGGCTGCCGTCACCGGCAACAAAGACCCCTTCGTCCTTGTAGACCAGATTCTGAAAATCCCAATCCAAATAGCCAACCACTGGATCGAGCTGCTCGTTCTCATAGCTTTCCGGTGTCACATTCAGCAGGTCGGTTCGGATTGCTTCCAGTAGCCGCTCAAAATCTGCAGCTGGGATGTCGACGCTGTAAAGTCCCAGCTTGTCGTAGCAGGTCACCGTCTCCAGATAGTTTGCCTGATAGGTAAACGGCGGATAAATCTGCTCCACCACCTCGGGCAGGCACAGCAGCTGCCGCAGAGTATCCAGATCGGAAACAGCAAAACTGTATCTACGGGACATCTCGGAATCAAAGGGCGAGAGGGTGTAGGTAATCTCCATCGCATTGCCCCGCAGGCCCTGATAGTCCTCCCCTTCCTCAACAGCCGCCCGGTGCAGCTGCAAAACAAGGTCGATCGCCTCCGGGGAGGAAAGCTCCGCATGGATGGAGTTAAACGGGTAGGAGGTGTTCCCCCAAACCTGCTCATAATTCACCCAGGGGCTGGTAAAGCGCACCTCCACCTGCTGGATTTGGTCGGCATCCGGCACCCGGCTGACCATGCCAAAGCCGCCGGTCGCCAGAAACAGTGTGCAGCTCAGGCAGAGCGCCACCGTCGCCAGGATATACTTCCCGCTGCGCCGCAGGTTCTGAAAGCCCTTGCCGGTGATGCCCTCGACAACCAGAAAGCCAATCGGTCCACCCACCAGCGCCGCAGCGATAGAATTGAGCAGGATATTGTCGAACAGCATTGAAAAGAGGGTCATGCACAGCACAAAGGAAACCAGAAAGCCTGCCAGCACCTTCATCAGCTGGGAGAAGGCGCTCTGCCTCCCCCACTGCTGCGCCCACTCGCTCTGGAAGCGGTTGTACAGCCGCAGGGTGAGCGGGATGGCCGCCAAAGCGATCAGCAGCCAGACAAGCACCATGACAAGGTTGCCGGTCGAATAGTTCCAGGAATTATTGGGGAGCATACAGCGTCCAATCAGGCCGTAGGGGGAAAGATAAAGCCCCCAGTCCGGCAGTTCGCTGATGCCGTACAGGTTATAGCTGTAGCTGACAAAGATAAAATAGATCGCCGCCAGCGCGCCGTTGACCGCCCCCGAATAGACGATGCTCTCCACCGCGTTGGAGGTGGTCACCGCCACCATGCAGGAGAAGGTGAAAACGATGACGTGCAGTGCAGCCCAGACCAGCAGGTCGATGACACCGCTCGACACAATCTGCCCCGCCGTCAGCCTGCCGGTGTAAAAGGCCAGATGGACAACAGTACACAGCAGCCTGCTGACCAGCAGCGGAACCAGCAAGAACACAATCCCCACAAAGTAGCGGGAGAAAAAGAGCTTTTTGCGGGACAGCGGCATCGCGTGGTAAAAGTCAACCGACAGCCGGTTGTGCAGATAGTGAAAGAGCATCGCCGCCAGCAGTACCGGGACAATCAAGGCTGAAGCGCCGTAAAACCAGGAGCTGACAAGCAGCTCGGGGGCATCGAGGTAGGAGCCCTCCACATAGTTTTTTGCCTCCAAAAAGGCCGGGCAGATGGTCACCAGAATCAGACACACCCCATATATCCCCATTGTCAGCCCGTTCTGGCGCAGGGTGGCGGCCAGCAGCCGGGCAAAGGTGCGGTCGAACAGCCGCTCTCCCTTGATGGGATTTCTAGAAGATGACGTTGTTGTAGTCATAGCCTACAGCCTCCATTTCTGTGATGAAGATTTCCTCCAGAGTCATCGGCACGCTCTCGCACAGCAGCGGCTTTAAGGTCAGCAGTTTCTGCTGCACCTCCCCGGCGCTGCCGCGCGCGACAATCTCCGCTACGCTGCCGCTGGCCTTATAGGAGAGGACATCAACAAGTGCCTGCAGCCGCTCCCTTTCCGGCAGCGGGCGGGCAATCAGCTGCACCTTGGCAAAGCCGGAGCGCAGCTCGCTCAGCTCCCGCTGGAACAGAATTTTGCCGCCGTGCAACAGACCCACCTCGTCGCACATGTCCTCCAGCTCCCGCAGGTTGTGCGAGGCGATCAGCACGGTGGTGCCGCGCTGCAGGATGTCGTCGGCAATCAGCTTGCGCACCGCCACCCGAATCACCGGATCCAGCCCGTCAAAGGCCTCGTCGAGCAGCAGGTACTTTGGCTTGCAGCTCAGCGCCAGAATAATGGCGATCTGCCGCCGCATGCCCTTGGAGCAGGCAGAGAGCTTGCGCTCCGGCGGGATGGGGAAGCGTCCCACCAGCTCCTGGTAACGCTCATCCGACCAGCTGTGGTAGAGCGCGCGGTAGATGTTGGCAAGCGAAGCAAGGCTTGCCCCCGGCATCTGATAGAGCTCGTCGGGGATAAAGAAGATTTTCTGCTTGAGCGCGGGATTTTCAAAGACCGGCTCCCCGTCTATCTCCACGCTGCCGGAGGTGGGGCGGTAGACGCCTGCCAGCAGCCGCAGCAGGGTGGACTTGCCCGCGCCGTTAGAGCCGACCAGCCCATAGATTCTGCCCTCCTCAATGGTGGTGGAAAGGCAGTCAAGGGCAGTGGTGGTATCAAACTGTTTTGTCAGATTTTCGGTTTTAATCATGGCCGTTTCCTCCTTGAGAAGGGTTACTCAGATGCCGCTCAATCTCGGCGAGCAGTTCCGGCGGATTGACCCCGCGCTCCACCGCCCGGTCGCAGGCGGCAAACACCTCCTGCAGGGCCTCCCGCTTGGGGCCTTCCAGCCGCAGCACATCCGGCGAGACAAAGCTGCCGCGCCCCGGAACGGTGTAGATGATGCCCTGACGCTCCAGCTCCTGATAGGCCTTGGCGACGGTGTTGGGGTTGACACCGATCTCGCGGGCCAGCGCCCGCACCGAGGGCAGCTGCTCATTCTGGTCCAGCACGCCCAGCAGCGACAGCCGCAGAATCTGCTCCTGCAGCTGCTCGTAGATCGGCGTGCGGCTTTGCAGATCTATCTTGATCATGGGTTCACCTCCGGTCGGGATTGGATTTTGTGTATTAACCGTATTAGTTTAAATAGTACACTTACAGCATACCAGCCTCCCTCGCTTTTGTCAAGAGTAAAATCCAACTTTTTTTCCAGCCAAGAAAAAAAGAGGAGCCAAAGCTCCCCTTTACAAAACATTGTTGTTTTCATACCAGTATTTTTGGTCCAGCGCCCGGTAGGCCAGCGCCTCAGCGACGTGCTTTTTGGCGATCTGCTCCTCCCCGGCAAGGTCGGCAATGGTTCGCGCCACCTTCACCACCCGGTCATAGGCGCGGGCGGTCATGCCCAGATTCTCAAACGAGGTGCGCAGAAAGTCCAGCGCCTGCTTTTCCAGCGGGCAGAATTGCTGCAGCCTGCCCGCCGGGATGCGCGCGTTGCAGGAGATCTCCTCCCCGGCAAAGCGCCGCTGCTGGATGCGCCGCGCGGCCTCCACCCGGGCGCGGACGGTGGCCGAGCTCTCCTCCCGGTTCTCTCCGGTCAGGTCGGCAAACTCCACCGGCGCCACCTCGACGTGCAGGTCGATGCGGTCGAGCAGCGGGCCGGACACCCGCGAGATGTACCGCTGCACCGCCATCTCGGAGCAGGTGCAGGCGATTTTGGGATGGCCCCGGTAGCCGCAGGGGCAGGGGTTCATCGCCGCCACAAACATCATCGAGCAGGGGTAGGTCACCCGCGACGAGGCCCGCGAGATGGTGACGCGGTTGTCCTCGATGGGCTGGCGCAGCACCTCCAGCGCTTGCCGCTGAAATTCCGGCAGCTCATCAAGAAAGAGCACGCCGTTGTGCGCCAGCGAAATCTCCCCCGGCATCGGGCTGGAGCCACCGCCGGTCAGACCCGCCGGCGAGACGGTGTGGTGCGGCGCGCGGAAGGGCCGGGTGTTCATAATCGGGTGGTCGGGTGGCAGCAGCCCCGCCACCGAATAGATGCGGGTGGTCTCGATGGCCTCCTGAAAGCTGAGCTTGGGCAGGATGGTCGGCAGCCGCTTGGCCAGCATGCTCTTGCCGGTGCCGGGCGGGCCGATCAGCAGCAGGTTGTGCCCGCCCGCCGCCGCAATCTCCAGCGCGCGCTTGGCAAAGGGCTGCCCGCGCACGTCGGCCATGTCCTCCAAAAAGTGGTTGCCCCCCGCCAGCAGCAGCATCGGGTCAAAGGGCATCGGGGCAATCTCCCGCTCCCCCTGCAGGCAAGCGCACAGCTCGGCGATGTCCTCCACCGGGTACACCTGCAGGCCGTCGACAATCGAGGCTTCCTTCGCGTTCTGGGCAGGCAGGTAGAGGGCGCGCATGCCGTCCTCCTTGGCCTTGAGCGCCATCGAGAGCGCACCATTGACCGGCCGCAGCTGACCGGAGAGGCTCAGCTCCCCCACAAAGGCCGCGTCCTGCGGCGGCTCCCCAATCTGCCCGGAGGCAGCCATCACCGCCAGAAAGATGGGCAGGTCAAAGACCGGGCCGGACTTTTTTTGGCTTGCCGGCGCGAGGTTCACCGTAATTTTGGAGACCGGCAGCTGGTAGCCCGCATGGGTCAGGGCCGACTGCACGCGGGAGCGGGATTCCTTGACGGCAGCGTCGGGCAGGCCGACGATATCAAAGGCGGGCATGGCGCGGGTGAGGGTGGTCTCCACCGTCACCGCATAGGCGTCGATCCCGCTGATTCCATAGCTCTTGACACAGCTGTACAAAGCGCATCCCTCCGTAGCTTTTTTCTACATTATATCACGCAGAGGGAGCATTTTCCAGTAGGCGGCCCCCGCTTTTTCTTGCGCGGCCTAGCCCTTCTGGTTGCAGGCAAAGATGTAGCTGAGGGTGTGCGCCGCCCACACCCCGGCGATCAGCAAAAACGGCGCCAGCCCCAGCGGGATAAAGACCGAGACGCAGCAGCAGATCAAAAAGCCGATCATCAGCGCCAGCTGGGTGACGTGGAAACTCCTCCAGGCCGCGCGGTACATGCCCATCTTTTCGGCCTCGTCGCTCATCTGCTCCCAGTCCTTCTGGAAGCGAACCGACATCGGGTCGGCCTTGCCAAAGCGGGGATTCATCCGCTTGACCAGGGCGACGTGGGTGTACTCCACCCAGGTATTCAGCGACAGAAAGACAAGGGTCGCCACCGCCGCGATCAGGATGGTCTTGGGCTGCATATAAGCGATGGCCGCGCCCAGAAAGAAAAAGTTGCAGATTGTCGAAAGGCTGCTGACAGCCAATGTATTGTTGCAAGCCGGGCTGTTTTCGATCTGCTCATAGACCTGCTCGCGGGTCTCGTCGGTGGCAGTGTCGACCTTTTTGCGCAGCTGCCAGGTCATCACGATGGCGGTCAGCGACAAAAACAGGCAGATGCTCAGGTGCAGCGGGGTGACAAGCTGCCCGAACAGCTGGTAGAGGCCCTGCGCGGCCTGCACCACCTGCTCCTCCCGGCTTGCAATCAGGTAAGAAACCAGCGCGCCGCAGGCGCCGGAGACAATCAGAATCAGAATGTATTTGAGAATGGGATGTTTTTTCATCGTTCTTCCTCCTTGATTAAAACAGCAAAAATAACTATTGCTCCTGGTTCTCCTCCAGGTAGCTGAACAGGTCCTCGACGGTCGCGTTTAAAATCTTGGCAATTTTCAGCGCTAGCGTCACCGACGGGTTGTAGTCGCCGCGCTCGATTAAGCTGATGGTCTGCCGGGAGACACCGGCCAAATTTCCCAGTTCGGTCTGGCTGAGATGATAGCGCGCGCGATATTCTTTGAGTTTGTTCACCAGCGGCAAGCAAAGCCCTCCTTTCCGACATGGATCCTTTGCAGATTGACAAGTATTTTGTCAATCCCTTCTGCCTATAGGATAGCACTGACAAGGATCTTTGTCAATAGGGTTTGACAACTTTTTTTGTCAAACAAAGAAGGGCAACAAAAAAGCGGCGGAAAAAATCGAAAAAAACGCTTGCATTTTTGCCGCCGGTGTGGTAGTATGTATCTTGTTATTCTATGTGTTTTCAGAAAGAGGTGACTAGTTAAGATGAAACAGGGAATCCATCCAAAGTATGAGCCAACCGTTATCAGATGTGCATGTGGTGCAGAATTTGAAACTCGTTCTACAAAAAAGGATCTGCGCGTTGAAATTTGTTCAAAGTGTCATCCTTTCTTCACAGGCAGACAGAAACTGGTTGATACCGGTGGTCGTGTAGACCGCTTCAACAAGCGTTTCGGCCTGAATAACAAGTAAGGTTCTAACGAAGCTACAGGGCAATGCGTCGTTGCGATGCATTGCCTTTTTGCTGTCTGGCAAAAAAAATTGCTATCTAGCAAAAATATTTGCTATCTTGCCAAATCTTAAAAAACGGAGGAAAGAGCCATGCAGCAGGAATACACAACGATCTATTCCCCGGCCGAGGACGAATTTGTCGAGCGCAAGTCCCGCTTCATCGGGCACATCGCGCCGGTGCAGACCGAGGAGGAGGCCCAGGCCTTCATCGCTCAGATTCGCCAGCAGCACCGCGACGCCACCCACAACACCTACGCCTACATCCTGCGCAGCGGCATCAAGCGCTACTCGGACGACGGCGAGCCGCAGGGCACCGCCGGGGTGCCAATGCTGGAATGCGTGGAAAAGGAGGGCCTGGTCGACGTGGCGGTGGTGGTGACCCGCTATTTTGGCGGCATCCTGCTGGGCGCAGGGGGACTGGTGCGGGCCTACTCCCACGGGGCGAAGATTGCAGTAGACGCCGCCCAGCGCAAGCTGATGACCACCTGCGTGGTGCTCTCGATGGAGCTGGACTATTCCTTTTACGGGAAGCTGACCTACATCCTGCCCAACTACACCTGCCGGGTGGAGGACACCGACTTTGGCGCGGTGGTGAAGATGCGGGTTTTGTTTAAAAAGGACGAAGCGGATGCCTTCATCAAAGAGGTCACCGAGATGAGCGCGGCGCTGATTGTCCCGCAGCAGGTGGAGGAGCGGTTCGATCATTTTGCCCAATAGCGGAGGTTTTTTTGCAGGGGCTGGTAGCCCCTGCACCCCACGATATGCAGGCGCTCCGCTAGAGCATGGCCTTGCCATGCTCGGCACCCGGGTGACTTTCCCGTCGCGGGGAAAGTCACCAAAGGCGCGCCAAGGGCT
>URGV01000010.1 GCA_900547455.1 uncultured Oscillospiraceae bacterium
AGGATCAGAATCATCAAGCCAGCTCCCAGCCAAGCAAAGACCTTTTTGTTCTTGGCGATAAAGTCCTTGACCTTATCCGACGCTTTCGCCCGGATGGTTTTACCGGTGGACTTGGTGGTAGTGGAGGCCGTTTGCGTCCCGGCCTTGCGAGCCGCCGCGTATTCCTTCTTGATGTGCTGCTTCTGGTAGTGCTTATTCATATTGGCACGGGAAGTCTTCATCTCAGGATTTTCGGCGACCGTCTTCTCAAAATGGAGCTTCCGATCAGCGGCCTCGGCCTTCTGCTCCAGCTTGGACACCTTCTCGAAAGGCTTGTTTGCACTGCGCTCTGTGTGGTGCTGGTAGTGGCGGACAACGGACTCTGCGGCAATCTCTGTCTTATGGGCGGCTTCCACGCCGGAGTTTTCCTGCTCGACCTCATGGATTTTGCCGTGAATGCCGGAAGCGAGGGTATCGCCGACCTTGCGGACGGTCTTATCTGCCTCAAACTGCAATTTGCTCTGTCCCTTGGGGACTTTCAGCTCGTCTTCAAAGTAGAGGCGGGTTTTGCCTTTTCCGGTTTTCTCGTCAAAGACGCGCTCTTTTTTCAGCACCTTCTTGGTGGGCAGCTTCTCACGGGCGGCATCCAGACGCTCATGCGCCTTCTGAGATTTTCGCTCCAACCGTTCAATCCGTCTGGAAGCTGGGGCATCGCCGTCAAGGTCCGGCATCTCTGCGGAGGTTTCCGCCGCTCTTTCCAGAACGGACTCTCCATCAATCTGCCTTTCAGCGCGAGGTCTGCTGACCTTACCGGTAACAGCGGTATCGGCAAATGCTTTTCCGTAGTCAACGGAATGGGTGCGGTATGTCTCAGAGTGCAGAGTGTGAGATGTGGGATCATCGCTGACGGGTAGATCGCCCGGATTGTACTCTTGCGCCGCATCTGCGGACTGTGTTTCGGCTTGAGCCTGACTCACTGCGTCTTCCAGCTCATCAGGACGAAGCTGCCGCCGCTTCTTGACCTCTTCGGCAATATCGCCGGTTTCCGTGTCATGGGGCGCGACAAGCTGGGCGTCCTCAAGCCGTTTTGACACTTTTTCTGAGGTGCCTTCGGTAAGGTTTTCTTCCACAGCGCCGTCTCTGGTCATCCGCAGGACAACCCGGTCTTTTGGCTTCAATTCATCATGAGGCATCAAATTTCACCTCCAATCCGCGCCTCGGCAAGTTCTTTATATTCAGGATTTAACTCGATCCCGACATAGTGACGGTCAAGCTGCTTTGCGACCATGCCGGTTGTGCCGCTTCCCATGAAGGGATCAAGGACAACGCCGTCTTTCGGGCATCCGGCAAGCAGACAGGTTTCAACCAGTTTAGGCGGGTATGCGGCATAGTGACCGCCTTTGAAGGGGACAGTGTTGATAATCCAGACATCCCGCTTGTTGCGCAGCGGGTTTATCATGTCATCGGTGATCTCGCCATGTTCCCGGCAAAGATTGATGGTTTGCTGCTTTACCTGTCCGGGGATAGGTTCCCCGTATTTGTTGCTTCCCTTGACCCCACGCTTGAGCCTGCTCGCTGTTCCGGGAGCAATCGGCTCGGAGATTGCCCGGTAGTCAAAGAAATACTTCCGTGACTTTGAGAACAGGAAGATGTGTTCATAGCAGCGGGCGCAGCGGTCTTTGACACTCTCCGGCATCGGGTTTTCTTTCATCCAGATAATGTCATTGCGCAAATACCAGCCGGAGTCGCGGAGCGAAAAGGCCAGCATCCACGGGATGCCGATCATGTCCTTGGGCTTGCAGCCCTCAACCTTGTAGTTAAGAGCCACAGCCTGACCATTTCTGCCCTTGGGATTTTTTGCGTCCACATAGCCACCCTGATTGCCTTTCCCGGCATAGGTGTCGGAGATGTTAAGCCAGAGCGTCCCGTCTGAGCGCAGTACGCGCCTGACTTCGGTGAACACTTCCGTCAGGCGCGAGATGTATTCCTTTGGCGTTGCCTCTCTGCCGATCTGCCCGTCCACACCGTAATCGCGCAGCGCGTAATACGGCGGGGAGGTGATGCAGCAATGGACGCTTTCATCGGGCAGCGTTTTGAGGACTTCGAGACAATCGCCGGTGTAAATGTGATCAAGCTGTATGGGGACTCCCTCCTTTCTGCGAGACTTGATGCGCAATCAGTCGGAGAAATACTCGTCCGGCTCGTAGTCCTCGTCCTCGTCCAGCTCATCCTCCCAGCGGTCGATGATGGACTCGGCCTGCTTCGCCGCTTCGCGGTACAGGGAAAGACGATTGCGCTCATAGGCGGCATAAGCGGGGATGAACTTGCCAAACTCCTGAATGGCGCGGACATCCTTGGTGCGCATATCCGATACCATGTCGATCAGCTCGGCCATCGTCAGCAGATCCTCAATCATGCTGTCGTACTTCTCCTTGGGGATGGTGACGAAATCATCCTCATACTCGTCTTCCTCATCCATATCAAAAGCGGAAGGAGTGCCGGACACACGGTAGATGTGCTCTTTCTCCTGAATGGAGTCGAGAATACCGCCGATGACCTCCGTCGCCTCATTGGCGCACTCGGCGATTTCCTCGCGGACATGGAGGTAAGCGCGGTGGTGCTTTTTCATCTCGTCCTCCTTGCGGATCAGGTTGACCAGCTCCACGGTCAGCCCCATCAGGCCAAAGAAGCTGTCCATGCCTTCCTTGACCTCGCGGAAGCTCATCTCAACCGGCGTATCGCCGAAAATCTCGGTCATCTCGTCAACGGTGATCTCAAAGTTCTCATTCATATTCTTTTTCATAAAGGTAGTCCTCCTTAATTCTGCAAGGTTTCTTCGGGTTTGGTGGTCATGTAACGATAGAGCATCGTGTCCTTCGGGAAGTCATCCTTGAAGGGGACGATGGTGGAGCCGTAAAAGATCAAGCCTTCACCGGCGTTGGAGTTGGTGATGTAGTTCTGCTGGCTGGGCGAGATGTTCAGCGCCTTCGAGAGGATCTGCCGGTCGCCGCTTGCCTGGTTCAACAGGTAAACGAAGTCCGAGTTCTCAAAAATGTTCTCTATTTCTCTGGAAGCCAGCAAATCCTTGACATTTTGAGTAATTCCGGTTGGGATCTGTGTGTGATTATCGGACAGCTTTTTATCTGTCCCTCCGGGGATTTCTCCCATTTTCAGCGGTGTGTCACTTCACACCCGGCATAGCATATCTTTTTATCCGACAGTTCTGCGCTGTCTGCCGAAACGATAGCGGGGACTCGTGGAGCTGTTATATTCCATGCCATCACAGGCTGGGTTCAAGCTCTATGCGTTGCGTGTGTGTCGGTTATTGCACTGGCACTTCCACTCGGATCAGGATTGCAAAACCCTTTCCGTTTCTTTCCCGCTGATAATCCTGACTGTCTACTTCGGCTTCAATCAGGACGGCATACTTTGTGCTCTCATGCAAATCAAAACACAAAGCAATTTACCTCCCCATTTACGGAATCTCTTCCAGATTTCCACGCTGTATGCTGCCGTCTGCTCTTCCTTCAAGAGCAAATGGAACTCGTCCATGTAGTAGCGGGTCGCCTTATGCTGGGCGCGGTTGATGGTCACACGGTTCCAGACCTGATCCTGCACAATGAGCATCCCAAGCTTCTTGAGCTGCTTTCCGAGCTGCTTGATGTCATAGCAGACGAAGCGATTATTCACATCCACATTCGTCCGGTGATTGAAGACATTCAGCGAGCCATGCACATAGATTTCAAGGGCAGTGGCAATCCGCTGTGCCTCCGGCTCACTCTGACTGCGCAGGATGTTGTAGAGGTCTTCGAGAATAGGCATCTTCTCAGGGACCGGATCGGCAAGGTAGTCCTGATACACCTTGCGGACGCTGCGGTCGATGATGGTCTTTTCCACCGGTTGCAGCCCATCCTTGCCGCCCACAATCAGCTCACACATGGAGAGGATGAAATCAGACTTCAAAGTCAGCGGGTTTTCCTCTTCCGAGTAGTTCACATTGATGTCCAGCGGGTTGATGTAGTCGGTGCTCACCGGCGAGATGCGGATGACCTGACCGCCGAGCTTCTGCACAAGGGGATAATACTCCACCTCGGGATCGCAGACGATGATGTCATCCTCTGTGATGAGGAAGGCGTTGGTCATTTCCCGCTTCGCCGAAAAGCTCTTGCCGGAGCCGGGGGTGCCGAGGATCAGACCGTTCGGGTTTTTGAGCTGCTTGCGGTCAACCATGATCATGTTGTTGGAGAGCGCGTTCAGCCCGTAATACAGCGCCTCGCCGCTCTGAAAAAGCTCCTGCGTCGTGAACGGGACGAACACCGCCGTCGAAGAGGTGGTCAGCCCGCGCTCAATCTCGATCTGATTCAGGCCAATCGGGAGAGAGAACATCAGCCCTTCTTCCTGCTGGAAGTCCAGCCGCTTGAGCGCACAGTTGTATTTCTGGGCAATGGAAGCCGTCTGGAAGATGGCGTTTTCGAGCTTCTGGCGGGAGGCAGCGGTATTCATGATGAGGATGGTCACAAGGAACATTCTCTCGTTGCGCGTCTGAAGGTCCTGCAACAGGCGCTTGGCCTCACCGCCGTAGGTGGCAAGGTCGGACGGGATGATTTCCATGTCATATCCGCTTCTCACGGCCTTCTTCTGCTCTTCAATTTTCATCTTGTCGAGGTCAGTAATCTTCATCTTGATGCTCTTGATGGCTTTCGCCTGATCAATCGTGCGGATATGAAGATTGACCGTGATGTTGCTGTCCATGTCGAGGAAGTCAGCCAGCATCCGGTCATTGAGTTCCGGCGCGAGGATTTGCAGGAAGCTCACTGCGCCGATGGCCTTGCCCATCTTGAAGCACTTGCCTTCACGGAAGTCGAAGGAAGTGGGCGCGATGAAATCTTTGCTGCTGAGTCCCGTCCGGGCTACCATGTCAAAGGAAAAGCGGAACGGCTCATTCGAGTCCATGTTGAACACATCATGGAGCACTTTCAGCCGTTCGTAGCCGGACAGCGGCTCGGTCTTCACACCGAGGGTTTTGAAATTGTTGAGGATGTCCGTCTCAATCCGATCCAGCTTGGCCTTCGCCATGCGCAGGGAGTCGGCCTCAATGCCGAAGGTGATGTACTTGCGCTTGATGAGGCCGTTGTTGCCCTTCGTGAGCTGGTTTTGCAGCATCTCGGAATACTCGCTGCGGATGTCGTTGAACTCGTCATCCTGCTCCGGGATGTTGATCTGCTTCTTGAACTCGCTGATGCTCGTCCTCTGGTTGATGAAAGAGAACTGGACAAAAATCGAGCTGTCAAAGTAGTTCAGGAAGTCGCACCAGTTCTCGAAGATGGCCGTCTTGTCCTCGTTCTGGGCGAGCTGATAGTTGATGTCGTTGAAACGGATAGTCTTTGTATAAAGACGGCTGTTGACCTTGCAGATGCCGTCGCGGCACATCTCCACATAGGGGATGGTCTGCTGCGCCGATTTGCGGACTTTCTTTGCCTTCTTGTCTTTTTTCTTCTGCAAGACCAGCTTCTTCTTTTCCTCAGCGGAGAGAAGATCGCCGTACACTTTGCCGTTTTTGGTAAGCCGCTTAGGCTCTGCGGCCTTTTTCGTGCTGCTGTGCAATCTGCAATTCCTCCTTCTCTTTGATTTCCTGCTGGATCACAGCGTATAGATTGTTCGTGCGGTATGGCCGCACCTTATCCCTCAGAAACATGGACTTGATCACATGGCCGAGGATTTTTTCAGCCGGTTGCCCGTCCTTCTCATAGAGAGCGAAGAAGATGAACGGGAGCATGATGACCACCATCAGCATTGCCGAGGTGGAGATGCCGAGGCTCGGCTTAGTCAAGAAGAAGATCGGAACACCCGCTGCCGCAGCCAGCGCAAAGCAGATGAGCTGGCGCTTCGTCAGGTTGAACATGACCTTCGTCTTGACGCGGTTCAGATCCTTCGGGACCGGTACAAACGCCATTGGGAACCTCCTTTCCAAGCGTGATGCTGCATTCGACTTCGTTTCCCCAAACATCCCAGCCTTCGGGGGACTGTCTGGCAAAAAGTTCGATGCGCGGGACATCGCCCATGAGCTGGACGATGCGGTTGCGGGCTTCCTCCGGTTTTTTGGAGTGCTCTTCAATGTGGCTTATGATGACCTGATGCACGCCAGGGCTTGCCCGTTTGGGATGGCCTTTCGTTGCAAGGATGCAGAGTTCGGCGTTTGCCCGTGTCCAATAGCCCATGCCCCAAAAGAGGCTGTCGGACACCCGGTTCTGCTTAATCCAGACAAAAGCCGTCGTTTTATATTCAAATCCCCATGCTTCGAGGACTTGGAACGCCTCCTGCATACAGGGGAAGGTGATCCACATGAAGAGCGCACAGTCTTTCGCTGCAAGCTCTCCAATGGGCAGAGCCTTGATCTCTTCAAGGCTCATGGTCGGGTAATGGCTTTCCGCCGAGCGGCCAAGACCTTTCTTTGAGTAGACCCTGTACCGCCACGGAGGGTCGGCATAAATCACAGAGTATTTCTTCAAGCTGACCCTCCTTTCTCAGTGGGCATTGAATAGTGACTTTGCGAGCGAACCTGTCTTGAACAGAGAGAAGCAGAGAATAACCGTGTAGGCTGCCACCGAAAATAGCGCCGAATGGATGTTGGCCGCGATGATCATGTTATTGATGAGCACGGCATAGATGCCGACGCACACCATGATGAGAAAACCTTGGAACGCCAGTGCGAACAAGCCCTTGAGGTAGTTCGTGCCGATGCTGCCCCATTCGCGGTTGCTCATCGTCGCTATGGGGATAGGCGCGATGCTCACGGTGCAATAAATCTCAATCATACGGCCATAGAGGATGACCGTGATGAGGATGGACATTATCTTGAGGCACAGACTGATCAGCAGCGTCTCTATGGACAAACCGAGCAGTTCCCCAATGCCCATCGTTTCCATGCTGGTTCGCATTTGTTCGAGGGTGGATTCGATGTCGATGTTCGTGTCGCCGCTTATGACTCCGGCTGCACCGGCTACGACATTTTGACCGATGTCGAAGACCGCCATCACAATGTCAAAGGTATTGGTAACGAGATAAATCGCCACAGCCGCCTTGAAAAACCACTTGAAGAACATCCATGTGTCCATATCATGCAAGTTGTTTTTCTCAGTGATCATGGAAATCAGCTCGTAACACAGGACAAAAGTGATGATGATACCAGCGATGGGGACTATCACATTTTCGGATAGTCCCCGGATCATCTGGTATATGCTGCTATCCCATGAAGAGGGCGTTTTGCCTACCTCAGCAGCTATCGTCCCTACCTTGTCGTTGACATCGGTGAACATATTGGTCATGTTGCTTTCAATCCAGCCGATCAGAAGCTCTTTTATGGCTTCTTCGATTTTTTCAAGGATAAATCCCAATATTTCACCACCTTTCGGTTATGCTGGGGTTGCCGGATCAGAACAGGCCAGACAGAAGCGGGATAAGGGTCGTGCCGATGAGTACCACACCACCACCGGCCATCAACTGCTTGATTCCTTGGCTCTTGGCACCGGGATTGTCATTGCCGTACCCCTCCATGAGGTTGACCACGCCCCACACGGCAAGGCCAGCGCCAAGGGCGACAACGAGGGTCTGCAAAACGGTAACTGCCTGATTGATAAATTCCATAAATGACCTCCTTGTGTTGGAAATTGGTTAAAAATGAAGGGAGAGCGCGGCATTTCGCGCCCTCCCATGTGGATACGCGAACCGGTTATCAGAACAAACCGGAGAGCAAGGGGATGAGGGTTGTGCCGATGAGTACCACGCCGCCACCGGCCATCAACTGCTTGATGCCCTGGCTCTTGGCGCCGGGATTGTCATTGCCGTAGCCCTCCATGAGGTTGACCACACCCCACACAGCCAGACCGGCACCGAGGGCAACAACGAGCGTCTGAAGGACCGTAACCGCCTGATTGATAAATTCCATAGAGTGACCTCCTTGATTTTTGAGTGTGAATGATTAAAAATGGGCAAAAAAATAGAAGCCCCGTCATTGTTCTGCTTTGGGCATTGCCCATGCGCAGTGCATGACGGGGCTTCAATCGGCTTCAACCTCTCCCATGTCATAGAGGTCGAAGGTTTGGGTGGGCTTGACTACCAGCTTGTGAGAACGGTATTTCTCGATGTCAAAAGCGTTGCGCTTATCGTAGTCGGACAGCATTTTGTATTTTGGATGCTTCGTAATGTCGTACTTGTCACTGAGAAAAGGTCTCACGCCTCTAAGCTGCAAAATACATTTGCCGCCGTCCATGACAGCGATTTCGTCCTCCGACATGAGCTGCTTGCCGGTCTTCTGGTAGTTCAGGCCGTATGAGTTGTTGGTTGAACGGGTTTCTGATGTGTTATATAGGTCGATTGTCTCCTTGCCGAGGATTTCACTGAGTTCCTTCAAAGTGGATTTTTCCTTGCCGCCGAGGAAGAGGGTACAGTCGCAGTTGCCGACAATCGTGTCCGCTGCGTCCTTGTAGATGGTCTTGAGCTGGCTCTGGGACTGCAAGATGATGGATGCTGAGATTTCCCGGCTTCGGATCGTTGCAATCAGCTTGTCGAATTTCGGGATTTGACCGATGTTCGCAAACTCGTCGAGCAGGCAGCGGACATGGACGGGGAGCCGCCCATTGTAGACATCATCCGCCTTGTCGCAGAGCAAGTTAAAAAGCTGGGAGTACATGATCGCCACGACAAAGTTGAAGGTATCGTCGGTATCAGAGATAATGACGAACAGCGCCGTTTTGCGGTCGCCGATGCAATCCAGCTCCATCTCGTCGTAACTCATCAGCTCCCGCAGCTCCGCGATGTCAAATGGGGCAAGTCTCGCGCCGCAGCTAATCAGGATCGACTTGGCGGTTTTGCCAGCGGCTAACTTATATTTACGGTATTGCTTGACCGCGAAGTGGTCAGGGTCGCGCTCTTCCAGTTCATCGAACATGAGGTCAACGGGATTTTTGAAAGTCTCGTCATCCTCTCTGGCCTCCGAAGCGTTGATCAATTCGAGCAAGGTAGTGAAGTTTTTCTCGTGTTCTGGCGCTTCGTACCAGATATAGCCGATGAGGGCGGTATAGTAGAGCTTTTCTGCCTTGACCCAGAAATCCTCCCCGGACTTATCGCCATCTCCCTTCGTGTTGACGATGATCGTATTGACCAGTTTGAGGATGTCCTTTTCGCTGCGGATGTAGGCGAACGGGTTGTAGTGCATGGATTTACGGAAGTTGATCGTATTCAGCGACTTGATGACATACCCGTTTTTCTCAAGCATCTTTCCGCATTCGACCAATACTGTGCCCTTGGGATCAGTAACCACATAGGAGCTGTGCATCTGCATGAGGTTGGGCTTCACAAAGAAGCGGGTCTTGCCGGAGCCGGAACCGCCGATCACAAGGATGTTCTTATTCCTCGCGTACTTCGGCTGCTTCGGTCGGCTGTTCATCGTCAGCCCCTCGGTCTGGGTGAGGATGACATTGTTGGAGAAGTCGTCATCCATGTAAGGCCGGATGTCTTCCGGTCGCCCCCAACGGGCTGACCCGTATTCCTCCCCTTGGCGGAATTTCTTGCGGTTTTTGCCTTTGATGTAGACGGCCAGCTTGAGCAATGCGCCTCCTGCCACACCAATGAGAAGGTCTACCGGGTGGAAGCTGGGGAGCGGATTGGCAAACGCTGCGCCGAAATTGGCAAAGCCGCCGGTGAGCTTGTCAATAAACTCCGTACCGGGAGCCAGCCGGAAGACCGCCGCCAGCTTATCCACAAAGTAGAAGGCGAACACATACGGGAGATTGAGAAGGACGAGCTTTTTGATGTCGAGTTTCTTTTTCATAGCTCAACGCCCCGATCCTTCGTCTTAACCTTGACCTTCTCCTTGTGCTGGGCTTTAGACTGCTCCCTGCTGCGGGAGAGCTTCTGCTTGAGGGATTGCTTTTCTTTCTGCTTGACCGTCTTGGCGGAAAACTCCTTGAACGCCTGAGTCATCACATCCACATCCCGGCCTTTGAAGAAGACGAGATAGCGCGGCGGCTGCTCAGAGGTGTCTTTCTTGAGCGCGTAGTCGATCCCGTACTTGTTCGCTGTGCGCTCGAAAGACTTGATGTTTCCGTCGGTCACTTCAATGTTGCTGATTGCGGCGTTCTGCTCAACAAGGTGCTTGATGGACTGCTTGCCCCGGTAGGTCTTGGGCTGAGAGGCTTGCTTTTCGGCCTTTTCAATTTCCTCAATGAATTTGGCGAGCGCTTTTTTCAGCACTTCCGCAGTGATCCTGCCGCCCTTAATGGCAATCGCAACGACTTTGGTATTTACTTCATCCTGCATGGGGACCTCCTTTCTGAGATTTGCGGGGCAATCCCGTCACTAAGGCGGGACACCGTGTAAAATGTGGATCATGTTTTCATCTCACCCCCTTGAAGTTGATTGAGAATGCTTACGCATCAGCCTTTTCCGTGAAAATCGTAGTTCACGCGGGCTGAATAGTAGTTGTCTATGGTCAGTGAAGCGTTATACAACGCCGTAAGCAGATATGCCCGGATGTTCCGAATGTCGGAAGGGCAATCGTTCATCGCTTGGAGCACATAGTCGATGTGGCCGCTGTCCAGCTTGAGGAAGCGTGACTTAACCACCGGCTGCGGCATATCCTCGCCGTTGATACGGATGGTGGGGCTTGTGGAGCAGACAGCATCCAGCATGATCTCGACAATTTCATTTACCCGGTCAAGGTCATAGTGCCTATCCTGAGAGCGGATGTCGATCTCAAGGTTATCCCGGATCAATTCCCTGTATTGCTCCCGTTCATCCATCCTGTCCATCCCATCAAGATTGATAGATTGATAGTTTCTCAGAGAGTTATTTCTTTCGTTGGTAATTACTTGATTAGTATTTAATTGTGCGGGATTTTCCGTACACGGTTTTCCCGTGAACGGATTATCCGTGTCCGGCTTTTCCGTATGCGGTTTTTCCGTGTCCGGCAAACCCGTCTGCGGCTTCTCGTATATCTCGAAAACCATGCTGCTCATCCGGCCTTTTTCATCCCGTGACTGATGACGGACGAGATACCCTGCGTCCTCAAGCTCCCTGAGAGCTGCCAGAACAGCATCGGGACCTTCCTTGCAGATCGCCGAAAGACCT
Source organism: uncultured Oscillospiraceae bacterium (assembly GCA_900547455.1). Classification (GTDB taxonomy): domain Bacteria; phylum Bacillota; class Clostridia; order Oscillospirales; family Ruminococcaceae; genus Negativibacillus; species Negativibacillus faecipullorum. Next base: position 11,107 of record URGV01000010.1, read on the forward strand.
TTCGTTGAGAACTGCCAGCCGTCGTTGAAGGACAGCATTTTGGAGAGCAGCCCCACGGCCTTGAGGGACAGGGTTTTATCGCGGAGATGGTAATTTGCCATGACCGTGTAGCCACGGTTTTTGTTGACGCGATAGACTGCCATGCGGTTATCCCTCCCTTGCCATCACCGGCTGACAGCGCAGCGTTGACAGCTTCACCGGGGAATAGGGACATTCCTCGAAGACACAGGTTTGATATTTCCAGTATGGACGATGGAAGCAGCACGACCGGCATTCCGGGCAGATCCCGTCGCATCCGCTGTCATAGTGGTTGTGGCCGGGTATCTCCTTCATGAGGGCTTCAAAGGCTTGCAGCTTACCGGCTGTCATGTAGCTCATTTTGTTTTCTCTCCTTTCCTCGCCGCACCGCCGTCATCTGCAAGAGGCAGATTGTTCCAGCTTTCGGGCAACAAAAAAAGAGGGTTTGCTTCATGCTCCGAATTGGAGAATGAAACAAACCCTCTTAGCTTTTCAGATATTCAGATGATTTCTCGGATGGTATGGATGAGGCCGAGCAGCAGCCCGACAATCAGGGCGAGTCCTCCGATAAGACCGCCGATGATGATGTTGAGTGCGAAGATTCCTACTGTGCCGGATATGCCGTAACCGAAGGGGACGAGCCAGAGACACATCCTGCGGATGCCGAATGGGAAGCCGACACAGAGCCACATCAGGAAGTAGTCACATGCGCCGTCCGCCATATAGACCGGCTTGAAGAATGCGGCAAGGCAAAGGGCAATCAGCAGAGGAAGCAGCACTTCCTTGAGAAAAGTCTTCACATCCTCACCCTCAATCCCTGCAAATCGTCCGTGCGGATGCCGACGAGATACCAGTCCGCAGCCATCTCGATCCGGGTGGGTTTCCACTTGCCCCCGACCATGACATCGAAGCATTCCCCGCAGTGCAGACCGCCGTAGTAGCAGTCAAGGTCAAAGCGAATGTCGTACCGATCCGTTGCGTGATCATAAACCAAAGTTCCCTGTTTCATGATGGACTCCTTTCGTTGTGGGCAGCGCAACGGGAAGGGCTTATGCAGTGTACCTCCATAGCCACCGCCAGCCGGTTTTGATCCTGTGCGCCGATTGTTGAGCGATTGTTCCTCTTTCAGGTCAAAAAAGAAGGGACTAAGCCAGAATCCCTTGATTTTCAAGGTCTTTCTGATTTAGTCCCATTATCGCACAACAATCTTTCGACAGCACAACAGCCACTTTTCCTGCCTCAATTTCTGACAACATCTGCTGAAATCCGGGGCGGTCATAGTTCGTGCCGCTGTATCCGTCATCCACAAAAAATGTTGGATTCGGGAAACGGTGCTCTTTTGCGTATCGGAGCAGGATGTCCTTTTGATTGGTGATGGAATTACTGTCGCCCTCGTTAGCATCCTCTTGGGAGAGGCGGCAATAGAGTGCGGTGATTTTATCAGTTGCCCGTAACATTTCTGTATCCTCCTTCAAAGGGGCAACTGTCAGTACAGGATTGGCTGCTTCTATTGTACCAAGATTCCCGGTATTTGTCATTCGTCATCCTCCGTATTTTCTGTAAACTTTTCAGCCAGAATGCGCTCCATCTTTCTGTCCAGCGTTTCTGTCCCGTCATAGCTGCCCGTGATGGTGTAAATGGTGCCGCCGATCTTACGCTGTAAAGTGAACTCCGGCAGCCAGAACGCAGAGGGATTTTTCACACGGATATGTCCAGCCTCGTCAAACCAGAAATTGTGTTTGGGGCGGTCGGGCGGAAGCGGTTCGGGCTTGAAATAGGGATCGGGATTGGAGAAAAAATATTCCGTTAGCTCGTCAGGGTCAGAATTTTTCCATTGACTGATTTCTTCCCAAAAATCCAAATCATCTGCATCAAAAACCGAAATCAAATCATCGAGCAACTGTGGGTCAAGGGCATATTTTTCTTCCAGCTGTCTGATGACATCCTCCACATCCATGCGGATGGAATCGCCGCTGCGTTGTGCGGCTGCAAATTCCGCATCGCTCATATTGGCCCACCGCTGCAATTCAGCCCGTGAAGCATCATCAAGCAATAGGAATGAATTGACAGGCTCACCGTTGGGCAGCGTATCTCCGAGAAGTATTTTTGCAAGTTTCCTTATGAGGTTGTGATCCTCTTTCCAGTTGCGTTTCATTTTTGAAATCCTCCTTAATGGTCAATCTGATGCTGTTTTTTGCGGCTCTGCTCGGGATTTTCCTGCGCACGAACAACCTCTTCTACCTTGTATTTGATCTGCCAGAGTTTTTTCACCTCCGCATAGATGGGGGAAAGCTCCGCTTGCCCTGTCTTGTATTCCTGTTCCAGACGGTCATGCTCCTTGCGCCATGCAGTGATCGGCAATTTTCCATCCTTAAAATGAGGCTTTAATTTGCGCTCTGCCATGTGATACAGGCGGAGTGCATTTTCATTTTCAGACATGAATTGCTCACGCCTGCCTTTCCACTTGATGGTTGCCAGCTTGTCAGCAACAGGTTTTCCCTCAGCGTAAAACTGCACCATGCAGAGAAGCTCGTCTAACTCCTTCATGCGGTCAGATTTGCCAGACAGGGTACTCTTCAAAGTGTCAATACGGTCACTCAGCGCAGATACACGCTCCTGCAACTGTTCCGGCGTTGTCAAATTGTTCCGCATGAGATAATTGCAAATCTCATTGAACTCTTTGAGATTTCCGATCTTTGCTTTCCGGCTCCATGCTCCTGTGCTGCGGTTGGTGTAATACTCGCTGAGCAGCTGCGCCAGATTGGGTGCTTGCGGTTTGTTCAATTCCTCATACGCTTCTTTCAGCCAGTCAAGCAGCGCCGTAATTCTCTTTTTCAGCTTGCAGATCAAGGCATTGGTCGCCTTGACCCAGCGGTTGAAATCGCCCTTATCAGTACGAATACCTCTGGCCTCCATCTGGCGGATCGCCGGTCCCTCATGGACAGTAGGCAGCTGCTCCACGCCCTGATGCTCGTAGCTGCGGTGGTCGATGCGGCATTCCAGCCCTTTCTCGGCAAATCGAGCATTGCACATTGCTGCCCACTGTTCCCGCCAATGTTCCAGCGTTTCCGGTTTGCCCCAGTCCGTGGTGGGGACAGCGTTGAATACATAGTTTCCTGCTTCATCCCGTATGCGCTCCTCGTTTTCATCCAGGAGATATTCCCGCCGCTGCTTGTTGCCCCATGTCCCGTCCGGCAGCAGGGGACGGATGGGGCACATAACATGAAAATGCGGGTTGGCAATGCCGCCGTCCCCCTTGTCCGGTGCATGAACTGAGAAATCCACCACCATCCCCCGGCTCACAAACTGCTCCAATAAAAATTGCCTTGCAAGGCCGATGTTCTCCTGCATGGAAAACTCGTTCTGCAAGGCAATGTCAAAACTGTATGCAAGCTGGGCTTTCTTGCCCCGTTCTGCCTTTTCTACCTCGTTCCACAGGGTTTGCCGGTCTGCGAAGGAAGGCGGAGCGTGGGGCGGAAGCAGGATTTCAGAACAGAGCACACCGCCTTTCCGAGTGTAGTCGCTGTCCTCTCCGTAATACTCGCTGTGCAGCTTTTCGCCGGATCGGTAAGCAGCGGACGCAACAGCGGATTGCCCTGCGCTGCGTTTGATCTGGGTAACATGGAAGTGAAATAGTGCGATACTTATCCCTTTCCTTTCTGGCTTGCCTGATTGTGTGTATTGACTGCCTCCATCAACAAAGCTCTGACTTCCGGCAAAGCAAAAACTTTTTCCGTAAAAGCATAGAACTCCGTTTCGCTCAAAGCCTTTGCCAGCGGTGCGATGCTCTCCACGGCAGCCCCCCTGGTAATGAGGCGCTGCGCTCGTTTCTTCCGGTCTCCCTTCTCATAATAGGATTTTCGGTTTTGCAGCCGCTGGAGCCTGCTGCGCTCCTGCGCCAGCTTCTTTTCTGCGTCTGCGATCTCCTGTTTCAGCTTCTCGGTTGTTGGCATCGTAGATTCCTCCTTTACTCTCAGATAAAAAATACCGCCTGTCTTTCGGACAAGCGGTAAAATTTGCGTGTTGAGTTTCAGGCTTTGGATGGGAAACTGTCTGTGCAAACAGATTGTTTTCCATCCAAAGTGAGCAGGGATAGCCGCATAAGCGGCGCAAGGGATGCAGTCCCTTGTACGGAACGCTGTGACGCAAAACAGCCCGGACTTCCATCGTCCGGGCTGTCTGCCTCGCAGAGCGCACGCATACAGGGTTTACCCTGTATAGAAGTGCGCCCTTTGTTCCAAAGGGAGTTATAGGTCGGCCTAATCGAATTTACTATTGACCATTGAAAACAGCTTTTCAAACCGCCCAATCGTTTCTTCTGAGAAGAAAAGTGTGCCAATATTTTTCGCCATATAATTTGCAGGAGAATAGTGATTGAAAGACTTGTTACCATTAAGCCGTTTCAGCTGCGACATTATCGGCTTATTTGCATCGAGATCGGAAATCTGCACAGATGTACCGAAAGCACCATTATACAGCGCAAGATATTCTTCCTTGCTAAACAAGTCCTCAATGTCAGCAAAGGTCTGTTCTATTACGGAATGGTAATACAGAATCTTTTTGTCAGCAATAATTTTCTGCTCTACCATTCGTTTCAATCGAACTTCTGCCCCTTGATCCGTAAAGGTATCGAGCAAACATACTGTGGATAGCTCGTTGCCTCGCATGAGCGAAATGAAAGTTGCAATCTTATCTGCACCGCCCACCGGGACAATCGTGACATCATCGGACAGCCCCTGTTTCCCCATATTTTTCAAAATAGTCGAGAAATGGTTAAGATAAACCAAATCGGAAATACCCTCTACCAAAAGATTTTGCGGTGAAACATATAGGTTTTGGGCAATCGTGTAACCTAACGCTGCCTGTAACGGAAACAGCGTATCGGAGTCTTTTTCTTCAACAGCATCCGACACAACGCTACCGATTTTAGGATTCTGTGTATCATAGACAGTTCGCACTTCATTGAGTCTTAGAGAATCAATCATAAAGGGCGAGTGTGTTGTGTATATGACTTGATATTCGGGTGCAAGCTTTTCGTCGATAAATCGCAACAAATCATTTTGTGCCGAAGCATGGAGACTAAGTCCGGGCTCGTCCAGTAGCAGAATATATTTACTATTTTTGTCACCTTGAATTTTGCTAAACCAGACAAGGAAAGAGAAAAACCAAAGGAAACCTTTGCTGCGATTTTTCAACGGCGGAGTTACCCTGTGCTTAGAGTTATAAATTCTGATATTAAGATAGCGGACATTGTTTGCTGCATGCTCAATTTCAAAGCGAATTTCAAGATTCCGATTTGTTGTCCAGTACTCAAACATTTCATCCGTGATGGAATTAGAGGTTGCTTCCAACTGCGCCTTGAACGCTTCAAAATTACTCTCTGATTGAATATCAGAAATCTGCAAGCCACTTAATTCAAACAGTGCCTTTGCGATTTTATATTCCTCAGAAGACAAGCTTCCTGTCGGTTTTCCTGCGGCGAAGTCACTTAAATTGATTCTGCAAGGCAAGCTGAAGTAATCGCTAAAATACCACAGTTTAGGAATCGCAGGAGAAATATAGGTCTTATAGATGTACCCTTCCAGCGGATTTATCCATCCGTTCGCCCCCTTTTTAATCTTTTCCAGTTCGGCTTTAATCTCGTTCATGCCCGGCAAGGAGTTGTTTTCGGAAACAGCGCTTACTAAGGCAGGATAATCAGTTGCGGCATGAATAATTTCTTTGCCTTGTTCTCCCACGCCAAAAGCCGAAATCAGCCAATCTTTGAAAATTCCAAAATCGGTCAAAATTCCCGTTGTTGTCCTTGTGTTATCATAGTAAGATGTCACCGAAAAGCGCTGCTTAGAAATAATGCCCTCCGCAAAAACATCCTCCACACTTTTTACATCTTCGTCAGATAATTCATACTCGCAAGTCAACACTTTGGGATTTTCAGTGCGTACTTTTGTCAACTCGCTGCGAGGATAATCTAAGTCCTTATCGAATTGGAAGTCCGCATTATCCTCGAAATAATTCGATTTTGCCAGAGCTTCGAGCAGCGCCGTTTTTCCGGATTCGTTTTTGCCAACGATCCGTGTAATCTGGCTTTCCACCTCATAAGTCTGCTCTGTTAGAAAGCTCTTGTATTTGTGAATTGATACTTTCGTTAATTTCATAGGCTACTCCTTCTCTTTATCTATGGAGTTAATTCTTATTCATCAACTTCATTGCGAGGAACTGAATAACAATTTCCAGAGTCATCGGTAATTGTAAGACAATCCTCAGATGCTGAAAGTCGAATGTTGGATGGAATGGGAAGTCGTACTTCTTCCATTTTGCTTATAGGCGGTTTAATGTACTTAATGATGTATTTCCCCATCTCCCTGCCTGCACGAGTTGTAAGCATATTCCACGCGTCTTCACCTATTGCATATCGACCGCCTTCTTCAACATATTTTGCCTTGAGTCGGTCTAAAAGCGGAGATGGCGTTGGATCGAATACTATCAGAATAGGAGTCAGTCCAGCTCGGCGAGCTTCATAGGGAAAGCTCATTTCTTCGCTAAATCGTCCTTGCCCACTGGCTGCGATTGTTACACGCAATTTCAATTCATAAGCTTCCCTTGATTCTTCAATATAGCAATCAATTTGGCGCCCTTCATTTGTTGGATTGCCGCTGTCATCAATGCGCTTAACGGGTGAATATCTGTGTGACATTGGCTCACCACCAAGACAACTTGCAAGGATTGGCTCAAATAAGTATCCTGTTTCCTGCGCACTACGGTTATCGATGTCATATATGAGCTTTCGCCAACTCATCCATGAGAACAAAAGCGCATCTTCACAATTCCCATATTCCAGTAAACATCTCGGTCCAATTTGCTCTGTCAACGGGAACGGCTGAGTTTTCAGGATGTTGTAAAACTTAAATCGTCTACGCCAAAGTTCGGACAGATTTTTCAGATACAGGTATATAACATTTTCTGTATTGGTAGCACCAGAAAGTTGCAGATAGTTTATAGCGTCATCTACTGTCACATTAGGCAGCTCTGTAACTTTTTCTGGGGTAATTGTATAAAAGCTTTCTTTGGCAAGCTGACAAAACGGCTCCAAAAACCAATCTGGTTCATTCTCGAAAATATCCAGATAAGCAATATGGATAAGCAAAACAACATCTTTTGGCTCTATTTCAACCATAGCAGTACCAGAGCCATGCTGTGAAAATGTTTTGTAGAAAACTCGTTGTTGACGGGTTGCTGGCATATTTTATACCTCCATTCGCAGTTGCTCATATTCATGGATTTGTAATGAGCTTAGCATATCACAAGTTTTTTGTAAGGCGGGACTCTTGGCAGTCGCCTTAGTTACATCGAATTTTGCTAATGACGGGCGCTCTTCGTTAGATGGATTTTTATCACACATAATGATTTGCTTTGCCATTTGTTCAGCAAATACAGGCGGGATGGCGTTTCCGATTTGAAGTATTTTCTGTGCGTCTGTTCCGCAAAACAAGAAAGAATCCGGGAAAGTCTGCACTCTGGCACATTCTCGAATTGTAAGAGTCCTGTTTTGCGTTGGATGAACAAATTCTGATGGTGCAGCACTTGTTATTGTCAAGCAGGGCTCATTGTATGACAAGCGTTTCAGACCAGAAGGCGCACCACCTCTTTTTTCGGAAGGTGTTCCATCACACACTCTTCTCGATGCTCTACGCTTGAATGAATCATGCTGCAAATGTTCCGGTAAATCTTTCATTGTCTGTCCAATTTTCAATGTTGAAATTCGCTCTAACTGTATTCCGCTCTCAACTTTTCGCACATGATCAATCTCAGGAATGTCGCACGATTCCAAATCACCTATTGCCTCCCGCAAGGTAAATGACGAGTCTTTATATATCGACCCAGATGCTTGTTCAACTGGATCTGGAAACTCAAATTTTTTACCTTCCCGATTTCCAACAATAATGACTCTCTTTCTTCTTTGCGGCACAGCGTATTCTTGCATATATATTTTTTTCAAGCTAACTGTATATCCAAGACTAATCATCTTTTTTATACATTCGACAACATAAGTCCCCGAAGCAGTCGTTAATATTCCCTCCACATTTTCCATCATAAACCAACGGGGATAGAACACTTCCAGTGCTTGCGCATAGTTTTGTACCAATTTATTACGAGGGTCATCCCAAAAACGATTTCCTGCCGTTGTAAATCCTTGGCAGGGGGGACCTCCAATAATTAAATCCAATTCTCCGTGCTGTAATCCCAACTTATTTCTCAGTTGCAAAAAATCACACGATTCTAAATCAACATTCTGGCAGATATTTGCACCAAAGTTCATATTGTAGGTGGCGATTGCAGCATCTGCATTATCAAAAGCGGCAATAATATCAATACCGGCATTTTTGAAACCTAATGAGCACCCACCGGCACCTGCAAACAGGCTAATCGCCCTCCATTGTTTTTTTTGTGTATTCATCGGCTTGTGTCTCCATTATCATCTGAGCAAAACTCTAATATTTCATCAACAGTGCATCCCATAGCGGAACATATTTTTTCGATACTTTCCAAAGAAACATAAGCGTTTCTTTTAAGTCTTGTAACAATGTTGGCACTTAATCCTGCTTTTGTCATGAGTTGCGCATTGCTAATCCGTTTATCAATCATCTTGTGGAACAATTTATCATAACATACTGCCATCTGATAACCTCCTTGACATATATGACGAGTAATATTATATCACGAAAATGTGAATAAATCAACGCAGAAGCCCGTATTTAAGCTTGCCTTCCAATTTTGATATTACCATTCTTTTTTGCCCACTCACTTGCTGCCCGTTTCCGTTCCTCGCTATATGGCGCGGTCAGACGGAAGCTCAGTCTGCCTTTTTCAATCTCAAAGATCAGCCCGCCTTGCCCGTCATTGTCAATCTGGCGGCAGCATTGCGGGTATTTCATCGCAAATGCTGTTAACCGCTTTTTCAAATCGGTGTTATGGGTCTGTACCTCAATCAAGCCGTTGTACTCGTCAAAATAGATGGCGGTAGTCTTTTCTTTCTTGGTAAGTCCTGTTCTCATAAAACCTCCTGTTTTTTACTAATTTTTTTCGGCTCTTGAATTGGGATAGTGATGCGATTTTCCGATAGAAATGCTTCAAACAATGCTGAGTATGTTCTGGCTTTTGCTATCGGCTGATTTGTCACTTTTTCGGCTCTTGACCGTGTTTTCATGCTTTTCGATTTGTGCGGCTTTTCAGCCATTCCACAAGCTCATTTTTCATTACCAATTTACGCCCGCCAATTCGCAAAGTTGGAAAATCCGGGCTGTTCAAAAGGTTGTATGCGCCCGCTTTGGAAATTTGCAATGCCTGTGCAAGCTGCTTTGCATCCATCACATCGGGCATGGTTTCAAACGGTTCTCTGCTCATAAAAATCTCCTTTCCTGCATGAGAAAGCAGCAGTCACCTTTTCGGTAACTGCTGCCGTTTCTGCATCTGTTTACTTGTCCAAATACTTCTGATATTCCGCTGTCACGAAATCCTCATAAGCGTCTGCGATCTTGGCGATCCGCTTATGGACTGCGCTTGCGGTCTTGTAGCCAACCTTGTCTGCGATCTCCTGCTCGGTGTAGCCCTCCATACGCAGCTTCAATATCTCCCGATCTTTCTCTGTGATAGTGCTTTCCGCAAAGGTAGCGATCTGCATTTCAGAAATAACGGAATTTTCAAAATCGCTACGGGGGTCTGCCACATCGAAAATGTCCCCGTCCTCACTCTCCATCATTTCATCCAGAGAGATCGGCTTGCCGGAACGGTTGTGATGCCACTTCCGCATGAAGTCAGTCTTGACGGTGCTGCTTGTGGCTTCGTAGTCCTCTACGGTGCGGTTTTCCCATATCGCATCAATCACAGGCTGCCATTCCTGTTCCTGGACTACCATGTCGGTGACATTGCCAATCAGATTGCTGAACTGCTGATAGGTCAACCACGGCACTTCCACGCCTTGCGGGATGTTGTAAAGGTTTTGGAAATCAAGCCCGTTCTGCTCAAACTTCATTCGGATATAAGGGATAATGCTGTACGACAAACGCCACAAAGGGAAATATCCTGCGTACTGCGTCCATGCACCGGGAATGTCACGATAATTGCCCTTGCGGTCTTTCACTTGGAAGAACTGCCATGCACTCCATGCGTAGCAGTCCCACACAAACAGCTTGAACATATCGTCACATACGATGTGGTCATACTTGTCCGTCCGTAAAACTTCATAGGGGCAGCGGGGCAGATCATAGGCAGGTTTCCACTTTTCTGCAAGCTCTCTCGGTAAGCTGTAAAACAAGGTCAGCCATGATTTGTCGCTGTCCTGCGGTATTTCGATAATCTCACCGGGCAGCACTACAATGAAACCATTCGGGCTTTTCCGCTTCTCCATAAGCGTCACCTCCAATCGTTTTGAAATAGCCCTCTACTGTATATGGCATGAGAAAGACTGAATTGTTCCAATGTTTCCAAATTTTTTGAAAAAATCCCAGAATGGATGGGATAGGATGATTATAGCTTCATTATACTTGAAACCTGCGAATAAATCTATTGCTTCCACGCACAGGCAAAAAAATAACGGGCACTCGGCTTTTCACCGAATACCCGTTATCTCGTTTACCAACCCCGTCTGACAGATGCCATAATCAAAATTTCTGGAATTACTTTCTTATGAGCACCCGCCAATATATGCGGGCGCTTTTCGGTTGCAGTTATCTTCTCTGACCAAAAATGGACATGATATCGAACGGCATATCGTCGTCGTCCTCGTCCTCCTGGTCATTGTGGCTGTCCTTCTGATCCTGCTTTGGTGCATCGGAGGAGGAAGCCGCCTTGAAACGGTAGTCCGGGATGTCGAAGTTTTTATCCAGCTCGAATCCGGTCGCGATGACGGTGACAACCATCTCGTCATCCAGCGTATCGTCGAAGGTAACGCCGAAGATGAGGTTGACGTCAGGATGCGCGCAGGCACGGATCATATCGGCTGCCAGGTTGACCTCGTCCAGCTCGATATCCGAAGGAGCGGTGATGTTGAGGATAACCCTCTCCGCACCGTCGATAGAGGATTCCAGCAGCGGAGAAGAGATGGCCGCTTTGGCCGCAATCTCCGCCTTGTCCTTACCGCTGGCGCGTCCCATACCCATGTGGGCGGAACCGGCGCCGCGCATGATCTGGCAGACGTCCTCGAAGTCCAGGTTGATAAGACCCGGGGTGTAGATCAGGTCGGAGATGCTCTGTACCGCGTGCTTGAGGACGTTGTCCGCCTCCACAAAGGCGTTGAGCAGGGTGATCTTGGTCTCCGAGACCAGACGCAGACGCTCGTTCTGGATGACAACCAGCGCGTCCACAATCTCTTTGAGGGTGGCGATGCCGCGCTCTGCCTGCTCCATTCTCTTTTTGCCCTCAAACTCAAAAGGCTTTGTAACGACGCCGACGGTCAGGATGTTCATTTCCTTGGCCACCTGCGCGACGACTGGGGCAGCTCCGGTGCCGGTGCCGCCGCCCATGCCGGCGGTGATGAAGATCATCTGGCAGCCCTTGATTGCTGCAGCAATCTCGTCGCGGCTCTCCTCAGCGGCTTTCTGGCCTCTTTCCGGAACACCTCCCGCACCGCGTCCTCTGGTCAGCCGGTCGCCAATGACAATCTTCTGGCTGGCCTTGGAGTTTTTCAGCGCCTGTGCATCGGTATTGATGGAGATAAATTCCACGCCCTGCATGCCGCCTTCAATCATTCTGTTGACGGCGTTGCCGCCACCGCCGCCAACACCTATGACCTTTATGGTCACTTCTACGCCATCATAATCGTTGTCGAGTTCAAAATTCGCCATCATCTTTTCGTTCCTCCTATGTTTTATCTCCAGCATACAAGATGCAAGCTATCTTTAAAATTTGACTTTATCCAAAGCGTCGCATGATCTAAGATAAGAAAAATAAAAACTCTCCATATATAAATTATCAGATTTCTGTAAATTTTTCAATACATTCTGCGAGAAAAAAAGGCAAATTCTAAAAATAACAAACGCTGTCGCCTCTTTGGCTGTACGCTTTGACCAAATTCCTTTGCTCACTCATTGACAATCGGGGCTCGGCTCGGCGCATTGTACGCGCCGGATGACGAAGACTGTCCGGTCTGATCACCGTCGTCAGCCGCCTGTTCCTCCCCTTCGGCCTGCTGCTGCGTCTGCGCCTGTGGCTCAGCAACAGCCTGTCCACCCAGCGCTGCTGGGCTCTCATTCATTCCAGCCCCATCCTGGGAGGGTGCTGCCTGCTGTATGCCAACGGCAGTTTCAGGTTGAACAGTCTCCTCGCCTGCTCCCTGCGTTTGCTGAGTCTGGGATGGCTCCTGCTGCGCCTGCTCGGGCGTTTCTGCCGCGCCTGCCGTTTCCGGGGAAGTCTCATCAGTCTGCCCCTGGTCCTGGCCAGTCTGGCCGGCTGTGGGGTCCTGCTGCGCCTGCTCCTCTCCTTCTGTCTGCTCAGTGGCTGGAGCCTGCAGCGGCTCGGACTGCTGTCCACCGGCGGTGTTGTCGCTCGGCTGCGGCAGGTTGGCGCCGAAGTCCAGATAGGCATCCTCATTTTTGATCTTATCCACACTGATCGACATGGTGTGCAGCGCGGGCGGGTTGCTGAAATCGAGCGTTCCCTCCTCCGGGACATTCTCGAATTCCTCGTCGCCGCTCTCCTTTGCATCCAGAACCTTGCGGATAAAGCCTACTTTATAGGCCATATCGTTTTCCGAGCCCAACATCAACAGCAGCCTGTCCTCGATCATCACCTCAATGTTCAGCGTATCGCTGACATCGTAGTAGGTGATGTCGGTGAAACCGTTTGCATTGAGCTCTTCATAAACGATCTTCAAAGCCTGCAGCTCCTCCATCAGCGCCTCGCTGCCTACCTCCTCTCGCAGATAGCTGCCTGTGCTGTAGACAAGCCCCGTCGGCAGCCCAACGATGCGCGGCGTCGACTCCGGCAGTGCCAGCACGCCGGTTTCCAGCACCTTGCCGGTGGTGGAGAGAAGGGTGAAGCCTTCAAGGGTGTAAACCGCTCCCAGGACCTCCTCCTCCTCAATCTCCACCTTCAGGGTTGTTGGAAACTGCCGGGATATCTTGACCGAACGGATGTACGGCAATTTGCCGCGCAGCGTTTTTTCCGCGTTCGAGATATTGATACGAAAGAGGCTTTCCCCTTCCTCGGCACCGATTTCATCGATGATCTGCTGCTCGCTGTAAACACTGCAGCCGGTCACCTGGATCTTATCCAGTTTAAAAAAGACGGTGTAGCACATCACAAAGACGATGGCTAGGCAGAATGCCGCAAGCAAAATGTAGTGGAACAGATACTTGCGCAGTTTGCGCAGCTTTTTGCCCTTTGGCGAGCTGCGGGATTTTACTTCCGGCATTCCAAAACCTCCTTCCCATCCTTTTCCAATTCCTTTTATTGCCAGCGCGGACTCAAGCTCTTGGGAAGTTTTCCTTTGCTGGACGGCTTTGTCCGCGCATGATATTCCGTTTTATTTGTTTTCGATGCGGGTGATCCGCGCGCCTAAGGTATTGAGCGTTCCGTCCAAATCCTCATAGCCGCGCAGCACATGGCGAATTTCTTCGATCACCGTTTTGCCCTGCGCGCCCAGCGCAGCCGCCACCAGTGCGGCCCCGCCGCGCAGGTCGGTGCAGCGCACCCGGGCGCGGTGCAGCTTGGGAACGCCCCGCACTACCGCCACTCTGCCTTCTGCCTTGATGTCCGCGCCCATGCGGCACAGCTCCCAGGCATGTTTAAAGCGGTCCTGAAAGATATTCTCGATAAAAATGGTGGTGCCCTGCGCCGTGCAGGCCGCCGCCATCACCGGCGCCAGCGCGTCGGTCGGGAAACCGGGGTACGGCATGGTCGAGATGCTGCTGACCGCCCGCAGGGGCTTGTCACAGCGCAGTAGGATGCTCTCCTTCTCGACCTGCAGCGAGCAGCCCATCTCCTCAAGCACCGGCAGCACCGCGCTCAAATGCTCCGGACAGACGCCGCGCAGCAGCACCTCGCCCTTTGCGATGGCGCAGCAGCACAGATAGGTGACCGCGACGATGCGGTCCGGGATAACCCGGTACCGGCAGCTGTTCAGATGTTTCACACCCTCGATGGCGACCGTGCCGTCGGGCAGGATGCGAATCCTGGCCCCGCAGGCGTTGAGGAAGCCCGCCAGGTCGATAATCTCCGGCTCCCTGGCCGCGTTGCGGATCACCGTCTCTCCCCTGGCCATGCAGGCTGCCAGCATGATGTTCTCGGTGGCGCCGACGCTTGGGAAGGGCAGGGTGATCTGCGCTCCATAAAGTCCATCCGGCACGCTGCACGCAAGGCTTCCGCCGTCCTCCTGAATCTGCACGCCCAGCTTTTTCAGCGAGGACAGGTGCAGGTCAATGGGGCGCGGGCCCAGCTCACAGCCGCCTGGATAGGTGATTTTTGCCTGTTTGCACCGGGAGATGATCGCCCCCAAAAAGACGATGGAGGAGCGCATCTCCCGCATCAGCGAGTCCGGGATGTCCCAGACAAAGGGACCTTCTGCCTTGACCGAAAGGACCCTGCGCCCGCTGCTGTCGCTCTCCCACCAGGTTTTGCAGCCCAGATGCCGCAGAATGTTCTGCGCGGCACGGATATCCGACAGGTCGGGGCAATTTTCAATCTCACACTCATCGCACAGCAGGGATGCCGCCAGGATGGGCAGCGCCGCGTTTTTGGCGCCGTGCACCCGGACCTCTCCCTCCAGCTTGTGCATGCCGTCCACTATGTACCGATCTGTATCCATCGATTCACCCGCCCTTTCCACAGGTTTTTGCTTGATTCCGAGTTCGACCACAGATTCCGATGTGGCCTCTACAAAGCTATCCTATGCTTTCCAGGCGGGTTTGGTCCCTTTCGGATCGATTTGCCCGGGCGATCCGGGCGTTTTTCTTTTTTTATTTTGCAGATCGCAGCAGGCGCATCAGTTCTTCATAGATGCGCTCGTTTGCGTCGATCATCGCAAGCTTCTGAGCGTTTTGTCCCAGCCGCCGCAGCCGCTGTGGGTCGCGGGCAAGCTCCTCGACGGCGCCGCACAGCTTTTCGCCGGTCAGATCCTTCTCCTCAATCAGCAGCGCGGCCTCGTTTTTGACCAGCACCATACCGTTATGGTACTGGTGATTTTCCGCCACATTGGGCGAGGGAATCAGGATGGACGCCCTGCCAGCCGCCTCCAGCTCCGAAAGGGTGGATGCGCCGGCCCGGCAGATAACTAGGTCCGCCGCCGCCAGGCAGTCGTCCATGTCGTGGATGTATTCCCGTATATCGATGTCGGGATTGTTCTGAAAGTTGGCCCCGCACTCCCTGAGCATCTCCGGGAAATCCTCCACCCCATACTTGCCGGTGGCGTGAATCTGGTGGATTTTGCCGGTAAAGGGATTTCCGGGTTTGGTGTGCCAGGCGATCAGGTCGGCCATCGCCTGGTTTAAGCGGTGTGCGCCCTGGCTGCCACCAAAGGAGACGATGCACAGCTTGTCTGCCACCCCGAGCTTCTTTCTGGCCTTTTCCCGGTCGGCGTAGACAATCGACTCCCGCACCGGGTTGCCAACCACGACCTCCTTGCAGTTGGGGTGCAGATACTTCTTTGCCTCCGGCACCGCCAGTAAAATCTCGTCGACATAGCGTGAGAGCAGCTTGGTGGTCACCCCGGGGAAGGCGTTGGACTCATGGGAGACGGTCCTGATGCCCAGTTGGGCCGCCTTGCGCAGGATCGGCCCGCTGACATATCCGCCCGTCCCCACCACAAGATCGGGGCCAAATTTTTGAATCAGCCTTTTGGACCGCGCCGAAGCGGTGGTCAGGTAAAAGACCGAGGAGATGTTGTATTTGACATTGAACCAGGTCAGCCTGCGCTGAAAACCCTTGATGGTGATCGGCGCAAAATCAAACCCTGCCTGCGGCACCAGTTTGGCCTCCATCCCCTTGGGATTGCCGGCAAACAGGATCTGCGCCTCCGGCTGCTTTGCCCGGATGGTGGAGGCGATGGCGATGGCTGGATTGATGTGGCCGCCGGTTCCCCCACAGGCAAACAGTATTTTCATCCTCTGACCATTCCTTTCAGAATGTATTTTTTCGCGTGGACGACTGGCCGCCGTCACTCCTTTTCATAGTTGCCCTGCCGCGACACCGCCAGCAGAATCCCCAGCTCGCCCAAAATCATACACAGCGAGGTGCCTCCGTAGGAAAACATCGGCAGACTGATGCCGGTGTTGGGGATGGTGTTGGTGACAACGGCGATGTTCAGCATCGCCTGCATGCCGATCTGGGTAGTGATGCCCACCGCAATCAGCATGCCGAAGCGGTCCTTTGCGTGCAGAGCGATGGTGTAGCCGCGCCAGATCAGCAGGGCGAACAGGATGATAATCAGCGTCGCGCCGACAAAGCCCAATTCCTCACAGACGACCGCGAAGATAAAGTCGTTTTGCACCTCCGGCAGATAGAGCTGCTTCTGGCGGGACTCGCCCAGGCCAACGCCCAACAGGCCACCCGAACCGATGGCCATCAGCGACTGCTTGGTCTGGTAAGCGCCCGCGTCGCTGGTGGAAAAGGGGTCCAGCCAGTAGGTCAGGCGGACCAGAACGTGGGCAAATCTGTCGGAGAAAAAGCTCCACATGGTAAAGACCATCGCCGCGATGCCGGCAAGTCCTGTCACGCCGACGCCGATGAGGTGCTGAATCTTTGCGCCGCCGACAAAAAGCATTGCGACAGTGATGCCGGCCAGAAGGATGGTGGCCGACAGGTGCGGCTGGAATACAACGACCACCGCCAAAGCGCCGAACAGCGCCAGGTAGCGCAGCGTGCCCATCCACAGATTGTTCATCTTGTCCTGGTCCTTGCTCATCAGGTGGGCAAACAGCAGGATCAGCGCAAATTTGCCGATCTCGGACGGCTGGAAGTTGACCGGGCCGATACTGACCCACCTTCTCGCGCCGCCCTCGGCCTCAAACAGGTAGGCCATCATGCACAGGCCGACCGACGCAAAATACAGCGGCCACACAAATTTGCGCAGCCAGTGATAGTTGACAAAGGATGCAGCGATCATGCCGGCGACACCGATGATCGACCATCGGATCTGACGGCCGATGTAGTAAAAGCTGCTGCCCTCATAGTAGTAGGCGCGGGCATAGCTTGCCGAAAACAGCATGACCAATCCAAAACCCAACAGCGCCAGCACCAGCAGCAAAAACGGCATATCAAAGTCGCCCCAGATATAGAGGGGGGCTTCCTTTGTCCGCAAGCTGCTCTTACTGCTGCGATATCTGGATTCCTTCTTTTTTCCGGCAGAGGAGCTCCTGCCCGGGTAGGCAACTACGTTGTCCCCCGCATTAGCTCTGCTCGCGCCGGAGATGCGCCTTCTGTTTAAAGCGGGATTGCTTCTGTTTTCTCTCAACCACTTCGCCGCCTTTCTTTTTTTGCAATGCTTATAATACCAACAAAACGGCTATCAGACATCCCACCGCTGTCACTGCGGAGAAGACCGCGACGATCTTCACCTCGCTCCAGCCGGACATCTCAAAATGGTGGTGGATCGGCGCCATCTTAAAGACACGCTTGCCGGTCAGCTTGACGCTGCCGATCTGGATGATATCCGAGAGGGTCTCCACCACATACACAATGCCGATGAATACCAGCAGCACCGGACGGCGCAGGCCAAAGGCCAGCGCGACCACCATACCGCCCAAAAACAGGGACCCGGTGTCCCCCATGAACACCTTTGCCGGGTGAAAATTCCACACCAGGAATCCCAGACAGCCGCCGGCCAGCGCCGCAGCCAGCAGATTCATCTGGGAGAAGCCGGCGATAGAGGCGATCACCATAAAGCCCATCGCGGCCACCATTGTCACCGAGGCGTCCAGCCCGTCGATGCCGTCGGTCAGATTGACCGCATTGACTGTGCCGACGATGATAAAGAGCATCAGGGGATAATAGAAAATCCCGATGTCCAAATCCCCGATAAAGGGCAGCCAGAAGCTGGTGGTGGGCGCAAAGATCTGCTGCGCCGCCAGGTAAACCACCGCCACCAGCAGCTGCGCCAGCGACTTCTGCCCGGCCTTCAGGCCAAGGTTCTGCTTTTTCACAACCGAGATGTAGTCGTCCAAAAAGCCGATCAGGCCGAAGGCCAGTGCCATCAGCAGCCCGCCCCACAGGTAAAAGCTGCCCGCGGCGGAGGCGTCCGCCACCCCCTGCTCCGAAAGCTCGAGGGTAAGCCATCCCGCCAAAATGGCGATGGTGATGCCGGCGATGAACATGATGCCGCCCATGGTCGGCGTGCCCTGCTTGGATTTATGCCAGGCCGGGCCGATATCCAAAATGGTCTGTCCGAAATGCAGCCTGCGCAGAAAGGGAATCAGCCACATGCCGATCACCGAGGTAATCAGAAACGCGCTGACCACCGTCACCAAAAGTGCGATAAAATTCATTGTTGTATGTCAATCCTTTCCTTTGATGCTCACAAAATCCCGCATTAAAAATGTTCGTACAGGCGCGAGAGCACCTCTTCCAGCTTCATTCCCCTGCTGGCTTTCAGCCAGAGGATATCGCCTTTTTTGATCATCGGCAGCAGGAAGTCGGCCATCTCCTCTTTGGTCTCAAAATAGTATACCTTTTTGCGGCCGCACGCTTCCCGCGCGCCCTTGGCCGCGTCCACGCTGTGTTTGCCGCAGCAGATGACGATATCGATGTCCTCCCGGACCGCGCACTGGCCGGCCTCATAGTGGGCCTGCGGCGCGTAATCGCCCAGCTCCAGCATGTCGCCCATGATGAAAATCTTTCTGCAGGCCCCTTTTGCCGGGCGCTGCATCGAGCCGAAGGCGTGGATAGCAGCCTTCATCGAGTCCGGACCGGCGTTGTAGCAGTCCTCCACCACGCAGATATCCTTGCGGTGAACCACCCGCTGGCGCATGCCGGAGGGTTTATAATGGGTCAGCGCGTCCAGAATGACCGGCGGCTGCATTCCAAACTCCCTGCCCACCGCAAAGGCCGCCAGAGCGTCCAGCACATTGTGGCGGCCAAAGGTGGGGATCATCGCCGGGTACTCCTGCCCCTCGCTGACGATGGTGAAGGTGGTGCGACCGTTCTCCTCGTGTATCTCCTTGCCCCTGACCTCACAGCTTTCGCTGTCGATGCCGTAGTAGATCTTTTTCATCTGCGGGCAATCCAGACCGGCAAGCAGGTCGTCGTCCCCGTTGAGAATGAGCGGCGAACCCGGCTTCATTCCCTCTATTATTTCCATCTTTGCCTTTAAAATGCCTTCCCGGCTGCCAAGATATTCGATGTGCGCCTCCCCGATATTGGTGATGACGGCTGCATCGGGCTTGGCACAGCGGGTCAGGTCGGAAATTTCTCCAAAATGGTTCATGCCCATCTCGACGACCGCCGCCTGAACAGTCTCGTCCAGGGTCAGCAGCGTCTTGGGCAGGCCGACGCGGTTGTTTAAGTTGCCCTGCGTCTTCATCGTCTCGTACTGGGCGCTGAGCACCTGCGCGATCATCTCCTTGGTGGTCGTTTTGCCCGCGCTTCCGGTGACCGCCACCATACGGAACTGGAACTTGCTGCGGTAGTAGGCCGCCAGATCCAGAAATCCGCGCTCGGTATCCTGGCAGACAATCAGCTGCTCCTTTGGGATATCCGCGCAGAATTCCTCCACGCCTTTTTTGTCGACCAGCGCATAACGCGCCTTGTTGCGCAACGCGGCGCCGACATACTGATGCCCGTCAAAAATCTCGCCGCGCAGCGCGACAAACAGGCAGCTGTCCTTATCCTCATCCTCCGGCTGAGCGCGGGAGTCGGTCGAAACCGAAGTGATTTTTCCCTTATGATTTAAAAAATATTCCTCTGTGCATCCGACGGCTTTTGCCACTTCGCCCAATGTCATTGGCCTCATTGTGTCTACACCCTCCGTAAAACTTTTTGCCTGGGGATTTCCTGCAAAGCAGGCCCCTGCAAGGAACCATTATAACACATTATAGCTTAAATGAAATCCTTTTTCTGTAAAATTCTGCCGCCGTTTTTCCCTTCTCTTTGTGCGGACTGCAAAACCGCATAGCCTTCCTGCACAATTTGGCGTTCATCAAAGTAAACCGTCCGGTCCGCCAGCACCTGATAATCCTCGTGTCCCTTTCCGGCCAGCAGCAGAATGTCCCCTCCGCGGCAGTTCTGCAGCGCCCACAAAATCGCTTCGCGCCGGTCCGGAATCACCCGCATACGATGTTTGTCGTTGCAAAATCCAGCCAGGGCATCTCCAAAAATCTGCTCCAGCGGCTCCTCCCGCGGATTATCCGCCGTCATCACCACAAGGTCAGCGCCCTGGCACACCGCCTTCAGCATCAGGGGGCGCTTGGTGCGGTCCCTGCGTCCTGGACAGCCGAAGACCGTCAGCAGCCTGCCCCTGCAGAAACCGCGCAGCATCTGCAGGACCTTTGTCAGGCTGTCCGGCGTGTGGGCGTAGTCGCGGATGACGGTGATGCCGTCCTGGCTCAAACAAACCTCCGTCCTGCCGGGAACCCCCTTGCAGCTGCACAGCGCCGCCACGCTCTCCTGCAGTGAGTAACCGCAGTGCAGCAGCAGGCCCACCGCTGTCAGCATATTTTCCACCGAGAAACTGCCAGGGAGCCCGAGGGTCGCCTCGCACTGTTCTCCGCCGTAGCAGACGGTGCAGCTGCAGCGGTCGGCCTGCAGAGAGATATTCTCTGCATAAAGCTCTGTCTCTGACGACCCAAAGGCGGCGACCGGATATTCTCCCCGTTCGCTGAGCTCCCGGTAAATCCGCTGACCATAAGCGTCTGCGGTGTTGACCACCGCCGCGCCGGACTGGGAGAACAGCTCCCGTTTGGCTTGAAAGTAGCTTTCGACATCGCCGTGGTAATCCAGATGTTCCGGTGTGAGATTGGTAAAGGCGGCACAGGCAAAGAAGCACCCGTACAGCCGCTTTTGCTCCAGCGCCTGGGAGGAGGCCTCCATCACCACATGGGTGCAGCCGCATTGAAGCATCTGGGCCAGCAGCTCCTGCAGCTCCCAGGCGTCGGGGGTGGTATAGCGCGCGGGGATGGACTGCTCCCCCACCCGGTTGCAGATGGTGCCGATCAGCCCCGCCCTGACCCCCAGCTGGATCAGCGCGTGATGTGTGAGCCAGGCCGTGGTGGTCTTGCCGTTGGTGCCGGTGACGCCCAGCAGCTTGAGCTTTCTTGCCGGGTAGCCAAAGAAGGCCGCACACAGCCGGGCGTAAACGATTCGCGTATCCGGGAACAGGAGCTGGTTAGGCACCCCGCAGTCCCGCTGTGCCACCACTAAAATTGCGCCGCGCTGCAGCGCCTGGACAACATAGTTGTGCCCGTCGGTCAGGCTGCCGGCAATGCACACAAAGACGCTGCCGCGCCGCACCTGCCGCGAGTCGCAGGTGACCGAAGTCACCTGCTGGGTGGGAAGCCGGTTGCCCGGCAAGATCTCCTCAAAGAGCTGCTGTAGGTCCATCCACGTTCACCCTTTCCCGGCATGGCCGGTCGATTTACTGTGTTTGCTCGGTGGTCTGTTCCGTCTCCCCTGTCTGTTCCGTCTGCTCAGCCTCCTGCTGCTGCAGGGCGTCCGGGTCGATATTGACCGTGACGATCGAGCCGATTTCCGCGCTGGAACCAGCCGGCGGCTCCTGGGTGACGATGATCTCCTCCGCGCCGTCCGGAACCGAGCCGACGATATTGATGTTGAATCCGGCGTTGGTGATCAGCTGGTTTGCATCCGAAACGCTGCGTCCCACAACGTCCGGCACAGTGCCGTTGCTGTTGGCCTCGCTCTCATCGGTGTAGAGGATGACCGTGCCGCCGTACGGCAGGGTCTTACCCGGCTCCGGAACCTGCTTGATAACCGACACGCCCTGACCGACAATCTCGGTCTTTAAGCCCGCCGCGCGGATCTGCGCCTGCGCTTCATGCGGCTTGGCGGTGACATAGGTGCCGACGGTGACGTCGCCCTGCTCTGCCTCCTCCTCTTCGGTGAAGCTCGGCTCGTAGCCGAGGTAAGGCAGAATGTCCTCCAGCATGGCGCCGACAACCGGGGCCGCGATGGTTGAGGACTGCGCGTCGCCGACAACCGGCTCATCCAGCGCGACCAGAATGGCGATCTGCGGGTCATCCGCCGGGGCAAAGCCCAGGAAGGAGAGCACGTTGCCGTACTGGTTTCCGTCTTCGTCGAAGTTATCCAGCTTTTCGGAGGTACCGGTCTTGCCGCCGATGCGGTAACCCGGGATGGCGGCGTTTCGGCCGGTCGCGTCCGAACCACCCGAGACAACCTGCTCGCCCATATAGCAGATCTTGGCGGAGGTCTCCTCCGAAATGACCTGGCGGCGAACGGTTGGCTCGGTAGTCTCGACGATATTGTGGTCCGAATCGATGATCTGTTTGACGATGTAAGGCTGCATCAGGTCGCCGCCGTTGAGCGCCGCGGACAGCGCCGTGATCAACTGGATACCCGAGACCTTGAAGGTCTGGCCGAACGAGCTGGAGCTCAATTCCGCGATGCCCATATCGTCCAGTGTGTAGTACATTCCTTCATTATCCGCTTCACCCGGCAGGTCAATGCCGGTCAGGTCGCCCAGACCAAAACGGTCAAAGTAGGTGGTGAAGTTTTCCGCACCAGTCTGCTGGCCGATTTCGATAAAGGCCGGGTTACAGGAGTGCTTGATGGCATCCGCCAAAGTTTGTAATCCATGGCCGCCATTGGTGCGCTTCCAACAGTGAATCCGGTTGCCTGCAACCTCCTTGTATCCCATACAGTAGAACAGCTGGACGTCCATCGGCACGCTGCCGGTGTCCAAGGCTGCCGATGCGGTGATGATCTTAAATACCGAACCCGGCTCATAGGGGTCGGAGATGACCTTGTTTCTCCACTGGCGGTTCTGCTCGTCGAGCAGCCAGTCACTGAACTCCTCCTCGGTCAGGCCGCCGTTGAGGGCGCGGGCGCGCAGGTTTTCGGTCAGCAGGTCGTTGGCGGTGATGTCCGACACTTCCAGCTCCTCCTCCGGCTGGGTTGAAGTCGAAACAGTCTGGGTATCCGTTTCGGTCGTTTCCTCGGTGTTCTCGGTCGCGCCCGACTGGTTGACGCCTTCCTGGTTTTGTGTCTGCTCGGTCTGGATAGTGGTACCGATGCTGCTTTCCCGCTTCTTTTGAATCTCCTCCTCCAGACGGATGACCGCCTGTTTGTCGGTCAGTTGTCGGGGATTGTTGGGGTCAAAGTCCGGCTTGCTGGCCATCGCCAGAATCTCACCGGTATTGACGTCCATCACGATGCCAAAGGCACGCTCCTTGACCTCGTGCTCGCTGACGGCGATTTCCAGATGCTTCTCCACAAAGTGCTGGATAACCTCATCGATGGTCAGCACCAGCGAGTTGCCGTCCTGCGACTCATATAGTTTTTCATACTGGAACGGCATTTCTCCGTTCTGTCCATTTTTGGCCGAAACGATTCTGCCTTCGGTGCCGGTCAGAATCTTGTTGTAGTACGATTCCAGGCCGTAGGCGCCGCGATTGTCATAGAAATTGACAAAACCGAGTACCGATGCTGCCAGGTCATCGAAGGGGTAAACCCTCTGGGTTCCCTGGCTGAGCGTGATGCAGTTGACATTATTTTCCTGCATGAACAGCTCGATGGCGTCCGCCGTCTCCTTCTCCACGCCGTATTCCAGCACCTCCCAATAAGAGCCGGTGTTTTCGGCGCGTTCGCGGATGGTAGCCTCGTCGGTATCGATCAGCGAAGGCAGACCTGTTTCCGGGTTGCACAGTACCTGCAGTTCCTCCTCGCGCGTCTCTGCATTGGAGCTTAAATTCGCCGGTTCAAAAACAACGTCCCACACCGTCTTGCTGGTGGCCATCGTCTTCATGTTGGTGTCGTAGATGGACCCGCGGTGCGGCTCGATAATGGTATCCTTGAGCTGCTGGTTGAGCGCCATCTGCTTATAGTAGTCCCCATCAATAATCTGCAGATAGAACAGCCGGCCGATCAGCACCGCGCTGCACACCACGCTGAGCACCATGGCCACCACAGCGATCTTCAGTTTTGTGACGTTTTTGGAGAAATTTGCCATCTTTTGTTACCATCCCTTACTTCTGCCAAAAATTTTCCCCTCTGAAACAAAACAAGAGCTAAGACGTCATCACCACTTCTTAACTCCTGTCTGCGGCCCGAGGCCAATCCTGTCATTTGTCGAATTAATCCGACCCCAGGGTGTTTATTCCATTGTATTTTCCGACGGGTTGATATATTCCATCAAGGAGGAAACGGCCGCCTTCAGCTGATCCAGCAGGGAGGGGTTGAGATTTTCCACCTCATCCACACTGTCTCCATCGGAAAAGCTGACATAGGTCACCTGATCCTCGCGCAGCTTGGACATTCCCATCTCTCTGGTAGCCACTGTCTCGATGTTGCTCAGTGCCGTCGAGCTTTCCAGCTCCGCGCTTAAGGTCCGGTAATCGGACTGCAGCAGCTCGAGTTCCTGGGTGCTGCTGGTGATCTGCATGGTCACCTCGGTGATCGCGACCTGGCTGAAAATGATGCCCAATATCCCCGCAAAAAAAACGGTGATGCAGGCTGCTGCTTTCATCACAAAATATCTTGTCTGTCTGGCCTGCCGTTTTTTTTCGACGACGCGCAGCTTCGGTTTTTGTTCCGGAGCGCGGCGCTGGGTTTCAAACCGCTCAAAATCGTACGCTAAATTGCTTTGCATTGCCATGGCAACCGACCACCTTTTTCTTCATATTGAAAGCGAATCTCAGCTCTCCAATTTTTCCAAGACCCGCAGTTTTGCACTTCTGCTGCGATTGTTTTGTTCGATTTCTTCCGGCGTTGGCTCAATCGGCTTTTTGGGAACCAGCTTTGCCCGCGGCTTTTTGCCGCAGACACAGACCGGAAACTCTGGCGGGCAGGTGCAGCCAATCGTGTAGGAATGGAACATCTGCTTGACAATTCGGTCCTCCAGCGAGTGGAAGGTGATGATGCAGAACCTGCCGCCCGGGTTCAGCCGCTCAAAACTGCCCTCGATGCACTCCTTGAGGTAATCCAGCTCGTGGTTGACCTCGATGCGGATTGCCTGAAAGGTCTGCTTTGCCGGGTGTCCTTTTCCGCGCTTCGCGGCCATTGGCAGCGCCTGTTTAATCAGGTCGACCAGCTCAAAGGTGGTTTCCACCGGCTTTTCTTCCCTGGCCTGCACGATGGCGGCGGCGATGCGCGGGGCAAATTTTTCTTCGCCGTAGTCGCGCAGGATGCGGATGAGTTCCTCCTTCGAGTAGCTGTTGACCACGTCGTAGGCGCTCAGCCCCTGCTGGCTCATGCGCATATCCAAGCGGGAATCAAAATGGTAGGAAAACCCCCGCTGTGCCGTATCCAGCTGGCGGGAAGAAACGCCGAGGTCCAATAAAATTCCATCCACCCGGTCGATGCCAAGGGTGTCGAGGATCTGTGGAATATCCTTAAAATCCCCCCGCACCACCTGCGCGGCCGGGTAGGGCGACAGGCGCTGGGTAGCTGTCTGGATCGCATCCGGGTCCTTGTCGATGGAGATGAGCCTTCCGCCCTGCTGCGGGTCGAGTCTCCTGGCAATCTGGGAGGAGTGTCCCGCCCCACCTGCCGTGCCGTCGACATAAATGCCGTTTGGTTTTATGTTCAGGCCCTCTATTGACTCCTGCAGCAGCACCGACACATGCTGAAATTCCATCTGATCGCCTCCAGCGTTTTGACCAATTTTATCAAAATATAAAAATGAAAAAATTTGCAAGGTTAAAAATCAAGCTCGTCCATCGTCTGGGCAATCATCTCGGAAGTGACCTCTCCGCACATCTGTTCCCACTTCTCCTGATCCCAGATTTCCGCGCGGTTGGAAGCGCCCACGATGACAAGGTCCTTCTGCAGCTTTGCGTACTGGCGCAGATTTTGGGGGATGAGAATTCTCCCCTGCTTGTCCGGCTGCACCTGGGTGGCGCCGGCAAACAGAAACCGCTGCAGGGCTCGCGCTTTGGAGAGCGGGAGGTTGTTGAGCTTCTGGGTCAGCTTGTCCCACTCCTCATTGGAGTAGACAAAGAGGCACTCATCGCCCAAACCTTTCGAGAGGATAAAGCTTTCGCCCAGGTCCTCGCGCAGCTTTGCCGGGAAGTTGACCCTTCCTTTGGTATCCAGGCTGTGCTGGTATTCCCCGATCAGCATTGCTACACCACCTCAGCGAACATCCTTTCGGCAGGCCATGCGTCCCCTCCCACCGGGCCGGGACGTGAGGGGAATGCTCCCCTTTGGGCACCGAAACTCACTACTTTTCCCCACTTCTCTCCACTTTGTAATTATTATATCTTTGTTTACAAAAAAAAGCAAGTCTTTTTGCAATTTGCAGCGCAATAATTTCGCGACAAAAAGCGCGTTTTTGCCACAATTTCTGTATATTTTCCAGCATTTTCCTTCTGTTTGGAAAAGTATTTTTATCCACAAAAGCAAATTACCACAGGATAAATGTAAAGTTTCAGCCTGTATTGCTCTCCCCACCTGAAGGTTCCTTTTCTCTTTTGGGGCTACCTGTTTTATACAGATGAAAACAGTTCCGCCCCACCCTGCCCCCACTTTGTGCTCAAAAGAAGCGCTTTTTCATGTCCAGCAAATCAACTAAAGAAATCTTTTGCTCCCCCCTTTCTGTTATGAGCATTTCACAAGCTATCAGAAAAATCGATAGCAGCGCCCGATGGCATTAAAAATATCAATTGACGTTCGCTTGACTTTGGCTGGATTTTTCCTTACTCTTATTTTGTTAAGAAAATCACGCCTGCACCAAGGCATTTTGCAAAAGAAAAGAGAGAAACAAAAATGGAATTAAAAAAAGACCTTCCCGAAGTGTTCAGCGAATTCAGCGAGATGCGTCAGAAATCCTTCATGGCTGCCTACGAGTTGAAGCAGAAAAACATTCCCTTCGTCGGCACCTTCTGCACCTACTTCCCGCAGGAGATTGCGATGGCGATGGGAGCCTGCGTCGTGGGTCTGTGCTCCACCTCGGATGAAACCATCCCGGACGCGGAAAAGGACCTGCCGCGCAACCTCTGCCCGCTGATCAAATCCAGCTACGGCTTTGCCAAGACCGACAAATGCCCTTACTTCTACTTCTCCGACCTGATTGTCGGCGAGACCACCTGCGACGGCAAGAAGAAGATGTACGAATACCTCGGCCAGTTCAAGCCGGTGTACACCATGGAGCTGCCAAACTCCCAGAGCCCCGAGGGCCTGGAACTGTGGACCAAGGAGATTATCAAGCTCAAGGAAAAGCTGGAATCCCACTTTGAGACCACCATCACCGACGAGGCGGTCCGCGAACAGGTCAAGATCATGAACGAGGTTCGCCGCGCGATGAAAGAATTTTACGCGCTGACCAAGGTTGAGCCGGTTCCGATTCTGGGCCAGAATCTGTTCAGCGTTCTGTACGGTTCCTCCTTCCGCTTTAATAAGGTCAAGCTGCCGGACGAGATCCGCGCGGTCGTCGCCAAGGTCAAGGCGGAATACGCGGAAAACCCAAACAAGTATCCAAAAGCTCCCCGCATCCTGGTCACCGGCTGCCCGATCGGCGGCGGCGCTTCCAAGTGCGTGAAGGCGATTGAAGATAACGGCGGACACGTCGTTGTCTTTGAAAACTGCTCCGGCGCCAAGTCCTTTGACAAGCTGGTGGACGAGGACGCACCGGACATCTACCGCGCCATCGCCGAGCGGTACCTGAGCATCGGCTGCTCGGTCATGACCCCCAATCCAAATCGCTTGGAGCTGCTGGGCCGTCTGATAGACGAGTATCGCGTCGATGCCGTGGTCGAAATCACCCTGCAGGCCTGCCACACCTACAATGTCGAGACGCTGGGTATCAAGCGCTTCGTCAACGAGGTCAAAGGCATCCCCTACATGGCGGTTGAGACCGACTACTCCACCGCTGACATCGGTCAGCTCAACACCAGAATGGCCGCCTTCATCGAGATGTTGTAGCCATGCTGACATTAGGAATCGACTCCGGCTCCACCACCACCAAGGGCGCGCTGTTTGATGGGGAAAAGGTCGTTCGCACCGCCATCCTCCCCACCTCGGCCAATCCGAAGGAAAGCATCGGGCGGCTTTATCAGATGCTGTACAATCAGGATGTGGCCTACACCGTATCCACCGGATATGGGCGCGAACTGTTGGATCAGGCCGACAAACAAATCACCGAAATCACCTGCCATGCACGAGGCGCAGCCTTTTTAAACCCCAATGTCCGGGCGGTCGTGGACATCGGCGGACAGGACTGCAAGGCCATCCTGCTGGACAACGGGTTAAACGTCGTGGACTTCATCATGAACGATAAGTGCGCAGCCGGCACCGGCCGCTTTATCGAGGTGATGATGCGCATTCTGGAAGAGGACATCAACAACATCGACCAGTTTGTGCAGGGACACCAGCCCATCAACATCACCAGCATGTGCACCGTCTTTGCCGAAAGCGAGATTGTGAGCCTGCTGGCCAAGGGCGCCGACAAGGGGGATATCGCGCTGGGCATCATCAATTCGATCTGCCGCAGGACCTCCTTCTTCGCCCAAAAGCTCAACCTGACCGGTGAGATCTTTTTCAGCGGCGGACTGGCTCGCTTTGAGATCTTCCGCTCCACCCTGGAGAGCTACTTAAAAATCCCGGTCAGCACTTCCCCGCTTTCCCAGTACGCGGGCGCGATCGGCGCAGCGGTCATCGGGTTTAACAAAGCAAAGAGGATGCAATCTTAAAACAAACAGCAAAAAGGACTTGCCAATTTTGTTGGCAAGTCCTTTTTTACTGGTTCTTTATTTTGTCAAGTCCGCCCGCAGGGAATCATTATCCCAGGACAGGATGGCGGTGGCTTCCGGTTCCACTTCCATCACCATCATTATGGACATCGTCTCCCCTGCCGGAATCTCTGCATAATACGGATCGTACTGCTGCCAGGCTGAAAAGATGCTGTCGATCACCTCGCAGTCGCCGTACTCCACATCGGTATAAAAAGTACCATTGGGGTTGAAGAAACTGTTTGTTGCATAGTTGTTGTAAAAAGTTCCCGCCACCAGGTAATAATCGTACCGATCGGTGTCCACCAGACTGTAATCGCCGGTGCAGATGTCCAGCTCCTCCCCCTCCAGCTTCTGCAGCACCAGCAGCTCTGTGGGGGTGACGTCTTCATAACTGTTCAGCTGAAATTCCGCAAAATTTCCCGCGACAATCGTCAGGCAGATAATGACCGTCACTGTCCAAAACACCGTCTTCAACACCTTCATTCCGCCATCGCCTCCTCTGTGATCTCGACCTGAATCAGCGAAGAAACTTTTTCCACATCAGCCCACTCGGTCTGATCCAGCTGCTGGATGCAGAAAAACATCGACGAGCTTTCCTGCTGCGGTGTCATAAACAGCACGCCTTTCTCCCCAGGCAATTCGCTGCTTCCCTGGTAGGGTACGGTGATTCCCATCTCCTGGGAGACCACATCGTTTAAATTCCAGTTGTCCAGCGGGTAGTAGATGTAGCCGTCCTTCTTCAAATAGCAGTCCAGCTCGTCATAGTCAAAGAACCTTCCGTTCGTCTCCTGCTTCAAAAGCACCATGGTCAGCTCCATCCCTTCCGGGACGTCGACACCGTAGTCCTCGACGATGCCAATCTTTTCTTCATCCAGGGCAATGGTCTGTGCTCCCCGGACCCGATACTGCATACTGTCCTTGGTCTTAAAGACAGAACCAGCCTCCTGCGTCTCCACCCGCACTTCCAACAGCTCCTGCTCGACAGCCCTTCCCATCAGTTCAAATAATTTCTGCGCTGTAAAGGACACAAGGACAACCACCAGGACAAAGATAATCAGATACTGCAGCAGGGTCGTCCCCAACCTGCTTCCCTTTTTCTGCTCCTTGTCGCTGTGCTGTCTAGCGCGATAGCCTGTTCTGGGCGGTCGCTCCCGGCTCAGTTTTGGCTGTTCCAGCTCAACACGCTGCTCTGTACTTACTTCGCGATATTTTTGGATATCGTGGTAGGAGCGGTCCCCATCCAGTTTTTCCGCGTCGTCGTAGCCCCTAGTAAAAGAATTATAGCTGCCGCAGCGCGGGCACAGCTCGTCCCGATCGGTGTCATACTGCTTTCCGCAGGATTGACAGGTTATTTTCATCCGTTTTTCTCCCCTTCTCTAGCACATTTTACCCTTCTTTTTCATAGCATGGAAGGAAACAAAAAGGAAACGAGGTGCTCATCTTGCCCAAAATTTTTTTAAGTCCCTCCACGCAGCAATACAATCTTTATGTCAACAACGGCAACGAGGAATACTGGATGAATCGCATCGCCGATGCCATGGAACCCTATCTGCAGGCCAGCGGGATCGAGTTTGTGCGCAACGATCCAGACGGCACGGTGGTGGACTCGATCAACCTCTCCAACATGGCCCGCTACGGCATGCACGTCGCCCTGCACTCCAACGCGTCTCCCGAGGGGATGGAGGGGCTGCTGCGCGGCATCGACGTCTACTACCGCCCCGGCGACAGCCAGAACGCCCTGCTCAGCCAGCGCTTTGCCAACATCGTAGTCGAGGAGATGAAAAAGATCTACCCGCTGCCGCAGCGGGTCAACGCCCGCCCCACCAACTATCTCGCCGAGGTCCTGCAGACCTATTCTCCCGCCGTCCTGATTGAGGTGGCCTACCACGACAACCTGCAGGACGCCGAATGGATTCAGCAAAATGTGGAGGCGATCGCCCGAGCCATCGTGCAGGCGCTGTGCACCTATTTTGGCATCCCCTTTGCCGAGCCGCAGCCGGTGCGGCAGGGAACGGTCAACACCGGCGGAGCCAACCTCAACATCCGCAGCATGCCCACCACCGCCTCGACCATTGTGGCGGTCGCGCCGAACGGAGCCCAGCTTACCATCTATTCCCAGAGCGGGGACTGGTATGCCGTGCGCTATCAAAACGCGACCGGCTATGTATACGCCCCCTATGTTACAGTCAGCGAATAAAAGAACGGAGGTGCCGTCATGAAAGTTTTTCAATGTTCTTCCGGCGGGATGGTTCCCACCATCCCCACCGCCTTCCCCTCCTGCTACTCCCTGCAGACCGCTGCATCCACGCAGGACAGCGATTACCCGGGAATTTTCCCACTGAGCGCCTCCTATCCGCAGGACAGCGCCGCCAGCCAGAGCTTTGCGCAAAGCCCTGCCGATATCTCTGCGGCAACCGCGCCTGCTGCGGACAACGCCGCAATTACCGCGGAACCAGCGGTGCCTGCTGCCTCTGAGGAGAGCCCTTCGATGGAAAATGAGAGCGCCCCATCGCCCGAAGCCGCCACCGAGGTGACCCCAGAGGCAACGTCTTTGCAGGCAGCCCCTTCCATGCCGTTTGAGCAGGCAGTCCCGAACAGTGCCTTCGGCAGCGCGGCCCAGTTTTTGCTGCGGGATTCGCAGGCGCAGAACGCCGCAGCTTTATCGCTGCAGCCGCAGGTTGTTTCCGGAAACGATATTCGCTTCACCGGGCAGCAGCTCACCTTTGCACCGAACGGCCTTTACTTTATCTCGCTGCTGTTGAGCGCCCAGGTCGGCACATCCGGCTTTGGCGAGATCATCCCGCAGATTGCAGGGGCGCTGCGCCGCGAATACGCCGCCTACGCCAGCACCTCCTCCCAGTCGGGGACGGCGGGACTTTGCTCCAGCTTTTTGCTCAGCACTGCCGGCCAGCAGCAGCCTCTTTCGCTTGAGCTTATTTTCCACACCAGTGCGCTGCGGGGCGTCCCGGTTCAGGGAAGCCTGACCGCCTTCAAGGTCGGCACTCCTGTCGTCCTCCAATAAAAACTTTACTGGATGCGGCTTTTAAGGCCCGGCAGTTCCTGTTCAATCTTGCAATTAAACTCGTTCTGCGCGCCACAGAACGGGCAGTCGACCACTACCTCATAGATCTGGTCGGCGACCAGCATCATCCCGCTGACCTGAACGCAGGTGTCCTCATCGGACAGCGGGCGGTGTACATATTCCCCTTCCTGCGCGGACTGATAGTACCAGGTGAAATTTTTACCGCAGTTCCGGCAGCGGCGTGTATCTTTATAAAGTGCCATATCAATCATTCCTTTCTTACTGCTTATGCTCTATTATACCATTCTTTTTTCCTCTCTTCCAGTGACCGCAATCATTTTTTGTCATTCTGTCCGTTTTATGGTATACTTTTTAAAAAGGATAGAAGATTTTTGCGCTCACATAAGAATTTTCTTTGTTCACACCAGAAAGGGGAATGATTTTGATGACTCAAATTCCGGAGGTTGCCTATACCCACGCGGGAAAATTTCACGCCGACGACGTTTTTTCTGCTGCCCTGCTGCGGATCCTGCGCCCCGACATCCGCTTTGTGCGGGCCATGGGATTGCCGGAGGGCTTTGAGGGTTTTGCTTTTGACATCGGATGGGGCCGGTTTGACCACCACCAGAAGGACGCGCCTGTGCGCGAAAACGGCGTCCCATACGCCGCCTTCGGCCTTCTGTGGCGGGAGTTTGGCCAAACACTGCTGGGAGAGGAAGCGGACAATTTTGACGAACATTTTATCCAGCCGCTCGACTTGGAGGACAATACCGGCTGCGGCCACCCGCTTGCTGCGGCCATCGCCGCCTTCAATCCCTGCTGGGACTCGGACGAGGACCCGGACCAGAACTTTGAAAAGGCGGTGCAGGTCGCGCACGCCATCCTGACAAGAAAGATTGCGGAGGTCAACGGCATCCGCCGCGCCGGTTCCCTTGTGCGCGCCGCCATCTCCCGGATGCAGAAGCACATCGTCGTCCTTGACCGCTACGCCCCGTGGAAGCAGTTTGCCGTCGAATCGGACGCGCAGTTTGTGGTCTATCCTTCCCAGCGCGGCGGGTTCAGCGCGCAGGGCGTCCCGGTAAGCCAGCAGGACAACACCCTGCGCCTACCCTTCCCGGAAAGCTGGGCCGGGCAGCCTGCTGAGGAGCTGCAGCGGCTCAGCGGCATCGCCACTTTGCGTTTTTGCCATAACAACCGCTTCTTAATCTCCGCCGACACTCAAGAGGACGCCATCCAGGCCTGCCTGCTCACCCAACAGGCCGCAAAATAGCACAGACAAAAAGGGAGCGCAAATCCCAAGCAGATGGGATTTGCGCTCCCTTTTCTTTTACATCTTGTCCAGCAGCTGCTGCAGGCGGTCGGCTGCGCCGCTGAGCTGCTCATGGGTCGGCTGTCGGTCATCCTGCAGGCGCATGCGGGCAAGCAGATCCTTTGCCTGGCGAGCCGCCTCGCGCAGAGTTTGCTCCTCCTGCTGTTCCAGACGCCTGTGCGCGCGGTCGGTCAGCTTTTTGAGACGCTCCATCTCCATAAACAGCGCGTGTTCCCGGCTGACCTCCTCAATCAGCCGGCCAAAGGGCCAGCTCTCGTTGTGTGGGGTGATCACCATCTTCACCGGCAGCTCGATTCCCGCCTTGACCATTTCGTTGAGCAGCTGGTCCAGACGCTTGCCAACCAGTCCGCCCATCGCCATCGCCGGCGTCTGCGGCGGCTCGCTCCACACCGGCAGCTCCTCAGCCGGGCTGTAACCCGCCAGCTGGCCCACGGTGAGGCCGAGCTCCCCGTCCTCCACCAGGCGGTAATCAAACTGCAGCCGTTCCAGCAGCGGCAGCAGCGCCTGTGCATTCTTTGCCTGCTCGTGGCGGTAGAGCAAGACTATTTCCTTTTTGGGTACAATCTTCGCTTTCACTGTCATCCTCCTTCTTGTCTTTTTATTGTACCACATTGTCCGCGCTTTTTCCAGCAAAGATGACTAGCTGTTCTCCTGCGTGTGACTTGCCTCCAAGCCTGGGTGGTCGATGATGCATTCGACGTCAATCTCAAAGGTGCAGTCCTCCACCACCTGCTCAAAATCCTCGTGGTGCTGCTTCCAATAATCCGGCTCCTCCTTACGGATAAATTCGGAATACCGGAAGATGTCGCTCTTTTGCGAAAAGAATACCTGATCGACCACTTCCTCCACCGTCGATTTGATCCGGGCGGAAACCGCGTTTTGAATCTGCGGGAGCTGATCGATCTCCACCCCGCCGCCCGTCTCGGAGAGGACTTCCTTGATGCCCGCCTCGATTCGGATGGAAAGGCGCAGCACCGGCTTGCCGTCCCGCAGGCTGACCTGCATTGTGCTTTTGCTCTCCTCCAGCTCCACCGAAACGCGGGAGCGGTTTTGCTCCCCAAAATCCACCGTGACGATGGCTCGGCTGAGCTCGTCGGTTGCCCACAGCACCCCGCGCGTCTGATCGATAGAGAGGGTATCAAGCAACTTTCCATCCCGAAAAATTGCCATCCCTGCGATGCGCAACCGTTCCTCACCATCCTGCGATGGGACTGTCTCAATCAGAGGCAGATAGGGCTGCGTGTATTCCCCCTGCAGCCGGTTGACGATATCTTTCAGGGTTGGACGGCCCAACAATCCGTTCTTCTGTCCCTGTTCAACCAGACTTTTCAGCTGAGTGGGACCGCTGTCTCCCTGGGACTGCACCTGGATAATCTCTGCGGCCTCCCCCTGGGCCATCGCCACATAAAGCTCCGGGCTGACTTCGTGGTTGGCGTTAAAAAAGTTGAGCACCTTTTCTAATCCCAGCTCGGCGGCGGTCCGCCCTACCACCAGAAAACTGCTATTGCCCAAAAAGACCTCATTGCCGCTGTACCGGCTGACTTCATCAATTGCATCGCTGATCGAGCTTCCCCTCGTCTGCACTACCTGCGTCCTGGAGGAAGATTTTTCTCCCGACTGTGTCTGTGGGGAAAATTGTGACATGGTCAGCACAAAATCTTGGCCATCCACATCCACCCCCACCATCCGGATAATGGTCCGCTCCTTGAGCTCCACAGATTTCATGCACCCGCAAAGGGTCAGCGTTATTCCTAACGCAAACAGAGTCAACAGTAATTTGGATTTTCTTTTCTCATTCACCTTGCTGCACATCCCTTTCCGGGAACAGGGCCTGCTGTTTTTTGTCCCCATTCTCCTTGTTTTTTCTGCGGTAAAGCATCAGCAGGAGCACCACCGGCAGCACTGTCACCAGCAGATAAACCGGCGCGCCGCTGGCAAGCAGGCGGTACAGCGTCTGGAAAATCTTGATATTGACCCCTGCCAGCAGCGCAATCAGAAATACAATGATTCCGTTGACCGCGATGAGCTTTTTGCCGAAGCGCCGCCCCGTCAGCTCGTCGAGCATCCGGGTGGCTAAAATCAGATAAAGGGAGGTGCGAATCAGCGCAGTTGCCACCCAGACCGCCACCAGCACAAAATCAAACCGGTAAAAAACATTGGAACCGGAGAGTACAAAAAGGGTGTAAATAGGAAAGCTTCGTGTCTCACCGTAGCTGCCCAGAACGGTGATGGCCGCAAAGCCGACCAGCAGAAGGAGGAGGCTGACAACGATGTGGTAGCGCAAAAACGCACCACGCACGTCGGCGGTATTCAGGTGAGAAACCAAAAGGACAAAAGCGATCAGCTCGATGTTCTGGGTAAAATAAAGGAGTGAGGCCTGCAGCACCGGCCCTATTCCTTCATAAAAAGGGGTGATGAGATTGAGCGTATCCACAAAACGCCACAGGCTGCAGCCGACCAGAAACGACGAGCAGACTCCAACCACCAGCATGATGGCCGCCGAGCGGGTCACCGCTTCCAGCCCCAGCACCACCATGTACAGCACAGAGGCACAGAAGATGACGCTGACCCAAAATACGCTGGCGCGCGGATAGACAGCGCTGGTCAAAAACATGGTGAACTGCGCCGCCGTCTCGGCCGCCACCACCATGCAGCTCAGATAAAACAGCGCCGCCGTCACCTTTCCCAAGCCTGGAGAAAATTGTCGGGCGATCTGCTGCAGATCCATACCCGGACACTGACGGAACAGAAGATAGGCCGGCAGCAGAGCGACGCAGGTCAGCCCCCCTCCCAGCAGGATGCCCAGCAGCGCCGGCGTCCCCACCACCGCGTTATGGGTGTTGGGGACATAGATCAGCAGGATAAACAGCCGGGACAGGATGAGCAGCGCCGCCAGCTGCAAGGCGCCTATTTTGTTCGCGTGTAATTGCTCGCTCATCACTTCTCCTCCTTTTTCAGTCTGCTGCCTGGCAGGTTCTGCACCTTCAGGCGGAAGCGTCCCAACTTTTTCCAGCTGCTACGCCAGAAGTTGTCCCGCATATCTGCCGCCGCGGTCGGGCTGGTCGGCGCCATGACCGGGATGCCAAACGATTCCAGCGCACAGAGATTTGTTAAGAGCAGCATGAATCCGACCGAAATGCCAAACAGCCCCCAGGTGCCGCCCACCACGATAAAGACAAACTTGAGCACCGCCGCCGGTTCATATAATGAGGGCACCACAAAGGAGCTGAGCGCGGTGAGCGCCACCACCATCACCATTGAGGAACCGATGATGCCGGCAGTCACCGCGGCGTCCCCGATGACCAGCGCGCCGATGATGCTGACCGCGTGGCCCACCGGGCGCGGCAGCCGCAGCCCCGCCTCCCGCATAATCTCGTAGATCAGGTGGATGACCAGTGCCTCGATCATCATCGAAAACGGCGTCTGCTGCTCGGTGGCGGCGATGTTAAACAGCAGGGTGTCGGGCAGCATCTCCGGGCTGAACACCGTGATGGCCACATACAGCCCCGGCAGAAAGATGGAGATAAAAAAGGCTAGGTACTTGAGCAGCCGGATAAACGACCCATAGTAAGGGCGGTAGGTGTAGTCGTCCATGCTCTGAAAGTTTTCGGAAAAGAGGTAAGGCACAATCAAGGCGAAGGGTGTTCCGTCCACCAGGATGCCGATGCGACCCTCGTTGATTTTGGCGCAGAGGGTATCTGGACGCTCGGTGGTGCCGACACTGGAAAAGGGCGACAGCGGCTTGCCCTCCAGATAGGGCCGCAGATAGCCCTGGCTGAGCACGATACCGGAGCTGACCGAGCGCAGCGCCTTGCGCACCGACTCCACCAGCCTCTGGTCCACCGTGTCGGTCAGATAGACCAGGCAGATGTCGGTCCGGCTCTTTTCCCCAACCGGGAACATCTCAAACTTTAAGCTGGGGGAGCGGATACGGCGGCGGATCATCGTCTGGTTGATGCGGATCGGCTCAACAAACCCTTCCCGCGAGCCGCTGATGTTCATCTCAGTGCTCGGCTCCGAGACGGAGCGGAAGCTGAAACCCTGCATCCCGCAGGCGATGCCGCGGTCCACCCCGTCGATCAGCAGCACCACAAAGCCCGCCATCAAAAAGGTGAACAGCTCGTCGTAGGTAAAAAATTCTTTCTGGTCACCGGAAAGCACCGTCTGCTTGCTGACCCAGTGGGCCACCGCCTCCCCATCCGCGTCCTGAATCTCAAGGGAGCTGAGCGGGCGCACCATGATCTGGGTGAACAGCTGCAGGTTAATCATTCCCTCGCACATCAGGATTGCCACCTTCACCCCGCTGACCTCGATCTGCCGCTCGAGCAGGTCGGTGGTGTTCTGCGTGAAGGCCCGGATTTTGACCATATTTTCCATCAGATCCTTGTCTAGGCGGGTCTTGGCCCATTTTCGTGAGCCGGTTCCCTGCGGAGCAGAGGCGTCGGACAGTCCTCCTTCCTCCCGCAAATTTTCCTGCTGCCGCGCCAGCCGGTTTTGCCAAAACTGTTTCATCTATAACTTCTCCTCCCTTTTGAGTTTCATCCGATAGTATCCGCATAAACTGTCCTTTTTATACCGATACTAAACCTGTGAATTTCAGAACCGGGAGGAAATGCCGCCATGTTAATATCCTTTTTAAGAAGCCTGATCCTTTACATCGTCGTCATCTTCGGCATGCGCATCATGGGAAAGCGCCAGCTCGGTCAGCTGCAGCCCTCCGAGCTGGTGGTCACCATCCTGATCTCCAACATCGCGACCCTGCCGATCGAAAACAGCGACGTGCCGCTGATTTTGGGTATCGTTCCCATCCTGACCCTGATGTGCTTTGAGGTTATTCTTTCGGTCTGCACCCTCAAAAGTACCCGCCTGCGCAAGCTGGTCTGGGGCAACACCCGGGTGCTGATTCAAAACGGCAGAATCAACCAACAGGAGCTCAGCGATCTGCGCTATTCGGTCGACGATCTGATGGAGCAGCTGCGCGCCAACGGCATCTTCGACCTGCGGCAGGTGGAGTTCGTCCTTGCCGAAACCAACGGCCAGCTCTCCATCGTCAAAAAGGCGTCCTTTGAGACGCTCAGCCCAAAGAGCGCCGGCATCCAGGTGGAAAATACGCCGCCGCCCGTCCTGGTGGTGGACGACCGAAAGGTCATCGAGGAGGGGCTTAAGCTTTGCAAGATGAGCGAGCAGGAGCTTAAAAAACTGCTCAAAAAAGCGGGGTACCGTCTGGAAGATGTCTTCCTGATGACCTGCACCCCGCAAAAGGACTATTACATTGTAC
Organism: uncultured Oscillospiraceae bacterium; assembly: GCA_900547455.1. Taxonomy (GTDB): domain Bacteria; phylum Bacillota; class Clostridia; order Oscillospirales; family Ruminococcaceae; genus Negativibacillus; species Negativibacillus faecipullorum. The sequence continues at coordinate 49,599 of URGV01000010.1, forward strand.
CGCTCGACCCAAAAGAAAGGAGCAATTAGTTTGAAACGATTGTACGCCGCCATCGCCTTTCTGCTCATCATCCTGGCCACCTCCGCCTTCACCATCTTCCAGTGCCGGCAGTTCCATAACCAGGCGATCCCCCAGGTCGAGCAGATCATCGAATATGCAGAAACCGGCCACCTGGAACAGGCGGCCGGTTTATCCGGGCAGTTTTTTGATTCGTGGAGCAAAACCAGGGACTCGATGGTCTGGTACATCCGCCACGAGCCGCTGGAAAAAATCACCGGCATCGCTTCCCGGCTGGAATCGCTCGCCCATCACGGCGACCTCTCCCAGCTGATTGCGCAGGCCAACGAGCTGATTGTCCACATCGACGAACTGTATCACAACGAACTTCCGCTGATACAAAACCTCATTTGACGCAAACCTATTTTTCCAATTCTTCCCGTTCTTTCTCCTCCAAAATTGCTCTAAGCTCATCCATAAAGGAATTGATATCCTGAAATTCCCGGTAAACCGACGCAAAGCGGACGTACGCCACCTGGTCCAGACGGCGCAGCTCCTCCATCGCCAGCTCCCCGATTCGGCGGGAGTCGACCTCCCCTTCCAGGGAGTTTTTGAGCTTCTGTTCAATTTCGTCCACAATCTGTTCCAGGCTTTTGAGCGAAACCGGTCTTTTTTCACACGCCCGCAACAGACCGTTGAACAGCTTGTCCCGGTTAAAGGGCTCGATCGAGTGGTCCTTCTTCACCACCATCAGCGGTGTCGTCTCGACAATCTCATAGGTGGTGAAGCGCTTGCCACATCGCATACACTCCCTGCGCCGGCGGATTTTTTCGCCCTCATCCGTCGGTCTTGAATCGATCACTTTGCTCTCAGTATATTGGCAGTATGGGCATTTCATCATTCGGATTCCTTTCGCTGGCGCCCCGGTCCTGTATTGGACAGCTGCAAATGGGCAGGTATTTGGACTTTTTCTCTGCACATATTATAGCATATCCTTGACCCGTTTGTACAATCTTTTTTCTGATTTTTTTATAAAACGCCTAAAAATCCGTCTGTTCTGTCCCTCCCAAAAAATCTTCTACCACGTCGTACAGATGGCACAGGGAAAGCCCCTCCCGGTTGCAGATTTCCACCAGGCGCTCCAGACTGCTCCTGTCCGCCGTGATATCCGCAATCTGGCACAGCTTGCGTCCTTTCCTGTAAGCAGCGATTCCGTATGTATCTACAAAACCGCGCTCTGCCGCAAACGGCGCCGGTGCATCTATGACGCGATATGCTACTTGCTGCGTTTGATCATTCACCACCAGCCTCACCTCATTACAAACAACCTGCCTTTTCAGAGGTTTTTGTACAGTCATGCAATTCAGTTCGTTTCTGTTCTTTTCGTCAACTGTCCTGCATCTCATTATATCATTTTCTTCCAGTTGGCTGCGCCTGGCAAAGCGCACAATTGGTGTGAATGAATTTTGAATGTTTGTCTTATTCCGCTAAACTTTTATTAAAAAGTCCAGCATTTTCCATAAGAGTTTGTCGAATTTTGTCAAATAATGTCTACCGCTCCCACACCGCATCGATCTGGCGCTGCAGCCGGCGGTAGCCTTCCAGCACCTCGCTTTGCTGGCGGTAGCTTTCGCGATACAGTTCCTGCAGCACCGCTCCCGAAAAGCCCTCCTGCTTCAGATGCTGCAAAAAGGCCAGGGTATCCATCTCCCCCTGTCCCACCGGCAGACAATCCTGCCGCGGGCTGCTGTCGCTGATGTGGACATGGATGATGCTGTTCCCCAGTTTCTCAACATATTCCAGCGGGTGATGCCCGGAGCGCAGCGCCTGCTTGACGTCCAGCACAAAGCGCAGCTCGGGGTAATGTTCCCGCAGCTGTACAAAGTAGTCCGGATCCTTGCCTCTGCAGCGGACCACATTTTCATAGGCGACTGTGACCCCATACTCCTCCCGCGCCACCCGGTCCAGCACACGCAGGTTGGCGGCACTCTGCGGAATATCCATCCTGTTTTGCAGCGTCGCCCCGTGAAAGACCAGCACCCTCGCGCCCAGCTTCTGCGCGGCACGCAAAAAGGGACGGTAGATCATCAGGCCATCCTGCAGTCTTCCCGGATAGCTTGTAAAGAAATAAAGGGACTCGCTGTTGGAGGTGAAGGGGTGAATCGAAACCACCTGTGTCCCCGCCTCCCGGCAGAGAGCGGACAGGCGTTCCAGATACCCGTCTTTGAGTTCCTGGAAGGAGTTAAAAAAGATCTCGATGTTGGGGATATGCCATTCGGATAGAATTTTGACCGAGTCGGCTGTCTCCAGCGGAAAAAAACAGGCGCTGGAAACGCCGGCTCCAACCGGCTTGTTCACTGGCATCCTCCTCTCCAGTAAGGGTTCCAAAAAAAGTTCTAGTTTTGATTCATCAGCCGGCGCAGCAGATCCGGCAGCTGGCTTGGGCTCTGCAGGATGTAGCAGGCATCGTGTTCCTCCAGCTCCTTGCGGTCGCGGAAGCCCCACTCCACCCCGACGGTGAGGATGCCTGCGTTTTTGCCGGTGTCCATATCGACACAGGAATCGCCGCAGTAAACACATTCCTCCGGGGTGACACCCAGCTTTTCCAGCGCCAGAAACAGGCCGGCCGGGTCAGGTTTGACCGGGATGCCGGGGCGGTTGCCCGCAACCAGGTCAAAGCGGTCGCCAAACAGCGCAGTGCAGACCTTGCCGGCAAATTCGTCCGGCTTATTGGAAAAGACTGCAATCTTCAGCCCCATCGCCTTGAGCTCGTCAAGCGCCTGCGGCATGCCCTCATAGGGCTTTGTGTTTTTCAGGTAGTCCTGGTCGTAGTAGGCTTTAAAGGCCGCCTTAACCTTGTCGGCCAGCTCCTTTGTGTACTTTTCTTCCCCGATGGCCCGGCGCATCTGGGTGTCCACCCCGTTGCCGACAATCTTTTTGTACGCTTCAACCGTATGACCCGGCAGGCCGTAATCGGCCAGCGCGCGATTGGTGCACTCCGCCAGATCCTGCAAGGTGTTGCAGACCGTTCCATCCAAATCAAAAATCACTGCTTTTATCTGTGCCATCAAAAACCCTTCCTTTTCTGCAATCTTTCTCTATTGTACCCAGCTAGCTGCCGCTTGTCAAACCGAATTATCGGGCAAAAATTCTCTTGAACATTCCTTCTCCAGCAATTATAATAGGAATACCAACCATTCCAAACTTTTTCTGACACAAGGGGGCAGATTTTTGATGAGCGCTCCACTGGCGGACCTGATGCGTCCGCAAACCATCGACGAGGTGGTCGGGCAAAGCCACATCCTCAACAAGGACGGCATCCTCTACCGCATCGCCCAATCCGGCCGCGCGGCAAACCTGATTTTCTACGGGCCGCCCGGCACCGGCAAGACCACCGTCGCCCGCATCATCGCAAAGCAGGCGGGCAAAAAGCTCTACAAGCTTAACGGCACCACCGCCAGCACCGCCGACATCAAGGAGATCATCTCCTCGCTGGACACCTTCGAGGGGATGAACGGGGTGGTGCTGTATCTGGACGAGATTCAATATTTAAACAAAAAACAGCAGCAAACCCTTCTGGAATTTTTGGAGAACGGGCAGATCACCCTGATCGCCTCCACCACCGAGAACCCGTACTTCTACGTCTACAACGCCATCATCAGCCGCAGCACCGTCTTTGAGTTTAAGGCGGTCAGCCCGGAGGAGATTGAAAAGGCGCTGCAGCGAGGCGTCAGCATCCTGCAAAAGCAGGCACAGGAAGAAGGGCTGACGCTGGAGGTGGAGGACCATGTGCTGCGCAGCATCGCGCTCTCCTGTGGCGGGGATGTGCGCAAGTCGATCAACACGCTGGAAATCGCCTACCTCTCCGCCCTGGTGCAGGATAGCAAAAAAATGATCACCGCACAGCAGCTGCAGGGCGTCTCCCAGCGCGCCGCGTTGCGCTACGACAAGAGCGACGACGTTCACTACGACCTGCTCTCCGCCCTGCAGAAGTCGATCCGCGGCTCGGATGAGAACGCAGCCCTGCACTACCTGGCACGGCTGCTGGAAGCTGGGGACCTGATTTCCCCCTGCCGGCGGCTGCTGGTCATCGCCAGCGAGGATGTCGGCATGGCCTACCCGATGTGCGCCGTCATCGTCAAGGCCTGCGTGGACAGCGCCCTGCAACTGGGTCTGCCGGAGGCGCGGATCCCATTGGCGCAGGCGGTAGTCACCATGGCCACCGCGCCCAAGTCCAACTCCTCCTACATGGCAATCAACCAGGCGATGGCCGACGTGCGCGCCGGAAAGGTCGGAGACTTCCCCCGCTGCCTGCAAAACAAGCACTTCGACAGCGCGGAGGTGGAGAACAAGGGTCAATTCTACAAGTATCCACACGACTACCCCTACCACTATGTCCGTCAACAGTATATGCCCGACATTCTCAAAGGGACCGTCTACTATCATTTTGGAGAGAACAAAACCGAGGACGCCGCCCGTCGTTACCGGGAAAAACTGCTGCAGAACCTGGAGGAGCGGGAAAAGCGCGGGAAGAAATAACCGGCAAAACCGTTGTCCCCTGCAGATTTTGCAAAATGTAAAAGGAGGCTTCCGCAATTCCATGCGGAAGCCTCCTTTTTGTTTTTGGGGGTGAGCGTGTTACTCGTGAATCTTGATACTCTTCAGCTGTCGGGCTGTGCAGAAGCTGCGGTGGTCGATGATCTCGCTGTGCCCGATATCCATCGCGGCAATCGCTTCCATCTCTTTTTCGGTGAGGGCAAAGTCGAAGATGTCCAGGTTTTCACGCATCCGCTCCGGATGCACCGTTTTGGGGATGGTGGGAATTCCCCGCTGGTAGTGCCACCGCAGGATGACCTGCACGGTGCTCTTTCCCTTTTTCTGCGCGATGCGCATCAGGGTCCTGTGCTGGAAGATGTCCTTCTGGGCCTCCGAAAGAGGCCCCCAGGCCTGCGGCATCACCCCATACGACTCCATCACCTGCAGTGCTTCCGGCTGCTGATAGAACGGGTGCAGCTCAATCTGGTTGACCATCGGTCGGATGCACTGATTCAGACAAAGATCGACCAGCCGGTCCGGGGAAAAGTTGCTGACCCCGATGGCGCACACCACCCCCTCCTCGTACAACCGCTCCATGGCGCGCCACGCGCCGTAGTAGTCGCCGAACGGCTGGTGAATCAGATAGAGGTCGAGGTAGGAAAGGCCCAACTTTTTGAGCGAACGGTCAAAGGCTTTGAGCGTGCCGTCATATCCCGCGTCCTGCACCCACAGTTTGGTGGTGATGAACAGCTCGCTGCGCGCGATGCCGGACTGCCGCACCGCCTCCCCGACCGCCTCCTCGTTGCCATAAGTGGCCGCCGTGTCGACCAGGCGGTAGCCCGCCGCCAGCGCATCGGCAACACAGCAGCGGCACTGCTTGGCGTCGGTAATCTGAAAGGTGCCGTATCCGATCATCGGCATGCCGACTCCGTTGTACAGCATGATTTTCTGCAAGCCGTCCACCGCTTTCTGTCCACACGAGGACATTTTACTCGTGAACCTTCAGGCTGTGCAGCATCTTGACGAAAGCCGGATCGCTGTGGTCGACAATCTCGCTGTGACCGATGTCCAGCTTGGCAATTTCCGCCATGTCTTCGTCAGAGAGCTGGAAGTCCCAGATATTCATGTTCTGTTCGATGCGCTCCTTGTGGACCGACTTCGGGATAACCACAACGCCGCGCTGTACGTTCCAGCGCAGGGCAACCTGAGCGGCGCTCTTGCCGTATTTCTGGCCGATGGCGGTCAGCACCGGATGGGTGAAGATGCCGTGATTGCCCTCTGCAAACGGGCCCCAGGCTTCCGGCACAACGCCGTACTCCTTCATGAGAGCCAGCGCATTTTCCTGCTGGAAGAAGGGGTGCAGCTCCACCTGGTTGACTGCCGGGATGACCTCGACGGTCTCGCACAGGTCAGCCAGACGGTGTGGATAGAAGTTGCACACGCCGATCGCCTTCAGCTTGCCTTCCTTGTAGGCTTCCTCCATCGCGCGGTAGGCACCGACATAGTCGCCCATCGGCTGATGAATCAGGTAAAGGTCGAGATAGGAGAGGCCCAGATTGTCCAGCGAGGTCTGGATGGCCTTCTTGGCGGCCTCATAGCTGGCGTCCTGCACCCACAGCTTGGTGGTGATGAACAGCTCCTCGCGCGGCACACCGGATTTTTTGATGGCCTCGCCCACTGCCTTTTCGTTCATGTAAGCGGCAGCGGTATCGATCAGGCGGTAGCCGGAAGCAATCGCGTCCAGAACTGCCTGCTCGCACTGAGCCGGGTCCGGTACCTGGAATACGCCGAAGCCCTCCAGCGGCATTTTAACTCCATTGTTCAAAGTGATGAATTCCATATTGATCTTCCTTTCTGTGATAATGGTTATTTGAAAATTTGGGTTAGACAAACATTTAATCGAGGCTGAACACCTGCTCCAGCCACCGGGCGTAATCCTCCACCCAGCCGCCGTTCCCGCCAAAGCCGTGGGGCCAGTCCTGCAGGACGATGCGCTTGGTGGTAACGCCCACCTCCTGCATCAGGTTGTACTGCGCTTCAAACAGGCTGTAGAAGGGATCCTCTGTGCCGTAGCAGTAGAAGGTGGGCGGCAGATCGCCGGCTTTGAGCGCCTGCGCATCCATCGAGGCCACGCTGAGCCTTCCGTAGAAGGAGTAGATCATGCCTGCCGCCGAAGCGTTTGCAGGGATGGCATCCAGCTCGTCGGGGACATAGTCCGGGTCGAGGGCCGTTCCATTGACCTCCCCGTCAAAGTTGAGGAAAAACTCGCCGGCCTGGATGCCTCCGGCGGAGTAGCCCATCACCGCGATGTCGTCCGGGTCGATGCCGTAAGCATCCGCATTCTTTCGGATAAAGCGCACCGCGCGGGCTACATCCAGAGCTCCCTCCTGCTGGGTATAGGGCCGCAGACGGTAGTCGACGATGAATGTTTGGAAGCCGAGCTCCCGCAGGTGGGCCGCTGTGGGGAGGGTGTCGGTATAGTTGCCGCGCACCTGGAATACACCGCCCGCCAGCAGCACAACCGCTCCCTTCACCGGCGTTCCTTCCCGCACCGGGATAGCGGTGACGTATGGGCGGAAATCGTAGCTGTCATAGTAGCCGGTCATGTTTTCGGTAAATTCGGTCTGTGCTGGGACGTTCCCTTCCTCCCACAGGTACAGCACCTGGATTTTGGAGGGGTCGGGTGCAGTGTTGAAAACGGTCTGGTTATCTTCCGGCTCCGGCAGCTTGCGGTACAGCCCATTGTATCCCCACTCCGACTGGATGCCGCTGCCGTAATTGTAGGCCGCCGGGAAATCGGAAGGGGTTGCCAGCGTATCCTCTGAGCTGCCTGCCCGAACCTCCGACTCCTCCCGCAGCTCGGTCACTTCGATCTGCTGCACCGGTTGCTCCAGCGGCTGCTCCATTTCTTCCTGCGCAATCTGCATCGTTTCCTCCTTTGCTGCCGGCGCCACCGCCGACACGCTGTTCTGCTGCACGCCGCAGCCGTTTAACAACAGCGCCATCAGCAGAAACAGCACCGCTGTTTTCTTTCGCATCATCGTTGTGTAGGCACCTTCCTTTCTGTTTTTTCTGTCTTTATTGTAGCTCTGTTTTCAAAAAAAGTACAATGCCGGTTGCGGAATGTGCTATAATAAAAATGCATAGTAAAATGAAAGGAGCCCTGACCGATGCTGGAACTTTATCAACTGGTGCAGCTGCTGGCCATCGCCGAGTGCGGGAGCATCTCCAAAGCGGCCGAACAGCTGCACCTCTCGCAGCCTGCCCTGAGCCGCTCGATGCAAAAGCTGGAGGAGGAGCTGCAGGTAACCCTGTTTGACCGGCAGAAGAACAAAATCACCCTCAACAAAAACGGCAGGCTTGCCGTTGAGCAGGCCCGCCGGGTGGTGGAACAGGCGCAGAACCTGGTGGACCAGGTGCGTGCGTTCGACCGCAGCCAGCGCACCATCTCGATCGGCTGCTGCGCGCCAGCCCCTTTGGTGGAGCTGGTCTCGCTGGTCTCGCAGCTGTATCCGGAAATGGCCATCTCCTCCGAGATGAAGGACAATCAGCTTCTGCTGGACGGCCTCAGGAACAACCTCTATCAGATGATTGTCCTGCCCTACCCGGTGGAGGACCCCGACTTGCTCTGTTTTGTGTCTGGGGAAGAACGCCTTTTCTTCTCTTTGCCGCCGGCCCATCCGCTCTCCGGCGCAAAGGAGCTTTCCTTCCAGGACATTGACGGCGAGAGCGTGCTGCTGTTCTCCCAGATTGGCTTTTGGCGGGAGGTCTGCCGGCAGAAGATGCCCCTCACCCGCACCCTTGTCCAGACCGAGCAGGAGGATTTTGACGAGCTGGTGCAGGCTTCCGCCCTTCCCTGCTTTTCTTCAGACTGGGCAATCCGGCAGTACGGCAAGCCGCAAAACCGCATTGTCATCCCCATTTCTGACCCAGAGGGCACCGCAGTCTATCACTTTCTGTGCAGGCGGGAGGATAGAAGAAAGTTTTCGCCGCTGATCGGGCGCCTTCAGCGGCGGAAAAAAAGCTGAAAAGCAAAAACCGGAAGGAAAAATCCTTCCGGTTTTTGGTTAGCCAAATATACAATCCATCTTTTGAGATACAGGAATCCGAACAAAATTGTCCGGACCGATTATTGCTGCATGTCCTTTTTGTCCAGCAGCCGCGGCATCGCCTTGGTGATCAGGAAGCCGACCACTGCGGTGATGACCACCTCCGGCAGCAGGAAGGAGAGGTTATAGATCAGCGAGTAGATGACGTACAGCGACTGACCCGGGAACATATCGACCAGCGTCTGGCCCCATGCGAAGAAGCCCTCCTGGGTGAAGAACCACTCGCCCCAGATGCCAAAGAAGATGGCGCCGGAGATGACGTGCGCGATATATCGGAACAGGCCAGCTGTCAGGATGCCGCAGACCAGCGACAGCTGTTTATTTTTGATCCTGTTGCGGAAGATGCCACCGAAGCCCAGCACGGTGAAGGCGATGATGTAGTCCAGCAAAAAGATGCCGAAGGAGGCCAGCAGCGGGCTGCCCGAGAAAAATCCGCCGTTAAAGACGCCGTTTTCCACGCCGAGAGAGGCCGCGCTGAAGGTTCCCTCAGCGATGCCCTGGATGCCCTGAATCAGGCTGAAGGCAAAGGCGGTCACCAGACCCCACTTGGTGCCATAGCGGTAGGCAGCCAGAATCACCGGCAGCATGCAGCAGGCGGTGATGGAGCCGCCGAACGGCAGACGGAAGATGATGATGAACGACAGGATTGTAGACAGGGCGATCATCAGCGCGCTTTCTACCAGGCGCTTTGTTTTGAAAGATTGAGTCATAAGATTACTCCTCCTTAAAAAATAAAAAATGCCGCCCCGGATACATGGACGACAGAAAGCAAATCTTATGACAGATCCCTCCGCCGGCATTACCCGGATCAGGTTCAGGGTTTAAAGGCCCATCCGCCTTATTCTCAGCCGCTGGTCTTGGTGCAGCACCCCTTCTTGTTGTAAGCGCACTTAGTTTAGCAGACTTTTTTCGATTTGTCAAGCTCCATTTCGGTAAAGGTGGGCAAGAAAGGAAGGAATTTGACATAAAAATTGCACAAAAAGAAAAGCCTTCGGGATTCAAATCCTTTCAAATCCCGGAGGCTTTTCTCTGTGGCGGAGAGGGGTTTGCCCCGCTACTTTAAAACGCTTTTTCCTTCCCACTCCCGAACCATTGGGAGGCCCATCAAATCTGCGATGGTCGGAGTGAGGTCCAACAGCGTCAAATTCTGCAGTTGCCTGCCGCCCTCGAACCCCTTTCCCCAGAAGAACATCGGGATGGTCATGTCCTCCGGACTGTCTGTTCCGTGGGTGCGGTCGTGGCCGCCGTGATCTGCTGTCACCAGAATGTGATACCGCTCCTTCGCTGCCTCGAACACCTTTTGTACGCATCCGACCGCGTTCGCCAGCTGTTTTAAGTATTCCGGCGTCATCCATCCGTGGTCGTGGCCGCCCTTGTCATCGGTCTCCACCATGTAGAGGTAGACAAAATCCGGCTCCCGCGCCTGAATCAGACGAATGGCACAATCGGTGAGGGCGGCGTCCGTGTTTTCCTCCGCATAGGCGTCGATCAGAGTCGTATACTTCATCGTTTCGGAACGCCACACATGGCGCATTGTCTCCCAGTTGTAGAAAGCTGCATTGATCTTCCCCGCTTCTGCCAGGGACTCAGCCAGCCCCTTCACCGGCCTGACCGGTGGAGTATAGAGATTGGTAAAGATGCCGTGCCGGGTTGGCGGCACACTGTAGAAGATGGATGTGTGGCAGGGCAGCGTAATCGACGGGGAAACTGAGCGCGCTGTCAGGGTGTAGCTCCACTCCTTCAGCATCTGCTGTGCAAAAGGATGGCCGCACTGCAAAAATCCATCCGGCCGCATCCCATCAATCGAAATTAAAATAACCTTATTGTCCATGTCTTCCTCCTTTTGCAGGCAACATCTTGCCCGCCGCTTTATCTTGGTATCTCCATTATCCCACGGTTTTGCAGAAAGTCAATGACTTTAGAGGAAGATTTTTGCAGACGGAACAGGCAGCTCTAATGGCAAAAAATCACTAAAGCATTCTGGTTCTTCCATTTTATCACACCAAAACGTTCTAAAGTTGGTTTCACTGCAGTGCCGAAATGCAGTTCATGGGCAACCTACAATAAAAATGCAGCTTCCATAGACCATTGAAAGATTTTGCATAAAAAATTGCAGGAATTTAGAAAAAATCCTGCAATTTTCCTTGATTTTTTTGTAGAATCAGGCTACAATAAAAGTTGCCAACAGAAAAAATGAAGCTTTTCTGTCATTTGAGGGATCGGACCCTGCATTTTTTTACGGAAGGAGACTGCTGTGATGAATTTGGATTTACTCGAGCAGATCAGGGCGCGGCTTCCCCAGTTTTCCAAAGCGCAGAAGCGCATTGCCCACTACATTTTGGAGCATTATGAAAAAGCCGCCTTTATGACCGCTGCCCGCATCGGTTCCACCATCGGCGTCAGCGAATCCACCGTCGTCCGCTTTGCCGCCGAGGTTGGCTGCGACGGCTATCCCCAGCTGCAAAAAGCCCTGCAGGAGATCATCCGCAACCGCCTGACCTCGGTGCAGCGCATGGAGATCACCAGCGACCAGATCGACCGCGGCAACGTCATCAGCAAGGTGCTTTCGATGGACATCGAGCGCATCAAGCACACCATGGAGGAGCTGGACACCCAGAGCTTTGACCTAGCGGTGCAGAAGATCATCCACGCCCGCCGCATCTATATCATCGGCGTGCGCAGCGCGGCCTCGCTGGCCAGCTTTCTGCAGTTTTATTTCAACCACATCTTTGACAGCGTCATCCTCATCAACACCTCCAGCACCAGCGAGATGTTTGAACAGCTGTTCCGCATCAGCGACCAGGATGTGCTGATCTCCATCAGCTTTCCCCGCTACTCCCAGCGCACCCTGAAGGCCGCAAAGTACGCGCGGGAAAAGGGGGCGGACGTCATCGCCCTGACCGACTCGGTCTCCTCCCCGCTGTATTCGGTGGCCAACATCAGCCTGCTGGCGCGCAGCGACATGGCCTCGTTTGTCGACTCGCTGGTGGCGCCGCTGAGCGTGCTCAACGCCCTGGCTGTGGCGGTCGGCCTGGAAAAGCAGGATGAGATCCGCCAGACCTATGCCCAGCTGGAGCGCATCTGGGATCAATACAACGTCTATGAAAAGGTGGAGGAATCTGCAATCGATGAAGAACAACCACAGTAACGCCCGGACCGTCCTGATTATCGGCGCGGGAGCCGCCGGGCTGATGGCCGGCATCCGGGCCGCCGAAAAGGACCCGAACCGGCAGGTTTTGATCGCCGAGCGGATGGAGCGCCCCGGCCGCAAGCTGCTGATTACCGGCAAGGGCCGCTGCAACGTCACCAACTGCTGCACCATCGAGGAGTTTATGCCCAACGTGCTGACCAACCCCCGCTTCCTCTACAGCTCGCTCAACGCGCTGAGCCCCTACGAGGTGATGGGTTTTTTTGAGGAGTGCGGCGTCCCCTTAAAGGTGGAGCGCGGCGAGCGGGTCTTCCCCGTCTCCGACCACTCCTCCGACATTGTCAATGCGCTGGTGCAGAAAGCTAAAGACAGCGGCTGCCGATTCCTTTACAACTGCCGTATCAAGGAGCTGCTGCTCGAGCAGACCGATGACGGCCAGACAGTGCGCGGCGCGCTGACCGAAGGCGGGGAAAAGATTTTGGCGGACGCAGTCATCGTCGCCACCGGAGGCAAGAGCTACCCCGCCACCGGCTCGACCGGGGACGGCTACCAGCTGGCGCGCCAGGCCGGACACCGGGTGACGCCGCTGCGCCCCTCGCTGATTCCGCTTGTCTGCAAGGAAAAATACTGCCGGGACATGATGGGGCTTTCCTTAAAAAATGTCACCCTGCGCGTGGTGGATACCCAGAGCAGCAAGGAGGTCTTTTCCGAGCTGGGAGAGATGCTGTTCACCCACTTCGGCGTCTCCGGGCCGCTGGTGCTAAGCGCAAGCTGCCACATGCAGCCGGACAAAAACGGCTCGCTGGAACGCTACCGGCTGTACATCGACTGGAAGCCCGCCTTAAGCATCCAGCAGCTGGACGCCCGCATCCTGCGCGACTTTGAGCAGTTCATCAACAAGGACTTCATCAACTCGCTGGGGCAGCTGCTGCCGCGCAAGGCCATCCAGCCGGTCGCCAAGCTCAGCGGCATCCCCTTCGAGACCAAAATCAACCAGATCACCCGCGAGCAGCGGCTGGGGCTGGTGGAGCTGATCAAGGCCATGCCCATCACACCGGTTGCCTTCCGCCCCATCGAGGAGGCGATCGTCACTGCAGGCGGAGTGGACGTCGCGCAGATCAACCCAAAAACGATGGAGTCCAAACTTGTCTCCGGCTTATACTTTGCCGGCGAGCTGCTGGATGTAGACGGCTATACCGGCGGCTTTAATCTGCAGATCGCCTTTTCCACCGGCTACGCCGCCGGGCAGGCCGTCTAGCATGGCGGGGCGCACAAATGAAGAATAAACAACTGCTTCCCTTCCTGCCCCTGATTGGATTTCTGGCCTGCGACCTGATTGCGGTTTTGCTGGGAGTTTTCTTTTCCCTTTCGCTGCGCTCAGCCCCAACGCTGTTCTGCGTATGGGGGAGCTTTTTGGCACTGCTGCTAGCAGGCGGATACGCCTTCCGGCAGCTTTGGAGGCATCTGCGGCGAACCGCTGTAAAGGTATTAAGTGTTTTTGCTGCGATACCGCTGGCCGGTGCGGCAGGTGTGATAGGGCTTTATCTGTTTGTTTTTGGCCTGTTCGGCTATATGCCGGAGCACGTTGTGGAGCAAAACGGCCAGCCAATGCTGGCCCGGGTGAACAGCTTTCTGGATGAAAGCGTTTCCTTTTACGAATACAAAGGCCCTCTGTTTTACGGCAGGCAGCTCGGAGTTGCTTACTACGGAAGCGGCTCCGGCGACCCGATTGCCGAAGGGCAGGAGCCGCGGTCTGTCCTCTTTTTTGAATAGACGCCCGGCTTTTCCGTTTTCCTCATCTTCTGTCAGGACTGATAAAAGCATCCACTTTCTTTTTTGCGAAAAATATCTTGTTTTTTTGCAAAAACGTGATAAGATAATATCTGGTTTTATTTTGGGGCAGGGCCCGGCGGGGCTTTGTCCTGTCATTTTGAGGTGGATACGATATGAATTTTCCGATTGCGATTTTGCTTTTCTGCACCATGTGCGGCCTGGTGGACAAGATCATCGGCGGCCGCTTTGGCCTTGCCGAGGAGTTTGACCGCGGCATGACCATGATGGGCTCCCTGTCCCTGACAATGGCTGGAATCTACTGCTTTGCCGTCATGCTGGGGCGGGCGCTCGCCGCCATTCTGCAGACGGTGTCGCTGCCGTTTGACCCCACCATTCTGGTCAGCAGTGTGCTCGCGGTGGACATGGGCGCTTACTCGATTGCCGATACCCTCTGCACTGACCCGGCGCAGAAAATTTTCTCCGGCGTGCTGCTGGCATCGACCCTAGGCTGCACCATCTCCTTCTCGCTGCCTATCGCTTTGGGAAGCGTGCCGTCCAAGGATTCCAAAACGCTGATGACCGGCATGGTGTACGGCATCATCGCAACCCCCGCCGCGCTGATTGTCGGCGGGCTGATGGCCGGGATGGGCCTGTCCGACTTTTTCACCCGCCTGCTGCCGGTTGTTGTCATCTGCGCCGTGCTGGGACTGTGCATCTTCTACGGCGGAGAACGGGCGGTCGGCGTCTTCCAGAAGGTCGGCAAGGGCATCAACATCCTGGCAATTGTGCTGTTTGCGCTGGTGGTTGTGCAGATCTTTTTCGACACCCCGCAGATTCAGTTTGTTGACCCAGCGCTGATCGGCGAGGCGCTCACCATCGTCTTTAAGATTTCTGTGGTGGTTTGCGGCTCCTTCATCCTCTCCAACTTGATTCTGCGCAAATTCATGCACCCCATCCTCTCGTTGGCCAGAAAGATTCACGTCAACGAATTTGCCATCATCGGCATGCTGCTCAACCTGATTAACTCGGTCTCGATGTTTTCGGTCTTTGGCAAGATGGACAAGCGCGGCCAGCTGATGAACGCCGCCGCTGCCGTTACCTCCGGCTTTGTCTTTGGCGGACAGCTGGCCTTTGTCTCCTCGGTCAACAACGACGCAGTGCTGACCTTCATCGTCTCCAAGCTGGTGGGCGGGCTTGTCTCGGTCATCATCGCCATTCTGGTCTCTCCCCCATACGATCCGCAAAGTGTAGAAGAAGAGCTGGCCGCTGCCAGAGAAAGGAACTGATTTATGCAAACGCTGTATTCCCTCATTTTCTTTAAGGACGATCAGCCCCTCTCCTGCCGGATTGTGCGGATGGAGATCTCCGACCTGCCGCAGATTTTGGCCTTTCAGCAGGAAATTTATCAAAACCTGCCGGACAAAGACATTCTCTTTCCCCTGCCACAGGAGGACTGGGAGTACCTGATGAACCACGGCTTCACGCTGGCTGTCTTCCCGGAGGAAAGCGACCGGCTGGCCTACCTCATCGGCTGCCTCTACCCCAAACGGGAGGAAAATCTGGGATTGGACGTCGGCCTGCGGGATGACGAGCTGGACCAGGTGGGACAGCTGGAAATTGCGATGGCCTCTCCCGATTTTCGCGGCTACCACATGCACAGCCGGATGTGTTCGGTCTGTGTCGACCTGTTCAAGCAGGACGGACGCACCCGATTCATTCTGTCCACCGTCTCCCCGCGCAATCTGCCCAGCCTGAAGGCGCTGCAGTCTGCCGGGCTGCAGCCGCTGGTGGAGAAGGAAAAGTACGGCGGCAAGCTGCGGTATGTGATGTTCCGGGCGATTTGACGACAGCAAAAAAGAGGGCTCCAAAAGGTGCCTCCCGATAAGAAAACATCGTGGGGCAAGAGAGAAACGGTATAGC
>URGV01000011.1 GCA_900547455.1 uncultured Oscillospiraceae bacterium
TGATGTTGCGGACATAGGTGGTGTTCTCCCGCATACGGTCCAGCACATACTCGATGTGAGAACTGTTCAGCTTCAGGAACCGGGATTTGACCACCTCTGCCGGATAGTCGTCCCCGGCAATGCGGATCGTCTCCCTGCGGGAACAGACGGTGTCCACCATGAGCTCCACCAGCTCGTTCAGCATATCCCGATCCAGCCGGTCATCCCGGCATAGATAGTCATACTCGATATTCTCCAAAATCAGTTCCCGATAGCTCTCTCGCTCCCGCATCCAGTCCCGTCCGGTTCGTTTGGTCTC
The DNA here is from genome assembly GCA_900547455.1 of uncultured Oscillospiraceae bacterium. GTDB lineage: Bacteria > Bacillota > Clostridia > Oscillospirales > Ruminococcaceae > Negativibacillus > Negativibacillus faecipullorum. Next base: position 299 of record URGV01000011.1, read on the forward strand.
TGCGGGGGTTTGGGGACTTGATTGGATAGGATTTGATCCTTCCGTACTTGATGAATCAGTATTTGATATTTGGTTACTTGATCCTTTAGTATTTAATTGTGCGGGTTTTTCCTGTTCAGGTTTTCCCAAGACAGGAGAATCCAAGACTGGTTTTACCTGAACTGGATTTTCCCGTTCAGGTTTTCCCGGTTTAGGTTCCGGCGGCCTGGGCTGCTCCAAAATCGTGTACTCGATGCTGCCGAGCCGCCCGTTGGCGTTGCGGACTCTTTCACGTATAATGTATCCCGCATCCTCCAGCTCCCGGACCGTAGCACAAATGCTGTCCACTCCATCCCGGCATATCCGCGCAAGACCTTTGGTGGTGTAGTCCCAATCCTCCGGCAAGGATAGCATGAGGGACAGCAGCCCCTTCGCTTTCAGCGACAGTGCCGTGTTCCGCAGATGATGGTTTGCCATCACCGTGTAGTCGCGGGTTTTCTCAATGCGAAATACCGCCATAATCTCACCTCCCTCCGGCGGTCTGGAAAAGTGTTCGTTTTCGGAAAAAATTCAATTCTGTGCCCACTTGCTTCTCCATGTAGGAAAACCTATGGACACTTGATTTGCATTTCCTACATGAAGAAATACCTTCGATTTCTCACCCCTTTCAATACAGTTTTCCGTGTACTTGATGGAAAGTAAAAACGCCATAGGATTCCCTATGGCGTTTGGGACAGGAAAAGGGTGCTGATATTTCACATCAGCACCCTTTATCCTGCCAGTATTTGATTTTTTGACTTCACATCGTGTTCCTTGCCTCTGAAAACATTGATTTTACTGGACTATCTCATGTTTTCTTATTAGGAGGCGGGGAAAGGAGCCCTCTTTTTAATTTTCCTTTTCCAGTCGCTGCCGCCAATAGAGCGCGTAGAACTCGATTGCCAGATAGGCCAGCACCAGCACGACGACAACCTCCATCGCCACGCCCATCAGGGCGAAGGTCAGCAGCAGCGCCGCCATCATGTAGGTCATCAGGTCGTAGGCTTTTGCCTTTGCCCGGTTTGCCAGCGCGACGTTGCGCTCGTCCTTCTGCGCGATCTCCTGCTCCTTGGCCAGGGTGGGGTTGCTGTCCAGCACCCGGCGGTTGACCATCTCCCCCACCCCATAGCCAAACAGGCCGCAGCCGATTCCAATCATCAGATAGGGCAGCGCCCGCAGCGTTTCCCAGGAAATGCCCGAACGTCTGACCAGCCAAAATCCGCTCAGCCAAAGTACCAAACCGCCCAGCAGACAAATTAAATTTTTCTTATTCTTCATGACTGTTCCTCCTCATAGATAAAGATGTCCTCGATGCTCAATCCAAAATAGCGCGCAATCTTAAATGCCAGTATGATGGATGGGTTGTACCGGCCGTTTTCCAGCGAACCAATGGTCTGGCGGGAAACCTCCAGCGCCGCAGCCAGCTCCTCCTGCCGGATTCCGCGCTCTTTTCGCAGCTGCTCCAAACGATTCTTCATTGTCACGCTCCTTTCAATGGAAAGTCTGCTTTCCATGTCTCCAGTATAGCAGAGCAGGCGCAAAATGTCAAGCACACTTTCCATTTTATTTTAAAAAAAGAAGCGGGAAAAATTCCCGCTTCTTTTTTAAGATTCCTCGCTGCGTTAGTTTGCAAAATTGCGCTCCTTCTCGCTGGTAACCGGGAAGCGAATCTTGCGCAGATAGAGGGTAAAGAGGATGGTGCTGATCGTCCAGGTGATGGGGTAAGCCCAGAAAACCACCTGAATGTTCGGGATAATTCGAACCGCAATGGTGATATAGGTGATGCGGAACAGGCACCAGTCCGCCAGCATGATGATCATCGGAATGATCGGGCGTCCAAAACCGCGCAGGATACCGGCGCAGCAATGCGAATACGAAAGCAGGCAGTAGAACAGGCTCAGCGTCCGCGCCTGCTGCACACCAAAGGCGATGACATCGGGGTTGCTGTTGAACGCACCAATGAGATACGGGGCAAAGATGTAAAACAGAATGCCAATGCACTCCGCCAGAACCGGCGAGCAGATCAGGCCAAATTTCATGCCGGCTTTGACGCGGTCGTACTTTTCCGCGCCGATATTCTGGCTGATAAAGGTGGACAGCGCCAGCGCAAAGCAGGTGACCGGCAGGAAGGCAAATCCTTCCAGCTTGTAGTAGGTGCCGCAGCCGGCCATCGCGTCCGCGCCGAAAGCGTTGATGTTTGCCTGCACGATGACGTTGGCCAGCGAGATGACCGAGTTCTGCACGCCGGACGGGATGCCCAGGGTGACGATCTGCTTGAGCATCGGCAGGTCGAAGCGAACCTTGCGCAGGGTAACCTTGTACATCGTGTCCACACTCATCAGCTTGCGGAAGGCAAGTGCCGCGCTGAGAATCTGGCTGATGATGGTCGCCAGCGCTGCGCTCGCGACGCCCCAATGGAACACCGCGACAAACAGCAGGTCCAGCACGATGTTGGTCAGCGAGGCGGTAATCAGGTACTTCATCGGGCTGCGGCTGTCGCCAACCGACTGCAGGATGCTGGCGCCCACATTGTACAGGATAACCGCTACCGAGCCGAGAAAATAGGTTCGAAAATAGGCAATAGAGCTGGGAAGCACCGTCTCCGGCGTCCCCATCCAGCGCAGGATCTGCGGTGTAAACAGTACACCCACCACCGTCAACAGCAAGCCGGCGGCAACGCCCAGCGCCACCGTCGTGTGTACGGTGCGTTCCATGCTCTTTTTGTCCTGCGCTCCATAAAAGCGGGCAATCAGGACGCCGGCGCCCATCGAAACGCCGTTGATAAAACCGGTCAGCAGCATAATCAGGCTTCCGGATGAGCTGACCGCCGCCAACGCTTCCTCCCCTATAAAGTTGCCGACAATCAACGAGTCAGCCGCGTTGTAAAGCTGCTGGAACAGGTTGCTGAAAAAAACCGGCACCGCAAACAGCAGCATCTTTTTGGGCACACTGCCCACCGTCAGCAGATTTTTACTTTGGTCCATAAGTCAAGAAAACCCTTCCTTCTTTTTGTTGCAATGTTTCCCAACGAATTCTTCGCACCACATCCTTTTTTCTTAAAAAACGGATCCCCTAAAAGAACCGATTTCTTCCATAACAATATACTTTTTTATCTGCTTTGTCAAGCAAATTGTTTACAGTTTACTGGCTTCATTCCTTTTTTGTTTGAGCTGACTGCAGCGGTAATTTCTCTCTTTTCCATTTTGGGGCATCGAATTAATTGAAATTTTCTATAACAAATTTTCTCTTTTCTCCTCAAAAAGCGCAAAAAAATCCCGCACCAGAGATGGTACGGGATTTTGGGACATGCGATTTAAAAGCTAAAATTTAAGCTTCTACATTGTCCGGATAGGTCTCGCTCCAGGCGTTGAAGCCGCCCTCCAGAGTGTAGACCTTGGACATGTCATAGCCCAGTGCAGACAGAACGTTGGTGGTTGCCTGCGCATAGGTCTTGCCGCTGTAGCAGATCAGCACCAGATTGTTGTCGACACCGCTGTTCAGCACTTCCTGCATGGTCGCTACGCCGGCATCAAAGTCGCCGTTTTTGGCAGCGTCCATGTCGGCAGAGATAGCACCCGGGATGTGGGAAGCAGCGTAATCCTCCGCTTTGCGGACATCGATGAAGGTGTAGTCATCGCTTTCCAGATTTGCGGAAGCATCCTCAACGGTGATGTACTGCATCTCAACGTCCGCTTCTGGAGCGACGATTTCGCTGGAAGTTTCCTCGTCGGTGGAAGCCTCTTCCTCTGCAGGTGCTTCTTCCTCGGTGGTTTCCGGAGCTTCGGTAGTCTGCTCGGTGGTGTTGGTAGAAGTTTCGGTAGAATTTTTGTTGCTGCTGCAGCCAGCCATCATGCTGACCAGCATGGCAGCGCTCAGGGCAATTGCAAGAACTCTTTTCATGATAGAACCTCCATGTATTCAGATCAATGCATTTTTTGAAGATACATCCGGCCCCCTGCATGCAGATGATTGGCCGGATTGATATCATCGCAAGGATAGCACATTGTCTTGTCTTTGTCAATATTGCAAAAAATCCATTTTCAAAATCAAGCATGTTGTCTATAGATTTTTTCTATCACAATGACATTGACAAGACTTCGTTCGACAAGCTAAACTGAAAGCAGCTATTTTTATCAACAAAGAGGGATCCCATGAAACATAAGAAAACGGCCGTGCTGCTTGTGCTGCTGATTGCACTGGCCGCGCTGACCTGGAAGCTGTCCACCTGGCTGACGCCGCAGCAGCTCCAGCAGGCGCTGCAGCAAACCGGAGGCTGGGCGCCGGTGCTCTACATTGGGTTGTTTGTCCTGCTACCCGCCTTTTTCTTCCCGGTGGCGGTGCTGGCGCTGGCCGGCGGGCTGCTGTTCGGCCTGTGGTGGGGCAGCGTCTATACCTTTATCGGAGCGGTGCTCAACTGTGCGCTGATGTTCTTGCTGGCAAGATACGTCGGCCGAAGCCAGGTGCAGCGCCTGGTGGAGCAGAAGCTGAGTCCCCAGTGGCAGCGCCGACTGCAGATGGCCGACGGAAAGGAAGGATTTTTGCTGCTGATTATTCTGCGGCTGATCCCCGCCGTGCCGTACAACCTGATCAACTACACCTTCGGGCTGACCGGCATCTCCTTTTCCTCCTACCTGCTGGCCTCGGCCATCGGCATCATTCCCGGGACCTTTGCCTTCATCAACATCGGCGACAAAACGCTGGAGGCGGGTTCCCCCTCCTTCTGGATCGCCATTGGGCTGCTGGTATTGTTGCTGGTGGTGACCGGACTGCTGGGGAAAAAGCTGTTTCCGGGGCAAAAAAATGCGACCTCATCAAAAAAGAATGGAGAGCAAAAATGAAAACTGCAAACAAACCCAAACGAAACTATGCCCGCTGGATCATTTTAATCGTGGCCGTTCTGCTGTGCGCCCTGTACTTTTTTGTGCCGCCGGTGCAGGAGTTTGTCGGGCACGCCGCTTCGGTGCTGGCCTCCGCAGACGTCGATTCGGTGGTGGAATACATCCGCTCCTTTGGCGCCTACGCCATGATCTTTTCCTTCTGTCTGATGGTCTTTCAGTCGGTGATGGCGCCACTGCCGGCCTTTCTGATCACCTTCGCCAACGCAGCCATCTTTGGCTGGTGGCAGGGAGCCATCCTCTCCTGGACCAGCTCGATGGCCGGTGCGGTGCTCTGCTTTTACATCGCGCGCGGCCTTGGCCGGGACGTGGTGGAGCGCTTTGCCGGACAGGGCGCGCTTGCCAGCGTGGAGGGCTACTTTGAAAAGTACGGCAGCAAGACCATCCTGGTCTGCCGCCTGCTGCCCTTTGTCTCCTTCGACGCGGTCAGCTACTTTGCGGGCCTGACCCCAATCAAACTGCTCCCCTTCCTGATTGCGACCGGCCTGGGCCAGCTGCCCGCCACAATTATCTACTCCTACGTCGGCGGCATGCTGACCGGCGGCGTGAAGTACTTTGTCACCGGCCTGCTGTGCATCTTCTCGCTGGGCATTCTGGTCTCAATCATCAAGCGCGTCTACAACGACCGGCAGGCCAAAGCCGGCGCCCAAAAGGACGGTTCCCATGAATAGGGCCAACCTGTCCGGCATGAAACTGCATCAGGGGATTTCTTTTCATCCTGCCATGATGCGCGTCCCGGATTCGCCGGTTCTTTTCTGGCCGGGCTGCGCACTGCTCAATCTGGACGGGGAGATTTTGCGCAAAACCCTTTCCGTCCTGCAGCGGGCCGAACCACAGATAGCTTTGGCGGCCTGTTGCTGTGGGCAGCCGACCCGCTATCTATTGCCGAACCGGTTTGCACAGCGGCAGAAAAAAATTACCGACCTGCTGCAAAAGCACGGCGTCCAGCGCATCTACACCGCCTGCCCCAACTGCACCTTGCAGCTGCGGGAGCTGGGAGGATTTGAGGTCCTACCCATCTGGCCGCTGCTGACCGAGGTGGTGCAGCCGCGGGACCTTGCCCCTCTCCCGCAGGGAAAAACCTTTGTCTGGCACGACCCCTGCCCCACCCGCCGCGACCTTATCCAACAGCAGGCGGCGCGGCAGCTGCTGGAAAGATGTGGGTGCAGCTTCATCGAGCCGGAGCACACCGGCTGCAGCACCATCTGCTGCGGAAACTTCCACATGACCCACACCCTGCGCCCCGAGGTCAGCACCCAGATGCGGCAACGGCGGCTCAACGAATTTCCTGCCGGCCGGGTCATTCTCAGCAGCTGTGAAGGGTGTCTCGGTGCCTTCCGCCCGGAGGGGCGGCAAACGATGCACCTGCTGGAACTTCTGTTCGGCCAAAGCAGCTCGCACAGCTGGGGCAACCGCATCCGCACCACCTTGTCTATCCGCTGAAAGCAAACAGAGCGTCAACCTTTTCGGTTGACGCTCCTTTTCTTTTTATCGAATATCCCGATACATATCGGCAATCTTCTGCGGGTCCACTCCCAGCCGGTAAAGGCAGCGCAGCCAGAACATCTTGCCCATCGTCAATAGCGGGAAGTGCCTTTGATAGCGCCGTCCCGAGGTGATGATTGTGCTGTCCAGCACCACCAGCGGGATGTGCTGCCGCTTCATCCGCAGTGACAGCTCATAGTCCTCCATGAGCGGCAGGTCGGGGAAGCCGTTCTGCTGCCAAAACAGGTCGCGGGTCATAAAGATGCCCTGGTCGCCGAAAGCGATCTGCCCCTTTTTGGCCCTGCGGTTAGAAAAAAAGGTGTTGCATCCCATGAAAGGGCCGTCGTAGTCAAAGCCGATTGTAAAGCAGCCAAACTGCGCGCCCCCCTCCACCGCCGCGGCAATCTTCCGGTAGGCGTCCTGCGGCAGCAGGCTGTCGCAGTGGACAAACCACAGCACCTGCCCTGTGGCCTCCCGGGCGGCGGCGTTCATCTGGCGGGCACGGCCTTTTGGGCAGGCGATTACGCGCGCTTTGCCCTTCAGATGTTCCAGCGTCCCATCGGTGCTGCCGCCGTCGGCAAAGAGGATTTCCCAGTCGCCGGGCATTTTCTGCAGCATGACAAGAAAGGAATCGACCTTTTTGATCTCGTTTAACACCGGCACAATCAGCGAAACCTTCATCCGCTACTCCCCTTTCAGAAAGTCCCGGCGGACATAGTCATTGAGGATGCGCTCCAGAAAATCTGGGGAGAGATACTCCTTGATTTTCCGGAAGGTGTCGGCGTTGACCAGCGGGCGGTCGGGCTGGGAATATTCCCGCATTGCCATCGCGCACCAGGTCACCCCGCGCAGGCAGGTCACGGTGAAGTAGAGCGGCAGCCGCTCCGAAAGCGCGGAGAGGTCCAGCCGCTCCCCCACCGCCTGCCGGTAAAGCCCGACAAACTGCCGGATCTCTTCCGGGGTAAGGATGACGTCGGTCTTCCAGAAGGTGGTGGTGGGTACCAGAAAGTGACCCAGATCCTGCTCCGGCTCGCTCAAAATCGGCTTCTCCCAGTCGATGAGGTAGCTCTTTGCCCCTTGGTTGATGAGGAAGTTGCCGGAATTGAGCTCGGTGTTGACAATACAGCGCGGCGATTTAGCCGCTTCCTTTAAGGGCAGCTTGCCGATTTCCCGCACCAGCTGTTCCAGCAGCCTGCAGACGGTGCGGTCGGCTTTCTCCCAGCAGTAGTAGTGCTCCACCATTTCAAGGCACTCCTCAAAGATGGCCTGCGCCGGGTATTCGGGGCAGAGCAGCCGCGCCTGCTGCGGGACAGGGGTGGTGTGGATGTCCGCCAGAATCTGCGCAGCATCCGCAAGGTCGCTCTCATAACGCAGCGGCCTGCCGGGCAGCCACTCCATCACCAGGATGCCGTAGGGGAAAAGCTCCCTGCTGTCATCGCAGAACAGCGGTCTCGGCGTCCTGCCGCTCGGCTCCAGCGCCTGCAGGGCGGAAAATTCGTAGGCAATCTGGTCCTGCAGGTGCATCTGGCTGCCGGTATTGATGCGCAGCACCAGCCGCTTGCCGCTCACCGGGTGAACAAACAGGTAGTTGAGGTTATACTCTCCCTGCCCCAAAACGGAAAAGGACAATTCCGTTCCCTCCTGCAGCCCCAGCTGTTGCAGGAAACGCCCGCTGTGCGTCAGTTCCCAAAATGCTTTTGTCTCAATCAAACGAGTATCCCTCCTTGACAAGCTGCCGTAAAAGCGCAGCGGTATGGCTGTCCGGCGCGGCGCTCCTCCACAGGCGCTGCAGGTCGCCGGGGGTGTCGACATCCTCACAGGGCAGGGTGGATTGGATGGTTCTGCCCACCCGCTCCGCCGCCCGGCAGGTCTGCTCATAGACGGTGGCGCCGCCGTAATGTTGGTTTACAAAAATTGCGGTGCAGGGACGCTTCATCCCAATCAAGTAGTATCCCCCATCCCGCGACGGGCCGATGGCGAGGTCCGCCCCCTCCAAAGCGGCAAAGGCCGCCTCAAAGTGGGCTTTGCCCAGCAGCGGCAGATCGCTTCCGGTCAGCACACAGGCCGCATACCCCCGCGCAAGCACCCAGCGGAGGGCGTTGTCCATCCGCTGGCCAAGGTCCGCCCCCTGCTGCTCCAGAAAACCTCTTGCAAAGGGGAAAATTTCCCGCAGTGGCTCCCAGTGCGGCTCAGGCGCGTAGGCAACAAAGAGGTCGGCGTCCAGCTGCCGGTACACCCTGGCCAGATCCTGCAAAAAGGCGGTGTGCAGCCGCGCGCAGTTTTTTCCACCCAGCAGCGGCATCAGCCGGGTCTTGGTTTTGCCGGGCACCGGCACGCGGGTAAAGCAGATGACTGCTTTTTTCATCAAACCCTTCCCCCCTCACTGTGCAAAGGGCTCGAGCTGCAAAGCCGACCAGCTCTCATAGAGATTTTGGCGGAAGGCGGCTGCGTCCTTTGCGCGCGGGAGGTTGAGAACGGTGTCGCCCTGCTCACTCGGGTTTAAAAAGCCGGTGCGCAGCTGCTCCTCCTCGATGGAGCAGCGAACCGGGACGTCCTCAAACAGCTGGGGATAGAGCAAGTAGGCCGCTGCGACTGCGTCCCAGCAGTAGGAGCCTTCCTCCCCATAGACGGCCTTGCGCGCGTCGAAGCGGTAGCCGCATTTTTTTGCGATGTAGGCTCCCACCCGGCTGCTCTCCACCTGCATGTGCTCCATAAATTCCGTCTTTGGCAGGTAGGAGACCGGCAGGCAGTTGTTGCCGGTGAGGATCGAGATCTTTTCCCCTCTGCTCAGCACGGCGGCAGCAGCTTTATGGTTAATTGAAAAATTAAGCTCCGGGCAGTACTTGCCGTGAGTGTAGAGTGTTTCGGTGATGCCGCCCATCAGCACCACCTGCTTCAGTTTGTCAAAGATACTGCTGTCCAGCAGCATCGCTCCGTAGAGGTTGGTCAGCGAGCCGATTCCTAAAAAGCTAACCTCGCCGGGATAGCGGTTCGCAAGCTCCACAATTTTGCGGGCGCTTTCTCCACGGGGGTTCTCCCCCTGCCCGGCGCCGGGATAGAGCGGGATTTCGCCGCTGAGTCCGGTCTCCTCCAGCAGTTGCCGGGAGCTTTCATACACCTGTTGGGCGGTGCCGTTGCCAAAGGTGCAGCAGAAGGCCAGCACCTGCGCCCGGCCACGGTTGCCCAGCAGGTACAAAAACGCCAGCGCGTCGTCCATCGGGTAGCCCTCTATCCCGACAGTGTTGTCGCAGTCAAAGATGATCTTTTGCATCGTCAGTCTCCTTTTCATCATTCTTTTTTTACTATAACGTATCCCTTCCCACTTGTCCAGCCTGCGCAGCGATTAAAATTTTTATGATCCACTCCCTTTCTATTGTTTTTTTCGATACCGAGTTCAAAACCGCTAACTTCGCTTGACTTTTTGGGAACGTTCTTCTACAATAGGAACAGACTCAACAAGCAGCGCGGTTTTGCCCGTGCTGCTTTTGTCAGGACAAAACAAGGAGGATATTGTATGCGAAAATTATTCGCACTTCTGCTTGCCTTCACCCTGCTGTTTTCCTTCACCGGCTGCGGCCAGGAGCAAAGCGAGACCCAGGAGCTTGACCTAAGCTCCGCCGAGTGGGACGAGATTGTCGAGGCTGCGCGCGGCACCACCGTCACCTTTTACGGCTGGGGCGGCGACGAAAACCGCAACAACTGGCTGAACACCACCGTCGCCGACTATGTCAAGGAGCACTATGACATTGCGCTGGAGGTGGTGGGGATGGACATCAACGACATCCTCTCCAAGCTCTCGGGCGAAAAGCAGGCCGGCAGCGAAACCGGCAGCATCGACATGATCTGGATCAACGGCGAAAACTTCTACTCGGCGAAAGACAACGGCCTGCTGTACGGCCCCTTCACCGGACAGCTGCCAAACATGGAAGCCTACATCGATCTGGAGGACCCGGAGACGCTCAACGACTTCTGCATGCCGATCGAAGGGTATGAAGCACCCTATGCCAAGGCTCAGATGGTCTTTTTTAACGACAGCGCCGTCACACCGGAGGCGTCTGCTTCCGCCGAGGAGCTGCTGGAATTCTGCAAGAAATATCCCGGCAAAGTCACCTACCCCGCCCTCCCGGACTTTACCGGCAGCGCCTTTGTGCGCAACATCATCTATGAGCTGTGCGGCTGGGAGCAGTTCCAGGATATGGAGGCAGACTACGACACCGTCAAGGCGGCCATCGAGCCTGCGCTGGAGTATCTGCGGGAGCTCAACCCCTACCTCTGGAACGAGGGCAAGACCTTTCCGGAATCCTCCACCACGGTGGACGCGATGTTCGCCGACGGGGAGCTGGTAATGGACATGAGCTACGGGCCGTTCAGCGTGGCGACCGGCATTGCGGAGGGCACCTACACCGACACCACCCGCACCTTTGTCTTTGACAACGGCACCATCGGCAACACCAACTATATGGCCATCGCCTTCAACTCTCCCAACAAGGCCGGAGCGATGGTGGTCATCAACGCCATCCTCTCCGCCGAGCTGCAGCTGACCCAATACGAACAGCTGCGCGAGCTGCCGGTGGTCAGCGCGGACAAGCTCAGCGCCGAGGAACAGGCTGCCTTTGATGCGGTCGATCTCGGTAAGGGCGTGCTTTCCCAGACCGAACTGCTGGAACACCGCCTGCCGGAAATGCCGGCCGACCTGGTGCCGGTCATCGAGGAGATCTGGCTCAACGAAGTTGTTGGCAAATAGGTTCTAAACAGTATGCGATTGAGAAAAACGGTACAGCCAGGCTGCACCGTTTTTCTGCGTTTTTTTCGCAAGTGAAAGAAAGGAGGAAACTGGCTTTTCGATGTACAACAAAAAAATGCTTCCCCTTCTGCTGCTTCCCTTTTTGGGGATCACCGCGCTGGTGCTGCTGGCCATCGGCAACGTACTGCTGCAAAGTTTGGGCTACATCCCCGCCTTCGGGCTGGACGAGCTGACACTGCAGTACTACCGGGATGTATTTTTGCAGGAGGAATTTGCCGGCGCGCTGCTGGTCAGCCTGCGCATCGCCTTTTTGTCTGCGGTTTTGGCCTGCGTCTTTGGGGTGCTGCTCTGCTTTGCCCTCATCCAATGCAGACAGACCCGCGGACCTCTGTTTTATCTGATCCGCCTGCCCATCCTGACCCCGCACGCGGTGGTGGCGGTGTTTGTGGTCAACCTTCTCTCCCAAACCGGGCTTTTTGCGCGTGCGGCCTTCGCGCTGGGGCTGATCAGCGACTACCCGCAGTTTCCCCAGCTGCTCTACACCCCCTCCTACACCGGGACTATTTTGGCCTACCTCTGGAAGGAGATTCCCTTTGTGGCCTACTTTGTGCTGGCGCTGATGTCCAGCGTCAGCTCTACCCTGGGGGAGGCGGCGGAAAATCTGGGGGCTTCGCCGGTCCGCAGCTTTTTTGAAATCACTCTGCCGCTCTCGCTGCCGGCCATTTTGAAGGCGTTTCTCATCATCTTCATCTTTGCCTTTGGCGGGTACGAGCTGCCGTTTCTGCTGGGCAGCACCCTGCCCAAGGCACTGCCGGTGCAGGCATATCTGAGCTACCAAAGCCCCGATCTGCTGCTGCGCCCCTACGCGATGGCAATGAATGGGGTCATCCTGCTGCTCTCCTGCTCGATGGCGCTGCTGTACGCCCTGCTGACCGCCCGGCTTTCCAAGCGGATTGGAGGTGGCAAACAAGGATGAAACGCACAAGCCACCCCTTGCTGCGGCTGGTTCTGGTGCTTGCCGCCGCCATTATTCTAATGCCGGTGGCGGTGCTGCTGCTCTGGAGCGTCACCGGGCGCTGGCCCTGGCCCAACCTGCTGCCGGAAAGCTACACCCTGCGCACCGTGCAGGAGCTGCTGTTTGGCTCGGCCAACTTACCGGCACTGCTGTGGAGCAGCATCTCGCTCTCCGCCATCGTCGCGCTGCTGAGCACCGCCACCGGGCTGCTCACCGCCCGCGCCACCGAGCTGTACTCCTTCCGAGGAAAAACCCTTGTGCATCTGGGTTCCATTCTTCCGCTGCTGGTGCCGGGCACCGTCTTTGCGATGGGCATTCAGATCACGCTGATCCGGCTGGGACTGTCCGACACGGTGGCCGGGGTCGTGCTGGTCCACCTGATCTGCGCTGCCCCCTACTCCATCACCATCCTCACCGACGTCACCCGCGCGCTTGGCAGCCGGTATGAGGAACAGGCGGCGGTGTTAGGCGCTGCGCCGCTGCGCGCCTTCTGGGAGGTCAGCTTCCCCGCTTTGCTGCCGGGCATCCTCTCCTCCTTTTCGATGGCGTTCATCATCTCCTACAGCCAGTACTTCACCACCCTGATGGTGGGCGGCGGCAGGGTGAAGACCATCTCGCTGGTGCTGGTGCCCTACATCCAGAGCGGCGACCGCGCGCTTTCCTCCATCTATTCCGCGGCGTTTGTCGGGAGCGCACTGCTGGTCTTTTTGATCTTTGAAGCCTTTATCCGCCGCTGTACGAAAGGAAGTGCCTAATGCTGCTGCAACTTTGCGGCCTGACGGTCGCGCTGCAAAACGAAACGATTCTCTCCGACCTCTCCCTCTCGGTGCAGAAGGGGGAGTTTCTGGCCCTGCTCGGCCCGTCCGGCTGCGGCAAAAGCACCCTGCTCAAGTCGATTGCGGGCATTGTCCCCCTCCAACAGGGGCAGGTTATCCTGGACGGGCAGGACATTACCCGCACCCCTGTCCACAAGCGCGGGACGGTCATCCTGTTTCAGGAGATGCGGCTGTTCCCCAACATGACGGTGCTGGAAAACGTCGCCTTTCCTCTAAAAATGCAGGGCATCGGCAAAACCCAGCGGCTCAAGCAGGCAGAGGCTTTCCTGCAGCAGGTGCAGATGGGCGGATACAGCCGGCGGCGGGTCTATGAGCTCTCCGGCGGGCAGCAGCAGCGGGTCGCGCTGGCCCGCGCGCTGGCGGCACAACCGAGGGTGCTGCTGCTGGACGAACCCTTCTCTGCCCTGGACGAAAACCTGCGCGGCGAGATGCGCGCGCTGGTCACCCAGCTGCACCGCAGCCTTGGGATGACGACGGTGCTGGTCACCCACGACCGCGCCGAAGCCCTCTCGATGGCCGACCGGGTGGCGGTGATGTTTGGTGGGCAGATCGCCCAGACCGGCACGCCGCAGGAAGTCTATGACCATCCGGTCAACCGGCGGGTAGCCGACTACTTTGGAGACTGTGTCTACCTGAGCGGGCAGATCAGCGACCATCTTTTCTGCTGCGAACAGCTGCCCTTTGCCGTCCCCGCCCCCTCCCTGCCAGACGGCCGCTACGAGATGATGCTGCGCTGTTCGGCCCTGCACCCGGAACAGGAGGGAGATTTTGCCGTAGAGGTAAGGGACATCCAGTTCCAGGGTGCGCAGACCGCCGTCACCTTCTGCCACCATTCCCTCACCTTTCAAAAGACCTTTGAACGGCGCCCCGACTGGAAGGTGGGCGACCGGCTCTCCTGCAAGCTGGACTGCTCGGGGGCAGTATTTTTCTTACAGGATTAAAAGAAAAGGACAGCAGCCGCTGTCCTTTTCTTTTATAATACAATCTCCGGATTTTCCCGCGGCATCCAAGCGTTGAGCAGTTCGACCTCGACCTTCTGCGCGTCCGGGTCGACCGGTGTTTGCAGCGGCACATAGCGGGGGCGAATGCCATGCGGGCCTTTCTCTTCTTTATCGCCGCTCATTCCCAGCTCGGTATCTCTGTTGCGTGTCGGAACTAGGCTGTTCAGATAGGGCCGGTCATAGAAGTCGAGCTGGATGTCCTCCTCGCTTTCGTAAACAATCAACGGCAGGCATTTACCTTTAGGACAGAGTTTTGCAGCGGTTCGTTCCCACGACCATTTGAGCTGCCGCAATTCCTTCTCCGAACATTTTCCACTTTCCTTCCAGTCGCGAATTCTCTCCTCCTGGTCGCTCCACAAATCATAGAGCTGCACCTGCTCAATCCAAAAATGGTGCTCCCTGCCCTCGACGGTGCAGGTATAGGCGCGCTCCTTCATCCCCACCGAGAGGGTCATGCGCTTGCGCGCGGGGACCTTTTCACTTTCCTTTCTTGGAATCAGGCGAACCGGCTCGTTCGGGTTTTGGGAAGCCGTTTTGGCCAGCGGCAGCAGCTCCTGCCAGGGGATGTCAAGTGAGAGACGATGCAGATATTGATGCTGAAAATCGCCGCCCAGCTGCTCGGCTTTGACGCCGGCCTTAAAAAAGCGCGCGATGAGCAGCACGCCTGCATCCCCAATATCACCGGCGGAAGATGCTGGAATTCTGATCTCCCGGCCGCCAAGACAGATTTTTCCCATGCCTTCCAGCAGGGACGGACGGTGATAGGAGGGCTGGCGATTCTGGGTCAGCATCTGGCGGTAGGTTTTGGGCTTTGGGTGGCGAATGCGCTGGCGCTCCAACTCCCAATCTTCCTCGTAGGCCCTGCGGTCATAGGTCAGCGCAACCAGCTGGGGCTTTTCTCTCCGCTCATCCGGCGGCAGAAATCCCAGCAGCTGCAATTCCCGCTCGTTCTCCGAATCAAAATACCGGTCGAGCGGGACGAGTGCATCCTCCTGAGGGAGGGAAAGAATCTGCCGAAGCAAAGAAAGTCGCATAGATAAAACCTCCTTTTTTGAACCGAGCCGCAGAGAAGCGGCTTTCGGATTTGTTTTCTACCATTATAGCACCAATTGTCCGGTAATTCCAGGCTAAAAATCATAAAATCAACTTGTAAGTATTAACTTTTTCCCTAAAATTAAGACAAAAAATATTATTTTATCTTGTTTTCGTATAAACATTCTTTTATAATATTATTAACTTATCAAAAACGATTAATGGAGGCCCCTATATGAATAATCAGAATTTTATTAGAGAACACATCGACACATTAAAAAAAGATTATCCTATATTTCGAAATTACCAAGATTATCATGTTTTTATATTTCTGTGTATAAAATATTTCTTTTTCGCTGAAACAAACTCTTTTGATCCAGATTCTGTACAAGATTACTTAACTGATGGCTCTAATGATGGTGGTATTGACGCAATATTTAATGATCCTAATAGTGAAAATAATGATATGATCATTATTCAATGTAAATATTATGAAAACTCTACCCTTAATAATCAAGAGGTATTTTCCGAGCTATGTAAAATTTCCGAAACAATAAAAGCAATAGATAACCACAAGGTATCTGCTCTAAATGAACAAGTTGTATCTGCTTACCGAAATGCCAAGAGTCAAATGGAAGATTCTGGAAACATTAAGGTAGTCTTTTTCACTTCATACGCACCTAAAAATTTACGCGAACAAAATAAAATTGAAAAAGTCAACGCCAAAATGTTTAACGCTTTTGATTTTGAAATGAACTTTTTCAAGGATATCGTGGCACAAATTGAAACCATCGATAACGGAAAATTGTGTGTTGAGCAAGATAGTTTGAATTTAGATCGTCCAAATAACTATCTTTCGTATGAAGAATCCGTTATAGTAAATATTTCTGCATCCTCTTTACAGGATCTTCAAAATCGTAGACGTAACGGACTTCTTGGAATGAACTTGCGTTATTTTGTCCGCAAAAAGGAAGTAGACAATGCAATTCAAAAAACCATTTCTGAAGAACCTCAAAATTTTTGGTATAAAAACAATGGAATTATCATTATCTGCGAAAACTATGAAATTGATGGTAAAGTTCTCCGACTATATAATTTTTCTATTATAAACGGCGGACAAACCACTAATCGAATAGGTAGATCAGATATAAATGAGGATTTTTTCTTACAATGTAAAGTAGTAAAAACTAAAGGAATTACCTCATCAGAACGAGATAGTTTTGCGCTTAGTATCGCAGAAGCTTCAAATGCTCAGAAGCCAATAAAAAAATCAGATCTTAAATCTAATACACCAGAACAGCTAAGGCTAAGAGAACGTCTCCTAAAAAAGCATATATATTATATTACTAAAAAAGGTGACAAAGCACCAAAACAATTTAGTGATTATCAGATTACTAGTCTCGAAAAAGTTGGTAAGTTAGGTCTTGCGACTATCCTACAAATGCCGGGATCAGCTCGAAGTAATTCACAGCGCATGTATAATGACAATTATTATTATTCTATATTTGGCCAAAATTCACCAGAAGGTGTTATTGCGGATGCCTTGAAGATTTCTTGGTACTATGATAGATTTAAAAAAACAAGTATAAAAGGACAGGGGCTTGATGAAAAAACAGTTCTTCCTATGATGAAAAATGGTAAAACATTTCAGCTTGCCGCGATTACCTTTCTTTGTAAAATAAATTATAATGTTTTTTCTTATGAAAGTGTTGCTAATAATATAAATAACACAGACCAACTAAAGCAAATTTTGCAATCAGTAAACGGAATGTTCCAAATAATCTCTCAACGTTTAGATAATGAAGAAAATATCTTTTATGAAATTTTTTCTATCATTGGAGACGAAGTATTAGGGTATTGTTTTCAAAATGCAGTAGAGCTCGCTGTAAAAGATCAACACACTCTAGCTCCATCAGACTATTTAAAATCCGACAATAATTACTACAAAGATATTATCCCACGACTTTGGCGTATGTATCACAGAAGTGCTTCATTGCAAAATGCTATCATGTTACTATGTGGCACTCAAACAAAAAAGGAGTTATAAAAAAGAAGGGGAGTTATAAAACTCTCCTTCTTTTTCTATAACAAGTTATTTAGCAGGTGGCGCCGCCGACCAGATGGAGCTTGGCGCCAATGATCTCGTCCTTGCGGGAGAGGATGTCGTCGCTGAGAAGCTGCTGCTGCACATTCTCGAAGCCCAGTCTCTCAATGGTGTCGGAGAAGCGCTCGCCAGTCTCGCCCTGCTCGCGGAAGAGCAGAATCGCCTTCTCGATGATGCTCAGCACTTCCTCTTCGGAGGTGAATACCGGATCAAGCGGCCGGCCCTGGGCAACCTTCTTGCCCCAGCGTCCGCCAATGTAGACGCGGTAGCCGTACTGGCCGTCCGGCATCGCTTTGAACGGGCACTTGGTGACACAGCGTCCGCAGTTATTGCAGATGTCCTTGTCGATCTGCAGCATGCCGTCGACCACCTTCGCCGCGCCGACCGGGCAGTTGTTCTCGACCTGGCAGACCTTGCAGCCGCGGCAGAGCTCCGCGTTAAACTGCGGGATGCGCTGGCCGACGATGCCCAGGTCGTTGAGGTTTGGTTTGACACAGTTGTTCGGGCATCCGCCGACCGCAATCTTAAACTTGTGCGGCAGCTTGACGCTCTCGTAGCCCTTGTAGAAGCGCTCGTGAATCTTCTGGGACAGGTCGAAGCTGTCGAGCAGGCCGTACTGGCAGGTGGTTCCCTTGCAGGCCACAACCGGACGAACCTTCGAGCCGGTGCCGCCGGTCTCCAGACCCGCCTCCGCTACAAAGGCGCGCAGGTCGTCGATCTTGTCGTATGGAACGCCGCGGATCTCGATGGTCAGTCGGGAGGTCATCTCGATCTCGCCGCTGCCGAACAAACGGGCAGCCTCGGTGATGCACTGGCTCTCCTCCGCGGTGATCTTGCCGTTGCGGGTGATGATGCGCGCGTTGAAGCAGTCGGTTCCCTTGTTGTGCAGGAAACCCCACGCCTTGACCCGCTTGATGTCCTCGGCGCTGACGGTGACCTTGCCCTCCTGCTTTGGCATCTGGTTGACGGTCAGGCCACCCTCCAGCACCTTGGTGTTGGTGTAGCCGAAGTGGCGCAGGCGGTTCTGCAGCAGGTAGGCGCGCTTGCCCTTGTCGCAGACCAGCAGCAGCTTTTCTTCCTTGCCCAGGCCCTTGACCTCGCCGTTGACGGCGGTGAGATCGACGTAAGGCGCGCCGGAAATCTTCGGCAGCAGGGCAGTGTCGATGATGCGGTAGTCCGCCGCCTTGCCCTGCATAAATTCGATTGGGGTGAAAGTGTCCACCCTGCCGTCCATCTTGTTCTTGAGCACATTGATGGCGGTGACAAACGGGTGAATCGCGGTCGAGAACGGAGGCGCATAGGCCATGTCCATGTTCTGCAGCTGGTCGATGGTGGCGCCCATGGTCAGCGCAACGACGCCGACGTCGGTCACCTTGTCGACCGCACCGCTGCCCAGTACCTGTACACCCAGCAGCTTGCGGGAAGCCTTGTCCGCAAGCTGCTTGATGATAAAGGTGCTGGCACCCGGATAATAGTGCGCCTTGTCGTCGACAACCGAGACGACCGAAACGACGTCGTAGCCAGCCTTGCGCGCGGCCTCCTCGTTTAAGCCGGTGCGGCCGCCGTTGAGCTCTGGGAGTTTAACCACCGCAGTGCCCAAAACGCCCGGGAAATTGCTGTCCTCGCCGCAGAGAGCCTCGGCCAGGGTGCGGCCCTCCATGTTTGCGGAGGAACCCATCGGGGCCCAGGTTCGCTCGCCGGTGATGCGGTTCACAACACTGACGCAGTCGCCCGCCGCCCATACGTGCTCGAGGCTGGTCTTCATCTGGCTGTCGACCACGATGGTACCGTTCGGCATCATCTCAAGGCCGGTGCCCTTGAGGAAGGCGGTGTTGGCGCGAATGCCCAGCGACATCACAACGACGTCTGCCTTGATCTCGCCATCCGGCACGCGGATACCCTCCGCCTTGGATTCGCCGAGCACCGCTTCCAGGCGGGTGTTCAGGCGAACCTTGATTCCCTTGCTCTCCAAATGACGTCTGGCATAGTCGGCCATGTCTTTATCAAAGCCCGGCATGATCTGGTCGGCCATGTCGATGACGGTGACCGCAAGGCCCTTCTGCATCAGGTTTTCCGCAACCTCCAGGCCGATGAAGCCGCCGCCGGCAACAACCGCGCGCTTGGCTCCGGTCTGCTCCAGATATTCCCGAAGCTCGATGGCGTCCTGCGGGGTGCGCATGGTGAAAACGCCCGGCAACGAAACACCCGACAACGGCGGCACAATGGAGGAAGCGCCGCAGGCGATGATGCACTCGTCATAGTCGTAGTTTTCCTGCACGCCGGTGCGCAGGTTGTGTGCGGTCAGCTCCTTTTTCTGCGCGTCCAGGGCGGTGACCTCCCGCTCCACCAGCACCTTAGCGCCGGTGAGGGCGGTGAATTTCGCCGGTGTATTGACGATCAAATCCTCCTTTTCCGGAATCAGCCCGCCGACATAGTACGGCAGTCCGCAACCCGCGTAGGAGATGTCCTTTCCCTTGGTCAGAATGGTGACGTCCGCAGCCGGATTGAGACGTTTGAGCTTCGCCGCAGCCTTGGTTCCGGCAGCTACGCCGCCAACAATCAATATTTTCATCAGTTGACCTCTCTTTCTTTTCACAAGCGCTCCCATGAGCAGCGCCATAAGGTCCTTTTTTCGTTCCTTCTTTTTTATTATACTATGTTTTTGGGGGGAATGGTAGGGCTGCGGGAAACTTTTCCGGAGAAATTCTTTGCCAAAAAGGCAGTTCTCCCTTCCCTATAAAAAGCGTGTCCTTTCTTTCGGGAGTTCTGTATAAACCTCCAACAATTTTTTATGGGTTTGTCCTATTGAACCCATTTGGAGAATTCATTATAATAAAAGAAAGACTACGCTTCACCTTTCTTTTATATCCTTTACAAAGGAGGCTGCCATGAAAAAACTTTTCTCTTGCTGCTCGCCCCGCATGTTTTTTCTTTATGTCATCTTGGTTGTGTTCCATCGCCTTCTCAGCCTCCTCGTTCCCGTTTTTACACAAAAGCTCATTGATGCCATTCCACAAAATGACCTCGGTACTCTACAATTTTATGGCATTATGAATCTTGTGATTATTCTATTATTCATAGCCTGTTTATCCGCGGCCAACTATGTGCAGGAGTGTTACGAAAACGGGAAAATTTTACTGAAGAAAAAAGAATTCGCACAACAGGTCAACAAGATCCCCTACGAACAATTTTCCCAGAACGGATCAGGATACTATTTGCAACGATTTCATTCCGACATCGAAAATTGCCGGCCCTTCATCATCAATAAACCGGTGCAGGTTTGGGTGCAGGGAATTTATCTGATCGCCATCGCACTGCTCATGCTGCATATCGATGTAGTGTACGCTCTCATCCTCTTTTCCGTTTTTCCCTTTATGATGATTTTTTACAGAAAATTGGCCTCTAAGGTGGGGACAGTGAGCAGGAAAATAGAACACACGCAGGATCAGATCAATTCCCACTTTGAAGAAATGCTCTACTGCAACTATGCCTTGCGAACCACAGCTTCCTCCGACTGGTATGTATCCCGAATGGATGGACTTTTGGAGGACAACTTTTCACTGAGGAAAAAGCGCACTTCCATCGAGACAATTTACGATTTTGTTCTCATCACCGGCTTACTCAATCTGCTCAGCGTCGCCGTATACTACTTTGGTGGGCTGCTTGTTTTGAACCAACAAATTTCAATAGGCATGGTCGTCTCGATGTCCTTGTATTACTCCAAGCTGTGGTCTCCACTTGAATTCTATCTGGATTATCCAAAAGAGAAGGCAAAATTTGACACATATCAAAAGCGGCTTCAGGAGGTATATAAAAAGCCAGTTAAAACAACTTCCCAAAAGTTCCATCCAATTTCAGAAATGCAGCAGATCGATCTTCAAAAAATCCATTATACTGTTGGTGGGAAACAAATCCTTAATGGCCTGTCGCTGTCCATCCACAAGGGCGATAAAATTGGTATCGTCGGCGCAAACGGTTCCGGAAAAACAACATTGGCCAACCTGATCTGCGGATTACTGCAGGATTACGCGGGCAACATCAACTACAACAATATCAACTATCGGGAAATCAAAGTAGAGGACCTGCTCAAACACATCTGTCTTATTCCAGCTGTGCCGCAGCTGTTTTCCGGCACGGTTGCAGAAAATATCACCATGGGAGATCCTGCTCCTATTCCAGACACCCTGCTCCAAATTTTACATAAACAGGGATTGGGGCCGGACAAAGAGCTACTGGAACACGGCAACAATCTGTCCGGCGGAGAAGCAAAATTGATTCAACTGTTGCGGGGAATCTATCGTCAGTGCGATCTGTACATTGTGGATGAACCTCTGAATTATATCGATAAAAATTATACCACCATGATCATCGAAATGATGAGACAATTGTTTGCGGATAAAACGCTGATTCTTATTTCGCACGATGCCAAGGTCTTTTCCTTGTGCGACACTATGATCTCCATTTCCGGTGGTAATCTATTCCCTTTAAAGTAGAAGTTTTAACAAAGTAAATCCCCGCTGTAAGGATTTTTCGTTACAGCGGGGATTTATTTTTATCGAAACCTCCTCTCCAACTCCTCAAACCGTTCGTCCTCCATCAGGAAACCGGCTTCCCCGCTCTCGCGGATGCTTTTGAGGATGGTGCCGGTCAGCAACGCACCCAGCTCGGTGACCTCCCCTTTCTGCTGGATGTCCCGATAGAGCAGCGTATCTGCAAGCTTCCAGTCCTGCCCCAGCAGCGAGAACATCTTGTCGAGCAGTTCAAAGCAGCAATCCTTGTCCTGCTCCACCACCGCAAGCTGCAGATAGGGGGAATAGCGGTTGTACTCCCACAGCTCGAACACCTCTGCCCCCTTGGAGCTGATGTCGGCCAGCCGCTTTGCGTCCTCCATCTTCCCCTCCCGAACCGCAATGTCCATCAGGGAAAGCAAACACCCCATCACCTGATTGTTCATTGTGTAGTAAATTTTCTTTTCCAGGATTTCCCTGGCCTTCGCATACTCCTTCTGCGCGATATAGAGGGTGGCCTGCAGCTCCTCCGCATCGATTCGGCGGCGCTTTGGCAGCTCGTCCAGCAGCTGCTGTGCCTGCTCAAAGCGCTCCCCTGCAATGCAGTCGGAGATGGTCATGCTGTAAGCTCTCTGACGGACATCCTCATCCTCGCTGTTGAGCAGCCGCCGGTAGATGCGGTCGATCTCCTCCTGGTAAGGCTGCTGCTCCTCCTGCGGGACCGCGAACATCAGCAGGCCGCCTTTGAGGATTCCCCCTATCATGCTCAGCAGCCGGTCGCAGTTGGGGTACTCCCGCACCCGCTGCATGGCGAGCGCAAAGCCTGCCGCAAAGCCCGCCCGCTGCATCTTCTCAACGGCTTCATTGGCAAAGCCCGCGATCTCCTCGTCGGTCAAGTCCTCCTGAAAACACAGCAGGGTGTTCAAATCCACCCCCAGCAGCCTTGCCAGCGCGGGCAGCAGGGTGATGTCGGGGTAGCAGCTGGCACTTTCCCACTTATAGACAGCGGTGGCGGTCACCCCCAGACGGTTAGCGACTTCCTCCTGAGTCAGGCCCAGCTGCTTTCTGCGTGAACGGATGGTTTCGTTAATCTTCATCCTCTCTCGCCTCCTTCTACCCCTATTATACCAGAGAGAAACGGGCGGCTCAATCGAGCAGTCTTTTCAATTCTGCGGCAAAAAATCAACCGGAGGTTGGGCTCAGTGCCCTATCCGGGAATATATCAACGAAAAGAAGAAACATTTTTTTCGTTTTTTGTGTACTTTGTTGTCGAAGTGTGGTAAGATGGTGATAGTACATAAGGCCAATTTCTGATTTGATAGGAGGAGGTTCATCATGGCTCAACCGGAAATTTTTCTTGCCCACATTTCGGAGGACAGGAAGCGAATGCAAACGGTAAAGGAACATCTGCAGGGCACTGCCGCACTGGCCGAAGCCTTTGCCCAGCCCTTCGGGGGTGGTGAGCAGGCCAAGCTGGCGGGCAAGCTGCACGACATTGGAAAGTACAGCCGGGAATTTCAGCACCGCCTGGAGGGCGGCCCCAAGGTCGACCACTCCACCGCCGGGGGCAAGGAAGCCTTCCAACTCCGGCAGATTGAGGCGGCCTTCGCCGTCATGGGGCACCACGGAGGACTGCCGGATTACGGAGGCAAAAACGATACGGGGAACACCAGCACCTTGTATGGCCGACAACAGAAAAAGGTCCCGGACTACAGCGCATGGAAGCAGGAGATTGCCCTCTCGCCAGCCAGGCGCCCCTCCCACATCCCACCTGACAACCTCTCGGAGGCCTTTTACATCCGTCTGCTCTACTCCTGTCTGGTGGATGCGGACTATCTGGACACCGAAGCATTTATGGATGGGGCCCTCCCGCGCGGAGGCTACGAACCGATTGCTTCCCTGCTGGACAAGCTGGACCAATACATTGCGCCCTGGTGGAACCCCCAAAATGAGCTCAACCGCAAGCGGTGCGACATCTTGCGAAGCTGTTTAAACGCCGGTGAGAACTTTCCCAATGGACTCTACACGCTGACCGTCCCCACCGGCGGCGGCAAAACGGTCTCCTCGCTGGCCTTTGCATTGCGGCACGCGGCCACCCATGGGAAAAAGCGGGTCATCTACGTCATCCCCTACACCTCGATCATCGACCAGACGGCGGAGGTGTTCGAAAACATCCTGGGAGCCGAAAATGTGCTGGAACACCACTCCGGGGTAGACTACACCATGCCGGAAGAGGAGGTCGACCCTGCCCTCTACCGCAAGGCGCTAGCCACTGAAAACTGGGATGCGCCGGTCATCGTCACCACCGCAGTGCAGTTTTTTGAATCTCTCTACAGTAACCTTCCCTCCCGCTGCCGCAAGCTGCACAACATCGCCGACAGTGTTATCATCTTCGACGAGGCGCAGACCCTCCCGGTCAGCTACCTTTACCCCTGCGTCTCCGCCATTGGTCAGCTGGTGCAGTATTATGGTGTCACAGCGGTCCTGTGCACCGCCACCCAGCCTGCCCTGCAGTCCCTCTTTGCCGAGCTGGCACCCGGACTCACCATGCGGGAGATTTGCCCGGACACCGACGCGCTGTACCAGTTTTTCCGCCGCACCACCCTCAGGCAGGCTGGTGCGCTGACCGAGGAGGAGCTTGCGAAGCAGCTGAACGCCTCCCCACAAACACTCTGTGTTGTCAACCGGCGGGCCACCGCCCAAAGGCTGTACACGCTGCTGCCAGAAGAAGGCAGCTACTGTCTGACCACCCTGCTCTGTCCCGCAGACCGCAAACGGCTGTTGGAGGAGATCCGGGAGCGGCTTAAAAGCGGGCTGCCCTGCCGGGTTGTATCGACCTCGCTGATCGAGGCGGGCGTGGATGTGGACTTCCCCACCGCCTGGCGTGAGGAGGCCGGTTTGGACTCAATCATCCAAACTGCCGGCCGCTGCAATCGGGAAGGCAAAGCCTCCGCGGAGCAGAGCATCGTCACCATCTTCCGTTTAGAGGGGCAGCAGGTCCCCGCCATGATCCGCCCCAATGTAGACTCCACCCGCCATGTGCTGCAAACCTTCGCCGACCCCGCCCAGCCGGAGGCCATCGAATCCTACTTCTCTTTCTACCGCACCCTGAAAGGTTCGGCGGCGCTGGATCAAAAAGGGATTTTGGACGCCTTCCAAAAGGGCTATAAAGGCAGCATCTTCCCCTTTGCCGCCGTCGCCGATATGTTCCATCTGATCGACAGCCCCACCACAACCATCTATATTCCGACAGGAGAAGGAAAAACTCTGGTGGAAGCGCTGCGTGCCGGTCTTATCAGCCGGTCGCTGTTCCGGAAGTTGGGGCAGTATGCGGTCAACGTCTACCCGGACCACCTGAAACGCCTGCTGGATGCCGGGGCGGTGCAGGCGACAGAGAGCGGGGCGTACATCCTGACCGACAAGGACCTCTATCATTCCAGCACCGGCCTTGCACTGGATGTGGAGATGGGAAAGGGCTGGTTTATGTAAAATCCCAAAGAAAAAGGGCGGCAAGATTGCTCCTTGCCGCCGCTTTTTCCTAAAGTATAAACAATTTTTTCTATCCACAGCTTTTGCTGACAGTTTTATTATACCTGTCTCGCTATGAAAAAGCAAATGGAAAAAGGCTGTTGTTAAATTTTCACAAATAGCTGAGCCTTTGACAAATAAGTTCGACAATTTTCTTTTCCTTTTTATATTTTCTCTTGACAGAAAATTTATCCCGCCCTATACTGGAATAAAGAAATTTATAAAATATAATCAATTAAAATTATAAAAGGAGGTATTGCCTATGATACAACTGGAAGTTTGGGGTGCGTACGCGCTTTTTTCGCGTCCAGAACTGAAGGTGGAACGCGTCAGTTACGACGTCCCCACCCCTTCGGCGGCGCGGGGCATTGTCGAAAGTGTATATTATCACCCCGGATTAAGGTGGTACATCGACAGGATTCATGTGCTCAACCCCATCCGCTTCGTCAGCATCCGGCGCAACGAGGTTACGGACAAAATCTCAGGCCGCAACGTGCGTCAGGCGGCGCAGGGTGGCGGTCAACCGCTCTACCTTGTCTCCTCGCAGAAGATTGTTCAGCGCTCCTCTCTGCTGCTGCAGGACGTGCACTATGTCATCGAGGCGCACTTTGAGATGACGGACAAGGCCGCCCCCTCGGACAACCCCGGCAAGTTCCAGGACATCGTCACCCGCAGGATGGAGCGCGGCCAGTGCTTTCACACGCCGTACTTTGGCTGCCGGGAATTTCCGGTCTCCTTCCGGCGCTGGCCGGGCGGGCCGATTCCAACCATCGACGAGACCCGCGACCTGGGGCTGATGCTGTACGACTTCGACTACAGCGACCCCGCCGCCATCACCCCCACCTACTTCCGCGCCCGGCTGGAACACGGGGTGCTGAACACCCAGAATTGTGAGGTGTTTCGATGATTTTACAGGCACTGACCCAATACTATGAGGACCTTTTAAGGCTGGGAAAGATCAACCGTCCCGGTTGGAGCAAGCAGAAGCTCAACTACAGCCTGCTCCTGAGCGAGGAGGGAGAGCTGCTCCAGCTGCTGCACCTGCAACAGGAGGTACAGCGCGGAAATAAGACCGTTTTGGGGCCGCAGGAAATGTGGGTCCCCTCCCCTGTCAAAAGGAGCTCCGGCATCCGTCCAAACTTTCTGTGTGACACCAGCAGCTACCTGCTGGGAGTGGACGGCAAGGGCAAGGCCGACCGCAGCATCGACTGCTTTGCCGCCTCCAAGGCGTTGCACCTGCAGCTTTTAAAGGAGGTCGATTCCCCGATTGCCCGCACCATCGTCCGTTTTTTTGAGCACTGGGACCCGTCGCAGGCGGCCAGCCACCCGGCACTGCAGGAGGATTGGGAAGAACTGCTCAAGGGCGGCAACCTGACCTTCTCTTTGGGTGAGCAGTTTGCCGCTCAGGACCCTGCCATCGCCGACGCCTGGACGCAGCATTACGAGGACAGCAGCGCCGAAGCCGAACCCATCCGCTGTCTGGTGACCGGCCAGCCGGGTACCCTCGCCCGCCTGCATCCCAGCATCAAGGGAGTTGCGGGCGCACAATCCTCCGGCGCCTCGCTGGTTTCCTTCAACGCCCCGGCCTTCTGCTCCTTCGAGCACGAGCAGGGCGCCAACGCCCCGGTCAGCGACTACGCAGCTTTCGCCTACACCACCGCGCTCAACACGTTGCTGGCCGACCGCAACCGTGTCAGCCGGGTGGGCGACACCACCATCCTCTGCTGGGCAGCAGGCGGCGAAAGCGCCTATCAGGATTGCTTTCTCATGAGCATCTTTGATGACAGCTATACCGAAAACGACATCCTAAACACCCTGCACCACCTGTCCAAAGGAGAATCGATCCAGTGGGACGACACCAGGCTGAGCCCCGACACCCGCTTTTATGTGCTGGGGCTTGCGCCCAACGCCGCGCGGCTGTCGGTGCGCTTTTTCTGGCAAAACAGCTTCGGCGCGCTGGCGCGCAATCTGGAGCGGCACTACCAGCGGCTGGAAATCATCCGGCCGAGCTTCGACAAATTCCCCACCCTTCCTATCTGGCGATTGGTGCTGGAGACGGTCCGCAAGGCCCCTCCCGGCGGCCGCGCACCGGAACCGCACCCGCGCCTTGCCGGTGACCTGCTGCTGGCCGTCCTGAACGACACCCTCTATCCCGCCACCCTGTTAAACGGCGTCGAGCTGCGCATCCGCGCCGAGCGAAGCGTCTCCCGGGGACAGGCAGCCATCCTCAAGGCGTACTACACCAAATATCTGGAACAATTTCAACCCGACTCACCCATGAAGGAGGCTTTGACCGTGGAACTCAATGAACAAACCAACTACCTGCCCTATCTGCTTGGACGGCTGTTTGCCGTACTGGAAGGGCTGCAGCAGAGCGCCAACCCCGGCATCAACACCACCATCAAGGACCGCTATTTTAACTCCGCTTCCGCCACACCCGCTATCGTCTTTCCCCAGCTCATCAATCTGGCACAGAAGCATCTGAATAAGCTGGACGGCGGCCTGGCTGTCTATTACGACAAGCAGATCACCGAACTGAGCAGCCGCATCACCCAGACGCTGCCCACCCGGATGAGCCTTGCCGAGCAGAGCGCCTTCCAGCTCGGCTACTACCACGAAACCCAGAGACGCTACACCGCCAAAACCAACAAGGAGGAACAATAACCATGTCTGAAGCCATCAAAAACCGCTACGATTTTGTTATCCTGTTCGATGTGGAGAACGGCAACCCCAACGGCGACCCGGACGCCGGCAACATGCCCCGCGTCGACCCCGAAACCGGCTACGGGCTGGTGACCGACGTCTGCCTCAAGCGCAAGATCCGCAACTATGTGGAAACAGTCAAGGAGGACGATCCCGGCTACCGCATCTACATCAAGGATCAGGTTCCCCTGCAGCGTTGCGATGCAGAAGCAGGTACAGATTTCGGAATTAAGACTGAGCTCGAGGCTATCCAAAAAGCAAAGAAAAAAAAAGAAGCCAAAGCAATTGCTTCAAAATTAAAAGCGAACGATCCTAATATTGATTTAAAATTACGTGATTGGATGTGCCAAAACTTTTTCGACATCCGCACCTTCGGCGCAGTGATGACCACCTTTGGCAAGGGCGCGCTCAACTGCGGCCAGGTGCGCGGGCCAGTGCAGCTGAGCTTTGCCCGCAGCATCGACCCCATCCTGCCGCAGGAAATCACCATCACCCGCGTGGCCATCACCACCGAGGCCGACGCGGAGAAAAAAGACACCGAGATGGGACACAAGTACATCGTCCCCTATGCCCTCTACCGCGCGGAAGGCTTTGTCTCCGCCAACCTTGCCCGCCGGGTCACCGGCTTCTCGGAGGAGGATCTGCAGCTGCTGTGGCAGGCCATCCTCAACATGTTCGAACACGATCACAGTGCGGCCCGCGGTCAGATGGCGGTGCGGGAGCTGATCGTTTTCAAGCACGACAGCGAGCTCGGCAACGCCCCCGCGCACAAGCTGTTCGACACCGTTCATGTCGAGCGGGTGGAGGGCGTCACTGCCCCGCGCAAATACAGCGACTACCGCGTCTGGCTGGACGACACCCTGCCCGCCGGGGTCATCTGTGAGAGGTTGTCCTGATGGATGCAGACGACTACCTGCTGATGTCCGGCATCCAGCACTTCTGCTTTTGCCGGCGGCAGTGGGCGCTGATTCACCTCGAACAGCAGTGGACCGAAAACCTGCGCACCGTCGAAGGGCAGCTGCTGCATGAACGGTGCCACGACGATTCCTTTCGGGAAAAGCGGGGCGACCTGCTGACGGTGCGCGGCATGCGGGTCATCAGCCACCGGCTGCGCCTGACCGGGGCCTGCGATGTGGTGGAGTTCCGCGCCGACCCTAATGGTGTGCCGCTGCAGGGACAGGAGGGCCGCTGGCTCCCCATGCCGGTGGAGTATAAACACGGCACACCGAAGGAGAACGACGCCGACCGCCTGCAGCTCTGTGCGCAGGCGATGGCGTTGGAGGAGATGCTGGTCTGCGAGATTCCCTGCGGCGCCCTGTTTTACGCCGAGACCCACCGCCGTGAACTGGTGGAGCTGACGCCGGAGCTTAGGCAGAAAACGCTCAAGATGGCCGCAGAAATGAACGATTACTTTGTGCGCGGCTACACGCCAAAGGTCAAACCCGGCAAGCACTGCAACGCCTGCTCCCTCAAGGAACTTTGCCTACCCGCCCTGTACCGCCGCGTGGACGCGCAGGAATATGTCCGAACACACCTCGAAGAAATCGCAAAGGAAGGTGAAGCAAATTGAGAAGGCTGCTCAACACCCTGTTTGTGCTCACCGAGGACAGCTATCTGTCGTTGGACGGAGAAAATGTCGTCATCAACCAGGAGAAGAAGGAGGTTGGCCGCTTCCCTCTGCACACTTTAGAAAGCATCCTCTGCTTCTCCTATCCCGGCGCCTCCCCTGCCCTGATGGGGGCCTGCTCGGAGCGCGGCGTCGACCTTGCCTTCTTCTCTCCGCAGGGGAAGTTTTTGGCCCGCATCGTGGGCAAAACGCAGGGGAATGTCCTGCTTCGCCAGCAGCAGTACCGCGAGGCGGACGATCCCTTTGCCAGCTGCCGGTACGCCAAAGGATTTTTGCTCGGCAAGGTCTACAACGCTCGCTGGGTATTGGAGCGGGCAACCCGCGACCATCCCCAGCGCGTCCCCGTGGAGAAGCTAAAATCCCTCTCCCAGAACCTTGCCGCTGCCCTGCCAAACATCGAGAACGCAGTCTCCCTGGAAGAGCTGCGCGGTCTGGAGGGTGCAGCTGCGCAGCAATACTTTGACGGCTTCGACAGCCTGATTCTGCAGCAGCACGACACCTTCGCCTTTGCCGGGCGCAACCGCCGTCCACCGCTCGACCCCATCAACGCCCTGCTCTCCTTTTCCTACACTTTGCTGGCGCGGGACTGCGCCGCCGCGCTGGAAGGGGTGGGTCTGGACCCGTATGTGGGCTTTCTGCACCGTCCCCGCCCCGGGCGCGCCAGCCTCGCACTGGATATGATGGAGGAATTGCGCGCGGTTTACGCCGACCGCTTTGTCCTCACCTGTGTCAACCAGAAGATGATCACCGGCAAGCATTTTCAAAAGCAGGAAAACGGCGCTGTCCTCCTGACCGACGATGGTCGCCGCGCCTTTTTAAAAGCCTGGCAGCAACGTAAGCAGCAGGCCATCCAGCATCCCTTTTTGGGAGAGAAAATTGCGTGGGGACTGGTTCCCGCTGTGCAGGCGCTGCTGCTGGCGCGGACGCTCCGCGGCGACATGGAGCGGTATCCGCCCTTTTTCTGGAAGTAATATATAAAGGAAGAAACTGTATGCTGGTACTTGTCACCTATGATGTCAACACCGAAACCGCCGCCGGGCGCAAGCGTCTGCGCAAGGTGGCAAAAGCCTGCGTCGATTATGGGCAACGGGTCCAAAACTCGGTGTTCGAATGTATGCTGGACGCTGCGCAGTACGCCGCATTCAAGGCAAAGCTCACTGCGCTGATCGATCCTCAGACGGACAGCCTGCGCTTTTATCAGCTGGGCAACCACTATAAAAGCAAGGTGGAACACATCGGCCTGGCCCCTCAGTGGAGCCAGGATGACATTTTATTGCTGTGAGCTTAAACCACTTCCTCCCGGACTGCCGGTGCGAACCGCGATCGCACATCCCTTCCCCGCGGGGTTCGCACCGCGCTCTCCCCAAAACGAGGTGGGGAAATTGGTGAAAAAGCACTGCCTTGCCCCCTAAATCGGCGCACCTTCTTGACGCCGCCGCTTTGCGTGTGCTACACTTTAGATAAACTGCTGAAATACACGCCTGCACTTCAGCATGTTTGCTGTCGCCCTCTACGCGAGGGCGTGGGTAGAAATGACATTTGTGACACCCGCCTTTTGCTCGAGATACGTCGCCCTCTACGCGAGGGCGTGGGTAGAAATTGATTGGTGCTTGTATTCGGCCGATATTAACAGTAGATGTCGCCCTCTACGCGAGGGCGTGGGTAGAAATTCCGAAATTGCTTTTTCAAATGTCCAGCCTCGATGTCGCCCTCTACGCGAGGGCGTGGGTAGAAATGGGGTCTTTTAAGTTTGTGTATAGCTCGATTTGCAGGTCGCCCTCTACGCGAGGGCGTGGGTAGAAATTTATCGACTTTCCCTGCCTCATCTGCAAGCCCCTTTAGTCGCCCTCTACGCGAGGGCGTGGGTAGAAATCCATAGCCAGCAATCAAATGAATCATGCGACCGTCCGTCGCCCTCTACGCGAGGGCGTGGGTAGAAATCGGTAAAGGTAAGAGGCGTACATCTCCACTAACATCGTCGCCCTCTACGCGAGGGCGTGGGTAGAAATTTGGATTTGGCCGAACGTATCCTTTAATTCGGGGGTCGCCCTCTACGCGAGGGCGTGGGTAGAAATGGTCTCTTTGGCCTTATCAAATGCCTCAAACACCAGCAGAGTCGCCCTCTACGCGAGGGCGTGGGTAGAAATGTTGGAATCTGAGGATGATGTTGTTGTCGATGGGTCGCCCTCTACGCGAGGGCGTGGGTAGAAATGGTCGCGGTATGAGCACAAGCGGTGCCAGGAGCTGTCGCCCTCTACGCGAGGGCGTGGGTAGAAATCCCGTCCGGGTTGGGGTATGGTTATGAGTACACGTGTCGCCCTCTACGCGAGGGCGTGGGTAGAAATAGTGCAGGAGGCCCGAATCCGCCGCCAGCGTCAGGTCGCCCTCTACGCGAGGGCGTGGGTAGAAATAATTGATTAATCTGTGGATAAATGCAACAACGCGTCGCCCTCTACGCGAGGGCGTGGGTAGAAATTACAGAGACTGCGGGGCTCCCTGTTGTATCACTGTCGCCCTCTACGCGAGGGCGTGGGTAGAAATCCCATCAAGAGGAGAGCAGGGACCGACTGGCCCACAGGGGTCGCCCTCTACGCGAGGGCGTGGGTAGAAATTTATTTTTGTCGCTCGCCCCGTCGAGTGCGGGTAGGTCGCCCTCTACGCGAGGGCGTGGGTAGAAATAACCAAGCTGTCGATGGTGAGATAAGTGGAGCTGTCGCCCTCTACGCGAGGGCGTGGGTAGAAATGGCTGCTGTGCAGTGGTCTCTTTTACTTCTTCTGCGTCGCCCTCTACGCGAGGGCGTGGGTAGAAATGGTGTTGGCGTTAAAATCCTCCGATACAACGTTAAGTCGCCCTCTACGCGAGGGCGTGGGTAGAAATTTTTTGCCTTAAGACCTCTCTGCCGCGCTCTTGCGTCGCCCTCTACGCGAGGGCGTGGATAGAAATATCCGGCGGCCTGTTTGCCGGGGACAGAAAAAAGGTCGCCCTCTACGCGAGGGCGTGGATAGAAATCGCGCTCCACGGTTACGCGGATGTTAAAGCCATGCTGTCGCCCTCTACGCGAGGGCGTGGATAGAAATCACCGTATCGGCGGCGCAGATGCAGCAGATCAACGGTCGCCCTCTACGCGAGGGCGTGGATAGAAATCGGCCTGGGAAGCACAATCGCCAGCGCCGCCAAAGGTCGCCCTCTACGCGAGGGCGTGGATAGAAATGCCGTCAACGGTATTTGCAGAGATCGGCGGCAACAGTCGCCCTCTACGCGAGGGCGTGGATAGAAATCACCCGGAAAAATGGAAGCCAGACCCGCCGGAAGGGTCGCCCTCTACGCGAGGGCGTGGATAGAAATACCGCGGACAACCTTTCCGCGGACAACAAAAGCGTCGCCCTCTACGCGAGGGCGTGGATAGAAATCGGGACTTAGACAAAAATAAAAGGGACACCGCAGAGTCGCCCTCTACGCGAGGGCGTGGATAGAAATCTTTTTCGACGGAGTGATCGAGAAAGAGAAGCGGGTCGCCCTCTACGCGAGGGCGTGGATAGAAATCATGCCGGAAAGCCGCGTGGAGCCTGCGACCGCGTCGCCCTCTACGCGAGGGCGTGGATAGAAATCAGGAATCGCTGGACGCTTGCACAAGCGAACAGGAGTCGCCCTCTACGCGAGGGCGTGGATAGAAATTTTGTGGTAATCCATGTTGTGGGTCTGGTCGCGGGTCGCCCTCTACGCGAGGGCGTGGATAGAAATCTGAATCACTTTGCAGAAGAATGTTACTGCCATGTCGCCCTCTACGCGAGGGCGTGGGTAGAAATAGGATGCTGATTTTGCAAGCCGGTATGCGGATAGTCGCCCTCTACGCGGAGGGCGTGGGTAGAAATAAGGTTACTGGTAACTATTTTCGGGAAGCTGATGGTCGCCCTCCGTGCGGAGGGTGTGGATAGAAATGAGCAGGCTGTACAGGTGATCCACATAGGCCCCGGTCGTCCTCCGTGCGGAGGGTGTGGATAGAAATCCATCGGGATCAGCATTGACGGGGACAAGGCACTGTCGCCCTCCGTGCGGAGGGCGTGGATAGAAATTGCGTCACCGAGGCGTGCAACCTGGCCTGCACCTGTCGCCCTCTACGCGGAGGGCGTGGATAGAAATCGGTCCAATGGTATGAGAGGGGGATTTAGATGGCGTCGCCCTCTACGCGGAGGGCGTGGGTAGAAATTCCGATCCTCCCCTGCAGGATTGCCGAGGGAAAAGTCGCCCTCTACGCGGAGGGCGTGGGTAGAAATCCAAATCAGTAACAGGCTATTGTACTCCAAATCTGTCGCCCTCTACGCGGAGGGCGTGGGTAGAAATTCGTCCACGGTGACATATTTTTGCGCCTTGATCTGTCGCCCTCCATGCGGAGGGCGTGGATAGAAATATGACGACCTTGAGCCGGTCAGACAGTCGCCCTCCATGTGAGGGCGTGGGTAGAAAGAGGTCCATCGGGTTGATGTAGTTGATGGAAGTGGGCAGTCTCCCTCCACACGGAGGGTGTGGGTAGAAATCTGCTGGCCTTGTACGAACGGCACGGCCAGTCCCGTCACTCTCTGTGTGAAGGCGGGGATAAAAGTTTGGCCCTGACCAGCTGGCTCAAAGAAGTCGCCCTCCGTGCGGAGAGCGGGGATAGAAATGTGGACAGGCAGGAGGGGGCCAGTCAGTTTCAGTCTATAGCAAGGGGAGGAAGGAACAAACCTTCCTCCTCTTGCTATTTTTATACCTGCTCTGCACCCGACGCGCAGAACTCTCGTTTTTTCTGTGGCAGCTGCTCCTGATTCTCCCTGGGGTAAAGGAGACCGGTCACAACGCATACAGAGGTCTCCCCTCCGGCGGCATCGACCTGCGTCAGGCGCCGCGAGCTTTTCCCCTCCCCTTTCATCCACAAAAAATAATTTCTTTCCTTTTGCAGTCCTGCCGCTATTTTCAGCTGCCATTTCTCCCTTCGTTTTGCAGCAATCCTCTTTTCAACAAAACCAATATCTGCTATACTAAATCACGGCATATTACGCGGAAACGCGATAAAGAGGTGGCAAGTATGAAGCGTATTTTAGTGGTGGAGGACGACCTCGCGCTGAGCGCGGGGCTTTGTTTTGAACTGGACGCGGCGGGCTACACCGCCATCCCCGCCTACAACTGTGCCAAGGCGCGACATCTATTTCAGCAGGAGCAGCAGCTTGCGCTGGCGCTGTTGGACGTTAACCTCCCGGACGGCAGCGGGTTTGCGCTGTGCCGGGAGCTAAAGACGGAGAGGCCGGAGCTGCCGGTCATCTTTCTGACCGCCAACGACCTGGAACAGGACGTGCTGACCGGCTTTGACATGGGAGCCGAGGACTATGTGACCAAACCCTTCAACATGCAGATTCTGCTCAAGCGGCTGGAAGTTGCCCTGCGGCGCGTGGGGCAGCAGCCCTCCCCTGCCGCGGACCGCTGGACCGACGGCTCGCTGGTGCTGGATTTTTCTGCGCTGACCGCGCAGCGGGGGCAGGAGAAGCTGGTCATCACCCCCAACGAATACAAGCTGCTCAAGCTTTTCACCGACCATCCCGGCCAGATCTTGACCCGGCAGCAGCTGCTCGACCGCCTGTGGGACAGCGCGGGCAACTTCATCGACGACCACACCCTGACGGTGACGATGAACCGCCTGCGTGCCAAGATTGAGGACGGCGCCCACACCTACATCAAGACGGTGCGGGGCATGGGATACATCTGGACAGGAGGGAGAGCATGAAACACCGCCGCATCGAGATCCTGCGCACCGGCATGCTGATGCTTTCGGCTGCGCTGTTCGCCGCGCTGGTGTGGGTTTTGTGGCGCACCATCCCCTGGAGCGCGGTGCGGTACGGCATTCTGGGACTGTGCGCCGCCATCTTCGCGGTGGTGGGGTTGTGGGTATGGTATCAGCGGCGGCAGGTCTCGCTGTTTGCCGACGACCTGTGCGAGACGCTCGACGCCCTGCTTTCCGGCCGGCAGCCGGAGAACTATCAGCCCTACGAGGACAGCCTGACCGCCAAGGTGCAGGGAAAGCTGATGCAGTACTTTGACATCATGAGCGAGGGCAAGCGCCAGAGCCAGCAGGACAAGCAGGTCATCCAGAGCCTGGTGAGCGACATCTCCCACCAGGTCAAACCCCCCATTGCCAACATCAAGATGTTCACCAACATCCTGCAGCAGCACCAGCTCCCGCCGGAAAAGCAGGCGGAATTTCTGTGCACCATGGAGGAGCAAATCGACAAGCTGGACTTTCTGATGCAGTCGCTGATCAAGATGTCCCGGCTGGAAACCGGCACCTTCGTCCTTCACCCACAGGAGGGACGCCTTGCCGACACCATCGCCCTGGCCATGAGCGCGGTGTGGGCCAAGGCGGAGGCCAAGGAGATTTCGCTTTCCGCCGACTGCGACAGCTCGATCTGCGTCCAGCACGACCCCAAGTGGACGGCGGAGGCACTGGGCAACATTTTGGACAACGCGATCAAATACACCCCACCGGGCGGCAGCGTCACCGTCTCGGTGCGGCCCTGGCAGTTTTACACCCGTGTCGACATCGCCGACACCGGCATCGGCATTGCGGAGGAGCACTACAACGATATCTTTCAGCGGTTCTACCGCGACCCGCAGGTAGCCTCGCAGGAGGGCGTGGGGCTGGGACTGTACCTGGCCAACGGCATCATCACCCGGCAGAAGGGGTACATCAGTGTAAAATCGAAGGTCGGAAAAGGCACCACCTTCTCGGTCTACCTGTTGAGTTAAGCGGCATGATGCCGCGCCCAATCGCGTAGTTGGCTCCTGCTAATTTGCGTCTTAACGTTCTCGCGCAGGTCGCTTGCCTTCGGCTGCGCTCGTGCGGCATGATGCCGCGCCCAATCGCGTAGTTGGCCCCTGCTAATTTGCATCTTAACGTTCTCGCGCAGGTCGCTTGCCTCCGGCTGCGCTCGTTTGTTGTGACTTCTCGCCGCGCGTACATGGCAACTTTGCGCACAAACCAGGGCGCGAATTGGGCGCGGCATCATGCCGCCGCGATTGCGTGCAGGCTCAGCCTGCGGCTGGTTTTAAAAAAGTTGATTTTTAGGAGGAGATTGTGATGAGTCAAACAGAAAACAAAAGCTGGGACTTTTTGTGGTATGCCCTCTACGCCTTCGCGGGGCTGGGGCTGGAACTGCTGCTCGGCCTGGTGGAGCCGGTGCTGTTTGGCGGCACAACCAGCGGCGACTACTCCGACACCCAGCGCATCCTGCACTGGCTATTAACCATCCTGTGCTGGGGTGCGATGATTGCGCTGCTGACACATTTTTCTAAACGCAAGCTGCAGTTTGACCCGCTTGCCCGCCGCCCCTTTTCCTCAAAAGGGCTGGGCGCCGCCGCTGTGCTGGCAGCTGTGTGCGTGCTGCTCAACACCCTGGACTGGGGCACCCTCAAGATTGTCGGCGAGTGGCAGAGCAAGGGCGCGCTGCTCTTTTTCTTCCAGTACGTCTACTATCTCTTTGAGATCGGTCTGGTCTTTTTGATCGTCGCCTTTGGCCAGCGGTTTGCCGAGGGGCTGCTGCGAAAAGAAAGCAGGATTCCCTTCGGCGGGCTGGTGCTCTGCTTTACCTGGGGAATCATCCACATGCTCAGCCAGGGGGACATCTCCACCGGCCTTGGCGTGATGGCCTTCGCGCTGCTCTACGGCGGGATCTGCTCAACCGGGACAGCCTGTGCGCCTACCTGCTGATGGCGCTGGCCTTTGTTCTCTAAAACCATTCTTTGCAAGGAGTTTAACATGCGCATAATCTTTCTATTGATTCCCTTCTTGTTGATCCGCTTTGGCCTACTGTCGTATTTTGACAAAGAGGCCATAGGAAGGGCCGCTCATTTTGCACCTATGGAGCCGCGAGAGCGGCCGGCCTACTGGATCTATCAAGTCACGACCCTTGCCATTTTTCTAATTTCTATCTTCCTCCCAGTCAAAGCCGGAAGCCCCATTTTTTATTTAGGGTGCATCCTGTATCTTCTAGGCCTTGCTCTGTGCGTTTTCTCCATGCGGGATTTTTCACGTCCTTCGCCAGAAGGATTTTGCTGCAAAGGTGTGTACCGTATTTCCCGGAACCCTATGTACGTCGCCTATTTTCTCTGCTTTCTGGGGTGTGCCCTTCTGGCTCGCTCCCCCTCTCTGCTTCTGATTGTACTTTTGTTTCAAATCTCCGCACACTGGATCATCCGCGCAGAAGAGCGGTGGTGTATCGCACAATTTGGTGAGGAGTATCTACGATATATGCGCGCTGTTCGACGGTATCTCTAAGCTTCAATTTATCATGAAAATGATTCTGAAAAAAACTTAAAAGGAAGGCATCTACCCATGGACATTGTAACGGTACATAACCTGAAAAAATATTTTGGCAAAGGCGAAAATCAGGTCCGGGCGCTGGACGGCATCGACCTGGCGATCGAAAAGGGCAAATTCACCGCCATCATCGGCGCGTCCGGCTCGGGCAAGACGACACTGCTGAACATGATCGGCGGCATGGACATCCCCGACGAGGGCGAAGTTACCGTCGACGGGGTCAGCCTGCGCGGCCTGAAGGAAAAGGAGCTAGCGGTGTTCCGCCGCAGCAAGGTCGGCTTTATCTACCAGAACTTTAACCTCATCCCCACCCTGACCGTCCGGGAAAACATCCTGTTCCCGCTCAGCCTCTCCGGTTCCAGCCCCGACGAGGCTTTCTTCAGCGAGATTGTGCAGCTGCTGCGCCTGCAGGACCGGCTGAACGCCTTCCCCAATGAGCTTTCCGGCGGCGGGCAGCAGCGGGTGGCCATCGCGCGGGCGCTGATTACCAAGCCCTCCATCATCCTGGCCGACGAGCCCACCGGCAACCTGGACAGCAAGACCGGCCAGAACGTGCTGGGCCTGCTCAAGCTGTCGGTCGAGACCTACCGCCAGACGCTCATCATGATTACCCACAATCTGGAGATTGCGCAGATGGCCGACCGGGTGGTGCGCATCGAGGACGGGCGCATCCGCGGCTAGGGGGAGGGATTGTGTATGCTTGCAAACAACAATCTAAAGGTCTGCTGGACGCTGGTGAAGCGGGACTTTCACTTTCATCGGGCCAAAAATCTCATTCTGGCCCTCGCTGCCATGCTGGTCACCGCCCTGTACACCTTTGTCTTTTTGATGGGCAGCTCTGTGCAGGACGCCTTTCTGCTCAACTACCAGTACACCTACGGCTCCACCAGCCACATCCTGTATACCGGCCTGACCGAGCACCAGGCGGAGCTGCTCTCCCAGCATGTCAACGTCAAGAGCACAGTGCGGCTGAGCACCCTCGGCCAGCTCTCCGACCCAATGATCGGCCAGCGGTCGGTCAAGCTGGCGGTGACCGACCAGGCCTACGCCGAGACAGTGCTCTCGCTGCCCACCACCGGCAGCCTGCCGGAGCAGGCGGGGCAAATCGCGCTGGACGAGCTGACCATGAACTCGCTGGGCGTCCCGCATCAGCTGGGCGCGCCGGTTACCCTGCAGTGGACCGACCCGCAGGGGGAGCAGCACACCGACCAGTTCACCCTGTGCGGCTGGTGGTACAGTCCAACCAACTTTTCGGAGGCCTGCGCCTGGGTTTCGGCAGAGACTGCTACCCAGCTGATGCCGGGCTATGACAGCGAAAACGCCGCCGGCATCACCCTCGGCGTCACCCTCTACCAGCCCCGCGAGCTGGAACAGCAGGCCCAGCAGATTCTGCAGGATCAGGGGCTGCCGCAGCTGCAGTTTACCACCAACCTCTCCTACAACAGCGCCCGTCTGGATCAGGCGCAGCAGCAGGCCCTCCCCTTCTATTCCCCGGCCATCCTGGTGCTGGTCTGCGGCTACCTGATGATCTACAGCATCGTCCACGTCGCTGCCCAGCGGGACACCCTCTTTTTTGCCTCGCTCAAATCGCTGGGCATGACGCCCCGGCAGGTCCGCCGGATGCTGCTGGAACAGGGCTGCTTCATCACCGCACTGGGGCTGCTGCCCGGCTGGGCGCTGGGCTTTGGACTGCACCTGCTCATCACCAGCCGGGTCATCACCGGCATGGAGCAAAACCCCGCCCTCTATTTT
This sequence comes from uncultured Oscillospiraceae bacterium, assembly GCA_900547455.1. Classification (GTDB taxonomy): domain Bacteria; phylum Bacillota; class Clostridia; order Oscillospirales; family Ruminococcaceae; genus Negativibacillus; species Negativibacillus faecipullorum. Next base: position 39,892 of record URGV01000011.1, read on the forward strand.
CTCTCCTGGCAGCCCTTTGTCCTGGCGGCGCTGTGCACTCTGTTCACCGCCCTCGTCGCCTATCTGCTGCCCACCTGGCGGCTTGCCCGCATGACGCCGGCACAGGCTGTCCAATCGGTTTCGCCCGCCTCCTCCCGTCTTGGCCGCAGCTCGGATGGGCGCACCACTCTACTGCGTCTAGCGCTGCGCACCCTTGGCCGCAACACGGGCCGCATGGTGCTGTCGGCAGTCAGTCTGCTGCTGGCGGTAGTGCTGCTCAACGCGCAGTGGATTTCCTACATCAGCTACAAGGAGGACATCTACCTGCAGGCCATGTCCCCGTGGGACTACAGCATCGCCGACGGATCGGCCTACCTCTCGGTGCTGCGCTACAACGAAAGCAACCGCGCCATCACTGAGGAGATGGTGGAGGCGCTCTCTGCCCGGCCGGAAGTCAGCTCGGTGAGCGGGCTGAAAAGCCGGGAGCTCACCCTCACCGCCCCGGATTCGCTGCGGCAACGGATTGTCGACTACTACAACCAGCCCTACGACGACACCATGACCCTGCGGGACACCCAGGCCGCCTACCCCGACTGGTGCGCCGGTCTGGACCGGCTGGAACAGACCGGCCAGTACACCGCACTGGTGATCGGGCTGGAGGGGGAGTATCTAAACTATGTGCTGCAAAACTGCCCCTTCACCAGCGGCAGCTTTGACCGGGAACTCTTTGAAAGCGGGGATTATGTGCTGGCCGCCGGGGCCTACCACGAAGGCGTCTCCACCCCTGCTGAGGGTGAGACGGTGGCACTTGCCGGGACCGACTTCACCGTGTTGGGCTCGGTGATGCACGACAACGCCTATTTAAGCGGCTCGAACAGCACCGAGGCTGCCTTCAGCATCGCCTACCTCCTGCCGCTGGAGGCCTTTGACCGGCTCTTTCCCGATCAGGCTTACCGGCAGCTGGCAGTGAACATCGACCACAGCCAGCAGGAGAGTTTCGAGGAGTATTTAACCGAGTATGAGCAGGGGCTTAACTTCGGCATCGGCATCACCCGCCGCAGCGAATACCAGCAGAACTTCGAGGCTTCGCGGCTTAACGCGGTGCTGCCGGAGGTGATTATCGGGCTGGTGCTGCTGGGCATCGCGTTGATCAACTTTGTCAACATGCTGGTGGTCAAGACGGTCAGCCGCAAAGGGGAGTTTGCCGTCTATGAGAGCCTCGGCATGACCCGCGCCCAGCTGCGCCAGCTGATGCTGCTGGAGGGCGGACTGCACGCGGCGGCAATGGCGCTGGTGCTGATTCCGCTGACACTGCTGTTCGACCTGCTGGTGATGCCCGGGGCTGTGGAGGCCATCTCCTCCTGGTGCATGGTCTACACCTTTTCCGCAGCGCCGCTCTGGGCGGTGCTGCCGGTTGTTCTTGCGTTGGCCGCGCTTGTGCCGCTGCTGTGCCTGCACTTTGTCACCCGCGGCACCATCCAGGAGCGGTTGCGCAGGGAGGAATAAATTTTTGCAAACCTCCTCATTGCATCCCCCTCCCCTTTCTGGTAGGATAAGGGCAGGGAGGTGAACGGCATGGCAAACGAGGAGAAAAAGGATTTTAACGCGATGCTCCTGCGCGACAACGGCATGCCCAAAATCCAGATTGTCACCGATGAGGCGACAATCAAAAAATACGGCGGAAGTCGGATGTACTTCGCGCCGCCCAGGGTATACGACGAGCTGATGAAGCGGGTGCCACCCGGCAAGCTCATCACGGTGGGCGCGATGCGGGAATATCTGGCAAAGCAAAACGGCGCGGACTTTACCGATCCGATCACCGCGGGGATCTTTGTCTCGATTGCCGCCTGGGCAAGCCATCAGCGGACGGAGAATCTGACGCCCTACTGGCGGACCCTCAAGGCCGGCGGGGAGCTCAACCCCAAATACCCCGGCGGCATCGAGGCCCAGCGGCAGAAACTCGAAGCTGAGGGGCACACCGTCCTGCAAAAGGGGCGGAAAAACATCGTCTATTTTATCAAAGATTATCAAGAGGTCCTGTTTTCCCTGGACTAAACCTTCATGCAAACGGGAGTGGCTTTTCCAAATTGGAAAAGCCACTCCCGTTTTTTGCAATGTTACAAAACTGTACCTTCTCTGTACCGCAGATGAGACTTTGGGGTGGTAAGATGGTGGCAGAACAGGAAAAGGAGGACTTCATCATGACAAGCAACATCATCCTGCAGGCAAGAGGATTGAAAAAATACTACGGCAGCGGCGAAACGCAGGTGCGCGCGCTGGACGGGGTGAACCTGGACATCGAGCGCGGCAAATTCACCGCCATCATCGGCACCTCCGGTTCGGGCAAATCCACCCTGCTCAACATGCTGGGCGGGCTGGACACCCCCACCGAGGGCAGCATCCAGGTGGGCAGCACCGAGCTTGCAAACCTTTCCAGCGAGCAGGCCACCATCTTCCGCCGCAAACAGATCGGCTTTATCTTCCAGAACTACAACCTGGTGCCGGTGCTGAACGTCTGGGAAAACATCATCTTCCCTATCTCACTGGACGGCAGGAAACCGGATAAGACCTTCATCATGCAGATTGTCTCGCTGCTGGGGCTTCAGAAAAAGCTGGACAGCCTGCCGAACAACCTCTCTGGCGGCCAGCAGCAGCGCGTCGCCATCGCCCGCGCACTGGCGAGCAAACCGTCCATCATCCTGGCCGACGAGCCGACCGGCAACCTCGACTCCAAGACCAGCGACGACGTCATCGGCCTGCTCAAGATGACCAGCCAACAGTTCCATCAGACCATTGTGATGATTACCCACAACCCCGAAATTGCCGCCCAGGCCGACCGGGTCATCCGCATCGAGGACGGGCAGATTGTGGCAAACTAGCAAGGGAGGCACAGCCATGAAAATCGAGAAACTCTTTCGACCAATCCCCACCCTTTCCAAAAGGATGTTCCACACCAGCCGGGGACGAAACCTGGTGGCGGTGCTGGCCATTCTGCTGACCACCATGATGTTCACCACCCTCTTTACCCTGTCCCAGAGCATGAGCCAAAACCTCATCGAGATGACCTTCCGCCAGACCGGCTACAACGCCGAGGCCTCGATGCGGGGGTTAAGCGAGGAGCAGGCGGACCTGATCGCCAACCACCCGGATGTGGAGGAGCTGGGCCGCAGCATCGTGCTGGGGCTGGCGGAAAACCGGGAGCTCAGCGGCCGGTCGGTGGAGATTCGCTGGGCAAATGACCCTTACGCGCAGCACTCCTACGCCCTCCCCACCACCGGACACCTGCCGCAGGCGGCAGACGAGATCTCGCTGGACACCCTGACACTGGACCGCTTGGGCATCCCGCATGAGCTGGGCGCGCCCGTCATGCTGGAGTGGCGCAAGGATTCATCCGATCCCGACGCCGAAACCATCCGGGCAGACTTCACCCTCTGCGGCTTCTGGGAGGGCAACCAGTCCAGCTACTCCTCAATGGCGTGGGTCAGCCGCGTGTATGCCGATAAGATGACCGGCGGCGGCCTCTCCACCGACCCAAATCAGATCTTCGGCCTCTACATGGTGCAGGTAAACCTCTACAGCGACCAGAACATTGAGGAGACGATGGAGCGTGTCCTTGCGGACACCGGGCTCAGCGAGCTGGAATACAGCGTAAACCTGGCCTACTCGCCGGAGATGGGCGCGGTCGCCGCGCAGGAAAACCTGCCAATGTACCTGGGGATGGGGCTTGTGTTCATCGCGGGCTACCTGATTATCTACAACATCTTCCAGATCAGCGTCACCGCCGACGTGCAGTTTTACGGCAAACTGAAAACCCTGGGCACCACCACCCGTCAGCTGAAAAAGTTGATTTACAATCAGGCCAACCGCCTGTGCATCGTCGGCATCCCGGCGGGTCTCATTCTGGGCTGGCTATTGGGGACGGTTCTGGTACCGGTGCTGATGGGCAGCATGGAGGGGACGGCGGTTGTCTCCGCAAGCCCCATGATCTTTATCGGTTCCGCCCTGTTTGCCTGGGCCACCGTGCTGATCTCCTGCCTGCGTCCAGCGCGTCTGGCGGGCAAAATCTCCCCCATCGAGGCGCTGCGGATGAGCGACGCGGACAGCGGCAGCAAGAAAAAGGTCAAGCGCCATCGCGGCTCCGCATCCCTCTCCTCGATGGCCTGGGACAACCTGTGGCGCAACAAAAAGCGCACCGTCACCGTCATCTGCTCGCTGACACTGGGGCTGGTGCTGCTCAGCGGCTTCTACGCCAAGAATGCAGCCTTTGACATAGAGAAGTATCTGGCCGATCTGACCATCGCCGACTTTACCCTCTCCGACAGCAGCAGCGAGGACTATCTGAACGGCTACGACCCGCACGGAACGACCTTGACCGGCGAGCTTGTCTCCGCCGCCGAATCGCAGCAGGGGCTGGAAGCGGTCGGGCACCAGTACTCGGCGCAGATCGACTGGCAGATGGATGAGGCGACGCTGCAGAATGTCGCTGCCTTTTACACCGAGGAGCGTCTTGCCGACTGGGAGAGCTACGACCCCGCCGGTGCGCAGGCTTTGCGGGACGCGCTGAGCAGCGGCAGGGCCTCCGCCACCCTGTACGGGCTGGACGGCATCCCGCTGGACACCATCACCCAGCAGCAGTATCTGATGGAGGGCAGCTTTGACGCCGCAGCCTTTGCGTCGGGGGACTACATCCTGGCGGTCGGCCCGAGCATCGAGCCGGGCGAGAGCCATCCGGTTCTGCCCACCTCCCCAGTCGGGAGCGTGGTGGATCTAAACGGCCGCAGCTACACAGTCATGGCAATCGTCTACCCGCTGAACCCGGTGACCCAGCTGGCGCCGCAGCAGGGCAAGAACGGCAAATTTGCGCTTAGCTTCATCCTCCCCACCGCCGTCTTCCGGGAACAATGGCCGGACCACACCCTGCGTCAGCTGTTCCTGAACACCGACGACAGTCACATCGAGAGCATGCAGGCCTTTCTGGACGAGTACATGGCGAGCACCAATCCGGGCTTGCCGGTCACCTCCCGCCAGACGATGGCCGAGCAGTATCAGGCACAGACCTGCTCCTCGGCGGTGATGGGCAACGCGGTCAGCGTGGTGATTGCGCTGGTGGGCGTGCTCAACTTTATCAACTCGATGGTGACGGCCATCGTCTCGCGCAGGCGGGAGTTTGCGGTGATGCAGAGCGTCGGCATGACGAAAAAGCAGCTCTGCCGGATGCTGGTAAACGAAGGGCTTTACTACGCGGGGCTGACCCTGTTTTTCTCCTACCTGATCAGCGCCTTTGCGGTGGGGGTTGTGGTTCGGGCGATGGTGGAGGGCGGCTTCACCACCTTCCGCTTCACCCTGCTGCCGCTGGTGGCCTGCACGCCGGTTCTTATCTTCTTCGCGGTGCTGATTCCCTATCTCTGCTTCCGCAACCTGGAGAAGCACAGCATCGTGGAGCGCCTCCGTGCGGCAGCGGGTTGAACCCGCGAACAATCGCGTTGTCGGCTTCTGCTCGACGATGCTTGACGCTCTCGCGCAGGTCGTTTACCTCCGGCTGCGCTCGTTTGTTGAAACTTACAACCGCGCGTACAAGAGGTGCCTTTGAGAACAAGCCCGGACGCGAATCGGGTACGGCATCATGCCGCAGCAGCATAAAAAGGGATGCGCTTCCAGATTGGAAGCGCATCCCTTTTGTTTGTGCGGAATCGATTGTCTATCCCTCAAAGTAAGCGGCGATTTCCTGCATCCGCTCCACCTGATGGACGTGGAAGGGGCAGCGGGAATCACAGTGGCCGCAGGCAAGGCAGTCCGAGGCCTTGACACTGAGGTTGTTGTAGTGGTCCCTGGCCAGCGCGTCGCCCGCTCTGGAAAGGTCGTAGTACTTGTTGATGAGGCCGATGTCCAGCCCCGCCGGGCACGGTTGACAGTGGTTGCAGTAGACGCATTTGCCCGCGACCTCTTTTGGGGTCAGGGAGCTGATCATCGAGTAGTCCTTCTCCTCGTCGGTGGCATTAAAGAATCCCAAAATCCGCTGCAAATCTTCGCGGTTACGCACACCCGGCAGCACCGTCACGACACCGGGGCGGTCCAGTGCGTACTGGATGCACTGGTACTCGGTCATCGCCTGTCCGAAGGGAGAGGTCTTTGCATCGAGCAGCTGGCCGCCGCTGAACGCCTTCATTACTGAGATGGCGACACCTTCCGCCTGACAGCGGCGGTAGAGGGCCGAGCGCTCATTGCTGCCGCCGATGGCGTACTCGCCGTGGTTGTAATCGTAGGCCGGGTTGATGCTGAACATCAGCATGTCCAGAATCTTCATATCCAGCACCTGCTGCACCACCGATGGGGTGTGGGAGGACAGGCCGATGTGGCGGATGACCCCTTCCCTTTTCAGCTGCTGGATGTAGTCGATGGTGCCCTGGGCGACCGCCTTTTCCAGGTCGGCGGCCTCATCGATGCAGTGGATAAAGCCAAAATCGATGTAGTCTGTTTTCAGCTGCTCGAGCTGCCAGTCGATCGAGCGCTTGATCTGCTCGAGGTCGAGCGTCCAGCCGTAAGCGCCGCTGCGGTAGTCGGCGCCAAAGTGGACCTGGAAGTAGACCCTGTCGCGGCAGCCCTGTGTCACGCGACCATAGGGTGCAAAGGGGGTGGCGTCCCCCGCCGCCATGTCAAAGTAGTTGATGCCGTTTTCCAGCGCCATCGCGACCGTCCTTTCGGTCTCCTCCACGCCGGAGCCTCCCAGTGAACTATTTCCTAAACCGATGACGCTGATCTGCTCCTCGCCATGCGGCAATTTCCGATATTCCATCTTTTTATGTTCCTCCAATTTCATGCGGGTTAATCCCGCGCCCAATTCTCGGCAGCCTGACCCCCCTGCTGTTTCGCGTCCAAGTCTGTTCTCGAACTTACTTTGTACTCACGGCAAAGAGTCTCTACAAAAAAGCGCAGCCGGAGGCAAGCGACCTGCGCGAGAGCGTTCAGCCCCGATTTGCAGTAGCTAAATACGCGAACTGTTGGCGGGTTCAACCCGCCGCCTTAGTTGTTCGTTTCAGATACAGCTTTTGTCTGCTTGAAAGGTACAAGTCCGGTGCGATTCAAAGCAACCATGATGGCGGGGATCAGCAGCAGCTGCAGGACGATGCCGGGGATGGCATTGAGCAGCGCGCCCGCCATAAAGGCCTGCAAGGTGAAGGCGCTGCCGGAAAGGCCCAGCAGAACGATCTGCGCAACTCCCCAGACCAGGCGTCCCGCTACCATCGACGCGATCATCGAGCGGTACAGCGCGATGACGCACTGCCAGCGAGAACGGCTGTACAAAAAGCCTGCGACAAAGCCGTAGGTCATCAGCTCAAAGCACATCGCAATCGCGGTCGGGAACAGCGGCGGCATGCCGAACAGCACCGAGCGCAGCAGCGGCAGAATCAGCCCCACCAGCGCGCCCCACGGCCCGCCACAGATCAGCCCGCACAGAAAGACCGGGATGTGCATCGGCAGCAGCATGCTGCCAATCTGCGGAATCTGGCCGGTAAAGATCGGCAGCACCAGCCCAAGAGCCAAAAACAGCGCCGACATCGTTAAGTTTCGAACATTTTTCTTCATAAGAATCATCACACTCTCTTTCCTGTGTTTGCAAAGTCCGCAAACTTTTCGTTGCGCAAACTCCGCTTTACCGATATGATAGCACCTGGAGTATACTCGAAGTCAAGAGGGAATTTTCTATTTCTTTATTTTGCTCCCCTCCTCCGTCTTGTGAAAGCAAATACTTTATCTTTTTGACAGGACGGGACAAAAACTTTTTTCTTTTCCTTTACAAACCGCGCAAAGGCTCGTATAATAGAAGGTACGAAACTTGTTTTTGCAGGGAGGTATTTTATGTCAACCCGTCCTTCCGCTCCGGCTGCCGGCAAAAGACATCTGTCCGTTCTGCTGATGCTTGCCTGGCCAGCCATTCTGGAGCAGCTGCTTTTAACGCTGGTGCGCTATGTCGACACCGCCATGGTCGGCGCTTTGGGCGCAAACGCCACCGCCGCCGTTGCCATCAACTCCTCGCCCACCTGGCTGATCAGCAGCATCCTGAGCGCCATCGGCGTCGGATATTCGGTGCAGGTGGCCCACTCGATCGGCGCCAGAGACCACGAGCACACCAAACAGGTCATCCGGCAGGCGCTGCTGGCCGTCATCGTGCTGGGGCTTGGCATCACCGCGGTCTGCTTAATGATCTCGCCCTATCTGCCCGGATGGATGGGCGCGGAACCGGAGGTTATCCCGGACGCCATCAGCTACCTGCAGATCTATCTGCTCTCGCTGCCGTTCCAGGCCGGGTCCTATACCTTCTCCGCTATCCTGCGGTGCATGGGCGACACCCGCACCCCGCTGATTCTCAACACCAGCGCCAACCTGCTCAACGTGGTGCTCAACTTCCTGTTCATCTACTCCACCCGTCCGGGGTCCCTGTTTGGCATCGAATTCACCATCCCCGGTACCGGCTGGGGCGTTGCGGGAGCCGCTGTCGCCACCAGCATCGCCACCGCCGTCACCGGACTGGGACTGAGCTGTGTCGCGCTGTTTGGCAAGGAGCAGTACAAAATCTCGCTGCGCGACGGCCTGAAACCCGACCGCCAGATCATCTCCCGCGCGCTGGAGCTGGGCATCCCGACCGCGCTGGAGCACGCCACCGTCAGCGCAGGACAGATTGTCATCACCCGCATCAACGCTTCGCTGGGCACCACCGCGCTGGCTGCGGCGCATGTCGCCGTCACCGCCGAGGGCTTAAGCTATATGCCGGCCGACGGCATCTCCTATGCGGCGACCGCCCTGGTTGGCCAGTCCTATGGTGCCAGAGAATATGAGGACGCCCGCCGCTACGGCAAGCTGTCGGGACTGGTGGGCTTTGGCTGCTCCACCTTTATGGGGCTGCTGCTCTTTATCTTCGCGACGCCGCTCTCCACCATCTTCTCCTCCGACCCCGCCGTTATCGAGCAGGCGGCGAATATGCTGCGCATCGTGGCGATTTCCGAGCCGCTGTTCGGCGTCTCGATCGTCCTTTCCGGCGCGCTGCGCGGCCTTGGCGACACCCGCTTCCCGCTGGCCATCTCGCTTGTCGGCATGTGGGCGGTGCGCTGCACTCTGGCCCCGATTCTTGTATTCGGTCTGAAAATCGGTCTGGCCGGTTCGTGGATCGCGATGGTCTGCGACCTGTGCGTCCGCGGTATCCTGTGCACGCTGCGCTTTAAGCGCTTCACCCCGCAGTATCTGGCGGAGCATCAGCGATAATATTTTCCCCCTGGGGAGCAAAAAAGGAACCGTTCATACAGAACGGTTCCTCTTTTTTTGTTTTTATCAAACACCCAGCTTTTCCCGAATCACCGTAATCTCCTGCGCAGTCGGCTCCCAGCTGAGATCGAGCTGGAGGATACAGTCGGGAACGTAGCAGACATAGTACTCCGGCTGCGGCTGACCGTCGATATGGCGCTGGTAGACCTCCTCCGCGCCCCACTGCGGGGCCTCCACCAGCAGGAAAGTATCCTGCTCCCCGTCGTACCGGAAACGCTCCTCCGCCCGGAGCATCGACTCCAGCACCGGCCTGAACCAAACCTCCTGCTTGAGCCGAACCACCGTGTACAGTAGGCGCTCGTCGTTCTCGTAGCCGTCGGGGAAACCGGTCTGGCTGGCCTTCAGCACCGAGACAAAGGGGGAGGACCGTTCGGTCAGCTCATAGGAGTAGTGCGGGTAATCGGTGGGGCGCAGGTCCTCCACCTTCAGCGGGATGGGGTCTGCGTAAACCTCCCAGTCCCAGCTGCTGCTGCCAGTCTGGGTGGTGTAAATGTAGGCCGGCTGCTTCTCAAAAAGGCCGGAATCCCGCATCCAGTCGGAAAGGCTCGGCAGACCCACGCCAAAGCCGATGCTCAAAAAGAGAATCAGCACCGCGGTGGCGGCGATGTTGGTCTCCTTGGCAAAGCCCTTTTTTCGCATGATGGCGCGCGCCGCCAAAGTAATGGCCGTAATGCCCGAGAACATCGCCGCACAAATCAAGATGACAGGCCAGTAGGCCCCCACACTGCACAGGTAAAGCGCCAGCAGCAAGAGCACCAGCAGCCAAACCGGCCCTCCCAGCCGGTGCTGAAAGCGTCCGCCCCGTGCACAGCTTCCTCCGTTTGCAACCGAGCGCAGCGAACGCCCCCGCCAGAAATAGTAGCCGAGCAGCATCCCCGCCTCCGACAGGATGGCCAACAGAAGCAGCGTGACGGTGATGAGCCGGGCGTTCTCCGCCAGCAGGGAAAGCAAATCCCGCGGGACACTCAACAGCTGCAGCCCCAGCAGAATCCCCAGCATAATGAGAATCACAATATTGCCGGGCAGAAAGTTTTTGCGCATACAGCGGTGAATGTTTTGCAGGCGGCTAAATTCGTCCGTTTCCAGCGGGACGGCGGCGGGATTTTCGCTGTAAAAAATCTGCATCTGACACCATTGGACAGCAAACCGCCAGCCCGCACTCTCGCAGTATTCCTGAAAGGTCTGCTGGTTTTCGGTCGGCCCGGGGTTAAAGTCGGAGGCTTCCGGAAAGTAGGTCACCGCAAAGCGCAGCCGCTGCGGCTCGATTTTACGGTAGGTCCAGAAATAGTTGTTGATCCGCTCGATCAGCCATCCCTTCCCCGCCATCCGCTCCAGATGGCGGGCAATTCCCTGATCGTCGTAAAAGGCAAAGAACTCCATCCTGCGCCTAGTTTTTAACATTGCGGCTCCCCTCCCTGCTCGGTCATGCAGCGCTCGTAGTCGAGCAGCTGCTTTTGCATCCGTTCATATTCTTCCCGCAGCGCCTGCCGCCCCCGGTCGGTGAGGATGTAGCTGCGGCGGCGCCCAAACGAGCCGGTCTCCTCGATCATGCCGTAGAGACGAAAGTTGTCCAACAGGTTATACAGCGTCCCCGGCCCGATGGTGACCCGGCCCTCGGTCATCTGCTCCACCTGAGCCATCACGTCGATGCCGCAGCACTCAGTGCGCAGGCAGAGCAGGATATAAAACATCTGCTCGGTCAGCGTCTGAAACTTTTCCCGGGGCATAAGTTCCCTCCTTTATATCGAATATCGATATTCCTTGGTTTTATTATAATATCGAATATCGATATTGTCAAGGCACTCCCGCAAAGAAAAAGGAAGGGAAAGGGAGCAAACAAACAGATACGCTTGGTTTCTCCCTCTCTGCATCATCCTTTTCTTTTCCTACAATTCAAACGACACGGTAATCTGCTTGCGCTTCCAGTAGCCGGACATCGAGTAGTAGGGGTCTTCGGTCACGTCCTTGTGGAGAAACGGCGGCATCTGAAAAGCCTTTGCCTCCTCAATGCTCTCAAACTCCACCTCCGCGTAGGCAAATTTCCCGTCCACCAAACTGCACTCCAGCAGGTGGCCGTCGGGCAGGCGGTAGACGTGGTAGTCCTTGTGGATCATCGGGATGGGCAGCATCCCCTCCAGGGCCTCAAACTCCTGCGGGGTCAGCTCCTTTTCGATCTCCTCGCGTGCCAGTTTTCCCTTGCCCTTGATACAGAGGATGTAGTCGGTGTGGCCGTCGGCAAAGTCCCGCCTGCGGATGCGCACCACCGGCGTTGCGGCGCTTAAGTACCCCTGCCAGCTCTGGGCGGATTTGACTTCCGGCAGGCCCAAAGCGGTGACCTCGTTCCAGTCGATCAAAAACTTGCGCTCAATTTCCATCTTGTTCTCCTTCCTTTCCATAACAGTGAAGATGACAAAAGCTGCCAGCATCCCCGCCGGCAGCTTGTTTTGTTAGATGTTGATGGCGTCGTTGACCTGCAGCAGATAGGGGTCCAGACCCTTCTGCATGGTCAGCGCTTCCAGAATGTCATAGTCGGTGATCTTGCCGTCCTTCTGGATGATGACCCGGTTGCCGATGCCCTGCTCCAGCAGCTCCACCGCATAGTAGCCCATCTGGCTGGCGATGATGCGGTCGCGGGCAGTCGGGGTGCCGCCGCGCTGAATGTGGCCCAGGACGGTGGCGCGGGACTCGACGCCGGTCTTCTCCTCGATGTACCGCGCCAGGCGGTGGACGTCGGTGATGCCCTCCGAGACGATGACGATGAAGTTGTGCTTGCCGGTGCGCAGGGTGCTAATCATCTTCTGGATGATGTCGCGGTCGACGTCGAATCCGATCTCATTGACCCAGCAGGCGGTGCCGCCGCAGGCGACGCTGGCATACAGCGCCAGATGGCCCGCGCCGTGGCCCATGACCTCAACCACCGAGCAGCGGTCGTGCGACTCGGAAGTGTCGCGCAGGCGGTCGATGGCCTCGACTGCGGTGTTGAGCGCGGTATCGAAACCGATGGTATAATCGGTGCAGGCGATGTCGTTGTCGATGGTGCCGGGGATACCGATGCAGGGGATGCCCTTTAAGGACAGGGCGCGCGCGCCCATGAAGGAGCCGTCGCCGCCAATGATGACCAGTCCATCAATGCCCAGCTCCTTGCAGACGCCGACGGCCTGCATCTGGCCCTCCTCTGTTTTAAACTCGTTGCAGCGGGCGGTCAGCAGCATGGTGCCGCCGCGGTGCAGGACGTTGGAGACCGAGCGGATGTTCATCTCGGACATATCGCCGTTGATCAGGCCGTTATAGCCCCTGCGGATGCCCATGACGGCCATATTTTTTTTGATGGCGGTTCTGACCACCGAGCGCACCGCGGCGTTCATGCCGGGGGCGTCGCCACCGCTGGTCAGGACGCCGATGACCTTCTGGTTCTTCTCGTTCATAAAAAATCCTCCATTCTCTCCATCCGTTACACAGTGGGGGGCGCGGGGGCCCCTTTAGATTGTTAAAGAATCTACCAAGGGTAAGTATAGCTTATTTTTGGGAAATAATCAAGGGGCTATGCCCTCTCTGCACTCCCCTTTTTTCTCTCTGCGCGGCGCCTGCTTGACGATGCGAGGGGGCAGTGGCCCCCATCAGAGGGCGCTCCGCCCCTCCGACCCCTGGAGTTTATGCGGGGCTGGCAGCCCCTGCGCCCACTTGCAGGCGCTACGCGAGAGCATGGCAAAGCCATGCTCGGCACCCGGGTGACTTTCCCGTCGCGGGG
>URGV01000012.1 GCA_900547455.1 uncultured Oscillospiraceae bacterium
TTGGTGACTTTCTCATCGGGGAGAAAGTCACCCGGGTGCAGGGCGGAGCGCCTGCTCTCGAGGGGAGCAGAAACTGCCCGTCAGCAAAAAAATCCTTTCTTTTGGTCCCACCTTTTCTTTGACGTTAGGAAAGAAACAACCTGTCAGCCCCAAAATCCTTTCTTTTGGTCCTACCTTTTCTTTTTGGTAAAGAAAAGGTAGGTTGACAGATTGGGAATTTTGTGTCAAGCTAAAAAAGAAGAAGTGTGTAGGGGCAAAAGAAGGAGGAAACTTCGATGGAACAGATACGGGAAGAAACCGACCACCGGCTGAAGCTGCGGCTGCTGTCTGCGGCGCTGATGATCTTTGTGGCGCAGCTGGACATCAACCTCATCATCAACGGATTTCGCATCTCGCTGGCGATCATCTTTCTGCCGGTGTTCGCCTTTTTGTCCAAGGGCTTCCCCGTCTTTTCGGTCACCGCCATCGCCGCGCCCGGCATTTTGCTGGTGCGCTGCATCGTTGAGTGGCTGCACGGGGGGGACTTTTTGCAGGCCTTTTGGTCTTACTCGCCGGAGATGATGTTCTATCTCTCCTACGGCGCGCTGTTTGCCTTTTATGCGTGGCTGGTGCCAATGCAGAGGTTTTCGGTGGTGCGGCTGATCCCGCTGATCGGCATCGACATGATTTCCAACCTCTTTGAAATCTGCATCCGTCTGGGCCACGACGCGTTGTCTCCGACGGTGCTGCTGCGCCTTTTGATTGTGGCGCTGGGCCGCACGGCGGTGGCGGCCATCTGCCTGGCGGCGCTGGACGCTTACGGGGTGTTTATCCTGCACCGGGACGACCGATTGCGCTACCGCAAATTGCTGCTGCTGACCTCGCAGCTGAAAAGCGAGGTAATCTGGATGAACAAAAACACCACCCGCATTGAGGAGACGATGTCGGTGTCCTACGGTTTGTACAATCAGCTCAGCGCGCTGGAGGGGGAGCAGGCACAGCAGCTTGCCCAGAAGGCGCTGACGGTAGCAAAGGACATCCATGAAATCAAGAAGGAATACTACCTGATTATGAGCGGCATCTCCTCCGCGCTGGAAACCGACCAGGAGGAAAACGGCATGTGGCTGAAAAATATCCTGCAGATTGTGCAGGACAGCATGCGCCGCGCCTTTGAGAAGGACGGAAAGAAGGTGCGGATCGACATCGCGCTGCAGAAAAATTTTTATACGGACAAGCATTACTATCTGATGTCGGTGCTGCGCAACCTCGTCAACAACGCGGCCGAAGCCGCCGGGGAGGAGCGGGCAGACGTGCTGGTGGAGCAGAAGGAGGAGAACGGCGACTGTGTGCTGCAGGTGCACGACAACTGCGGCGGTATCGCCCCGGAGTATCTGCCCACCATCTTTGAGCCGGGCTTTTCGACCAAGATTAACTTTGAGACCGGCAAGGTCAGCCGCGGTTTGGGACTGAGCCTTGTCAAGGATATTGTGGAGGAGGAGCTGGGCGGTGTGATCTCGGTGAAGTCCCAAAACGGCTGTACCGACTTTACCATCCGCATCCCACGGGAAAATTTGGAGGTGGAACGATGAAATTTTATCTGATTGACGACGACGCGAATGTCTGCAATATCCTGAAAATTATCATCCAGCAGAAAAAACTGGGCGAGGTGTGCGGCATGGCCGGGAACGGGATGGACGCGCTGGAGGACCTCAAGTTCATCCAGCCGGACATCGTGATTGTCGACCTGCTGATGCCGGTGATGGACGGCATCCACTTTGTGCGCAAGGCAAAGGAGCTCTACCCCGACATCACCTATGTCATGCTCTCCCAGGTCAGCAGCAAGGAGATGGTGGCGCAGGCGTACGAGTGCGGGGTCACCTTCTTTTTGCAGAAGCCGGTCAACGGCGTGGAGGTGGTGCGGGTGCTGGGCAATGTGGCTGACTCTATCCAGATGAAGCGCACCTTCCAGCAGATGCAGTCGCTGTTTATGAAGGGCTCTCCCGCCGAGGGCGAAGGGGTGGTGCTGCCTCAGCTGAACCTGCCCAGCGAGCAGCAGGAGGAAAAACCGCACATCAAGCGGGTGCGCGCCGTGCTGCAGAAGCTGGGCATCATCGGCGAAAACGGCGCGTCGGACATCATCACTCTGGTCGACTATATGATTGGGCAGGGGCCGGAGACGGGCAAGTTCACCGTCTCGGAGCTGTGCAGCCGCTTCAGCCCCAACAACGCCAAGTCGATGGAGCAGCGCATCCGCCGCGCGGTCAATGCAGGATTGACCAACCTTGCCAATATGGGCCTGGAGGACTACTCCAACGACACCTTCCAGGATCTGGCCGGGTCGCTGTACAGCTTTGAGCAGATCCGCCGGGAGATGGACTTTATCCGCGGCAAATCGGAGGTGCACGGCAAGGTGTCGCTCAAGAGCTTTTTGAATTCGCTGATTTTTTACTGCGCCAATTAAGGAGCGGCGTTTTCATCCAATCAAAACGAGCGGGGAGACCGGGAGGTCTCCCCGCTCGTTTTGTCCCTCAGGGACAAAAGCGGGTGCGCAACGGGCGCAGAGAGGGTGGGATTTTGTAAGGAAATGGTAGCTGTTCCATGAAGTACAGGTAAAATAGAATTTTGAAATGTATAGAAATGTGCAATAAATTTATGCATATCGCCAAAGACAATGTTTGGCGAGGACAAGAAAAGGGGGAATTTTGTTGTGGGATGCGCTGAATAATGTGCGATACAACTAAACAACATCAACAAAGTTGCTTTTCTGCGATTTTTTGACAAAAAAATTCCTGTAACTTTTTGTAGCTTTGCAAACCTTTCCCCTATAATCTAGGTATCGTCAATCGCACAGGCGTCCCGGTTAAAAAGCGAGCAGATGGGGACGCTAAAGGTAAGATTTTAGATGGAGGTTTTTGCACTATGATGACAATTGTTTCTGGAGTCGGTTTTCTGCTCCTCACATTGGCGGTCTTCTCCCTGTTCAGCTTAAAATTCCCAAAGGGCAGCGAGGCGATGTCCGGTATGGCCAACGCCGCGGTTGCTTCCTTCCTGATAGAAGCTGTTCATAAATATATCACCGGTGACCTGCTGGGTATCGCTTTCCTGGCAGAGGTCGGTTCCACCGCAGGCAGCCTGGGCGGCGTGGCAGCGGGCGTCATGGTTCCGATCTGCATGGGCGCAAACCCTGTCTTCGCGGTTGTAGCAGGTCTGGCCTGCGGCGGCTACGGCATCCTGCCGGGCTTCATCGCCGGCTACATCGTTGGCCTGATCGCTCCTTACATTGAAAAATACCTGCCGACCGGCCTTGACCTGATTGCCGGCGCGCTGATCATCGCACCTGTTTCCCGCCTGATTGCCTTCGCGGTAGACCCGGCGGTCAACTCGGTACTGGGTGTCATCGGCGGCACCATCACCGCAGCTGCAGAGCAGTCCCCGCTGGTTATGGGCTTCCTGCTGGGCGGCATCATGAAGATGATCTGCACCTCTCCGCTGAGCTCGATGGCGCTGACCGCCATGCTGGGCCTCACCGGTCTGCCGATGGGTATTGCGGCGATTGCCTGCTTTGGCGGTTCCTTCACCAACGGCATGGTCTTCCACAAGATGCACTACGGCAACAAGAGCAACATTATTGCGGTTATGCTGGAGCCTCTGACCCAGGCGCACATCGTCACCGCGCACCCAATCCCGATCTTTGTTTCCAACTTCTTTGGCGGCGGCCTGGCCGGCCTTGCCGCGGCGGCCCTGGGTATTGTCAACAACGCGCCTGGCACCGCTTCCCCAATCCCTGGCATGATCGCGCCGTTCGGCTTTAACCCGGCGGGCAAGGTTGTGCTGGCCCTGGCCCTGGCGGCCCTGGGCGGTGCGCTGGCCGGTTATGTCGGCGGCACCGTGTTCAGCCGTCTGGAAAGCCGCAAGAAAGCACCGGCTGCTTACGCAGACCCGCTTGCGGATGATGAAGAAATCCTGGATGCATAAAAGCATTTTCCCTAAATTCTCATAAAGTACAAGACGAAAGCAGAGGAGCGAGCCAAACGGCCCGCTCCTCTGCTTTTTGCGGCAAAAAAATCCCCGGACAAAACCGGGGATACAAAATAATGGGGATACTTTCGGCAAAAAAGGGAAAGGAACCTTCTGGTTAGTCCTCCGGGATGATTCCCTCGACGCCGTATTTTAAGAACAGGTCGCAGTAGGCGTCCATGACCTTGTAAAACGCGTCCACTTCCTCCATCGAGCAGCTCTGCAGCAGGCGCTGCATCGAGATGCTGACATTGAGTGCGTCAAAACGCTTGTGCGCGTAGCTGAAGGCTTTGCCTTTTTCGGTGGTGTACAGCAGGACGCGCTTGGCGTTTTGCGGGGAACGGGTGCGGATGATAAATCCTTTTTCTTCCAGCTTTTTTAAAATCTGGGAGATAAAGCCGTTGGTGCGGGACCAGTAGGCGGCCAGCTCCGAGGGGGCGGCGCCGGGGTGCTCGTCGATGTAGGAGGTGACATGGGCCTCCATCGAGGTGACCAGCTCCCCCGTCCCATAGTCGCGCGGCTGGAAAATGTAGTCCTTATAGATCATGACAAATTTGTAGAGCAGGTCGGATTTTTGGAACAGGTGGCTGAGGATGTGGTCAACCGAGACGTTTTCCTTCGACGGGGCGTCCGGGGAAGGAAGCGCCTCCTTTGTGCCTTCATCCGGCTGGTGAATCTCACTCATATATAGAAAATCTCCTTTGTGCTGATGACTGAATGACTCGCGGATAATTATATCCATCATACCCAAAAGAAAGCGGGGAGTCAAGCGTTTTCCGCCATGTTAGCGCAGGCTAAAATCAGCGCATCCTGATCGTTTCGGTCGCACAGCAGCTGGTAGACCATCACGCCGCTGAGGTTTTGCTCCAGTGCGTACTGGGTTTTCTGCGCGGCGGTGGCGGCACTGTTGAAGGAAATGTCCCCCGCCAGATCCGGGTTTTCCCCGGAAATACTTTCGGGGTCGATGTCTTTATAAAAGACCCACTGTGCCGAGCCGTCCAGCGGGCGGCCGTAGGCGGGGATGCCCAGCACCAGCTGCTGCGGACTGGCCCCCAGCGCGGTGAAGTAGGCGACTGCGTCCTCAGCGGCCTGCATGGTGCTGTGAAAGCCCTCGCTGTCAAACTGGTCATAGGCCATCACGTGGATGCGGTCGAGGGCAGCAATGGCTTCCTCGGACAGGGCAATCTCCTCCGGGTAGAGCGCAAGCGACAGGGCGACCGGCTCGCTGTTCCGGGAGAGGGTGTCCTTCAGGGCGATGAGAAAGGTGGAAAAGTCCTCCCACTCGTCGTCGAGCGGGAACTCCCAGTCGATGTCGATGCCGGCAAGGCCGTACTGTTCGGCAAAGGCGGCGATTTCCTGCGCCAGCGCCTGGCGCTCCTGCGGAGAGTCGATGCTCTGCCCCGCTGTCCCCTCCCGGATGAGGGCGCCCTGCGGGTTGACGGTGCACCACAGCGCGGTTTTGCCCTGCAGCGTTTCGATGGCGTCCAACAGCTCGTCCGAGAGGGAGAGCGCACCGTTTTCGTCCCAGTAGGCGCCGGTGTTGAGCACCAGATAATCCAGTGCGGCGATGCTGCCGGCGTACTCTTCTGCAACCGCCGCGGCCCCCTGGGTCATCGAGCTGACCGGAAGATAGGCACAGAGCGTGAAGGAAGCCTCCTGAGCAGGCGCAGGATCGGTTTTAGGAGCGGAGACGTCATCTTTCTCCTCCGATTCGGAAGGGGCGTCAGAAGCGGTTTCAGAAGGGCTGGAGAAGCTCTGCTCCTGTGCAGCCGGAGCAGGAGTGCTATGTGCGCAGCTGCAAAAAAGCAGTGTAAGGCTCAGCAGCAGGCCGGTGAGACGGAGCAGCTTCATGCGGACACCTCCTCGGGGTCAAATGCCTGCGGGCAGGTGCGCGCGTAGTGGAACAGGTACTGCTGGGCGATGCCGGCAAAGTCCCGGGCACAGTCCGGCAGGCCGTTGGGGTAGAGAACGGCAAAAACGCGCTTCATCCAGACGTCCACCGGGCAGCATTCCAGCCGGTGAAAGCCGAACAGCAGCACGCAGTCGGCGACCTTGGGCCCGACGCCGCAGATCTGCATCAGTTCCCGGCGGGCCTCCTCCAGCGGCATCGAGGGGATGGCGTCCAGCCGCACTTGGCCGAAGCAGACCTTCTGCGCGGCGTCGATCAGGTACCGGGCACGAAACCCGCAGCGCAGCGGCGCCAGCTGTTCGGCGGTGGCGGCGGCTAATGCTTCCGGAGTGGGGAAGGAGAAGAAGCCGCTGTCGCCGATGGGCTGCCCAAGCAGGCGGCACAGCCGCTCGATGATGCCCTTGATTCGCTTGATGTTGTTGTTCTGGCTGATAATAAAGCTGCACAGCGTCTCCCAGCCGTCCTGACGCAGGATACGGATGCCCGGCGCAAACTGGATGGCCCGCCGCAAAGTCTCGTTCTGGGCCAGCACAGCCTTGATAGCGGCGTAGTCGGTGTCCAGGTCAAAGTAGGGCTGCCAGAAGCGGCGGAAGGTTTCGGCGTCGGTGCGGTAAAACAGCAGGGTGTCCGGCTGCGGCTGGGAGACAGTTAGAGCGTGTCCGCCGGCCCAGCCCTGCCAGCAGCCGTCCGGCAGCTGGAAAAAGGTGAAGCACTGCCCGCAGTCCAAAATCTGCGGCAGCGAAAAATCCTGCACGCCCTGAACAAGGGTTCCGTGCGGATGAGAAATGCTTTTCAGGTGCAATCGGTTGACCTCCTTTGTGCTGCCGCAAGCGGCAGCAGGGATGTAAGACCAGTGTACCATCGATTTGATACAGCTGTCAATGATGAAAAACGGATGAAAATTTGCGGTCAATGAGGATAGAAAATTGCTAAATTTTGAATTTTTTTTTGGTAAATTTAGAACAAGTTTTCAAAAGGGCATTGACAATATGTTCTACGTCGGTAATAATTATAAATGTGGATGAATCATAAATTAGTCCGCCGCTAGGCGGACGGAAGCGGGTGAACATATGTTTGACAAAATGAGAAGGTTGCCGGATGCAGAACTGGAAGTTATGAAGGCAATCTGGGACAACACACCACCGATGTCGACCAACGATGTAATGAAGGTCGTCAGCCAGGAGAAGAACTGGAATATTTCCACCCTGCTGACCCTGCTGTCCCGTCTGATCGACAGAGGCTTCCTCACCTCGGAAAAACGTGGTAGGGAAAGAATCTATTATCCACAGGTAGAGCGCGAAGAGTACATGGAGTACGAGACCAAGAATTTCCTCAAGAAGCTGCACAAAAACTCCTTCATGAGCCTGGTCAACACCCTGTACGACAACAACGACCTGACCGAACAGGATATCGACGAGCTTTCCCATTGGCTGGAGGAAAAGAAGAGCAACCACTAAAGGTGGGTTCTAGAAATTTCTGGAACCTGATGAGGTCCCTCCCCCGGGGACCTCATCAAGGGAAACTTTCTGGGAACTCACACAACCAAAGAGCAGCGGGGCGCGCATCAGCGATGCGCGCCCCGCTGCTCTTTTTCTGTGGCATCAATAGCGCTTGAGGTTTGGCACCACCGTGCCGATGATGGCCCAGACGGCCTGGAACAAAATCAGGTGCAGAATGCTCAGGTAGGACAGGTTGCCCATCAGCGAGAACAGCGCCACCAGCGCGTAGCCGGCCACCAGCGCGATCATCTGGATGAGCACCGCCTGGTCGATGGCGGTGCGGGCGGTAAAGCAGTCCAGGATGGCGGTGACCATCATCCGGCTGGAGCCGATAAAGCCGATCTTGGCCGGCGAGCGGTCCTTCTCGGCGGTGAGGTTTTCATAGGCGGCGTGGAACTTGGCCGGCATCAGCTTGATCTGCTCCATCGGGAAGTCATAGGTTGCGTGAATCTTCTCGGCGGTGATGTTCGGGTCGGAGGTGTTGATGATCAGGTACATGCCGCGCTCGGAAAGTTTGTCCAGCTGCTCCTTTGTCTGCTTGTTGGGGCGATAGCTGATGACAAACATCGCCGAAAGCTGGCCGGAGTTTGCCAGGTACACAATGTTCTTGCGGTCCTTGACGTAGCGCATTTCATAGTCGTTGCTGGGAACCTCGACGCCGTGGTTGACCATCAGCTCGCGGTTGCCCACCAGCACCCGCTTGCCGTCCACCCAGGCGGACAGGCCCATCGAGTCCTCATAGGTGACGTTTTCCACCGGGCGCAGCATCGAGCGGTTGGAGCCGATGATCTTGTTAAAGACGTCGGTCAGCATGCCGTCGGTGTTGCAGACCACGCTGGCGGCGTCCAGGATGACCGAGTCGATCTGGCTCTTGTCAAAGGGCTTGATGCCGTGCAGGATGATGTCGGACGGGCGGAACAGGTCCTTGGCGTCCAGCACCACCGCTTCGGTGCGGGAGAAGGCGTCCACCGCCGAGTAGCCGGAAACCATCGCTCCGGCGGGAATCAGCCGGCGGGCCAGGCGGTAGAGCGGCAGGTTTGCCGCGATGGTGGAGGTCAGCGGCGCGCTCACGCACATGATGGCGGTGAAGGTGGAGACCGCCTCGGCCGCGTTTTTGTTAAACAGGTAGGACAGAACCGACAGCGCGATGCCTGCCAGCAGGCAGACCGGCGCCAGCACGCGGCTCATGTTCTCCGCGTGGTCCTCCGAGTAGGAGTTGTCCAGGAAGTTGGAGAGGAAGCGGCTGGTCTCCGGGTAGGCGATAGTGTATTCCTCCATCGAAAGCCCGCGGGAGAGTTCACGCAGCAGGGTGCGGTCCTTTAAAAAGACGGCGGCGTGCTTGCGCTTTTCCGAAGCGACCAGCTTGAAGTTCTGCTGGATGCGCAGGATGACCAGCAGCTTGCCGATCAGGTTAAACAGCAGGATGAGCAGGGCGACCGGGAAGAACAGGTAGAGGTTGGAGCCAAAGTCAGCCTTGTCGGTGCTGAAATATTCGGGCTTGATGATAAAGCAGATGCCCTGCGCCAGCGTGCCCAGCAGCGCCAGCATCGGCAGGGTGTCGGTGTTGGCGCGGAACTTGAGCAGCGCCAGCAGCCCTCCGCCCACCGTATTGGCGCAGACGACGGCGCCGATGGCCGAGACCACGCACAGGCAGACCATGTAGGAGCGCAGGTGCAGCTCCGGCTGGATGAAGGTGGGCAGCGGCAGCAGCTCGCCGCCGATCTGGATGTCGCGGGCGGCAAGCGAGAGGTAGAGCGACAGCGCAAAGAGAACGATCATCGCCGCGATGCGGATGAGCAGGCCGGACTTGATGCTGCGCATGTCGTGCAGGATGGCCTCCTTATCCTTGGGGGAGGAGTAGTCCTCAATCTCCTCGCTCTCCTCCGGAAATTCTTCCGGAACGGGAATTTCGGCGGAAGCAAGGCGGGAGGAGTGTGGCTCTTCCTTTGCCTGCTGCGTGCCCTTGCGGCGGAACAGGTTGGACTTTTTGTCCTCCCTGGTGGGCTCGCCCTCCTGCTGCGGCTGCTCGCCATCCTCGTCTAAATCTTCGGGCAGGTTGATGTGGAAGGCCTTGCCGTCTTTTTTGGCGGAAGCGGCCGGCTCTTTCGCTGGCTGTTGGTTGGAGAAGATGCCGCCGGTGCCGAATTCCTCAGTCAGGCCGGTGGGGGTGGAGGCGAACAGGTCCTCCTCCGGTTCCTCGCTGCCGGTCTCAAAGGAGGAGGTGTCGAAGGTGATGGACTGCTCCGGCTGCGGTTCCGGCTGTTTTTCCGGCTTTGGCGCATTCTTCTTTTTGCGGCCCAGGGAAGAAAAATATTTTTGGTATTCCGTCTTGTCCTGCAGGTCCGGGTCGGGTTGTTCCGGCGGTGGGGTGGTCGGCTCGATGTCGCCGAAGGGGGTGGCCGCCTCCTTGGGCGGCAGGTCCGCCGGCTGCTGCTCCAGGAAGAAGGAATCGGTCAGCTCCTCCTGCTGCAGGCGGGCGCGCTCCTGTTCCTGGCGCTGCTGTTCGCGCAGTTCGGCTTCTTTTCGCTGCTGCTCCAGCCGCTGCTGTTCGCGGCGCTGAGCCTCCAGCCTTTCGCGCTCCTGGCGTTCCTTCTCCAGCCGCTCCTGTTCCTCACGCACCGTCTCGCGGTGGTTGGACAGCGAGGAGAAGAACACGCCGGTGCTGTCCATCGGGTCTGGACGCTGCGGCTGTTTGGGCTGCGGCTGTTCAGATGGCCGCGGCTGTCTTGGCGGCTGTTGTTGCTGTGCTTCCGGCTGCGGGGCCGGTTCAGCGGGCCGGGGAGCGGTTGCGGTGGAGGTTTCCGGCCTTGCGGGGGCGGGATTTTCTGCCGGTCTTGCGGGCGCAGGTCTGGCCGGCCGGGCGCTTCGCGCTTTTTTTGCTTTGATCTCGTTGAGGATATCATCAACGTTATATGGCTTGTTCATGCTGCATTCTCCTTTTTTGTTTCCCTGGCAGGAGATTTATTTGTTGCTTGTAAAGGCGGGCAGCCCGCTGCGCTGGCGGACGGCCTCATAGATGACGATGGCGGCAGCGACCGAGGCGTTGAGCGAGTTGACCTGGCCGTTCATCGGCAGCGAGACGACAAAGTCGCAGTGCTCCTTGGTCAGGCGGCTGACGCCGCTGCCCTCGGCCCCGACGACGATGCCGATCGGCCCGCCCATATCGGCCGAGCACCAGGGCTTGCCGTCCATGTCGGCGCAGAAGATCCACAATCCCTTCTGCTTTAACTCCTCGATGGTGGAGACGATGTTGGCCACCCGCACCACCGGCATATATTCGACCGCACCGGCCGAGGTTTTGGCCACGGTGGCGGTGAGCCCGACGCCGCGGCGCTTGGGGATAATGACGCCGTGCGCGCCGGCGGCCTCTGCGGTTCGGATGATGGCGCCCAGGTTATGCGGGTCCTCGATGTTGTCGCAGATGATGACAAAGGGCGGCTGGTCGCCGGCCTTGGCAAAGATGTCCTCCATGGTGGAGAAGTCATGGCAGGCGGCCATGGCGGCCACGCCCTGATGGACTACACCGCCGCACAGGGCATCCAGCTTCTGCGCTGCGGCGTCTTTGACGGGCACGCCGCGCTCCTTGGCCAAGGCGATGATCTTGCCCACGCTGCCGCGGTCAGCGCCCTTGAGGATATAGATGCAGTCGATGGGGCGGCCTTTTTTGAGCGCCTCGGTGACGGCGTTGCGGCCTGCGATGACCGCGCTTTCCCGGGCATTTGGTTCGGATGTAAATTCTTTGGGCACTGCTGATACCTCCAAAAATTGTCAGAAAAATTGCGTTCCGCCAGCTACGCGGAACAAATGCTCGTCGATACGTTCCATTATACCATACTTTGTCGGGATTTCCCATACTTTCTTTTTGAGAAAAAAAGAAAGTATGCAAAGAAAAACTTTCACGCTTCGCGCAACAGGCCGGCAGCAAGATGGAGGCCGAAATGAAGGGCTCGCGCTTCGCGCAATCGCCTTCGGAAGAAATGGAAGCCAGCGGGAGGGTCGTTCGCTCCGCACTTTCTTTTTGAGAGAAAAAGAAAGTACGCAAAGAAAAACTCTTACGCTTCGCGCGACAGGCCGGCAGCAAGATGAAATCCGAAAAGAGGGAAGGTCGCTCACGCTTCGCGCAATCGCTCGGGCAAGACAAGGCGGGACTTTTGGTTGCGGACAGCGGAGGAATGGGGTACAATGGAGGAAAGAAAAAATCCCCTGTGATGACAGGGGAAAGGGAGGAAAGAATGATGCTTAAACCGAGGCGGTTATATCCCGGCGACCGGGTTGCCATGGTCAGCCTCTCCTGGGGAGGGCTGGGGGACCCGCAGTTTTTGCACAAATACGACATTGCAAAAAAGCGGCTGAAGGAAGAATTTCAGCTGGAGCTGGTGCCCATGCCGCACGCTTTAAAGGGGAGCGATTTTGTGGCGCGCCACCCCGAGCTGCGGGCGCGGGACCTGATGGACGCCTTTCGCGACCGGTCGATTGCCGCCATTTTCTGCGCCATCGGCGGGGACGACACCATCCGCACCCTGCCCTACATCGACTTTGCGGTGATGCGGGACAACCCCAAAATCTTCATGGGCTACTCCGACACCACCATCAACCACCTGATGATGCAGCGGGCGGGGCTTGTTTCCTTCTACGGGCCCTCGGTGATGTGCGAGTTCGGCGAATATGTCCGCATGTTTGATTACACCAGGGAGGCGGTGCGCCGCCTGCTGTTTGCCGACAGCGCGGGCTATGTGGTGCCCTCCAGTTCCAGCTGGTCGGACGACTATGTCCCATGGGACGAGCAGAATGTGCACATCGCAAAGCGTCTGCGCCCCGAGACCCACGGCTACGAGCTGCTGCAGGGCAGCGGAAAGGTACAGGGGCAGCTGATGGGCGGCTGCGTCGATGTCTTTTGCATGGCGGTGGGCACACCCATCTGGCCGGCGCCAAAGGAGTGGCAGGGCGCCCTGCTCCTGCTGGAGACCAGCGAGGAAAAGCCCTCCCCGGCGACTTTGACCTATGCCCTGCGCAGCCTGGCCGCACAGGGGATTCTGCGGGCAATCAGCGGCATCGTGGTGGGCAAGCCGCAGGGAGAGGTCTACTATGAGGAATACAAGCAGGTGCTGCTCCAGGTGGTGGCGCAGGAGGAGGGGCTGCGGCATCTGCCAATTTTGTACAACCTCAACATCGGTCACGCCTTCCCCACCGGCGTGCTGCCGCTTGGGGTACAAGCTGAGCTCGACTGCGAGGCCAAGACGCTGACCCTGCTGGAATCGGCGACCGTCGCTTAAAGCTCACCGCACCACCAAAAAGGTCAGCAGCCCGCCCGCGGCGGCGGAGAGCAGCAATTTAAGGGCGGCAAACCACCTCTTGCCGTTCATCTGCAAGAGGGAGATTCTCCCGCCCCGCAGCAGCGGCGCGGCGAGCGAGCTTAAAAACCGCTGGGCCTGTGTTTCCATCGCCTTTTTGGAGGAGGCCTCCTGGGTATCTTTCAGGTAGAGCACGGCGCGCTCGAAGTAGGGATTTTGGGTGTCGTTAATTTCAATGATTCGTTTGTTGGTGCCACGGACCATCTTGGATCAGACCTTTCTGTTTAAAATGATTATGGAAAGTGGAAAACTGTGTTGATAATGTTGAAAACAGCGGGGAAAGGTAAAAATTATCCAGATTGTATAACAAAAACCGACAGGAAGCGGGTGGAGCCAGGGGATAATAGTTGAAAACCTCGTTTAAAATGTGGAAAAGGCTGATAAAAACAGCTTTTTAAGCCGCCTCTAAACGCGTGGGGAATGTGAAAAATAGAAATTACAAATGGTAATATTCATGAACAAACTGTTGCAGAGTGCAATTTTAGAAGGCTTTTCAGCTTTATTATGGCTGAAAAAACAGGGTTTTACACTTTGTCGGGGTACGGTAGAAAGAATTTTTGTGGAAAATTAATCGTCAAACAACAAACAAGCGGTCAGATTTGAAAAAAGAGAAAACTTTTTGAGCATGATATTGACATTTACAAGCAAAAGAGTAAAATAATTTTGTAGCTTTCATATAGATTTGCAGATAAAACTATGGAAAATAGAAAACGACTTTATCCATATCGCCTGCAAATCCACAAAGAGGGACAGAAAGAGGCCCCTCCATCCCCGTTTGCGGGATTATTTTTCATGCTTATGGGAGGTTTTTCAGATGAAACGGCAAGGACAGATCAGTGTCAATTCCAAGAACATGTTTCCAATCATCAAAAAATGGCTCTATTCGGACAAGGATATCTTTTTAAGGGAGATTGTCTCCAACGGCTGCGACGCCATCAAAAAGCTGGAGAGTCTGCGCGGCATCGGCCAGGCGCCGGACGAGGAGGGCTATCAGCCAAAGGTCATCGTCACCATCGACCCGGACAAAAAGCAGCTGATCGTCTCGGATAACGGCATCGGCATGACCGAGGACGAGGTGGAGCGGTACATCACCCAGATCGCCTTCTCCGGCGCGGAGGAATTTTTGGAAAAATACAAGGAGAAGAGCGAGGGCGACGCCGGCATCATCGGCCACTTTGGCCTGGGATTCTATTCGGCTTTCATGGTTTCCAGTACGGTGGAGATTCAGACCCTCTCCTGCCAGGAGGGCGCAAAACCGGTTCACTGGGTTTCTTCCGGCGAGGAGGAGTACGAGATTGAGGACGGCGACCGCACCGAACACGGCACCACCATCATCATGAACATCGCCGAGGACGAGCAGGAATTTTTGCAGGAGGCGCGCATCCACGAGATTCTGCACAAGTACTGCCAGTTCATGCCGTACGAAATCTACCTCAACCCGCACGACGAGGAGCGCACCGTCTATGACGAGGAGGGCAACCCCGAAAAGAACGAGGACGGCACCGAAAAGAAGGAGATTGTCAAGCCGCGCCCGGTCAACGACACCCATCCGCTGTGGCTGAAAGCTCCGAAGGACTGCACCGACGAGGAGTACAAGGAATTTTACCACAAGGTCTTTATGGATTTTAACGAGCCGCTGTTCTGGATCCACCTCAACGTCGACTATCCGTTTAACCTCAAGGGCATCCTCTATTTCCCGAAGCAGCAGAACAAGCTGGAGATCATCCCCGGCCAGGTCAAGCTCTACAGCAACCAGGTCTTTGTCGCCGACAACATCAAGGAGGTCATCCCGGAATTTTTGCTGCTGCTCAAGGGCGTCATCGACTGCCCGGACATGCCGCTCAACGTCTCCCGCAGCTTTTTGCAGAACGACGGACAGGTGCAGAAGATTGCCCAGCACATCACCAAAAAGGTTTCGGACAAGCTGCACCAGATCTTTAAAAACGAGCGCGAGACCTATGAGAAATACTGGGACGACATTGCGGTGTTCTTAAAGTTTGGCTGCCTGAAGGATGAAAAATTCTACGACCGCATCAAGGACATCCTGCTTTTAAAGACCATCGACGGCGAGTACAAGACGCTCGAGGAATACCCCAAGACCGACGAGAACAAGATCTACTACATCACCGACAAGGACCTGCAGGCGCAGTACATCGCGATGTTCAAGGCAAACGGCCTGACCGCCGCGGTGCTCGACCATGTGATCGACCCGCACTTCATCAGCATGCTGGAATATAAGGAGCCGAACAAGCTCAAATTCCTGCGCATCGACGCCGACCTTGGCAGCGCGCTCAAATCCGAGCAGACCGAGGAGGAGAAAAAGGCGCAGGAGGAATCCGACAAGGAGCTGACCGAGTGCTTTAAAAAGTATCTGCCCGACCAGAAGCTCAGCTATCGGGTGGAGAGCCTGAAGGCGCAGGATACCCCGGCGGTCATCCTGCTGTCCGAGTATGCCCGCCGCATCCAGGATATGAGCCGTACTCTGGGCGAGAGCTTTGCGCCGGAAACCGAGACCACCCTGGTGCTCAACCGCGACAATCCGATTATCCAGCGGCTGGGTTCGCTCTCCGACGAGAACAAGGAGCTGGTCTGCCAGCAGGTCTATGACCTGGCGCAGATCGCTCATAAGCCGCTCAGCGCTGAGGAGATGGCGCGGTTTATGCAGCGCAACGTCAAGATTCTGCAGCTGCTGACCGAGGAAAAATAAGCGAGCCACCAAAGACCGACACAAAGGAGGATGCAGGATGAATCAAAATGTACAGCAGCTGCACGAGCTGCTCAAACGCAGCAGCCACATCGTTTTCTTCGGCGGGGCCGGCGTTTCAACCGCTTCGAATATCCCGGATTTCCGCAGCGACGAGGGCTTGTACAGCGGCAGGGAGCAGAAGAAGTACCCCTACCCGCCCGAGACGATGCTCAGCCACACCTTCTTTGTGCGCCACACCGAGCAGTTTTTTGAGTACTATTTTGACAAGATGGTCTACCCGGACGCAAAGCCCAACCCGGCGCACATCGCGCTGGCAAAGCTCGAGGAGATGGGCAAGCTGTCGGCGGTCATCACCCAGAACATCGATGGCCTGCACCAGCAGGCGGGCAGCAAGCGGGTGTACGAGCTGCACGGCAGCGTCCACCGCAACACCTGCCAGCAGTGCGGCAAGCATTATTCCCTGCAGGAGATGCTGCAGTGGAAGGGCAAGGGTGTGCCGCGCTGCTCCTGCGGCGGCGTCATCAAGCCGGACGTGGTGCTGTATGAGGAGAGTCTGGACAGCGACGTGCTGGAAAAGGCCATCCGCCACATCATGGCCGCCGACCTGATGATTGTGGGTGGCACCTCGCTGGCGGTTTACCCGGCGGCGGGGCTGCTGCAATACTATGACGGGCTGGATTTGGTGCTCATCAACAAGACCGAGACCCCCTATGACCGGCGCGCTTCGCTCATCATCCGCGAGCCGATCGGGCAGGTGATGTCCGAGGCGGTGCGGGGACTGTAGGGACTTTGCGCGCAAAAGTGTCTTGACGATTTTCCCGCTTGGGAGTAAAATGAAGGGGAAGCCATTCAAAGAAAGGAAAAGAGAGCATTATGAAGGCAAGAATCCCCAAACACAGAGAGTTTGTCATCGACCTGGAAAACACCGCCGAAGAAAAGCGCGAGGAGTGCTGGGAGAAGCTGGAAGCTATCCTGGAGGACTACAAAAAGGAAGGCAAATCGGTCTACACCCCTACCTTCATTGAGGACAACGAGGACAAGGTCAAGGCTCTGCAGCAGGAGTACGGCTTTGCCTATACCATCGAACTGAAGTAAAAAAAGCCCCCCATCAGGGGGCTTTTTTGTACTCTCCCCTCAGGGAGGGCACACCGCCCGGTCTTAACAGGGAGATTAAAAGCCCCGCAGCCCCTCCGAGGGCGAATCCTGGGAGATTGTGTCCCCCGAAAGGCAGAATTTTAAAAATGGACACAATTTATTTAAAGAATCCCCCGCGGAAGGTTTGACAAAACAGGGTCAATAGAGGTACAATGTCATAGATATGGCTATTTTCTTTGGCCGCTTTCTTCTTAATAATTGGGAGAAGGAAAAAAGGTCCCGTGAGGGCCATCCAATAGAAAAATAAAAGAACAGTTCCCCGGCAAAAGGAAGGCTCCCGCATTGAGTCTGATTGTGATTTCAGGGGCGTTCCTTTTTAACAAATGAGGTGTAAAAAATTATGGGATTGATGGATAAGATCTTTGGAACCTACTCCGAGCGCGAGCTCAAGCGAATCTATCCGATTCGCGACAAGGTGCTGGCACTGGACGAGCAGTATTCCAAAATGTCCGACCAGGAGCTCAAGGCGATGACGCCAAAATTTAAGGAGCGACTGGCAAACGGCGAGACGCTCGACGACATCCTGCCGGAAGCGTTTGCCACCTGCCGCGAGGCCGCGTGGCGCGTGCTGGGCATGAAGCACTTCCCGGTGCAGGTCATCGGCGGCATCGTGCTGCATCAGGGCCGCATCGCCGAGATGAAGACCGGTGAAGGTAAGACCCTGGTGGCCACCCTGCCGGTTTACCTGAACGCGCTGACCGGCAAAGGCGTGCACGTCGTCACCGTCAACGACTACCTGGCAAAGCGCGACTCGGAGGAGATGGGCAAGGTTTACCGTTGGTTAGGGTTGACCGTCGGCCTTGTCATCCACGACATCGAGCCTGCCGACCGCAAAAAAGCCTACCAGGCGGACATCACCTACGGCACCAACAACGAGTTTGGTTTCGACTATCTGCGCGACAACATGCAGATTTACAAAGAGAACCGCGTGCAGCGCGGCCACTACTTCGCGGTGGTCGACGAGGTCGACTCGATTTTGATCGATGAGGCCAGAACGCCGCTGATCATCTCCGGCCGCGGCGACAAGTCCACCGACCTGTACAAGGTGGCCGACCGCTTCGCCCGCACCCTGAAGATGTACAAGGTCAAGGAGCTGGACGACAAGGAGGAGCACGACGACGTCATCGACGCCGACTACATCGTCGACGAGAAGGCCAAGACCGCGACGCTGACCAAGTCCGGCGTCAAGAAGGCGGAGGAATTCTTCGGGCTGGAAAACCTGATGGATATGGAGAACTCCACCATCCAGCACCACATCAACCAGGCCATCAAGGCGCACGGTACCATGCACCGCGACATCAACTACGTCGTCAAGGACAACGAGGTGCTCATCGTCGACGAGTTCACCGGCCGTATCATGAACGGCCGCCGTTACAGCGAGGGCCTGCATCAGGCCATCGAGGCCAAAGAGGGCGTGGAGGTTAAGCGCGAGTCCAAGACGCTGGCCACCATCACCTACCAGAACCTGTTCCGTATGTACGAAAAGCTGTCTGGTATGACCGGTACCGCCATGACCGAGGAGCAGGAGTTCCGTGAGATCTATGGCATGGACGTTATCGAGATCCCGACCAACAAGCCGGTTATCCGAACCGATCTGCCGGATGTCGTCTACAAGACCCGCAGAGGCAAATTCAACGCCGTTGTCGAACAGGTTAAAGAGTGCCACGCCAAGGGCCAGCCGGTCCTGGTCGGCACCGTCTCGATCGAGACCTCCGAGGAGCTGAGCGCCCTGCTCAAGCGCCACGGCATCAAGCATCAGGTGCTCAACGCCAAGTACCACGAGAAGGAAGCAGAGATCGTCGCACAGGCGGGCCAGTACGGTGCGGTCACCATCGCCACCAACATGGCCGGCCGTGGTACCGACATCATGCTGGGCGGTAACGCCGAGTTTTTGGCCAAGAACCAGATGCGCAAGGAAGGTTACTATGAGAACCTGATCGTTGAGGCGACCGGCTTCGGCGACACCGACGATGAGGAGGTCATCGAGGCCCGCAAGCGCTTCACCGAGCTGTCCAAGCAGTTCAAGGAGCAGCTGCGCCCCGAGGCTGAGAAGGTCAAGGAGGCCGGCGGCCTGTTCATCGTCGGCACCGAGCGCCACGAATCCAGACGTATCGACAACCAGCTGCGCGGCCGTTCCGGCCGTCAGGGCGACCCGGGCTGCTCCCGCTTCTACCTCTCGCTGGAAGACGACCTGATGAGACTGTTCGGCGGCGACCGCATCAACAACCTGATGGAGACCCTCAAGATCGACGAGGACACCCCGATCGAGAACAAGATCCTCTCCAACACCATCGAGAGCGCCCAGCGCAAGATCGAGGGCCGCAACTTCGGCATCCGTAAAAACGTCCTGCAGTTCGACGACGTCATGAACAAGCAGCGCGAGATCATCTACGGCCAGCGCAACCGCGTACTGGACGGCGAGAACCTCAAGGATTCCATCCTGACCATGATGGACGAGACGGTCGAGTCGGCGGTCGGCATGTACATGCCGGACGGCGTGGAGCCGGAGCACTGGAACATGGAGGGCTTCCGCAACTACTTCATCGGCCTGATTGCCGGCGACCTGCTGAACATCGAGCCGGATCAGCTCAAGAGCGTGGACCGCAAGCAGCTCACCGAGCAGATCAAAGAGAAGGTGCATGAGCTGTACGCCAAACGCGAGGCGGAGCTGGGCGAGAACATCACCCGCGAGCTGGAGCGCGTCGTGCTGCTCAAAGAGGTCGACACCAAGTGGATGGACCACATCGACGCGATGGACGAGCTCAAGAAGGGCATCTCGCTGCGCTCCTACGGCCAGAAGGACCCGGTTGTCGAGTACCGCATCGAGGGCTTCGACATGTTCGACGAGATGAACGCCAGCATCCGCGAGGAGACTGTCAAGATCCTGCTGCTGGCTCCGTTCCGCAAACCGGGCGCAGAGCCGCCGAAGGAAGCGCCTAAGCGCGAGCAGGTAGCAAAACCCATTTCGACCAGCTCCGACGGAACCGTAGCGCCTGCCACGGTAAAGCGTCAGGGCAAGAAGATCGGCAGAAACGATCCCTGCCCGTGCGGAAGCGGCAAAAAGTATAAAAACTGCTGCGGCAGATAACACACGATAAGAAGAACCGGAAGGAAAGTCCTGTTGCAGCGAACTCCTTCCGGTTTTCTTTTTGGCTGTGTTAAAAAGAAAACAACCGGGCAGACTGGTCTACCAGACTGACCAAGCTGAGCCTGCACCCAATTCGCGGCAGGCTGAGCCTGCATCCAATTCGCGAATTGGTTTGGAGGGAATCCTGGATTTTACCTCGCGGCACCGAGTTTGTACGGAAACGGTTTAGTTGGTCGTCGCGGGGGGCGAAAATTTTATATATTTTTGTCCAAAAAGAAGAGAGTAAAAACAAACGGAGGTGTACCATGAACATGATAGGCGACCGCATCAAATTCCTGCGCCTGCTGTCGGAAAAATATCCGACCAGGCAGCAGGTCTGCACCGAAATCATCAACCTGCAGGCAATCCTCAATCTGCCCAAAGGCACCGAGCACTTTATGAGCGACCTGCACGGGGAATATGAGGCCTTCAAGCACATCCTCAACAATTCCGCCGGCGTCATCCGGGAAAAGGTGGACATGCTGTTTTCTGAGACGCTGACCCCGATGGAGCGTTCCAGCCTGTGCACATTGATCTACTACCCGGAGGAGAAGCTCAAAAAGATCCGGGAGGAGGGGCGCAGCAGCGAGGAGTGGTACCGCTTTGTGCTGCAGAGCCTGATCGACCTGGCAAAGCTGCTTTCCTCCAAATACACCCGCTCCAAGGTGCGCAAGGCGATGCCGCCGGCCTACAGCTACATCCTGGACGAGCTGCTGCATGCCCAGCGCGACGAGGACGACAACCAGCTGCTCTACCACCAGAAGATCATCGACACCCTGCTCAAGCTCGAGGAGGGAGACGACTTCATCATTGCCCTGTCCAGCCTGATTAAGCGGCTGGCGGTGGACCATCTGCACATCGTGGGGGACATCTTTGACCGCGGCGAGCGGCCGGACGCCATCCTGAACATGCTGATGGAGCATCATTCGCTGGACATCGAGTGGGGCAACCACGATATCCTGTGGATGGGCGCGGCCTGCGGCAGCCAGGCCTGCATCGCCGCCGTGGTGCGCAACTGTCTTTCCTACAACAACATCTCGGTGCTGGAGCAGGGCTACGGCATCAGCCTGCGCCCGCTGGTGCTGTTTGCGGAAAAGACCTACCCGGCCAAGGACGTCACCCAGGCGGCCAAGATGGCCATTTCGATCATCCTCTTTAAGCTGGAGGGCCGGATCATCCGCCGCAACCCCGACTTTGGGATGGAGGACCGCCTGCTGCTGGACAAGGTGGACTTTGACAGCGCCACCATCGAGCTGGGCGGCAAGGTCTACCCGCTCAAGGAGAAAACCTTCCCCACCGTCGACCGCGACGACCCCTACAAGCTCTCGGAGGCCGAGCGTGAGATCATGGACGAGCTGGAAAAGCTGTTTTTGGAGAGCGAGCAGCTGCAGCGGCACGTCACCTTTCTGTACAACAACGGCAGCATGTACCGCAAGTTTAACGGCAACCTGCTGTTCCACGGCTGTGTGCCGCTGGACGAGGACGGCAACCTCAAGGCGGTGCAGCTGGGCGGCCGCATCTATCAGGGCAAGAGCTACATGGACTACGCCGACATGACAGCGCGCCGGGCTTTCTTCTCGGAGGAGCCGCGGCAGGAATATCTGGACTTTATGTGGTACTTATGGTGCGGCAGCAACTCGCCGCTGTCCGGCCGGGTGGTCAAGACCTTCGAGCGCACCTTCATCGAGGACAAATCCACCTGGACCGAGCCGCAGAACCCCTACTACCGCTATCAAAGTTCCGAGCCGGTCTGCCGGATGCTGCTGCGGGAGTTTGGGCTTTACTCGGAGAACGCCCACATCATCAACGGCCACACCCCCATTCACGTCAAGGAGGGGGAGAATCCGCTCAAGGCGCACGGCAGGCTGATTGTCATCGACGGCGGCTTCTGCAAGGCCTACCAAAAGACGACCGGCATCGCGGGCTACACCCTGATCTTTAATTCCCACGGCATGCGCTTAAAATCCCACCAGCCCTTTTTCGGCATGGAGGCGGCGCTCAAGGAGAACCTGGACATCGATTCGGATTCGCAGCAGGTGGTCACCTTCCAGAAGCGGGTGATGGTGGCCGACACCGACACCGGCGAGAAGCTCAAGGAGCAGATTGCCGACCTGGAGGACCTGCTGACCGCCTACCGGGAAGGCTGGATTGCGGAGCGGGGGAACTAGGGAAAACAGAGGCTTTCATCTATACCCCGTTTTTGGGGAAAAGTTGCATTCGGGCGTGCAACCGCACGCAAAAAAGCGAGGGAAATTTTCCCTCGCTTTTTTATGTGTATGTAGAAAGAAGGGCGGGAATGCGCTGCGCTGTTCCCGCGGAGGACCGCGGAAAAGGCGCTGCGCTATTTTCCGCTCACTGAGATTTGCTTCTACAGCAGAAAAACCTCCCACCGGGAGGTTTTTCTGGATTGTACGATATGACAGTTTCTTGAGGGAGCTTTTCTCTTACAAAAGCTCTTGTACAAACTGGGGAAATTGAACTTTGTTCAATTTCATGTCGCGAAACGCAAAAGGAAAATGCAGCAGAAAGTTTAAGCGCGACTTGGCGCTTGAACGATAAGGAGTTTCGCACGCTGCGGCGTGCGACCAAAGGCTTTGCCTTTGGAAACCACAGCCTTTTGAAAAAGGCTGGCGAAAACTTTATTTCTCAGGAGAGTCTGTTTTTAAAGTCCTCATACCCGAATTCCTTCACCAGCCATCCCTGCCCCTGCGCATCCCGCCACAGGATAGCGGGCAGCGGCATGCCATTGAAGGTATTGGTCTTGACCATCGTATACAGCGCCATATCCTCAAAGACGAGCCGGTCGCCTTCCTGCAGGGGCTGGTCGAAGGAGTAGTCCCCGATGATATCCCCAGCCAGGCAGGTCGGGCCGCCCAGACGGTAGGTATGCGCCTTTTCGCCCAGTTCGCCGCTGTTGAGAAGCGGCGGACGGTAGGGCATTTCCAGCACATCGGGCATGTGGCAGGCGGCGGAGGTATCGAGGATGGCAATATCCATTCCATTGTGCAGCGTTTCCAGCACGCTGGCGACCAGGAATCCGGCATGGTAGACCACCGCTTCGCCGGGTTCGAGGTAGACCTGCACGCCATAAGTATCGCGGAAGTGCTCGATTGTCCGCACCAGCCGCTCGATGTCATAGTCGGGGCGGGTGATGTGGTGGCCGCCGCCGAAATTTACCCATTTGAGGCCATGCAGATATTTTCCAAACTTCTCCTCAAAGGCCCGTGCGGTGGTTTCCAGGTCATCGGAATTTTGTTCGCACAGGGTATGGAAGTGCAGTCCATCCAGCAGCGGGAGCAGCGACTCGTCAAAGTTTGCAAGGGTGGTGCCCAGCCGGGAGCCGGGGGCGCAGGGGTCATAGATGGCGTGGCCCTCCTGGGTGGAGCACTCAGGATTGACCCGCAGGCCGACCGATTTGCCCGCATCCTTTGCCCGCTTACCATACTTGCGCAGCTGGTTGGGGGAATTAAAGACAAAGTCGTCGGCGTACTGCAATAGCTGCACAAACTCCTCCTCGCGGTAGGCAGGGGAAAAGACGTGCGTCTCCCCGCCGAACTGCTCGTGTCCCAGCCGCGCCTCAAAAAGGCCGCTGGCGGTGGTGCCGGCAAGATACTCCCGGATGATGGGGTAGGCGGCAAACATCGAGAAGGCCTTCTGCGCCAGCAGGATTTTGCAGCCGGTGCGGTCGCACACCCCTTTTAAAATTGCAAGATTGTGGCGCAGCCTTGCCTCATCCACCACAAAGTAGGGGGTGGGGAAGGCTGCGAGGTCGATCTTTTTCATCTAGTCTACCAGAACCGGGTCGCGGTTTTCCTTCCACGGCAGGCCCCACTTGTTCAGTGCGTCCATGAACGGATCGGGATCGAACTCCTCCATGTTGTGTACGCCGGGCTTGTTCCACTTGCCGGTCAGGATCATCATCGCGCCGATCATGGCCGGAACGCCGGTGGTGTAGGCCACAGCCTGCGAGCCGACCTCCTTGTAGCACTCCTGGTGGTCGCAGATGTTGTAGAGGTAGTAGGTCTTGTCCTTGCCGTCCTTTTTGCCGCGGAAGATGCAGCCGATGTTGGTCTTACCGACGGTGCGCGGGCCGAGGGAGGACGGGTCCGGCAGAACTGCCTTCAAAAACTGCAGCGGAACGATCTCCTTGCCCTCGAACATGATCGGCTCGATGGAGGTCATGCCGACATTTTCCAAACATTTCAGGTGGGTCAGATAGCTCTGGCCGAAGGTCATGAAGAAGCGGATGCGCTTGATGCCCGGGATGTTGAGCGCCAGGCTCTCGATCTCCTCATGGTGCAGCAGGTACATGTCCTTCTTGCCGACGCCGTCAAAGTCGTATTCGCGCTTGATCTCCATCGGTTTAGTCTCCACCCAGTGGCCGTCCTCCCAGTAGGAGCCATTGGCGGAAACCTCGCGGATGTTGATCTCAGGGTTAAAGTTGGTGGCGAACGGGTAGCCGTGGTCGCCGCCGTTGCAGTCAAGGATGTCGATGTAGTTGATCTC
The DNA here is from genome assembly GCA_900547455.1 of uncultured Oscillospiraceae bacterium. Lineage (GTDB taxonomy): Bacteria > Bacillota > Clostridia > Oscillospirales > Ruminococcaceae > Negativibacillus > Negativibacillus faecipullorum. The sequence continues at coordinate 24,251 of URGV01000012.1, forward strand.
GTCAAACTCGTGTTTCAGAGCATAGGCGGAAAAGACGCTGGTGACGCCCGGGTCAAAGCCGCTGCCCAGAAGGCCGATGATGCCGGCCTTTTCAAAGCGCTCGCGGTAGGCCCACTGCCAGCTGTACTCGAATTTTGCGGTATCTTCCGGCTCATAGTTGGCGGTGTCCACATAGTGGGTCTTGGTGGCAAGGCAGGCGTCCATGATGGTCAGGTCCTGATAAGGCAGGGCGAGGTTGAGCACCAGGTCAGGCTTGACCTCGTTGATGAGGTTCACAAGCTCGTCGACGTTGTTGGCGTCCACCCTGGCGGTGGTGATTTTGGTCTTGGTGGTGCCCTGGAGTTTCTCCTTCAAAGCGTCGCACTTTTCTTTGGTGCGGCTGGCGATGCAGATCTCCTCAAAGACCTCGCTGTTCTGGCAGCATTTGTGGATGGCGACCGAGGCCACGCCTCCGCAGCCGATGATTAAAACTTTTCCCATAAAATAAAACCTCCTTTGGTCAATTGCTTTTTCTATTTCTGAAATGCAAGCAGCATCTCTCTGACAATCTTGCAGGCGACGATGGTGGAAACGCCGCTCTGGTCATAGTGGGGGCTCAGCTCGTTGACGTCGCAGCCGACGATCCGCAGCTTCGAGCAGACCAGGGTAGCGGCCTTTCTCAATTCCTCAAAGCTGACGCCGCCCGGTTCCGGGGTGCCGGTGCCGGGAAAGACCGACGGGTCCAGCACATCCAGGTCGAGGGTGAAGTAGACCGGTTTGCCCTGCAGCTGCTCGACAACCTCCTCCAGGGTATCGAAGTTAAAGCGGTTTGTTCTGACGTGGGTGCGTCCCCAGGAAAACTCCTCCCGGTCGCCCGAGCGGATGCCAAACTGGAAGATGCGGCCGTTGCCCACAAGCTCCCAGCAGCGGCGCATGACGCAGGCGTGGGAGAGAGAAACGCCCAGATAGTCGTCCCGCAGGTCGGCGTGGGCGTCAAAGTGAATGATGTGCACATCCGGGAACTTTTCCGCCACCGCACGGAAGGCACCCAAGGTCACCAGATGCTCGCCGCCCAGCATGAAGGGGCGCTTGTGCGAGGCCAAAATCCGGCGGGTCTGCTGGGTGATGCTATCCAGAGCGGCCGCAGAGTCGCCGAAGCACAGCTCGATGTCACCGATATCGACCACATCGCCGTCCAGCAGGTCGCGGTCCTGGTAGGGGCTGTAGCTCTCGATGCCGTAGGACTCGCGGCGGATGGCCCCGCTGCCAAAGCGGGTGCCGGGGCGGTAGGAGGTGGTGGAATCAAAGGGCGCGCCAAACAGCACGGTGGAGGCAAAGTGCCAGCCGGTGTCGCAGCCCATGAATACTTCAACATTTTTATTCAACATTTTTCAAAAGCTCCTCAACGTAAGCGGGCAGATAAAATGCGCCCTTGTGCAGTGTGGTCGTGTAGTATTTGCAGGAAAGGCCGCGCAGGTTCCAGCGGGCCTCCTGCAGGTCCCGCAGCGGGTGGTATTTTTTGGAGGCAAAGCCGAACAGCCAGTGCCCGGACGGGTAGGTCGGGATGTGCGCCTGATAGACGCGGCTGATGGGGAAGGACTCCACGATGCGCTTGTGTGCGCGCTGGCAGGCGGTGGCGTCCTCATCGTAGAAGGGGCTCTCATGCTGGTTGACCATGATGCCGTCCTCCTTGAGGGCCTTGTAGCAGTTGCCGTAAAACTCGCGGGTGAACAGCCCCTCGCCCGGGCCGAACGGGTCGGTGGAGTCGACAATAATCAGGTCGTACTCGTCCTCGCAGGTGCGCACAAACTTTAAACCATCCTCATAGTGGATTTGCACCCGCGGGTCGTCGAAGCGGCAGGCGGTCTGCGGGAGATACTTTTTGCAGACCTCCACCACCAGCTGGTCGATCTCGACCAAGTCGATCTGCTCGATTTCGGGGTAGCGGGTTAACTCGCGCACAACGCCGCCGTCGCCCGCGCCGATCACCAGCGCCTTGCGCACGTGCGGATGCACCGCCATCGGGACGTGGGTAATCATCTCGTGGTAGATAAACTCGTCCTTTTCGGTCAGCATCATGTAGCCGTCCAGGGTGAGAAAGCGGCCGAATTCCGGGGAGTCGAAGACGTCGATGCGCTGGAACTCGCTTCTGCCGCTGTACAGCTGGCGGTCGACCCGGATCGAAAGCTTGACGTTGGGGGTCTGCTGTTCAGAAAACCAAAATTCCATCTTTGTCTTAAACTCCTTTCAGTACGTTGAGCCGTTCGATCATCGCGTCCTCCGGACCGGTCATCGAGCAGCCTTTGCTCTTTGCATATTCGATGTAGTCTAAAATGGGGCCGGTGATCCGCTCGCCCGGGGCCAGAATCGGGATGCCCGGCGGGTAGCACATCACAAACTCGCTGCAGATGCGGCCCTCGGTCTGGCGCAGCGGGAGCGACTCCTTGTCGGCGTAGAAGGCCTCCTGCGGGGAGACGGCGACCTCAGGGTCGATGTATTCCTGCTTCATCAGGTTGGCCTTGTCCTTGCGGCCAAAGCGGCGGCGCACCTCGGAGAGGGCGCCCACCAGCCGCTCGACGTCCCGCTGCCGGTCGCCGATCGAGAGGTAGGCCAGCAGGTTGCCCAGATCCCCAAACTCGATCTGGATGTCGTATTCGTCGCGCAGCAGGTCGTACACCTCGATGCCGGCAAGGCCGATGTCCAGCGTGTTGACCGCCAGCTTGGTTACGTCGAAGTCATAGACGCTGTCGCCGTTGATCAGCTCCCGCGAGTAGGCGTAGTAGCCGCCGATGTTGTTGATCTCGCGGCGGGCATATTCAGCCATCTCCACAACGCCGGCAAAGGCCTGCTTGCCGCGCAGGGCAAGGTTGCGCCGGGAGATGTCCAGGCTGGAAAGCAGCAGGTAGGAGGCGCTGGTGGTCTGGGTCAGGTTGATGATCTGCCGCACATAACCCTCGTGCATGGCCGGACCTGTCAGCAGCACCGAACTCTGGGTCAGGCTGCCGCCGGACTTGTGCATCGAGACCGCCGCCATGTCCGCGCCGGCCGCCATCGCACTGATGGGCATGTTTTCGCCAAAATAAAGGTGGGTGCCGTGCGCCTCATCCACCAGGCACAGCATGCCGTGGCGGTGCGCCAGCTCTACAATGCCTTTGAGGTCGGAGCAGATGCCGTAGTAGGTGGGGTTGTTGACCAGGATGGCCTTGGCGTCGGGATTTTGCAGGATGGCCTTTTCCACCTCGGCAAGCTTCATCCCCAGCGGGATGCCCAGACGCTCGTCGCATTCGGGGTTGACATAGACCGGCACCGCACCGCACAGCACCATCGCGCCCATCACGCTGCGGTGGACGTTGCGGGGCAGGATGATTTTCTCCCCGCGTTTTGCCACCGACAGCACCATCGCCTGCACGGCGGAGGTGGTGCCGCCCACCATCAAAAAGGCGTGCGCCGCGCCGAAGGCGCCGGCGGTCAGCTGCTCGGCTTCCCGGATGACCGAGACCGGGTGGCACAGATTGTCCAGCGGCTTCATCGAGTTGACGTCCATGCCCACGCACTTTTCGCCCAGCAGCGCCACCAGCTCGGGGTTGCCGCGGCCGCGCTTGTGGCCGGGGACGTCAAACGGGACGACCCGCATCTTTCGGAAGTTTTCCAGCGCCTCATAGATGGGCGCCCGGCTTTGATCCAGTTTCATCAGAAAATCACTACCCCCTCATAAGAAAAACGGCTGCCGCCCGCTTAGTAGATGTTGCGCCCGCTGAAGATTTCGATCATCTCGCGGCGCAGGTTGTTCATAATTTCCAGGCGCGTCTGCGGCGGCAGCTCGTAGACGTCGGTTTTAAACAGATAGTTTTGCAGGTCGATCTCCTTGACCATCATCTTGGTGTGGAACAGGTTTGCGTCGTAGACGTTGATGTCCACCGCGTCATAGCGGCGCAGCGTCTGCGGGTTGATGTAGTCCTGGATGGAGGTGACCGGGTGGTCCAGAAACAGCTTGTGGCCGTTGACGTCGCGGGTAAATCCGCGCACCCGGTAGTCCATGGTGATGATGTCCGAGTCGAACGAGCCGATCAGGTAGTCCAGGGTGGACAGCGGGGTGATGGCCCCGCAGGTGGCCACGTCGATGTCCACCCGGAAGGTGGCAAGGCAGGTTTCCGGATGATATTCCGGGTAGGTGTGCACCGTCACATGGCTCTTGTCCAGGTGGGCCAGCTGGGTTTCTCCCACCGGGATCATCGAGCCCTCGGCAATCAGGATGGTGACCGAGGCACCCTGCGGGTCATAGTCCTGGCGGGCGATGTTGAGCACCTGCGCGCCGATCATGTCGGTCAGGGTGGTGAGGATGTTGGTCAGGCGCTCCGAATTGTATTGCTCGTCGATATAAGAGATATAGTCCCGCTGCTCCCGCGGGGTCTTGGCGTAGCAGACATCATAGATGTTAAAGCTCAGCGCCTTTGTCAGGTTGTTAAAGCCGTACAGCTTTAATTTTTCACCCATCTCCTCAGCTCCTTTGTGTGCTTTGTCCTGTGGTTTGGACAACGAATATTTCGGACAAATTGTCTTTTTCCGGCAATAAAAAAACGCAAGCAGCGGCGCTTTTCGCGTACCATTGCTTGCGTAAAAATCCCTGTTATGGTTGACTGGATGCAAAAAAGGTGTCGAACCAATGACGGCACACCTAGGGTGTGCGGGCATCCCGAAGGGACTACAGAGATCAGAGTCTATATAGCAAATACTCACTTTTACTACTCTTATTGACCGTTTCACAAGTTGATGTACGAGTTGACGCACCGGTTATAAAGTAACCAACTTATAAAATTTGAGCTTTTAACTCAATCAATAACGGCGACGCTTGTCACCAATCGGCAGTTGACCCGGCTGTCCGTATGGCCTTAACCCGCGCTCGGGTGGTCAGGAAATATTTGCATGGAACCTCTGTTAACCTTTGCATCCCATACAGCTATACTATAACTGATTTTGTTTTTGTTGTCAATGCGCTTTTGGAAATTTGTGAAAAAAACATCGAAAAGCGGCGGCTACTGTTCATAAACCATCTTTTCCTCGGTCCAGCTCTCAAGCGTCTGGGCAAGCTGCCGGGCATAAGCCTTTGCCTTGGGCAGGCTGTGGTCCAGATAGTTGCCGCACTCGATGCGGGTAGAACCAGGAATCTCTCCCTCGAAGGTTTTGATAAATTCGCAGGTTTCCTGCACCAGCTCGATGGCGCGCGCCTTGGAGACGCGGTCGCGGGTGATAAAGTAAAATCCGGTGCGGCAGCCCATCGGCCCGACATAGATGATGTTGTCCGAGTCCGCGCTGTTGCGCACATAGGTGGCGAACAGGTGCTCGAAGGTGTGCAGGCCGTCGTTTTCCAGATAGACGCCGGCGTTTGGAACCACCATGCGAATGTCGTAGGTGACCGCGTCGCCGTCGATGCGGGAGACATACATCCCCGGCTTTAATTTGTCGTGGTTGACACAGAAGCTCTCGATTCGTTTCATGCAGGCTTCCTCCTCTTTATTTGGTCTGGGCCAGCATCTGGATGACGATGCTGGCGGAGTGGCGGGCGGCGACCTCCTCAAAATTGGTGGCGGAGTCGGCCGCTTCTTCGTCAGCGTTGTCGCTCATGGTGCGGATGATGACGAATGGAATCTCATTGACGGTGCAGGTGTGGCCGATGGCTGCGCCCTCCATCTCGACACACATGGGGTGGAAGCTCTCGACAATGCGGTTTTTGACCTCGGAGGACTCGATGAACTGGTCGCCGCTGGCAATCTTGCCGGCAAAACAGCAGGAGGAGCCGTGATCGATCTGCTGGAAGGCTTCGACCGCTGCTTCCGTAAGCGATTCGCTTGCATAGATGCCGTCGATGTACGGCGGGTAGTCCTGCAAAAAGCCGGCGTTATAGTCGTGATAGCACAGCTCGCGGGAAACCACCACGTCCAGCACCTTCAGGTCGGGATGGACCGCCCCGGCGATGCCGGTATTGATAATTGCCTCGACCTCAAAGCGGTCGATCATCATCTGGGCGGTGATGGCGGCGTTGACCTTGCCGATGCCGCAGACCGCGATCACCGCGTCCTGCCCGCACAGCAGGCCCTCCCAGAAGGTCAGGCGGCCAATCTTAATTTCACACAGGTCCTCCATCTGCCCTTTTAGCAGTTCCGCCTCGGACGGCATTGCGCCGATGATGCCCCATTTCATAGTTTTCATCTTCCTTTCCTGTATCCTTGTCAATTGATCGGTTTTGTTCGCGTTGCGATGAGGCTATTATACCACAGTTTTTGGGAGAAGACAAAAAACTTTCGCCCGGCAGGGGCGAAAGTTTTTTAGCCTTATTTTGTATAGTTGTCAAAATAACCCTGAATCAAAACGATGGGGGTGCCCTTGTCGCCCGAGCCGGAGGTCAGGTCGGCCAGCGAGCCGATCAGGTCGGTCAGGCGGCGCGGCGTGGTGCCCTGGGAGACCATCTGGCCCTTAAGGTCCGCGTCCTTGTTGCGGATGTATGCGGAGATGGCGTCCTTGAGCGCGTCGCCGCTGAGGTGCGCGAAGTTGTTGTCCGCCAGATATTTGAGCTTGACCTCGTTGGGGGTTCCTTCCAGGCCGGGGGTGTAGGCCGGGGAGACAACCGGGTCGGCCAGCTCCCAGATCTTGCCGACCGGGTCCTTGAAGGCGCCGTCGCCGTAGACCATGACCTCGATGTTTTTGCCGGTCTGCTCCTTGAGAGAGGCGGCTACCCTGGCCACAAACTGGTCGCAGTCCTTCGGGAAGAGCTTGACCGTCTCCTCGGTGGCCTTGTTGGAGCCGAGCAGGCCGTAGCTGGGGTTGCAGCCGCTGCCATCCACCGGCTGGGTCAGGATGTCGTCCAGCCCCAGCACGACCGAAGCGCCAGCGTTCTGCAGGATGCGCTTGGTGCGGCGGCGGGTGTGGATGTCGCAGCACAGCACCTTGTCGGTGTACTGGAGGATGGTCTTGGGGTTGTTGGAGAGGACGATCTCCACCTCGGCCCCGTTTTCCCTGATGAGCTCGGAGTAGAACTCCACATAGTCCACGCCGGTGAAGGGGTGCAGCACCTTGCCGAACAGCGCGCGGTACTGCGCTTCGGTCAGGGTGTCGCTGTAGGGGTTGACCCCCTTCTCGTCGAGCAGGTCCTCATCGATCAGGTGGTTGCCGACCTCGTCGGCGGGGAAGCTGAGCATCAGCACGATTTTCTTTGCGCCACGCGCGATACCTTTTAAGCAGACCGAAAAGCGGTTGCGGCTCAGGATGGGGAAGATGACGCCGACCGTTTCTCCGCCCAGCTTGGCGCGGACGTCGGCGGCAATTTGGTCGATGTGGGCATAGTTGCCCTGGGCGCGTGCAACCACCGCTTCGGTGACCGCGACGACATCCCGGTCGTGCAGCGAAAAGCCCTCCGATTTGCTTGCGGCCAGAACCGAGTCGACCACGATCTGCGCAAGGTCGTCTCCCTGCCGGATGATGGGCGCACGCACGCCTCTGGAGATGGTGCCTACCAGTCTTTCCATAAATAGATCCCTCATTTTCTCAATCAGTGTTTTCTTTGTGTAACAGGAAGGAATGTTTCTCCCTTTATTATAATCGAAATGCGGCGAAAAGTAAAATAAAATTTTGAGAAAAAGTGTGTCCCTCAGCAGTTCCAGTCGATCTTGACCGGATTGGGTTCGTCCGGCACGGCGGCTACCTGCAGCGAGGCGAGGATGTTCTCAAATTCCGCATCGGCAAGCCGGTCGTAGGTCTGGGCGGTTTCGGTGAGCCCCACCTGATGGTAGGCGCTGGCCGCCGCGCTGTAGAAGCTAAAGCCCAGGGCGTTGGTCGGGGTTTGGATGACCGCGCAGGCGACCGAGAGTGCCCGCGACGCCGCCTGGGCGATGGGGTCTGTCTCTGAACGCGCCGCGTTGGAGGCCTCCTTTAACAGCGGCTTGAGCTCTTTAAGGGGAAGGCGGCCAGCAAGGTGGGCCCGCACCCCCTCGATTGCCCGGGAAAAGGGCGCGCTGTCGCCGCCATGCGCGGTGAGGATGGGCAGGTCGTGGGCCGCGACATAGTCCACCGCCCAGGCGGCGAGGGTTTGTTTGTTCTGCGTTTCAATCAGGCGCATCAGCTTTTGGACGGTGGGATGGTCGGCGCTGCCGAGCATCTTGCGCAGTTTTGGCATAGGGATTGGCTCCTTTCAGTTTCAGCGTTTGTTTGGTGGGAAATCCAGCCAGGCCAGCGCCTTCTCCCAGCGCGGGAGGGCGGGGGCAAAGTGCCCGCCGGGATTCCACTCGAGGACGGTGTTTTCGTTCCCCAGCGACTGGGCGAGCAGGCCGGCGCTCTGCCGGGTGGCGTCCCCCACCGCCCGCATGACGGCGGGGCCGCTCTTCTCCTCTTTTTTGCCGAGGGAGAGATAGACCCGCTGGGGTGGCTTCGGGGCGTGTTCCTTTAAAAAGTTCACCCAGCCTGGGTACCACAGCGAGCCGGACAGACAGGCGCACTGGGAAAAGCTGCTGCAACGGCAGACGGCCCACAGCGCAAACAGTCCGCCCAGCGAGTAGCCGAGGACGCTGTTCTGCGCCGGGTTCAGCGCAAACCGCGCCGCAAGGGCGGGCAGCAGCTCCCCCTCGACCCAGCGCAGAAAGGCGGGCGCGCCGCCCAGCACACTGCCGTCGGCAAAGGGCCTGCCGCCCTGCAGGGTGGGCGCGGGCCAGGGGGTGAAGTCGATCTCCCAGTCGGCTTCGGGACTGACAAACAGCCGGTTGGGGGAAAGTGCCCCCAGCTGCGGCAGCAGCTCCGAGGCCGAGCCGCAGCAGCACAGGGACAGCGCAAAGGGCCCCGTCCCTTCGGGCACCCAGAGGGTGCAGCGGCGCCCGGCGATGGTTTGATCGAGCAGCATGGCAGCAGCCCCCTTTCTTTAAAATGAATCCTGGCAATCCGCTTCCCTCTCCCAGCACAGCGCATAGGAGCCGCTTGCGCCCATCATCTGGACGGTAGCGGTGTAGCGCCTGCCCTTCTGGGCGGTGAGGGTGGCGGCGGAAAGATGTTCGTCCAGTGTCAGCAGCAGACCGGTCCCGCTTTCCCGAATCTCGACGGCGAGCTCACCGCTGCTTAGGTTCATCTCCAGCTGCAGGCGATACGAGAGCCCAGCGCGCAGCGGCAGCCGCCAGCGCTCCCAGCCGCGGCAGCCGGAAAAGCGCGCTTCAATCCGGTTGTGCTGGGTGCGGAAGGGAAAGCCGCCCGCATACAACAGGGCAATCCGGGAGCTGACAGGCAAATAGCCGCCGGCGTAGAAAAAGTACAGCGCCGCTGCCAGCAGCGCGAGGGTCAGAATCTGTGCAAGGGTCATGGACTTCCCTCCTTTTCGGATGTTGTCTTCATTGTAGCACGCGCGCCCGTCCTTGGCAAGACAGCCGCTTGACAGCCGGCCCTTTCCTTTTGTATACTAAAGCAAAACAAAAAACAGGGGAGGAATGAACGAATGAAGGAGCTGCAAACACAGCGCCTGCTGCTGCGGGACTTTTCGATGGAGGACTTGGACGACTTTTACACCTACTGTGCCGACCCGGACGTGGGAATCCACGCGGGCTGGCCGGCGCACCAGAATAAGGAACAGAGCGAGAAGGTGCTGCGCCGGATGATGGAGAGCGGGGAATATTGGGCGGTGTGCGAGCGGGAGAGCGGGCGCAACATCGGGCTTGTTCGCCTGCACCCGGACGAGCGCCGCAAACGCAGCCCGCAAAACGCGCTGGCGATGAGCTACCTGCTGGCCAAGGAGCAGTGGGGCAAGGGCTACATGACCGAGGCGCTGCGGGAGGTGCTGCGCCACGCCTTTGAGGAGATGGGGCTTGCGCTCATCAGCGTCTACCGCTTTTCCTACAACGAGCGCAGCGCGCGGGTGATGGAAAAGCTGGGCTTTGTCTATGAAGGCACGCTGCGCCAGTGCACCGAGCGGTTTGACGGGCAGCTGCTGGACGTGCTGTGCTTTTCGCTGAGCCGGGAGGAGTATGAACGGGCACAGCATCCGCGCTCGACGGTGCCGCGCATCGAGACTGAGCGCCTTGTCCTGCGCGGTTTTACGATGGACGACCTTGCGGACTTTAACGCCTACTGCCAAAACCCGGACGTGGGCCCCAACGCAGGCTGGCCGCCGCACCAAAGCCTTGAGGAGAGCGGAGAAGTGCTGCGCAGCTTCATCCAGGGCGGGCAGGTCTGGGCCATCTGCGAGCGGGAGAGCGGCAGGGTGATCGGTTCGCTCGGCCTGCACCCGGACAAGCGCCGCGACCTCGATTTTTCATCCTGCCGGATGCTCGGCTATGCCCTGGCAAAATCCAGCTGGGGACACGGCTACATGACCGAGGCGGTGCGGGCGGCGCTGCGGTACGCCTTTGAGGAAGTTCGATTGCAGCTGGTGACCGTTTACCACTTTGCCTACAATCAACGCAGCCGCCGGGTAATTGAGAAGGCGGGCTTTGTCAGCGAGGGCACGCTGCGGCGGGCCTTTGTCCGCTATGACGGAAGGATTTTTGACGAGTGCTGCTACTCGATGACAAGGGACGAGTGGCAGAAGGTGCAGGAAAGGTAGGCGAACCATGGAGCGGGCGATTGCGCGGATGAGCCAAAGCATATGCGACCTTTTGGAAGGCAGCATGCAGGTGCTCTACCTCTACGGATCGGTGACGATGGACGATTTTCAGCCCGGCTGGAGCGACATCGACCTGGTCTGCTTTGCCGGCAGCGCGCTGGCCGAGGAGCAGGCGCAGAAACTGCTGACGCTGCGGCAGCAGCTTTTACAGCAGGAGCCGGGCAACCCCTATTACCGCAGCTTTGAGGGAGTCATCGTTTCGCTGGCGGAATTTTTGTCCGGCCATTTTACCCGGGTGGTCTACTGGGGTACCAGCGGCCAGCGGATTTTATCCAGCTGTCCCTTCGACGCCTTTGCCCGGTACGAGCTGCTGAACACCGGGCGGCTGGTGGCGGGGGAGGACATCCGGGATCAGCTGACGCCGCCCACCTACAGCCAGCTGCGGCAGGAGATTATCCGGCACGACAGGGCCATCCGAAGCTACGCGGTGCAGACAGACGGGACGCTCTACTCCTGCGGCTGGCTGCTGGACATCGCCCGCGGCATCTACACCCTGCGCACCGGCGAGGTCATCGCCAAGACAAAGGCCGGGGAGTGGGCGCTGCAGCAGGGGCTTTGCCCGGTGGAAAAGGAGCTGGAGCGGGCGCTGCAAGTGCGCCGCAGCCCGCTGCTTTACCGGGACCAGCCAGAAGTCAAACGCTGGCTTTGTACACTGGGACCGGCGGTGCAGCGCTTTGCAGATGTGCCGGAAAAGGAGATTGCCCGCTCCCAGCGGGAGCAGCCGAAGGGAATATTGGAATCGACTTGCTGCGAATGAACGATCAGACAAAGGAAAAAGGAGAACGATATGCGCTATCAATATCTGCTGTTCGACCTGGACGGCACCATCACCGACCCCAAGGAGGGCATCACCAAGAGCGCCCAGTACGCGCTGGAGGCCTTCGGCATCCACGAGCCGGACGCCGACAAGCTGACCCCCTTCATCGGCCCGCCGCTGATCGACAGCTTTCAGGAATTTTACCACATGCCACCCGAGCAGGCGGCGCTTGCGGTGAAGAAGTACCGCGAGCGGTTTGAGCAGGTTGGCTGGCTGGAAAACCTCCTTTATGACGGGATGGACAGCCTGCTGCGCGGCCTGCAAAGCACCGGCTGCCGGCTGGCGGTGGCTTCCAGCAAGCCGACCGTCTTTGTCGAGCGGATTTTAAACCACTTTGGCATCGCCGACTGCTTTGCGGTGGTGGTCGGCAGCGAGCTGAGCGGCGCCCGCACCAAAAAGGAAGAGGTGGTGCAGGAGGCGCTGCGGCAGCTCTTTGGGGCGTCCCGCCCGGCCCTGCACACCGCGGCGATGATCGGCGACCGCCGGTTTGACGTCGAGGGCGCCAAGGCGCATCAGCTCGACAGCATCGGGGTGGCCTACGGCTACGCCCTGCCGGGTGAGCTGCAGCAGGCGGGCGCGGATTTTATTGTGGAGAGCGTGGAGGAGCTCACCGCGCTGCTGATGCAGTAGAAAAAAGAATAATCTCTTGCAAAATGGTTTGCCGGACAGTCGTTCATCGAACGACTGTCCGGCATTCTTTGCCTTTGGGGAACGAGCGGCATTCATTTTTTGTGCGGAGAAAAATTTACAATTCAATAATAGACGAATTCGTCCACTTTTGCTATAATCAGAAATAGACGAAATCGTCTATTATAGAAGGGGCCGGCTGGGCAGAGGGCGCGGCGCAACCGAGCCGGGGGAAATTCCAATTGACAAAAAAAGGAGAAATGGATATGATTATTTTGGATATTGTCAGGCTGCTGGTCGCCATTGCGCTGGCACTTGTGGCGGGCAAACTGATCTCAAAGTTAAGGCTGCCGGCCATTTTGGGATGGCTGATTGTGGGAATGATTCTGGGCCCGCACGCGGTGGGGCTGCTGAGCAACGACATTTTAAACGCAGGCTGGTTTGAGGTGATCGAGAGCATTCTGGAGTGCACCGTCGGTCTGATGATCGGCACCGAGCTGCTCTGGAACCAGATGAAAAAGGCGGGCAAACAGATAGTGGTCACCACCATCACCGAGTCGCTGGGAACCTTTTTGGTTGTCAGCATCGTGTTTGGCATCATCTTCTGGGTGACCGATGTCCCGATTTACCTGGCCTTTATGTTCGGCGGCATCGCGCTGGCCACCGCTCCCGCCCCTTCGCTTTCGATTGTCACCGACATGAAGACGGCTGGACCAGTCACCAGCACCCTGATCCCGATGGCCGCTCTGGACGACCTGGTGGGGGCGTTGGTCTTTTTCAGTGTCATCGCCTTTGTGGCGGCCAACATTTCCAGCCAGGAGATCCCGCTGTTTATGATGATTCTGCTGATCTTTTTCCCGGTGCTGCTGGGCGCTGTGACCGGTTTTGTCACCGGCAAGCTGATGCAGCGGGCCTACCGCTCCCACGCTCCCCTGAGAAATTCGCTGATTGTGCTGATTGGAATGCTGCTGCTTTCCTCCGCAATTGCGCTGGTGCTCAACTATCGTGTGCTGCCAACGCCAATTCTTAACTTCATGCTGCTGGGCATGGGCTTTTCCACGATGTTTGCGAATCTGATCTCCCAGGAGCAGCTGGGCGAAATCATGAAGGTGATGCATCCGGTGATCGGCTTTGCGCTGATTGTGGCAATCCTCAATCTGGGCGCCCCGCTGGACTATCATCTCATCTTTGGGGCAGGCATTTATACAGCGGTTTATATTATTTCCCGCGCCATCGGCAAATACAGCGGCGCCTATGTGGGCGCGGCGCTGACCCATGCGCCCGCCACCGTCAAGAAATACCTTGGCTTTACCCTGCTGCCGCACTCGGGCGTGTCGCTGGTCTTTACCGGCATTGCGGTTTCGGTGCTGCAGGGTCCGGCTCCGGAATGTGCGCAGATCATCCAGGGCACCATCGCGGCAGCAGCGGTCATCAATGAAATCATCGCCGTCTTTATCGCCAAAAAAGGCTTTGAGTGGGCGGGCGAACTGAATAAAGCTGTGGAGAAGAAAATAGAATGAAGCAACAGGAACGTCAACAGAAAAGCAGAGAGAAAATTCTGAGCGCGGCAATGCAGGAATTTGCCGAGCGCGGGTATGAGGAAGTGACGGTGGATAGCATCTGCCAGAAATATGAGATTTCCAAGGGAATGCTCTACCACTATTATTCCGGCAAGGACGCGCTGTTTTTGCTGTGTGTGCAGCACACCTTCCAGCAGCTGGAAGAGTACCTGCTGGAGCGCATGGAGCAGCTGGAGCAGAAGGACCCGGTGGAGGCGATGCAGGAATACTTTTTGCTGCGGGAGAGCTTTTTCCAGGAAAACCCGCAGCAGAAACAGATCTTTGAGGCCGCGCTGCTGCGCGCACCCATCCAGCTGACGGAACAGATTGAGCAGATCCGTCAGCCGTTGATCCGGGTCAACCGAGAATTCCTGCACCGCACCCTGCTGCGCCTGCCGCTGCAGAAGGGGCTGGAGCAGGAGGAGGTGCTGCGCTATTTCTGCGGTGTCGAGACGGTGATCTGGAAATTGATGGAGGCCTACTGCCCGCAGGTTCACATGGGGGATACCCACCTACTGATGCAGACAGTGCGCAGGGTGATCCGGATGATTCTGTTTGGGGTTGTGACGTTGCCGGAAGGGGAAAGTAGAAAAAGCGAACAGGAACAGCCCGAGAGAATAGAAAATACAAATTGGATTCTATAGGAAACGCATTTTATAATAGATTTATAAGAAAGTTTGCCGCATATCTGGCAAACTTTTTTGTTGAGCAAGAGGAAGAAAAAGAATGGAGGAAAAAACAATGCATGTAAAACAACAGGTAAGCGTTTCCAAAATCCGCAAGGACGCGGAGGATTCCTACAGAAATGGCTTTTTCTGCTGCGAGGCGGTCATGGACGCCATCCGCAGCAATTTTGAGTTGGATGTTCCGGAAGAGGTTATCGCCATGTCCTCCGGCATGTCGGTCGGAGCGGGCCGTTCCGGCTGCATGTGCGGCGCGCTCAACGGAGGCATCCTGGCGCTGGGCATGTTCTTTGGCCGCACCGTTCCAAAGGGCCCGCAGGACCCGAAGGTCGTCAAGTGTATGGAGCTCACCAACGAGCTGCACAACTGGTTTAGAAAGGTAAACAAGAAAAACTCGGTCTGCTGCCGCGTCCTGACCCGCGAGTTTGATATGAGCAAGGGCGAGCACAAAGAGCAGTGCATCTACTTCACCGGTCTGTGCGCCGGCAAGGTGGCGGAGATCATCGTCCGCGAGATGGGCCTGACCAACACTGACAGCGAGCCGTGGTTTGTTGAGGAGTAAGCGATGATCAAAAAGATTCCTCTCCCCATCACCGGTGTGGCGCTCGGCTTTGCCGCGCTGGGAAATCTGCTGCAGAGCTACTCGGAAGGGGTTCGCCTTTGCTGCGGTGTGATCTCGGCGGTGCTGCTGATTTTGTACCTTGTCAAGATGATCCGTTACCCCGATTCCTTCCGGGAGGACATGCAGAACCCGATTATGGCCAGCGTTTTCTGCACCTCCACCATGGCGCTGATGCTGCTGGCCGGTTACCTCAAGCCGTACATCGGCGTGGTGGCCGATGTAATTTGGTACGCGGCGATTGTGCTGCATGTGGTGCTGATGCTCTACTTCACAGCCAAGTTTATCCTGAAGCTGCAGATGAAGAAGGTGTTCGCCAGCTACTTCATCGTCTATGTTGGCATCGTAGTGGCCAGCGTCTCCGCTCCGGCTTTCGGCGCGACCGGCCTTGGCACCGGCATCTTCTGGTTTGGCTTTGCAGCGCTGCTGGTGCTGCTGGTGCTGGTCACCTACCGCTATGCCAAATTCCGCGAGATCCCACCCCCGGCGCAGCCGCTGTTCTGTATCTACACCGCCCCCACCAGCCTGTGTCTGGCGGGCTATATCCAGTCGGTGCAGAATAAGTCGATTGCGATGATCGCCTTTTTGGCCATCCTGGCAACGGTGCTGTACCTGGTGGTGCTGGTCAAACTGCCGAAGTATCTGAAGATGCCGTTCTTCCCAAGCTACACGGCCTTCACCTTCCCGTTTGTCATCTCGGCCATCGCGATGAAGCAGACCATGGCCTGCCTTGCCAACATGGGCAGCCCGATGTCGTGGCTGAATGTGGTGGTCATCATCGAGACGGTCATCGCAGTGGTGCTGTGCGCCTACACGCTGGTGCGCTACATCCTGTTTGTCACCGCGAAGTAAGGAAAAGCTAACTGCTCTGCCAATCTCTTCTTGACAACAAAACCTCCCGATTGCTACACTGGAAAAAAGCAATTTGGGAGGTTTTTTGTATGGTTTCATTTGGCAATCTGAGCGCCCAGGCGGGAGAGAAAAAACAGGGCTTTCTTGCCGTGCCGGGCACCGATTTCACCATCCCCGCGACGCTCATCTGCGGGGAGCGGCCGGGCAAAACGGTTCTAGTCAGCGGAGGTGTGCACAGCTGCGAGTATGTCGGCATCGAAGCGGCTATCCGGCTGGGGGCGGAGCTTGCTCCGGCGGAAATCTGCGGGACGGTGCTGATTCTGCACCCGGTCAACCGGCCGGGCTTTGAGGCACGCACCCCCTCGATCGTCCCATGGGACGGCTGCAATCTCAACCGGGAATTTCCCGGCAGGGCCGACGGCAGCCCGACCCAGCGGCTGGCGCACTTTTTCGTGCAGGAGCTTTACCCCAAACTCGACGCCTACATCGACCTGCACTGCGGCGAGATGTTTGAGAGCCTGACCCCCTACATCTACTATGCGGCCTCCGGCGACGAGCGGGAGCAGCGGATTGCCCGGGAAATGGCGCTGTGCGCCGACCTTCCCTACATGGTGGCTTCCAAAGCAAAGGGCGGGGCGTACAACTATGCCGGGGCAATGAATATCCCTGCGGTGCTGCTCGAGCGCGGATGTCAGGGCAGGTGGAGCGAGGAGGAGGTGCAGGCCGACCTCGACGACGTGCGGCGCATCCTGCGCTATCTTGGGGTGGTGGCGTCCGCCCCGCAGCAGAACCAGAAGCCGCGCGAGGTGGTGGATTTAGTCTACCAGCTGCCCGAGTCGGCGGGCCTGTGGTACCCCAAGGTAACGGCAGGGGAGTTTGTCAAGGAGGGCCAGCTGGTCGGCATCCTCAAGGACTACTGGGGGCAGGAGCTTTCCCACTATCACGCGCCCTATGACGGGGTCATCCTCTTTTTGACCCACACCCTCTGGACCGACGGCAAGGTGGAGGTCTTTACCATCGCAAGAGAAGCAGAATAAATAAAGAAATCAGCGGGGCCTGCAGTTCCTGTCAAAAAGGGACTGCGGGTTCCGCTTTGCCTTGACACCGCCTCCCCCTCATCTGTAAAATAGGAGAAAAGGAGAGGGGGAAGTGCTGTGAAAAGAGGAGTGTTGGCACTGGCGCTGTGTTTTTGCCTGTGCGGCTGTGGCCTGCTGCCGGAGAAGGCGTGGGAATCGGTCTGGGCCGATTTTGACGGGGACGGTGTGGAGGAACGCTTTGAGCTTCGGCTGGATGGGGAGGAGCTGCAGCTGTGGTTTGCCGGCGCAGGCAAAGAACAAAGGCTGAGGGAGGAAGGCTTGATCCAATACGCCCCCGAGCAACAGAAGAACCTGCGCCTGCTTTGGTTGTCACAGCAGAAACGGGCGGTCGCCTGCGAGGTTGCCCGCTCTGCAACCTCGAGCAGCAGTGTGGTTTATACCGTGGAAGCGGGACAGCCGGTGCAGATTCCTCTTGACGGGGTGTCCGATCTGCAGCAGGAAGGGCCCGGCAGTTTTACTGGTCGTGTCAGTGTGCTGGATGCGGGCTACATGCTGTCGGAAGGAACCCGGACATGGATGGGCAGGACGGCCAAACCCTACTGGTTTTACTGGGACGGGGAGGGTTTTGTACAGGACAGCGCGCGGCAGCTCGATTGGGAATCGCTCGCAGCATGGGAGGGATTGCAGGAACAGATTACCGAACGGTTGCAGCAGCGCCAGCAGGACAGCTTCCCGAAGGGATTTGTCGAGATCGATGGGGAGAAGCTCCCGGCCCGCTGGGAAGTGAGGGAAATCTGGCTGCGTGACAACCGCATCCTTACCGTTAACGTCGGCTATGACTACTCCTCCTCCCGGCAAAACGGCGCGGGCGGCAGGGAGTACGACACCTATCTGCTGGAAGAAGGAAAGATTCAGCTGCTCGATACAGGCGGCGGGTTCTATGAGGAGGCCGCGCCGCTTGATTGAGGGCGGTCAATGTGCTATCCTGTAAAGAGCAAACGCCGTACCCGCGGCGCGGTGAAGGAAAAACGATTCGAGCGACGAACGGAGGAATTTTGATGCTGACCTATCACTTGATGACCGAGCAGGAAAAGGAGCTGGCGTCCGGCTGGCGGTATGAGGGAGAGTACGCCATCTACAACGAGCCGTCCTATCAGGAGCAGAAGGAGAAGGGCATCGGCTTTGGCAATCCTAAGCGCGACAAAAATTTCTACGCCTACAGCGACGGCCAGACGTTGGTGGGCTACACCAACATCCTGGAGGAGCAGCAGGCGGTCTTTATCGGCATCGGCGTGCGGCCCGACCTGTGCGGGCAGGGCTACGGCCAGCAGATGATGAAGCTGGCGCAGGCAATATCCCAAGCCCTTTACCCCGGCAAGCCCCTCTATCTGGAGGTGCGCAGCTGGAACAGGCGCGCCATTCGTTGCTATGAGAAAGCAGGCTTTGTGGCGGAGGGCGAACCCTTTGTGCAGCGCACGCCGATCGGCGAAGGCGAGTTTATCCGCATGGTTTGGCGGGGATAGATGGCGCCGATTTTAAAACGCCGGTTGTCAACGGAAAAGAGAAAAAGCAGGCCGCTGCGGAATCTTCCGCAGCGGCCTGCTTTGCTTTAAGCGATTGAGGTTAGCCCGATGACAAACACCAGGAGTGCAAGCAGCGGGATAATGGTCCAGGAGGCGTAGCGGCCGAAGATTTCCCACTCGGAGGGCTCGGCGCGGTCGGGGTCGCGGATCTGGAAGGAAAGGGAAAGGTAGAACAGCTCGTCCACAAAGAGGATGGAGACTGCGGTCCCGATGCAGAGCAGCATCCCGCAAAACCACCCCGTCCAATCCCCTTTGTGGGTGAGCGCGGGGCCGGAGAGCAGGTTTAAAACAGTGTTGACCGAGGGCTCCAACGGGTCGACAGGCTCGCCCGATCCGTCAATCATGACTCCGCTCGAAAGGATTGCTGTAACGCCGAAGTTTTCAATGCTGCCGTCCTCATTGTAGAGCCACAGCAATCCCCCCTGATCGAGCGCCGCGCCGCGAAAGAGCAGCTCGTCCTCGCAGTACACCTCCAGCCCGACTGCGTCGCTGCCAAGCTGGCTGTCCTGCGGGATGGCCGATGCGTCCTCCCGCACCGTGTAGGGGCCATAGAATTTGTCCCCATGCTGAAAGGTCACTTTCCCCTCCGAGACGGTGAAGGAGGCAGCTTCACCGTCGATTCTGCCCGAGTAGACCATCCCTGTCTCCGCCGCCTCCGGCAGCAGGATGGTGTCCTCATAGAGCAGGCCCTCGCGGGAGATGGTGACGGGGTAGAGGATGGTGAAGAGCAGGGCCATCATCAGAAGGAAGAGCAGGACAATTTTCTGGTAAAGGGTCAGCGCGCGGATTCTTTGCATACGTTTTACCTCCTTGCGTTGGGGCAGTGGGTGTGGAGCGCCGCAAAGGCTTTCACCAGCTTTTTCAAAAAGTTTTGGCTGCGGGCCTTTGACAAGGCGGTCAGCTGACGAGGGGAAAGGGGGGGCGAAAAACCGATGGCGCACCTTGCGGGAGAAACTTTAGTAGTTGCCGGTGATCTCCAGAAGGTTGCCGTCCGGGTCGGTCACATTAAAGTAGTAGTATGGACTGTGCACGTTGACGTACATGATTTCCGAAACCGTCCCGATTCCAAGTTGCCGGATTCGCTGATGCTCGCTTTTTAAATCCTCCACCTCAAAATTGAGGATGATGATATTGTTCTTTTTGCGGGGGTCCTCTTTCCAAAAGTCATCGATATAGGCCTGGTTAAAATGAACCTCATCCGATTCTTTCAGCAGCTTTTCGTCATACTTTTTGTTGTAGAGCGCCAGCTGATTACCGCAGTCGAACGCGATCCACCGGTCGCCGCTGCAGTACAGGGGCTCCTGCTGCAGGAGCAGCTTGTAAAAATGCAGGGATTTTTCGATGTCCTGAGTACAGATGTAGGTGGTTCCCAGTTTCATGGCGGTACCTCTCAAACGACTTTTGTGGGGAATGGGCGGCAAGGAGAATCGCGCCCTGCCCCTTATCTTTTTCGGAAAATATGTTTCAGCACAAGGCAGACAGCGACGGCAATCGCGGCGGCGATTCCGGAAAGCTGGATGCTGAGATACCAGGGCGCGGACATCGCCGCGTAAAAGTCGGGGCGCGCCTGGTAGTCCCAGTACCGGTAGAGACTGCCCGCCACAAAGGCCACGATCAAAATGCCGATGATGCAGTTGAGAATGATGTTGAGCGTCCGGTGTTGTTTCATCTTTTTTACCTCGTAGAATCTCTGGTGTTAGTGGCTTGCTTTACTGTTGCACAAAGGAGAAAATTGCCTGCCGCAGCTGCTCTTCGGAGCAATCGGGCAGCTTGCCGCAGCACAGCTCCTGGTTGCCGCCGCCCTTGCCGTTTAGGGCCTTGTTGAGCGACTGGCACAGCGCGCGCAGGTCGCAGGCGGCGTCCGCCGAGCGGCACAGCGCGTAGGAGGTCACGCCGTTCTGGCTGCTGAACAGCGCGCCCACCGTCTGCGGATGGGCGGCAATCTGTGCGGCGAAGGTTTTGAGCTCGTCGGCGGAGAGGGTGTTATCGGTGACAAAGATCAGCCTGTCGCTGCCGAACGGTTCGGCCTTGGCGGCAAGGTCTTTGGCCAGCAGCGAGAAGAGCTGGCGGTTCTTGGCGGCGAGCGCCTGCTTTTTCTCGGCAAGCTCGGCTTTGAGCTTTTCGACGTTGCCCAGAGCCTCCTGCGGCTTGCAGGAGAGGGCGGCGCAGACCGATTTGATCTCCTGGCAGCGGTCGGCGACAAAGCGGAGCGCCGCCGCCCCGCACAGGAAGCTGACGCGGGTGCCGCCCTTGTATCGCTGGGTGTCGGTGATCTTGAACAGTCCAATCTCGCCGGTGCGGGCGACGTGGGTGCCGCAGCAGCCGCACCAGTCGCAGTCCTGCACCTCGACCACCCGCAGGTGCTCCACCTCCGGCTTTTTGCGCAGCGGCAGCTTCCGCAGCGCCTCGGCGTCCGGGTAGCTCACAAAGACCGGCCGGTTTTCATAGAGGATGCGATTGACCTTCTCCTCAATCTGGCGGGCCGTGGCGGGGCTCAGCTCCCCGTCCAGGTCGATGGTGTTCACCTCGTGCCCCATGTGGAAGCCGACGTTGTGCAGCCCCAATTCGGTGAAGATGACGCCGGAGAGGATGTGCTCCCCGCTGTGAATCTGCATGTTGGCAAAGCGCTTTTCAAAGTCGATCTGCCCCTCGGTGCTTTCCCCGACCGGAAGCGGGCGGTCGCACAGGTGGAAGATTTGATCGCCCTGCTCATAGGTGTACAGGACGTTGGAGGTCTGCTCCCCGCAGCGCAGGGTGCCGACGTCGGCCGGCTGGCCGCCGCCCTCGGGGAAAAAGCAGGTTTCGTCAAGCTCCACCGCAAAGCCGGCAAAGCCGTTTTTCTTGGCCTCCTCGCAGGAGAGGACGGTGGCGGTGCAGCTCTTGACATAGCTGTCCAGGTCAAACAGTTTTTTGGTCATGGCGCGCTTCCTTCCCTTATTACTTGGCTGCCGGCAAAAAGCCGATCTTCTTGTAAACCTTGTCCAGGGTGCGCTGGGAGATGGCGCGGGCCTTCTCGGCGCCCTCGCGGTAGCAGCTTTCCAGATAGCCCTTGTCGGCCATCAGGCGTTCGTACTCCTCGCGGATGGGGCGCAGCTCCTCGGCCACCGCCTCGCCGACGGCCATTTTGAAGTCGCCGTAGCCGCGGCCCGCAAACTCCTGCTGAATCTCGTCGAAGCTCTTGCCAGTGACGGCGCTGTAGATGCTCATCAGGTTGTTGATGCCGTCCTTGCCCTCGCGGTAGACGACCTCCGCCTCCGAGTCGGTGACGGCGCTCTTAAACTTTTTGATGATGCTGTCCTTCGGGTCGAGCAGAAAGACGGTCGCCTTGACGTTCTCGTCCGATTTGGACATCTTCTTGGTCGGGTCGGCCAGCGACATGATGCGGGCAGAGGTCTTGGGGATGTAGGCCTCCGGCAGGCGGAAGGTGTTGCCGTAGAGACCGTTGAAGCGGATGGCGATGTCGCGGGTCAGCTCCAGGTGCTGCTTCTGGTCCGCGCCGACCGGAACCAGGTCGGTCTGGTAAAGCAGGATGTCGGCTGCCATCAGCGACGGATAGGTGAACAGGCCGGCGTTGATGTTGTCGGCGTGCTTGGCGGATTTGTCCTTAAACTGGGTCATGCGGGAAAGCTCGCCGAACTGGGTGTAGCAGTTGAGCACCCAGGCCAGCTCCGCGTGGGTGCTGACGTGGCTCTGGATGAAGGTGATGCTCTTTTTGGGGTCGATGCCGCAGGCCAGCATCAGCGCATAGGCCGAGAGGGTGTGGGCCTTGAGTTCCTTCGGGTCCTGGCGGACGGTGATGGCGTGCTGGTTGACGATGCAGTAGGCGCAGTTGTACTCGTCCTGCAGCGGGCCCCAGTTTTTGACCGCGCCCAGGTAGTTGCCCAGGGTGAATGCGCCGCTGGTCGGCTGGATGCCGGAGAAGATGACCTTTTTGCGCTCCGGTTTGACTTCGGTGTTGGGGGTGAGATTCTGGTTTTCCATGTTGTGCTCCTTCTTTCTAAGTAGTGATGATGACGCATGTGCAGCCGGTGAGCAGAGGGTGCGCCAAAAAAGAAAAGCTCTTGTCTCCATTTTCCGGCAAAGATTGCCGGAAAACAGGGACAAGAGCTTTTTTTCTCCTGCGGTGCCACCCATCTTGGTTTTGCGTTCCCGCAAAACCCGCCTTGTGGAAATCGGGACTGCTCCGAATTTCCGCTGCCGGATAACGGTGCAGCAGCCGTCGGCGCCTACTGCAAACAGAAAGGTCTGGTTCGGGCCGCCCTCGTAAGGCCATTCAAAACAGCCGCTGCCGCCGCGCTTTCACCTTGCCGCGGCTCTCTGCAGGACAGGTCGTGCTGTTTTTACTTTTCTTACTCATCGGTTTCGCTGTGAAATTTAAGTTTATGATACTCCAAAGCGCCCAAAAAGTCAACACTGTATTCCAAAATGGATAAATTGGGCGGGAAATAACAAAATGGGAAGGATTGTCAGGGCAGATGTAGGAAAGGGGAAAAGGCTGTCCAACACTTTTCAGGAAGGGGCAGGATTCGATCAATTTACGGTTGTCCATCCGACAATCTATTTTTGCGCACCGTGCTATGATTTTAATAAGGCGGAGCGGTTCAGTTTTATTTTGCGAGATCAGTTCGCAAAATAAAAGTTTTGGTCAAGCTTTTTCAAAAGCTTGTGGTTTCCAAAGGCAAAGCCTTTGGTCGCCATGTCACGCTTTTGCTTTGTTTATGCAATTGGCTTTGTGTTGCGTGACCCGAAGTTGAACTACGTTCAACTTCCCGGGTTTGTAGAAAAACGGGCGAAATACCTTATCGTCAGGCGCCAAGTCGTGCTTAAACGTTCTGCTGTATTTTACTTTTGTCTTGCACGACATAAAATTGAACAAAGTTCAATTTCCCTAGTTTGTGCGGGGCTTTTGTAAGAGAAAAGCCCCCTAGATAAGCTTTCGATTCTCACAATCCAGAAAAACCTCCCAGTGGGAGATTTTTCTGCTGTAGAAGAAAAAGCCTCGTGAGCATGCGGTTCGTCAGGGAGACAGCGCAGCGACGCTCCCCTTTCACCAGAACAAAAAGGACAAGCTCCCACCAACCGATCAGGTTAGAACAAAAACAGTTTTATAACCCAATTTTGTAAAATCCACGGCGGCTTGCAAAAAGCCGCCGTGCGGCAATCGCAACCCAAGAAAAAGAAAAGGGAGGATGTGCAAATGAAAAACAGAACGGATTTTGTAAGCGTTGGAGTGAAGGAACAGCTGGTGCAGGCGGTGCGCAACCAGTGGGAAGCGGCGCGCGCGGTGCTGTGGGCGCTGCTGGGCCTGGTGGTGGGGCTGGGCAACATGATGCTGGAGATTTCCCCCTTCGGCGCGGCGCTGTGCGCGGCGGTTCCGCTCAAAAATCTGGTCCCGGCGGCGCTGGGCAGCGCGGTGGGCAGTCTGCTGCTCTCCGGGCTGGTGGGGGGAAACTTCACCATCAAGTACGCGGCGGCCATCCTTCTGATTGTGGTGGTGCGCCGCATGGGGCGCGAACAGCTGCAGCGCTGGTCGGATTACCGCCCGCTGGTGTCGGCGGCGCTGGCTTTTTTGGGGCTGCTGCTGCCGACCGCGGCAATGCTGCTGGCCCAGCCGTTTTCGGCCTACAAGCTGGTGCTGGCATTGGCCGAGGCGACGGTGGCGGGGGCCTGCGCCTACTTTCTGGACCGCAGCCTGCGGGCCTTCTCGCTGGGGCAGGGGCTGTTCACCCTCACCCGTGCCGACTTTATCAGCGTGGTGCTGACCGCCTGCATCGTGGTGGTCTCGCTGAGCAACATCACCTTCGGCGGCATCTCGTTTGGCAGATTGCTGGCGGCGGCGTTGGTGCTGCTGTGCGCCCTGCTGGGCGGCGAGCGTTGGGGCGCCATCGCGGGCATCGTCTGCGGTACGGCGGTCAGCCTGGCGCTGTTCCCAAAGGTGCAGCTGTTGGGGATCTACGCGCTGGCGGGGCTGGCGGCGGGGGTCTTTTCCAGCCTGGGCAAATTTGGCTGCGCAGGGGCCTACGCCATGACCTTCGGGGCGATGTGCGTCATCACCGCCCCGGCCCCGGTGCTGCCGCTGCTGTACGAGACGCTGATCTGCACCGTCGGGCTGATGCTGCTGCCCGACCGGGTGCTGAGCGCCCTGCGCGCCAAGGTGCTGCGCCAGCCGGAGGACATGTCCGGCAAGAGCGTGCGCCAGCTGATACTGGAGCGGTTGGGGGAGGCTTCCCAGGCGCTGCGGGAGATTGCCCGCACCACCCAGGCGGTCTCGCAGCGGCTGGACAAGGCCAGAGCGGGGAGTTTAGAACAGGTCTACGACAACGCGGTGGACGCGGTCTGCCTAAAGTGTGGTCTGAAAACCCGCTGCTGGCAGCAGGAGTACAGCGACACCGCCAACGTCTTCAACCACCTGACCCCGGTGCTGCGGCAGAACGGCAGCGTGTGCGAGGAGGACTTCATCTACCCGCTCTCGGCGCGGTGTACCCGGCGCGCGCAGCTGGCCCAGCAGGTGAATGCCGGCTATCAGGAGATGACCAAGAAGGAGGGGATGAGCCGCAAGGTGGCGCGGGTGCGCTCGGTGGTGACCGACCAGTTTGAGGGCCTGGGCGAGCTGCTGGAAGGGCTGTCCCGGGAGCTGTGCAGCATCGGCGGATATGAGGAGCGCACGGCGGCGCGGGTGCAGGAATATCTGGAGCAGGAACGCTGTCCGGCCAAACACAGCGACTGCTACCGCGACCAGGAGGGAAGAATCTTTGTGCGGATCGACCTTGCGCCCTATCGGGTGGCGCGGCTGGACCTTGCGCGGATGGCCAAGGAGCTTTCTCAGGTGTGCGGCTGCGA
This sequence comes from uncultured Oscillospiraceae bacterium, assembly GCA_900547455.1. Classification (GTDB taxonomy): domain Bacteria; phylum Bacillota; class Clostridia; order Oscillospirales; family Ruminococcaceae; genus Negativibacillus; species Negativibacillus faecipullorum. The sequence continues at coordinate 49,477 of URGV01000012.1, forward strand.
CTTTGACCTGCCGCAGAAAACCGAGCGCACCGAGCCCAACGCCGCCGGGGAGCAGGAGCGGTTGATTCGCCTGAGCTTCCGGGAGAAGGCGGCCTATCAGGCCGAGTACGCCTGCTCCCAGCACATCTGTCAGGGCTGCAGGCTGTGCGGCGACGCCTGGCAGGGCTTTACCGACCAGCGTTCGGTGGCGCACATCGTCCTCTCGGACGGGATGGGCAGCGGGACGGCGGCGGCGGTGGATTCCAACATGACCGTCTCGCTGATTGTCAAGCTCATCGAAGCCGGGGTGGACTATACGGCGGCGCTCAAGATTGTCAATTCGGCGCTGCTTGTCAAGTCCGGGGAGGAGTCGCTCTCGACGGTGGACATCGCCGCGGTCAACCTCTACACCGGACAGGCCCACTTTTACAAGGCGGGGGCTGCCCCCACCTTTATCCGCCGGGGCAGCCGGACGGGGATGGTCGAGTCCACCTCGCTGCCGGCGGGCATTTTGACCGCGGTGGAGTTTGAAAAGAGCAGCGTCCAGCTGCGGGACGGGGACCTGATTGTGATGGTATCCGACGGGGCGACCGCCTGCGGCAGCGAGTGGATAGGGGCGGTGATCGACCACTTTGCCCCCGACGGCGACCTGCAGGCACTGTGCGACGACATCGCCTCCACCGCCCGCCTGCGCCGCAACGACAACCACGACGACGACATCACCGTGGCCGCCTGCCGGATTCAAAGGAGTGAGATTGGGATTGCATAAAAAGAACCGCCCCGCGCCAAAGTCTGGCGCGGGGCGGTTTGGCTGTCACAGTCATCTGCTTAAAAAGCAGGCCAGAGCCACAGCTCCGCAAAGAAACTTCACCAGAATTTCGGCGAGCTCGGTTCGTTCCTCCTGCGGCTTCATCGCGTTTTGTACAAGGAACAGGAGCACCGACACAAGATAGGCTACCCCGGCCCAATAGGCAGCGAGAAGGCCGAAGGCTACTCCGGCGAGCATGACGACGACCAGCAGAACATTTAATGCAATCAGAAATTTTCTCATGGATTTTTCCTTTAGATTTCCAGAAACCACCACAGTAGGAGGATCCCCGACAGCAGATGGGAAAAGTAGGCGGGGAGCCAATGCAGCTTTACCGAAAGAAAAAGGATTCCGACAACGACCCATGGAAGAATGGAAGCGAGTTTTTGGGGCATGGGAAATTCCTCTCTTTCGAGCAGGGGTTATTGGGGCATCTGTACCCAGAAGTTATATAGAGAAACGATAAGAGCGATGGGGATAAAAATCAGTTCAAAGATGTCCATTTTTCCCAGCGGCTGCTTTTTCTTTCGCCAGCGGAAAAGGATCTGCACCCAATTGATAAAAAGCATGACGAAAAGGATGGGAAGAGTAAAATCCTCTGACAGATGACCAGTGACAATCAGCAGGAGCACTACGAACACAGCGATCGACCAAATCCAGGAAATAAAATTGAACAGCCTCGACACAGCAAGGACCTCCTTTCAGGGGCAACGCAGGTAGGAGTTGGGGCGTAGGAAAGAGACTTTTTCTGATGCAGGGAGCTTTTTTGTTTTCTCATCATCAAAATATCCGACACTTTTATTATAGCATCCCCCGCAGCTCAAAACCATCGACGAAACCGACAAAGTTTGCCAACCGTTTCGCACCATTCCGACAAAAAAAGAAGGCCCCCGCGCAGCGGAAGGCCCTCCGGTCAATCAGAAAGAAGCTGTGTCAAAAAGCGTTAGGCAAAAAGGGCCATCCCCAGCGTGATGAGGGAGAGCACCAGCCCCAGGCAGCAGAAGCAGAACAGGCCGAGCCAGAATTTGCGGCCGGTGGTTCTCCATGCCCAGAAGGTCCAGACGGGCAGCAGGATGTTGACCGCAAGGCTGAACAGCTGCGAGACCGGTTCCGGGAACAGGCCGGTGAAGGCGTTCACCAACACCAGAATGAGGGCGATGACAAAGATGATGAGCCAGACAAGCTGGGTGGATTTTTTCATGTGTTTTCCTCCTGTCTTGATGGGCGGCATGGGTTAAACCAGCAGGATGGCGATCTGCAGCAGGATGACGATGGCGCACAGGCCGATCAGCACCAGCGAGATTTTGCGCCGGTCCTCCCGCCACTCCAAAAATTCCACAATGCCGAAAACAAGAAAGGAGATCATGCTGACGGCGGCATTGACGGTGTCGGGAATCCAGCTGGTGAACAGGCGCAGTACCAGCACAATGAGCAGCAAAGCCCAAAAGATGCACAAAACAATCGCTCTGCTTTTTTTCATAAGTCACATTCCTTCCGGTGATAGATTTGGTTGAGGGGTTCCATCGGTTATTATAACACCTTCGCAAGAAAAAAGCCAGAGTGAAATTTGCCGAAAAAGCGGGCGAGGGATATTTGGTGAGAAAAAAGGAGCGGGGGTCATTCCAGCCGGAATGGCCCCCGCTCCTTTATGAGGTTCATTGTCATTGAGCCGTTAGTGATGGGTAGGGATTGAAGAAGAATTTGCGAAGGACGGTTGGGAGTTTTGTACAGCTGCGCATCGTATGTTCACAGGGCTTTTGGCTCTGCAGCAGCAAAATCTCCCACTGGGAGGTTTTGCTGGGCTATACAAAATGGGAGTTTCCAAGGGGGCTTTTCTCTTACAAAAGCCCCCTCTTTTGAAAGCTGATTTTCAGCTTTCAAAATTCACCCGCAAAGGTGCC
>URGV01000013.1 GCA_900547455.1 uncultured Oscillospiraceae bacterium
GACTTTCTCATCGGGGAGAAAGTCACCCGGGGTGGAGGGGCGGAGCGCCCTCCTCATGGGGGAGTGCAGAGGGGGCTGCGCCCCCTCGCATCGGGGTTTGCAGGGGCCCCGCCCATGCGATTACTCGTCGTACAGCTCACAGAGCTGCTCAAAGGTCCAAAACGCCTTCAGCGCCGTTTTGCGCTGGGCCGTCGCGGGGGTGATGATGAGCTGCTCGCCGTTCCACCGCAGGTCGACCACGATGTCCTCGTCCTGCAGGCGAATGACCTCCATCACGCTGGCGGGCATGTTGGTGTAGTCGGCGGGAACGTGGACACGAAGTGTCTTGCCGTCAGCGGCGATGCGCACATCGGATTTTACATCCATCCAGAAGTTGTACCGCTCGGCAGCTTCCACGTCCTGCGGGTCGGGGCGCTCGCGCTGCTCCATCTGCTGGACGGTGGGGGCGGAAGCAGGTTCGGCGGCGGTGCTGGTGTCCGCCGGCGGGGTGGTTGGCGTTGGATCGGGGGTTGGGGTCGGTTCCGGCTCAGGCTCGGGTTCAGGTTGTTCAGGTGTATACTCACCCTCCTGTACATCCAGTGTCAAGCCACCATTGGCCAAACTGCCGGTCACATCAGACAGGGTGCAGCTTTTGTGATCGTCCGCCACCGTGATTGTTCCCAAGCCTCCTGAAATGCTTGCGCTCTCAAAGTAAAAGCCATCAGCCACATTGATGGTCACAGTCCCACCCTCTTTTATCCACCAGCTGCCATTTGCCTGCGTCGTACCTTCTCCTTCATAGCTAAAATTGGGGGAGGTAGGTAGCTCATAGAATTGGTTTTGGGGTGGATTTCCCTGACCTATCGTTCCGCCATAGTTGTTTGTCACGGTGCCGATGTTATTTAACACGGTGCCATAGTTGTTCACCACGGTGCCGTGGTTGTTTGACACGGTGCCACCTGAATAGTTGTTTGTCACTGTCCCTGGAACATCATTGCTCCATATGTTTCCAGTGTTGTTTGTCACCGTTTCATAGTTGTAGTTTACGGTGCTATTGTTTGTTGTCACAATCCCGTAGTTATGCTCCACAGTGCCACTGTTGCTCCCCACTGTACCACGATTGTAGTTCAGCGTATCTCCGGAAGAAATATCCATTATTTGCCACCATGGGTTTTCTTCTATTGTATCTGCGCTCACCGTCATCCCCATCGTCATCACGGCAGCCAGGACGAGGGCCAGCAGTTTGGGTGTTCTGTTTCGCATTTGGTCTGCTCCTTTCTTGTCTGTCCGGTACCCTTTTTGTTTTGCTTGTGTTCCTGTCAAGCAAAACAAAAAGAGCTAGCTCTTTTTTGCTCATTATACCACCTTTCCCTCCCGCTGTCCAGAAAAATTGTGCAGCGCAAAGGAGCGAAGTCGGTGACGGCTTCGCTCCTTTGCCTTTTGGAGGGAGAGAAAAAGGTGGTATCTATTTCAAGAGGGTTCAGGATTTCGTTATGCTTTCACCTGTCCATGCAGGCAAGCGCCGACCTCGTCGGGGGTAGCGAGGGCCATCGCCTGTTCGGTCAGCTGCGCGGCCTGCTCGCCGCTCAACTCGCTGATGGTCTTGCGGGTGGCCAGCACCGAGGACGCGCTGACGCTGAACTCGTCCAGACCAAAGTGCAGCAGCAGCGGAATCAGCGCCGGGTCGGCCGCGGATTCGCCGCACATCCCCACCGGGATGCCGGCCTGCCGCCCCGCCTGGATGACGTTGCGGATGCTTCTGAGCACCGCCGGGTGCAGGGCAGTATACAGCTTTTCGACCTTGGCGTTGCCGCGGTCCACCGCGATGGTGTACTGGGTCAGGTCGTTGGTGCCGATGCTGAAGAAGGCCGCTTCCTTTGCCAGCAGGTCGGCGGTCAGCGCCGCCGCCGGGGTCTCGATCATCACGCCCACCTGGATGTCCGGGTCATAGGCGAGGTTGGCAGCTTTGAGCTCCTGCTTGCATTCCTCCAGCAGCGCCTTTGCCGCGCGCACCTCCTGCACGCCGGTTACCAGCGGCAGCATGATCTTGATGTTGCGGTACTGCGCGCCCGCCCGCAGCAGCGCGCGCAGCTGGGTCTTATAGAGCTCGGTCTCCTCCAGACAGTACCGGATGGCGCGCCAGCCCAAAAACGGATTCTGCTCCGCGCCCATCTTGAGGTAGGAGACCTCCTTATCGCCGCCGACGTCCAGCGTGCGGATGATGACCTCCCTGCCCTGCATGATGCGGGAGACAGCGGCGTAGGCCTCGTACTGCTCCTCCTCATCCGGCATCGAGGGCCGGTCCATGAACAAAAACTCGGTGCGGAACAGACCGATGCCCTCGGCGCCGTTGTCCAGCGCCGCCTGCGCCTCCATCACGCTGCCGATGTTGGCATAGAGCTGATACTGCCTGCCGTCGGCGTCCACCGTCGGCTTGTCGCGGTAGATGGAGAGCATCGCCTTCTGGCGCAGCAGCTCCTCCTGGAGCTTGGTGTACTGGTAGAGCGTCTCGGTGTCCGGGGAGATCAGCACCTCTCCCTTGCCGCCGTCGACAATGGCGGTCTGGCCGTCCTGCAGCTGCTCGAGCGCCCCTGCAATGCCCAGCACCGCCGGGATCTCCAGCGCGCGGGCCAGGATGGCCGAATGGCTGGTCTTGCCGCCGATCTCGGTGACGATGGCGCTGATGTTTTCCCGCTTGAGTCCCACCGTCATCGAGGGGGTCAGGTCCCTGGCTGCCAGCACAGTGCCCTTGGGCACCGCCGACACATCCACGCTCTCAATCCCCAAAAGCAGTCGCAGCATGCGGGTGCGGATGTCCCCGATGTCGGTGGCGCGCTGCTTCATCAGCTCGTCCTCGACGTTGGAGAACATCTCGATATACATCTGGCAGACGCTGTCCACCGCCGCCTCGGCGCAGCTGCCGGAGTTGATGGCGTCCTCCATCTGCCCCATCATGAAGGGGTCCTGCAGCATCATCACCTGGCCGGTGAGGATCTCCGATTCCTTCTGCCCCACCCGCTCGCGGATGTCCTCCGCCATCTTCTGAGTGATTTCGCAGAAGGTTTCCGCCGCCGCCTTCAGGCGCTCCTTCTCCTTGTCCTTTCCCTGGCAGATCACCTGCGAATAGTCCAGGCTCTGTTCCCGGATGCAGATGACCTTTCCGATTCCAATTCCGGCTGAAGCGCCGACACCTTTCAGCATTCTCACGCATCCCCTTTCCCGTATTGACAAGCGCCTATTCTCCCAGGCCCGCCTCGACCAGCGCGACCGCGGCCTTCAGGCACTCCTCTTCGCGGTCGCCGCTGCAGCAGATCTCGATCTCGCTGCCCTGCTTGATGCAGGCCGCCATCAGGTTCATGATGCTCTTGCCGTTGATCTCTTTGCCGTTAAAAACGATGGTGACGTCGCAGCCAAACGGAGTGAGCTCCTTGATGAAAAGCTGCGCCGGACGCATGTGCATCCCCATTGGGTTGACTACCTTTACATTTGCCGATACCATATTCATCGCTCCTTTTTCTTTTGCTGATCTATTGCCGGATGACCCGGACTTTTTATTTCATCGATTGTATTTTATTTTGCCGCTGCGTCCTTTTTGAGCAGGCCCAGCATCAGCATGCCGACGATGGAGCCGACCACCAGGGCGATCAGGTAACCAAAGACGTTGCCGACAACCGGGAAGACGAAGATGCCGCCGTGCGGTGCGCGCAGGGTGCAGCCGAACAGCATCGACAGTCCGCCCGCAACCGCCGAACCAACGACGCAGGACGGGATGACGCGCAGCGGGTCGGAAGCCGCAAACGGGATTGCGCCCTCGGTGATGAAGCACAGACCCATGATGTAGTTGACCACGCCGGATTTGCGCTCCTCCGCGGTGAATTTCTTTTTAAAGAAGGTGGTCGCCAGCGCGATGGCAAGCGGCGGGATCATGCCGCCGATCATGACAGCCGCCATGATGTCGTAGTTGCCGCTGGCAATCGAGGCGGTACCAAAGACGTAGGCCGCCTTGTTGAATGGGCCGCCCATGTCGATGCTCATCATGCCGGCCACGATGCAGCCGAGCAGGATCTTGCTGGTGCCGCCCATCGAGTTGAGCAGGTTGACGATGCCGCTGTTGATGGCGCCCATGATGGGGTTGACCGCAAACATAAAGACGCCGATGAGAAACACGCCGAACAGCGGGTAGATCAGGACCGGCTTGATGCCCTCCATGCTTTCCGGCAGCTTGTCGGCCAGCTTCTTGATGCCCAGCACCAGATAGCCCGCTACAAAACCGGCCAGCAGCGCCGCCAGAAAACCGCCGGAGATGGCGTTTTCGCCGGAGATGTTGGTGAACGAGTTGCCGACCTTGGCGAGGTAGCCGCCGACGATACCGACCGCAAGACCGGGACGATCCGCGATGCTGTAGGCGATGTAGCCGGCCAGAATCGGGAGCATGAAGTTAAAGGCGGTGTCGCCGACCGTCTTAAAGAAGGCCGCCAGCGGGGTATTGGTGCCGAAGTTTGCGGGGTTGATCGAGTAGTCGTCCAGCAGGAAGGCAATGGCGATCAGGATACCGCCGCCGATGACAAACGGCAGCATGTGGCTGACGCCGTTCATCAGGTGCTTGTACAGCTGGCGGCCAAAGCTCTCGCTGCCAGCCTCGGCGGCAACCGCTTCCTTTGCGCCCTCGTGCTCATAGACGGCAACGTCGCCGCTCTCGATTTTCCGGATTAGCTCTGCTGCCTTGTGGATGCCGTCCGACACCGGCACAAAGATGACCTTCTTGCCGGCAAAGCGCGCGGTCTCGACGTTTTTGTCCGCCGCCACGATGATGCCGTCGGCGTTGGCGATTTCCTCTGCGGTCAGGCGGTTCTTGACGCCGCCGCTGCCGTTTGTCTCCACCTTGACTGTGACGCCCAGCTCGGCGCCGGCCTTTTCCAGCGCCTCCGCCGCCATGTAGGTGTGGGCGATGCCGGTCGGGCAGGCGGTGACTGCCAGCACCTGGTAGCCTTCCTGCTTCTGCATTGCCGGAGCAGCAGTAGCTGCTGCTTCCTCCGGATATTTTTCCTTTTCAAAGCGGTCGATGGCCGCAATCAATTCCTTCGGGCTCTTTGCGCCGCGCAGTGCCGCGACAAACGCCGGGTCCATCAGCAACACCATCAGGTGGGAGAGGATCTCCAGGTGCAGGTCGCCGTCCACCGGCGCCGCAATCATGAAGAACAGGTCGGACGGCTGGCCGTCCATCGCGCCGTAATCTACGCCCTTCTCAAGCGTCATAGCGCACAGCGAAGGTGCGGTGACGGTATCGGATTTGGCGTGCGGCACCGCGATGCCCGCCTCGATGGCGGTGCTGCTCATCTGTTCCCTTGCCAGGATGGCTTGCTTATAAACTTCCTTGTCCTTGAGGCTGCCGCTTTTTGCCTGAAGCTCCACCATCTGGTCGATGGCCTGCTCCTTGGTCTGAGCGGAAGCTCCCAGCAGAATTCTGTCCTCGCTGAGTAAATCAATAATCCTCATAACACTCTTCTCCTTATTTGTTCTCGCACAGCGCATCAAACAGCGCCTGCGCTTCTGGTTTGGTTGCAAGCCCCTCGGAAAACGCGGTCGCGCTCCCCGTTGCAGTGCCCATCTTCAAGGCGACGCCATAGTCGCCGCTCTGCAGATAGCCGGCCAAAAAGCCCGCCACCATCGAATCGCCGGCGCCGACGGAATTTTTTACCGTCCCTTTCGGCGCCGCAATCCGGTGGAAACCGCCGTTTTCGTCGAGCAGGATTGCCCCCGCTCCCGCCATCGAGACCAGGACGTTGCGTGCGCCGCGCTCCTGCAGCTTGCCCGCATACTCCCGGATCTGCTGGTCGTTTTGAAGCTCCACACCAAAGATTTCCCCAAGCTCGATGTGGTTCGGCTTAATCAAAAACGGCTTATATTTCAGGACGTTGCACAAGAGTTCCCTTGTGGCGTCCACCACCACCATAATCTGTCTGCCCTGCAGCTGCTGCATGATCTTCTCATAGATGTCGCTGGGCAGGCTGCCGGGGATGCTGCCGGCCAGGACCAGCACGTCCCCCTCCTGCAGCTTTTGCAGTTTGTCAAAGAGCTGCTGCAGGTGCTCCTTGCCGATTGCCGGCCCCTGGCCGTTGATCTCGCTTTCGCAGTCGGCCTTGAGCTTGACGTTGATGCGGGTCATGCCGCTTTCCAGGTGGATAAAGTCGGTGTCCACCCCCATCGCGCGCAGCCCATCCTCCAGCGCCCTGCCGGTAAAGCCCGCGACAAAGCCGAGCGCGCAGCTTTTGACCCCGAGATTTTTCAGGACGGTGGAGACGTTGATGCCCTTGCCGCCAAACTGAATCTCCTCGCTCCGGGTACGGTTGACCTGCCCCAGAGAAAAATGCTCCATCCTGACGACGTAGTCGAGCGCAGGATTAAAGGTCACGGTATAAATCAAATTAATCCACCTCTTTGATAATGGTCTGGCTCAGATAAATTTCGTCCGGCATCCGGTCGGTCAGGATGCACGCATCCCGGAGCGGGCAGATGGTGACCGCCGCCACCTTGCCAAACTTGCTGGAATCGGCCAGCACATAACTTAGATAGGACCGCTCCACCGCCAGAGACTTGATGGAGGCCTCCTCCATGTCGGGGGTGGTGTAGCCCTGGCGCACCGCGATGCCGTTGGTGCCGATGAAGGACTTGGTGAAGTTGTAGCGCCCGATCGACTCCCTTGCCGCCGCGCCCACCAGCGCCTGGGTGCCCGGTTTTAAAAGTCCGCCCGGCACATAGACCCGCAGTCCCTTTTCCACCAGCCTTCTGGCGCACTCGATGCCGGTGGTGACAAAGGTCGCCTTGCTGTTTGTCAGGTATTCAGCCATCAACAGAGTGGTGGTGCCCGCATCGATAAAGACAAAGTCGTCGTCGTTGACCTGGGCGGCAGCGTAGCGCGCGATGCGCTGCTTCTGCTCGACGTTCAGTTGGGACTTGGTGAGGATGTCCGGCTCCTGGCTCTGGAACTCGTCCTTCGGCAGCACCGCGCCGCCGTGCACCTTGCTCAGCTTGCCCTGCCGGTCCAGCTCGTTTAGATCCCGGCGGATGGTCGCCTCGGAGGCGCCGGTCTCCTGGCAGAGGTTCGCCACGCTCACCGCCTTCTTTTCCTCCAGCAGTGTCAGAATCTTTCGAATTCTCTCCTCGGCCAGCATGCAATTCCCTCCTGTCCTATCGGTTAAACTAATTATAACACACCGTTCACAAAAAATCAATCATTTTCAGTCAAATTCAATCAAAAATAATCAACAAAGATGCGCGCTTTTTCTTTAGCCAAACGCACAATCCGCTTCCTGTTCCTCTCAAAACTGGTTTTTATTTTTCTTTTAAAGGTGATGATTGATTTTGATTTTTTTACTGATTACCTTTCCCCGCTTCTAGCCCCTTATACAAGCAGAAGAAAAATTGCATCAAAAAAAGAGGAGGGAAATTCCCTCCTCTTTTTACAATCCCAGAATCACCTGGGCAATCTTAAAATACATGATGAGCGCAAAGGCGTCCACGATTGTGGTGATCAGCGGCGCCGCCATGATTGCCGGGTCCCAGCGCAGCACGCCCGCCAGCAGTGGCAGCATAGCGCCAACCGCCTTCGCCATCACTACAGTCAGTAGCATCGCCAGCGACACAGTCAGCGCAATCCCTGCCGAGTGCGGGGTGGTCAGCAGCAGGCGGAAAAAGTTGACCGCACTCAAAGCCGCTCCGGCCAGAACGCCGACCCGTATCTCTTTCCACAACACCTGGATGAGGTTGCGGAAACCGATCTCTCCCATCGTCATCGCACGGATGATGATGGTGCTGCTCTGCGAGCCCGCGTTGCCGCCGGTATCGGTCAGCATGGGGATGAAGGTGACCAGCATCGGCACCGCCGCGAAGGCGCTCTCGTATCGCGCCAGAATCCCTCCGGTAATCATCCCCGAAATCATCAGCGCCATCAGCCAGAAAATCCGGCTTTTGGCCAACGCTGCCGCGCTGCTGCTCAGGTACCCAGTCCTGCTCTCCTGTTCGGTGCAGGCACAGATTTGTTCCGCTTTGTCCGGCTCCATCTTGCAGGCCACCGCAAAGCGCAGCTGCTCATCCTGCCGAGCCAGCCAGCGGGAAGCCTGCTGCGGCTCCATCTCTGTCAGGCGCTGGCCAATCGTGTGGTAATCTCTCTCCTGGACCAGCATCTCCAGGTCCTTCTCAAACAGGTTCATTCCATTGGCTGTCATCAAAATCATCTTTTTCATCGTTTGCTCCTCCTTTACTGTCATGTTGCAGACAGCAAAGTACAGCCCAAACAAAAACCGTGCCACGGCATTTTGCTGCTGTGACACGGCGGTTTCCATTTTGACGGCGCGAGAACAAAGCCCTTACTGGATCATCACAAGATCACAGGCAGGAAAATCCGGCGCGCAAAAACAGAGACCGCTCCTTTGTTTGATTGTACTTATACTGCAGTCGTCCACCGTTTTTTCCTCCCTTCGTAAAATCTGTTTTTTATCTGCCACCTCTTTGATGGCCCTTTTATTATAACCGTCTGATTCCAGTTTGGCAAGCCATTTTTTATGAAAAAACTTTAAATTTTGCTTTTTTCGTCTTATTTTACCAGATAATCGATTTTTTTATGCTATTATCTCACGATATCGCCGATTATCACTTGCTTTCGCCCATAAAGCTCAGTGCCAGCGCACCCGGACCCGCGTGGGAACCGATGACCGGGCCGATGTGGTTGATCATCGCCTTTACGATGCCGAATTTTTCCTTCACCAGCTGCGCCAGATACTGCGCCTCCTCCAGGCAATCGCCGTGGGTGATGTACACCTTGTCGTTCTGCTTTAAGAAAGCGCCCGCATGCTCCTCCATGTACTTGACCAGCGCCTGAATCGACTGCTTTCTTCCGCGCACCTTGGCAATCGGAACCAGGTTGCCGGTATCGTCCAGCTTGAGGATTGGCTTGATACCGATGGCGCTTCCCAAAAAGGCGGTGGTACGGGAGACCCTTCCGCCGCGGTACAGGTGGTTGAGGTCATCCACCGTGGCATACAGGCAAAAGTGTGGGATGTTCTCTTTGACCCAGTGCGCGGCCTCGGCCAGGGTTCTGCCTGCTTTGCGCATCTGCGCCACCTTGTCGACCACCATTCCTTCGGCCAGGGTGCCGACCAGGGTATCGATGACGGTAATAGTGCGCTCCGGGAACTCCTCCATCAGCTCCTGCGCTGCCATTTTGGCGCTGTTGTAGCTGCCGCTGACCGCGCTGGTCAGCGCCAGGTGCAGGATGTCCTTGCCCTGCTCCAGATAGGAGCGGAACTTCTGAATCGCCTGGTCCGGATTGACCTGCTGGGTTTTGGGCAGAGCTCCAGCCCGCATCTTTGCGTAAAACTCCTCGACGTCCAACCGCTCCCCATCCGGACCATAAGTCACGCCGTCGATGGTATAGTAAAGCGACAGGATGCCAATCTCGTTTTCCTGTATAAATTCCTCTGGCAGATCCGCCGCATTTTCCGTTGTAATCACAAAGTTTGTCATCTGACTTCCTCCTTGATGTGTTTTGTGAAACGACATTACGTCCTTTATTCTACCGGAAAAAGAGGCAGAAAGCAAGGAAAAGATGTAACTTTCGTTACATCTTTTCCTTATTGCACAGATTCTTCTTTTAAAAGCTGTCAATTCTCACCGAAAACTACCGGACATCGCCCAGGAAGAAAAGAGCCAGTGTGCCCGGGCCAGCGTGTGCACCGATGGTAGGACCAATGATGTTGATCAGGCACTCATCGTAGCCAAAGCGCTCCTTGACTAAGCCTGCCAGATACTTCGCGTCCTCCTCGCAGTCGCCGTGACTGATGAAGATCGGCTGTTTCTGGCTGCGGTAGCTGCCGATGTTCTGCTCCATCTTGTCCACCAGCGCCTGAATCGACTGCTTTCTGCCACGTACCTTGGAGAGCGGCACCAGCTTGCCCTCCTCGTCGACGTGCAGCACCGGCTTAATGCCGATCATGGTGCCGAGCAGAGCGGTGGTCTTGGAGATTCTGCCGCCGCGCTGCAGATATTTTAAATCGTCAACGGTAAAGAGGTGGCAGATGTTCTGGAGATGGTCCTGCACCCACTGTGCAGTCTCCTCCATGCTCTTGCCCTCATCCTTCATGCGCAGTGCGTAATCCACCAGCAGTCCCTGTCCCAGAGAAGCGCACAGCGAGTCGATAACGATGATCTTTCTGTCCGGAAATTCCTCCTTGAGCGTCTCCGCCGCCAGGCGCGCGGCGTTTGCTGTACCGCTCAGGCCCGAAGAAAAGGCGATGTGCAGGACATCGCTGCCGGTTTCCAAAATCTGGCGGAACAGCTTTTCGGTGTCCTCCACGCTGGCCTGCTGGGTCTTGGTCTCAGCGCCCTCCCTCATTTTCTGATAAAAAGTTTTGAGTTCCTCACTTTTGGGGCAGCCGTTGACGCCGTCCTTTCCATCAATGCTGTAATATAAACTTACCAGCGGGATCTGATGCCGCTGAACATAATCGAGCGGAAAATCGCAGGAGGTATCTGTCGAGATAACATAGGATGCCATAGAACATTTCTCCCTTCAACAAAAATAGATAATCGGCCGTCGCCTGTTTTCTCTATTTCTTTATTATACCCTAACTCCAGGGCAGATGCAATTTCTTTTCTGTTAACAATTTGGCGTTTCCGGGAGAGAAGCGGGCGGATCAGCTCTTGTAAAAAGGAACCATCTCACCCACAACGCGGCCGGCAAAATAGACCATTCCAATCTGCAGCGCAAAACAGACAACCAACAGCACCGTCGAGAGCAGCTTGCTGCCGGTCAGCTTTGCGGCCCTGCGCCAATAGAGCCCGGTCACCCAGATTTCGCTGGCATAGAACAAAATAAAGAGCGGGTTGCTCTGCAGCAGCATCGCAATGTTGGAAAGTGCATATCCGATCAAAATGTAATTGACCGACACGATCAAGAGTTCCAATATTCCGGACCACCTTCTTCCCATTTCGTTTCCTCCATTCTCTTTCAGCCGGAGCATCCTTTCAATATCGACAAAACTGCCCGGTCTTTATCCGCACATTCTGGTTTTATTGTATCAAAAAGGTATGGGCAATGCAACTGCTCCCTTGATCGGCCCCTCCATTCCCTTTTCCGTGCGGGGAGAAGGCGGAAAAAATGCTTGTATCATGCGGCGTTTTGTGATAAAATGGTTTTGATTTCTGCTGCTGAGAAGCTGATAAATAAAGGACTTCGGTTTCGCTGCAAGAAAACCGATAGACAATATTGAAAGGGAGTTTTTGCAATGTCCGGACATTCGAAATGGAACAATATCAAGCGCAAAAAGGAAAAGACCGATGCCCAGAAGGGAAAAATCTTCACCAAGATCGGCCGTGAGATGGCGGTGGCGGTCCGTGAAGGCGGACCGGACCCGATGAACAACGGCAAGCTGCGCGACCTGATCGCAAAAGCAAAGGCCAACAACGTTCCCAACGACAACATTGACCGCATCATCAAAAAGGCTGCGGGCGAAGGCGATAAAAACACCTACGTCGACATGGTGTACGAAGGATATGGACCGAGCGGCGTCGCTGTCATCGTCGAGGCGCTGACCGACAACAAAAACCGCACCGCCGGCGACCTGCGCCACTACTTTGACAAATGCGGCGGTAACCTGGGCCAGACCGGCTGCGTCTCCTTCCTGTTCAGCGACAAGGGCGTCATCGTCATCGACAATGAGGATGGCAAATACACCGAGGACCAGATCATGGAAGACTGCATGGAGGCTGGCGCCGAGGACTTTGAGTTCGGCGACGGCGTCATCGAGATCTCCGCTACCAGCGACCCCAACGAGTTCCGCGCGGTGCGCGAGGCGCTGGAGGCCAAAGGCTACAGCTTTGTGGAGGCGGACATCCAGAAGGTGCCCTCCACCTACACCAAGATCGATGACCCTGAGCTGTGCGAAAAGATGCAGAAGCTCTTGGACATGCTGGACGACAACGACGACGTTCAGGAAGTCTACCACAACTGGGAGATGCCGGAAGAATAATCCCGGGACACAAAACAGCCCGCTCCAAACCGATGGAGCGGGCTTATTTTTTTAGATGCTGCCGTCATTGTCATCCGGCTCATCCTTTTGTGTTCCCCTGATGCGAATAATCCGCACCACCTCCAGCACAACCACCGCCAAAGCCAGAAGGATAAGCAGGTAAAGCTTCCAGTCCTCTTGCTCAGTGCTGCCCTGCAGCTGCTGGGCAACGGGGGCAATCGCGTCGTAGGATGAGTCGATGGCCGGCTCATCCTGATAGAGCACTTCTTCTGTTACCGTTGTTTGGGCAGTACTGCCCAAATCCGCCTGGGAGGACCCTCCCAGGTTGCCGGAAGCAATTTCTTCTGTTTCTTCTGTTTCTTCTGTTTCTTCTGTTTCTTCTGTTTCTTCTGGCGTTTTCGCTTCTTCCTCCGCTTCGATTCCCAGCGCCTTTTTTAAAATCGCCTGGGCCTCCGGCGAGGAATCGATGATGAAGTAATTGCTGGTGTAGTTGTTTGTAGTCGTGGTGTTGTTGGAATCGCTGGTGCTGGTAGAGGAGCTCTCGGTGGTCGAGGTGCTGGTCGTGCTGCTGCTGGAGGTGCTGGTCGAATCGGAGCGTTCCGCCGATAAGGAGAGATCCCCGGCCTTTTTGCTGCCGCTGCTGCTCCCGCTTCCTCCCTGGGTATCATCTTCCGATGAAGGCTCCTCCCCTTCCGGCAGCTGAGCCCCGCCACCCGGGTTGAGATTGGAACCCTCCCCTTCGCAGGTGACCTCGTGGATCATTGCCAGATTGGCTTTAAATTCCAGTGAGCCATCCGGGCTGCCGGGGATAGGATAGCATGAAAACTGTTTGAGACGAACCTTGATGTATTTGCTGTCCGGTGCAATCGAAGCCGAGAAGGATTCATCAAAAATATTGACATATTCGTCCGAGTACATCGTCACTTCTGCCCGGTCAACCTCCACCGATTCAAATCGCTCGCCGTCCGGCGACTGCTGGATGTCGATTCCGTACGGCACCAGCTCGTTCTCCGGCGCAGGCACTTCTTCCAGATGGTCGCCGTACAGCAAAAAGTACTGATCGTCGACGATGCAGTAGACATAGTCGGTGGTCTCGTCCAGCCAGAGCGGCAGCATCTCACCGCCCTCTGTTTCGTCCGGCATCACTCCGTAAGCCAGGTTCCCATCCGGGTAGCGAACCACAAATGACGGATAAGAGACGCGGTAGGCCGAGACGGTGACTTCCTGAACATCCTCAATCGAGTAGACGATCTCCCCATATTCTTTATAATCCTGGATGGAGAGGGCGGTGGTGTCCTCCACCGGCTTGCTGGGGAAGGACTGAAAATAGCCGTTGGCGTCCACCAGATTGTACGTCTCCCGCGTCAGGGTAGAGAGGTCGGAAGAACAGTCGTCCACAAAGCTCTCCGCGCTGTAGGGCAGCGAAAAGGCCATGCAGAACACACAAAACCAAAGGAGAAACCAAGCGGACTTTTTCATCTTCCTCAACCCTTTGCAATCAATTTTTTTTGATACCTTCATTGTACCAGAAAGGGCCTAAAAATTCGACAAAAAAGGACAACTTTTTTATTTTTATCAAAATTATACGATACATTATTATTTCTTTGTAGAGAAACACAAGAAAAAACGCCGCTCTGCCAAAAAAGAAGCGGCGTTTTTAGTAAAAATCAAGCAATCACTGGTTGACGCTCGGACCGATCGGCGACAGAAATTTAAACGAGACCTGTCCCTGCTCGTCAGGCTTTTTGCGTGAACCGTCCGGATTAAAATGGAGCGCAAGCAGCCGCTCTATGATACTCAGCATCTGATCTTTTCCTTCCGGGAGCCAGCCCTGCACCGTCAGGCGATCCAAAACGGTGGTGTCCATAAAGAAGCAGTCCTCCACATGCAGGTTTTGCAGCAGCAGGCGCTCTTCAAACAGGATTTCCTCCTTGTCCAGCGGGACAAACTCTCCGCGCTCGATCATCTTTTCCAACGGCGTGCCCTCCCAGACCTTCAGCTTCAGCGCCCAGATACACCTGGGGTGAATGCGGTTGAGCAGGCGGGCTGTCTCGATGGCGTGCAGGTTCCGGTAGTTTTTGCCGCCCAGTCCCAAAATGATGGTGACATAGTAGCCGATACCGGCCTCGTCCAGCATCTTGAAGGCTTTGAGCATATCGAAGGAGGTGACTCCCTTGTTCATCCAAAGCAGAATCGGGTCGCTGCCGGATTCCACACCGATGTGCAGGTCACATACGCCCAGCTCCCGCAGTTCCCGCAGCTGCTCCGGTGTCTTACGCAGCACGTCGTCGATGCGGGCATACATCGAAAATTCTTTGATGTTGGGCATGAAGGTGTGGGTCATCGAGATGATTTCCTTGAGCTGTTCGCAGCTCATCACAAAGGCGTTCTCTCCCAACAGGAAAAGTCGGGTCTTGTCCGGTTCCAGCCTGCCCAGCATCCGCAGGTTCCATTCGATCTTTGCCATCGGATGAATCTGGAACTTATCCTTGGCAAAGTCGCAGAACAGACATTTGCCCCAGCTGCATCCCAGCGCCACCTCCAGGCAGGCGCAGCCCTCCTCCTGCGGCGGACGGTAAATCTCTTCATGTGTATAGATGGTGGAATAAATTTCCTCCCGTGTCATATTGGTGCCTCCTCCCGGTTTGCTTTTCTTCAGTATACCATGAATGGGCAAAAAAGAAAATAGAGGGGAGAAATTATCCTCCCCTCATCCCCGTCACGACTGCGACTGGCTCCACATCGATACGTACGGGTAGACCTTATGAAAGCCGTTGCTGCCCTGCTGGGAAGCAAACAGCAGATAACCAAACCCGGCCAGCACCACAATGACGGTCGCCAGCATCGCAAGATAGCGCTGCTGTTCGAGCTGCTGTTTTTCCCTCTGCCGCTGCTTATGGGGCAGCGTTGGACTTGTCCCCTCCGCGGGCAGAAAGCTGGCCACCAGCTTTGGCAGCAGCACCATCGCGTAGGGAAACAGGTAGATCGAAAAGCGCTCCAGGATCATGTGGTGGGTGCAGAAGATGTACAGCAGCATGACATAAAAGGCGCTGTTGATGAGGATGCGGTCGCCCTCATCCCGCTGAAGCAGGCGCTTGCGCAACAGCCACACCGCCGCAAAGTACAAAATCGGAAAGATGGCATACCGGTAGCCCAATCCCTCCCAGTAGCGCGACCCGATGTAACCGGCATAGTTTGGGAAAAGGTACTGGGTCAAAAACTGCGCCGCCTGGTTGCTGAACAGATAGACCGGCACCGCTGCCGCCCCCATCACGGCAAACAGCCTGCCGTCACAGCGCCAGTTCAAAATCCAGTAGAACGGCAAAAAGAAGAGCGCCGAAGTGTGGAAGGTGGCCGCCAGCAGCACGATGAGGGCAAAGGGCAAGAGCTTCCGCCTTTTTAAAAACGGGTAGGCCAGCAGGCAGATGGTGGCGGCGATCGACTGGCGGAACAGGTTCATGCTGTGCGCAAAAAACTGCAGCGTCAGATAGAGGTACAGCCCCAGCCAGGGCAGCGGAGAAAAATGCCGAACAAACCAAACAACAATTGCGGTGAGAAGCAGGTTGACTACCAGAAGCAGCTGGCGGTAGCTCAGTCCCAGCAGGTACATCAGGCGGGTGAAAATCGAGTAGCCGATAAACTCCTGCCCCACATGGTCCTGCAAAAGCTGCGAAACGCTCATCGGGCCAAGCTGTTCATAGAGGGTCTGGTAATTAAAATAGTCGTATCCGATGCCGTAACGACAGGTCGCCACCAGCACAAACAGCGCCCCCGCCGCCAACAAAAACAGGTCCTGCAGCATCTTGCGCTTTTTGGTGTCCAGATGCTCCACCTGGCCGCTCCACAGCAGTGACCCCGCGCACAAAAATGCCGCCATACCAAGATAAACTGCCAATTTCATCACCGGTCCTTTTTCTTGCTCGTTTTATTATAGCGGATTTTGCCCGCATTATCAAACCGGAAACGAACAAACTTTCTCTGCACTCTGACCGAAAAAGCGTCGCTTTATGGCTTTGCTCTGATAAAATTTTCCAAAAAATTTTGTATTTTCCTGTATTTCTTTTCCTTCTTCTTGTCCTTTTATCAACAAAGTGTTAAAATATTAAAATCTTTATAAATTCTCCCATTCCCTCCTCCTGAAGGGCATGGACGAAAGGAAGGATTTTATGTTTTCCAGAAAGGATCTGCAGCGGCTGATTATCCCGCTGATTGTGGAACAGTTTTTGTCCATCACCATCGGCATGGCGGACACCGTCATGGTTTCGGTCTGTGGTGAGGCGGCTGTCTCAGGCGTTTCGCTGGTGGACGCCATCAACATTTTGATGATCAACATCTTCTCGGCCCTGGCCACCGGCGGCGCAATCGTCTCCTCCCAGTATATCGGACGGGAAGATCTAGGCAAAGCCTGTGAGGCTGCCAAGCAGCTGGTGCTGGCTGTCTTTGTCCTATCCACCGCCATCGGAGCCATCTTTGTCTTTGGCGGCCCGCAGGTTCTGGGACTGCTCTACCACGACATAGAGGCCGACGTTATGGCCAGCGCGGAATCTTACTTTTTCCTGACCGCCCTGTCCTACCCCTTTATCGCCCTGTACAATGCCGGCGCGGCGCTGTTCCGCGCGATGGGCAACTCCAAGGTTTCGATGACCATCTCCATCGTCATGAACTGCATCAACATCGGCGGCAATGCGCTGTTCATCTTCGGCTTCGATATGGGCGCGGCGGGCGCGGCGCTGGCCACCCTGATCTCCCGCATCGTGGGCGCCGTCTTTATCCTGGTCCTGCTGCGCCGCTCCACCAACATCATCCACATCGATTCCTATCTGCGCCTTGGCCTGCACCCGGGGATGATTAAGAACATTCTGGAAATCGGCATCCCCAACGGCCTGGAAAACGGCATGTTCCAACTGGGCAAAATCATCGTACAGGGCATGATCGCCTCCTACGGCACCGCCGCCATCGCGGCCAACGCCGTGTGCAACTCGATTGCCGGCTTCCCCATCATCCCCGGAAGCGCCATCGGCCTTGCGCTTATCACCGTCGTCGGACAGTGTGTCGGCGCGCAACGCTATGAGGAGGCCAAGCAGTACATCCACAAGCTGACCGGACTGGCCTACCTTTTCATGTTCTTCTTCAATGCCTTGATTGCCATTTTCTGCTCACAAATCGTCGGCTTTTTCAGTCTTTCTGCCGAGGCGACCGACACCGCCGTCCAGATCATGCTGTGGCACAGCCTGTTCTGCGCGGTCTTCTGGCCCGCTGCCTTCACCATGCCAAACGGCCTGCGCGCGGCCAACGACGTTCGCTTCACCATGACCGTCTCGATTCTGTCGATGTGGATCTGCCGCATCTGCATGAGCTACATTCTGGGCACTGTGCTCGGCATGGGCGCGCTGGGCACCTGGTTTGCCATGTTCCTGGACTGGATTGTCCGCATTGTCTTCTTTGCCGTGCGCCTGCACTCCAACAAATGGCAGCACCGCGAGCTGCAGCAAAAAATGGCTGCCGTCGATTAACAATACCAAAAAGGACCTGTCCATTCCTGGACAGGTCCTTTTTACTGCTTGATTATTTTTGTGTCAATTCCTGGTCCCAAACTTCCAGCTCAAACCAGAAGGTACTTCCTTCTCCCAGCTGGCTTTCCACGCCGTACCGGGCATGGTGCGCCTGCAAAATTTCTTTGACGATGCAAAGTCCCAAGCCGTTGCCCGGCACCTTTTTTGCTGCGCTTGATTTATTAACACGATAGTAGCGATCCCAGATCTTGGATAGATTTTCCTCCGGAATGCCTTCCCCATGATCGCAGACACGCACGCGCACCTTTTTGCCGTCCAACACCTGCCGCACCACAATCTGCTTATCCTCGCCAGTATGGTGGCAGGCGTTGTTGATAAAATTATAAATCACCCGGCTGATTTCCAACTCATCAGCCTTCACCCAGACGCGGCAGTTTTGCTCCAGACAGATCTGGTAATCCTCACCCAACAGCTTCTGATAGCGCTCTACCGTCCGCTGGAGAATATCGGTCAGACAGAACACCTGCAAGTTCAGCTTCATCTGCCCGGACTGCATCCGTGACAGATCCAGAATATCGTTGACCAGCAGCGAGAGACGCTGCGCCTCATCCTGAATCACCTGAACATTTTCCGGCGTGTTTTCCTCCGGCATATCCTGCATCATCTGCGTGTAGCCGATAATCATGGTCAATGGCGAGCGCAGGTCATGGGAGATGTTGGCAAGCATCTCCTTGTTCTGCTGCTCGGTGCGCGCAAACTGCTTCACGACCTGATTGAGCGCACGGCCCAGCCGCTTTGTATCCGGGAAGTGGACCTCAAAATCGCCCTGCGCCACCAGCTCCAGACTCTGAACCAACAGCGCCTGGTCGTCCAGGCGGCGGCGGTAAAGGATCGCTGCTACCACCACAATCAGCAGCAACAGCGGCAGTGAAAACACCATTCCCTGCAGACGAAGCATTTTTTCCAGAATCAGCGACGGCGTAACCTCCGCGCTGAGCAGAACCATCCGCTTTTCGCCCTGGGCCGTCTGTGCAATCTGTGCGCAGGTCAGCACCTGGTAATCCCGCTGCACCGGGTCCTGGCTTTTACAATAGACGGTATGAAACCGCATCACCTGTTCCCAAGCCACGCCCCGGGTGGATTCCGCCTGGCGGTACAATTCCGCCAGCTTTTCCTGTGTATATTCTGTCAGGGAAGCGTTGTGAAAGCTTCCCGCCTCCACCAGGGTCTCCCCCTGCGCGTCAACGATCTTCACGCCCATTTTCGCGCTTGTTAGTTCTATGTTCAAAACACTCAGATCAAAGCTGTCAACATTTTCACAGACATCGTGCAAAACCGATTTTGCCATCTGTGTTTTCAAGATGCGATAACCATCTTTTACCCAGATCAGCTGGATCACCCAGATCAGCGCCAGCAGCACCGCCAGACAAATCAGGAAAACAGGGAGGGCTTTTTTCCCACTGAAAGAGCGCCCCTTTTTCCCCTCATTATGCCTCAAAGCGATAGCCGACGCCTCTGAGCGTTACAATGTAGCTGCTGTATTTTCCCAGAGCCTTTCTTAAAAGTTTGATATGGGTATCCAGTGTACGGTCATCGCCAAAAAAGTCGTAACCCCAGACGTCGTTGATGAGCTTTTCGCGGGTGAGGGCGATGCCCCTGTTGCGCACCAGGTAGAACAAAAGCTCATACTCCTTCGGGGAAAGATTGATCTTTTCGCCATCGACATAGACAAGTCTTCCGGTAAAATCGATCTTCAGTCCTTCAAATTCCAAAATCTCCTTGCGCGGAGCGGAGGAAGCGTCGCTGCGCTTCAGGATGGCCTGCACGCGCATCATCAGCTCCTTTGGAGAGAACGGCTTTGTGACGTAATCATCCACGCCCAGCTCAAAGCCATGGATGCGGTCATATTCCTCGCCACGCGCCGAGATCATCAAAACCGGAACCTGAGAGAACTTGCGGATCTCTCTGCATGCGGAAAAACCGTCCAGCTCCGGCATCATGACGTCCAGAATGATCAGATCAAATTTATTCTGACGGCACAGTTCGATGGCAGACATGCCGTCCGCCGCTTCCTCGACCTCATAGCCTTCAAATTCCGCGTACTTGCGGATTAAAACTCTGATCTTTTCTTCGTCGTCTACCACTAACAATCGATACATTTTACATCCTCCCAAGCTGCCGCGCCAGCCCCAAAGCTGCGCGGCCTACAAATTCCCAAACAAGCATCGTTTTAAACACAAGCCTATAAAAGTATCCTATCATGGATTTGTGACGGTTGAATGAACAAAGAGAGTACTTTCAAAAAGAATGAAAAAACTTTGCCATTCCCCATAAATTCTAACAAATTTTCCCTTTTCGTCCCCCCTTCATCACCGAAAAGAATCTGCCATTCTTTTCATTTTTCTATCACAAAAGGGCTTCCTGTTTCCAGGAAACCCTTTTGACACTATCTTGTTCTTCCAAACAGGCTGCTGACACTGTCCCAGAAGCTGCCGCCCTCAGATTCTCCACTGGAATCGCTGGAGCTGGAGCTCGAATTGGAGCCGGAGGACTGGTTTTGCTCCTGTTCCTCCCGGGTAATCACCCTTCTTCCTCCAGACTCGCCGTCCGAGGTGGAGCTGCTGTTGTCCTCGTTCTCCGACTCCGGCTCTGCGGTTGTGGTCGAAGAAGAACGGTGGAGGATACAGCTGGATGGGATATAGGTTTCCTTATACCAACCGGTCGCCGTGCTCGGGCAATTTTCGGTTGCAAGATCGCCCGACTCGGTGCAGTACTGCAGCGCCTGCACATTTTCCGAATAGGTGAAGTCCGCCGCTTCCAGCCCCTCGTGGATTGGGAGCATCAGGTTTTTCCACAAAATCGGAGTTGGATAGGTGGAGTAGTAGATCTCCTCCTGGATATCGTAACCCATCCAGACACCGCCGATATAATAAGGAGTGAAACCGATAAACCACAGGTCCGGGTTGTCGATATCGACCTGCACGCCGTTGACATATTTGACGCCGGTGGAAGAACCGGTCTTGCCTGCGGTGACGATGCCGGTCTGGTTCTGGATGTTGGCCTGGGCTCCGGTACCGCGGCTGACAACCGTCTGCAGCAGGCGGTTGAGTACGGTCGCTGTCTCCTCAGAGATGACGCGGACCTGGGTGGTGTCCTTTTCCAGAATGACATTGCCCTCCATGTCGGTGACATGGGTGTAGGTGTAAGGTTTGACATACATGCCGCCGGTGACAAAAATCTGGTAGCAGCCAACCAGCTCCTCCAGTGTCATGCCGGTGGTCATGCCGCCCAGCGCCATCGCCGACAGGGAGGTGGCGTCCGCCTCCTGCAGGGTGCTGATCTGGAATTTGTTCTTCAGCGTGTCATAGCAGACCTGCGGGGTCAGGATATTGACAATCTGTGCCGGCACGGTGTTGATCGACTGCTGAACAGCGTACTGCACCGTCATCGGCTCATGGGTATAGCTATTGGTGTAGTTGACCGGCCACTCGAAGGTCTCGCCGTTCTCGGTCAGGGTCAGCGGCTCATCCACAAAGGTGGTGGACCAGGTAATCAAGTCGCGCTCGAAGGCGTTCAGATATGCCGAAATCGGCTTCATCGCCGAGCCTGGATGGCGCTGCGACTGGGTGGCGCGGTTAAACAGGCGGTTGGAGGTCTTTTCGTTGCCGCCGATCATGCCCTTGACGCTGCCGTCCGGCGCGATGACAATCGCCGCCGTCTCCGGATACTCGCTGTTGTTGAGCGCCGGGAAGGTGTCGGGGTTCGCGTAGGAGTCCTCCAGCGACTGCTGGATATCCGGGTCCATGGTGGAATAGATGCGGTAGCCGCCGCTGTAAACCATATTGGTCGCATAGGCGCGGGTGTAGTTGTACTCCTCCTGCAGGTCGGTGATGACATCCTCGATGACCTGGTCGGTGTGCCAGTCGGTCAGGGCGGTCAGGCCGTCCGACGTGGACTGAACTTCCTCGCGCGGAGCCAGCTGGACCTCATAGTTGATCCATTCCTCATACTCGCTCTGGGTCAGCATGCCCGCGTCGAGCATCTCTCCCAGGATGTAGTCGCGCCGCTCCTTGTTTTCCTCCATGCCGGTGCCCCAGCCGTAATCCTCGTTTGGATTTTCACGCAGCGGATTATAACGGGTGGGGGCATTGGTGATGGCGATCAGGGTCGCGGCTTCCGCGACATTCAGCTCGCTGATGTCCTTGTTAAAATAGAGCTTGGACGCACTCTGGATGCCGTAGCACTGATTGGAAAAGAAAGCGACGTTGAGATAGGTCTCCAAAATCTGCTCTTTGCTGTAGTTCTTTTCGAGCTTGAGCGCGGTGAAAATCTCCTGCACCTTCCGTTCCGGGGTGACCTCGTCGTTGCCGGTCAGGTTTTTGATGACCTGCTGGGTGATGGTGGAACCGCCCTGGATACGGGAGGAACCTCCGAAATAGCCCAGCGTGGAGCGGATGGTTCGCAGCCAGTCCACACCGTGGTGCTCACAGAAGCGCTTGTCCTCCGCCGCGACGGTGACGTCGATGAGCGTCTGCGGGATCTCGCTGTAGCTGACCCACTCGCGGTTCTGTCCGGAGTAAAGCTCCTTGACAACCGTCTGTTCCTGGGTGTCCGGATCGGTCACATAAATATACGAAGTATTGTTGAGATTCACCTCTACGTTAGAAAGGTCGACAATCGGGGCATCCTCCAGGGCGTTGAAAACATACAGCGCCATAACCGAGACGACAATCGAACCGGTGATGATCCCGATAAAAACCATAATGGCAAAAGCGCGGCCCAGCGCTCCAAAAAAGCGTCTGACAGGTCCACGTCGTTTTGCTGCTGTCAAATAAATCTCCTCCTTCTGATCGTTCTGCCGCACCCAAGGCGCCGCGCAGTTTGAGGGTTTTGGACATCGTGTCATGTCCAAAGACAATTGTACTTTTATGTACACGCCATTTATTATACCACACTCGGCATGAAAAATCTTCAATTTTTACAAAAATTAAGAAATTATCTAAAGTCTCAAGGGCTTGGTATATCAATTTTGTGCAGCTTTTTTCCCTATTTGACAAGGCACGATTCCTCCACCACTGTCAAAAAAGCACTGCATATTTCTTCCTTTTGCGGGCAAAATCAAATCAGAAGGTCCGCCTACACAGCCGACATCTTCTTTATTATCTCCCAAAAAGAAAGGATGCATCTTTCTTGAAACAAAATATCCTTCTCACCTGCGCCGCTCTGGCTGCCGTGTGCATCATCACCGCCTTTTTGCTGAGCGTTTCTGATATGACTTCCTCCGCTCCCGCCCCCAACGCTCAGGAGGCCGGAGAAACTGTCCAGGGCGTCGAGCGCACGCCAAATCAAGACGAGGCGGCAGACTGCCAATATTATCTGCGGGACTATCAGGGGAAACTTGCCGTCTTTCTGCCGGACAAACAAACACCCGAGATTGTCTTTGACGTCTATCTCTCCACCCTGCCCGCCTATGACCGCGGCCAGCTGCAGCTGGGTGTCCCCGTACAGGACTATGAGGAGCTGGTCAAGCGCATCGAGGACTACATTAGCTGACGGTTACCGAATTGTAATGAAACTTTCATCGGAAAAGGAGGAATTTTTGCCCCGGCTGGAATATAATAAAGATAGAAAGCAAAAACAAAATTCTCTGATCCGATTGAGGGGTGATTCCCGTGAACTTCAAATTTGCACACAACAACATTAATGTGCTCAATTTGGATGAGAGCCTTGCCTTCTACCAAGAAGCTTTAGGTCTGAAAGAGGTCTCCCGCAAAGTTGCGGAGGACGGCAGTTTCATCCTGGTCTACCTGGGTGATACCTCCACTAAGCACCAGCTGGAATTGACCTGGCTGCGAAACCGCCATGATCCTTATGACCTCGGCGACAATGAAATGCACATTGCTTTCACCACATCCGATTTTGATGCTGCACACGAAAAGCACAAAGAGATGGGATGCATCTGCTATGAAAATAAGGCGATGGGCGTGTATTTCATCAGTGACCCAGACGGCTACTGGCTGGAAATTATTCCAGAAAAAATGTAAATTACTTTTGTTTCATAAATTATTCTCCTAACCTAACGAAAAGAGGGATCTGCATGCAGGTCCCTCTTTTTAGTTATCCCGCCGGGGCTCTTCACCCAGTCGACTGTTTGCCGGAGAGGAAAAAGGAAGGCGTGCACCAAAGGTGCCGCCTTCCTTTTTGGATTCTGCTAATTATTCAGCTTCCGGAGCGCCTACTGGGCAAACGCCAGCGCAAGCACCGCAGTCGATGCATTTGCCTGGATCGATCTCGTATTTATCTGCTCCAGCAGAGATAGCGCCTACCGGGCACTCAGCTTCACATGCACCGCAGCTGATGCAATCGCTTTTGATTTTGTACGCCATAATGGTACCTCCATTTTTTCAAATTTTCCTTCTTCAGGACAACTGAAAAAGTTATCCTTTACATCTCCTATTTTAACATATCACAGAAAAAAATCAACCAATATTCTAAAATATTTTTTCAATAATTGTTTGCCTAGTGCATAAATTTTTCCATCTCCCCCATGGGAGATTTAAATAATGCGGAAAAATGGAACATTTTCTTGATTTTTTCCCGCTTAGTTTTCCAGCTTTTTGAGCTCCTTGTTGCGCTTGATCTGTTCGTCGTCATCCTTTTGCGGACGTGCGTCGCGGATTACCCGTACTGCCTCCCGCTCAAAGATCATCGGCGCGCCGTCGCTGGCCTTGTCCAACCGGACCTTGACAAGGCCGGTCAGGAGGCTGATCTCGGTGACAGTTCCCTTGCCCTCGCTGGTGGAGACGTAAGCGCCCACCTTCGGGGTGATGCGAATCAGGTTTTCGTAGGCGTTCTGCTCATACTTTAAGCAGCACATCAGCCTGCCGCAGGTGCCGGAGATTTTGGTCGGATTGAGCGAAAGCCCCTGCTCCTTGGCCATCTTAATCGAGACCGGCTGGAACTCTCCCAGGAAGGAGGAGCAGCAAAACGGCCGCCCGCAGATTCCAAGGCCGCCCAGCATCTTCGCCTCATCCCGCACGCCGATCTGGCGCAGCTCGATGCGGGTCTTAAACACCGACGCCAGGTCTTTGACCAGCTCGCGGAAGTCCACCCTGCCGTCGGCGGTGAAGTAAAACAGGATCTTGTTGTTGTCGAAGGTGTACTCGACATCCACCAGTTTCATCTGGAGCTTATGCTTCTCAATCTTTTCCAAGCAGAGCTTGAACGCCTTTTTTTCCTTGACCTTATTTTCCTCGATGCGGCGCAGGTCGTCCTTGTTGGCCACGCGGATAACCGTCTTGAGCGGCTTGACAATCCCCTCGTCTTTGATTTGCCGGTTGCTGATGGCAACTTCGCCGCACTCGATGCCGCGCGCGGTCTCGACAATCACCTTTTCCCCCACCGGCATCTGGACCCCGTTGGGAGAAAAGTAATATATTTTGCCCACCTGTTTAAAGCGGACACCAATTACTTCTGTCATTCTTTCCTCCGTTCTCACAATACAAATCTATCTGAAAAGGCAATTTACTGCTGCGCGGCTTTTGCCCCCGCGCAAAAAGCGGCCGCCGCCAGACTGAGGCTGACGTTTTGGGTTACCTGCGCGGCCGTCCTGTCTATTATATCAAGAATCCGCATCGCCTGCAACGTCGAAAAGCGGTTTTTTACCGCCAGCGGAATCTCCTCGTGCGCGCAGGTCACCCCGCTCTGCACCCGCATAAGCTCCAGAAAATAGGCGCGCACCTCCTGCAGCAGGGCCAGAAATTCCTCCCTCTTTTTGCCTCCGGTGTATTCCTGCAGGCTGCTCAGCAGCTCAAACTCCTGGCCGATGCAGATCATCTGCCCGATCCTTCTGGCGTCGCAGGCAAGCTTGAGCTTCGCCTCATTCTGCAAAATCTGCAGGGCCTTGCCAATATTTCCCTGCGCAAACTCTGCCGCCTGCTGCCGGCGCTGTTCATCGGTCTGCGGAGCCAGATGCCCCAGCGCCCGCAGGCACTCCTCCTGGCTGCACACCGCAATCGGAATGACCGCCGCGCGGGACAGGATGGTGGGCAGAATCCTGGCGCGGTTGTTGCAGGTCAGGATGAACAGCACCCGCTCCGGCGGCTCCTCGATGATTTTGAGCAGGGCGTTCTGCGCCTGCTCGGTCATGTTGTGGACGTTGCGCAGGATATACACCTTATAATCCCCATCGTTCGGTCGTATATAAGCGCCGGCGCGCAGCTCCCGAATCTGGTCGACGTGGAAGGCGTTGGCCTTATTTTCCGACTGCTCGATGACGACGTCGGGATGGTTGTCCTCCAGAATGAGGCGGCAGTTGCGGCATTCCCCGCAAGGACGCTGCGACACGTCCGGCTGCTGACAGAGCACCGCCGCGGCCATCATCCGCGCAAAGGTGGTCTTGCCGCAGCCGTCCTCCCCTTCCAAAAGGACAGTATGCGGCAAACGCCCGTCAGTTATAAAATTGACGAGCGTTTGCTTAGGCTTATCGTTTTGATAAAATTGATCTAATAACAACCTTGTTCTCCCTTACGATGCCGGCCTTCGATTATACCTTTTCGAAGCGCTCAACGTCCAGAACAAAGATGGTGGCGCCGCCGACCTGTACTTCTACCGGGTAGGTGGTGTACATGCCAACGCCATAGGATGCAGAGGACGGAACCATCTGTTTGCGTTTCTTGGAATGATCCGCAATGATGGTGATAACCTCGTCAACCTTTTCGTCCTGGGTACCGATCAGGAAGGTTGTGTTTCCCGAAAGCAGGAATCCACCGGTGGTCGCCAGCTTTGTGACCGAGAAGTGATTCTTTGTCAGTGCGGACGAAACCTTCGAGCTGTCATCATTCGAAACAATCGCTAAAATTAACTTCATATAGGTTAACCCCCTCTGTCCAAGCAGCATGTTTGTCCTGCCTGGTCATTGATATTGAAAGCGGAAATTTGATTTGCCAAAATTTCCATACTTCTATTTTACCACATCCATAACAAAAATGCCAGAGTTTTTTAAGATTTTTCTTAATTCTTTGTGCAATCTTTCTCCAGGCATCACAAGCGGAATCCCCGGCGGGCAGGTGATCTTGACCTGGGCGGAGATTCTGCCCTCGGCCTTGTCGATGTCGACGCTCTCCTTTGGAGCAAGCAGCGCCTGCCGCAGCCCCATCACCCGCTGGGAAGGGACGATCGGGAAAGGGGTAAAACTGCCCTTTTGCCTTACCGGGCAGTCGAGCAAAAATTGGCGCACCCGCGCAAAATCCTCCTCCCGGTTAAAGGGGGAAAAGAGCAGCACGCAGCCGCTGTCGCTGCAGTACTCCTCCATGATGCGCCGCTCGTGCAGCAGTGCTTTAAATTCCTTGGCGGTGTAACCGGAACCGGCCAGCGGCAGGGTCAGGCGCATTGGGTCGCAGTGCTTCGGGATCGGGTAGCCCTGTTCTCTGGCAAGCCGGCGCAGCTCTCCCCATTTTCGCACCGTCCGGCGCAGCTGGTCAGGACCGTCCTTCAACAAAAAAGCTGCGGTCGAATCGATCGACAGCATGATGAGGTAGTTCGGGCTGGTCGAGCCAAAGACGGTCATCGCGCCTTTGAGCTGCGGGACATATTCCTCCCGGTTGCAGTGCAGCAGCGCGGCTCCGGTCAGGGCGGGCAGCGTCTTATGCAGCGAGTCGCAGCACAGGTCCGCCCCCAGCTGCATCGGGTGCAGGGAACATCCGTCCTCCCCCTGCAAAAAGCGCAGGTGCGCCCCGTGGGCGTTGTCCACCAGCAGCGGAACGCCGTGGGCGTGCGCAACCTCCGCGATGCCCTCGATGTCGGACATCACCCCAAAATAGTCCGGCGAGGTGATATAGACTGCGCACACATCTTCTTCCCTTTGCAGCGCCGCCGCCACATCCTCCGGGGCGATGCGGCCGATCAGCCGCTCCTCATTGTCTCGCTGCGGGTAGACCCACACCGGTTCCAGCCCCAGCAGGGCCATCGCGTTGACCGCCGCCGCGTGGATGTTGCGCCCGGCAATCACCTTGCCGCCTTCCCGCGCCACCAACCGCAGCATCGCCTGGATACAGAGGGTGGAGCCGCCCGCACTGATTACCGACGAACGGGTGCCGTAAAGCTGTGTGAAAATTTCTTCCAGCTCCTTGAGCGGGCCATCGTCCTCGAACAGGCTGTCGGTTCCCTCCACCTCGGTCAGGTCGTAGGCGGCAAGCGGGCCGAACGGCTCGATGGGCGCGCCCTTGTGCCCGGGCATGTGCAGCCGCGACCAGCCGGCGTCGATGTACTCTTCCAGCGCCCGGCGCAGCGGGGTCTCAGTCCGTTTATTTTCCATCCAAAGTTTCCTCCTCCAAAAGGGCGATGTTGCGCAGGATTGTCTTTTTGCCGCGGTAGTTAAAAGCCCTGGTTTTAAGCAGCTTCTCCGCCTGCTCCCGGTCGAACACCGCCACGGCCGATTCCAGAAATTCTGGCACCGGGCTTTCCTTCGGCTCCCGGTTGCAGGGGCAGACGTCGTTGCAGATGTCGCAGCCCCAGATGAGCCCGCCCGCCCGTATCTGCCGGATTTCCCACTCGGTCAACTCGCCCTTTTTCTGGGTGATGTGGGAGCGGCAGCGGGACAGCTCGACGCTGCCATCCGGCTGCAGCGCCCCCTGCGGACAGGCTCGCTGACAGCGTCCGCAGTTGAGACAGTCGGATGGAGAGAGGGGCACATCCGGCTCCAGCGCAAGGTCGGTGACCACCTCTCCGATAAAGACATAGCTGCCGTAATCCGGATGGAGCAGCAGGCCGTTCTTTCCCCTCCTGCCCAGCCCCGCCAGCAGGGCGGAGCGGACCTCTGGAACGGGGGAATTGTCGGTGAACGGTTCAAAGCGGTTGTTTGGAAACTGCTGTCTCAGCGCCTCACAGAAGCGCTGAAGATATTCCCCGGCAATCAGGTGGTAGTCGGTCACCATCGCATAGCGGGAGATGTTGCGCTCCGGGTGCTCCCCCGTATAGTAGGGGAACAGGCAGACCAGCACCGACTGCGCGTTCTCCGGCAGCCTCTGTTTGGCACGGCATTCCAGCAGGGGCGGCAGGTCCGCAAACCGGCAGATGCCAAAAGGATATGCTTCCCTCCCCCGCAAAATCTTTCCGGCCAGGCGCCGCACCACTTCCTTTTCCTGCATCTCCCTTCCTCCTTTTGCAAATTCCTGTTCCTTTACTTTATCACATTCCGCGCCTTGCCGCAACCGGCTGAAAAAAGGCTTTGCAGAAAAGCGCAGTTTGTTCTTTTCATGCGGCAGAATTTATGCTACAATACCTGTAGGCTACTCTTAACCTCAAACTCAACTACAGGGGGAATTTGATATTATGAACATCAGCATGTTCGATATTTTGGGCCCCATCATGATCGGCCCTTCCAGCTCGCACACCGCCGGCGCACAGCGCATCGGCAAGGCGATGTACAACATGATTGCGGACAAGCAGCTGCAGGCGGTGCACTTCATCCTGCACGGCTCGTTCCATCTGACCCTGCGGGGCCACGGCACCGACCGCGCGCTGGTCGGCGGCGTACTGGGCATGAACGCCTATGACCCACAGCTGAAAAACTCGTTGGAAATCGCCAAAGAGCGCGGCATCGAGGTCACCTTCGAGGGCGCGGACCTGGGCGACGTGCATCCGAACACGGTGCGCATCATCGCGCAGACCACCGACGGAACGCTGACCACCCTGACCGGCTCCTCGGTCGGCGGCGGCGAGATTGAGATTGTGGACATCAACGGCACTCCGGCCAAATTCTCCGGCCGCTACCCGGCGGTGGTCATCAACCACATCGACCGGCTGGGCATCATCAGCCACATCACCTCGATTCTGGCTATCAACCAGATCAACATCGTCACCGTCGTCAACTCCCGCGACAGCACCGGCAAAAAGGCTGTCACCATGATCGAGACCGAAACGCTGGTCGACACCTCGGTCAAGAAGGAACTGGAAAGCATGTCCGCTGTGGAAAGCGTCGTCACCATGGAAAAGGTCAGCTAGTTTTCCTCCCTCTTTTGCTCTACTTCAACACGAAAGGAACCTGTTGTTATGTATTTTTCTGCCAAGGAAATCCTCGCCCAGCTGGAGGGTACCGACAAGCGCATCTGCGACCTTGTCATCCAAAACGAGACCGAACTGTTTGAAACCCCTTACGATAAAATCATGGAGATGCTGGAGGAGCGCTACCAGATCATGTACAACTCCGCCCACGACGCCCTGGAAAAGGAGATCCGCTCGCTGAGCGGTCTGACCGGCGGCAGCGCCCGCAAGATGTGGGACTACTACAAAAAGGGCTCGATGATCTGCGACGGAACCATCATCCGCGGCGCGGCCTACGCCCTGTCCTGTCTGGAAGTCAACGCCTCGATGGGCCTGATCGTCGCCGCTCCCACCGCCGGCGCCTGCGGCATCCTGCCGGGCTGCCTGCTCACCGTCGCGGAAAAGCACGACATCCCGCACCAGCAGGTGCTGGAAGCCCTAGCCACCGCTTCGGGCATCGGCCAGCTGATTGTCAAAAAGGCGACCGTCTCCGGCGCAGAGGGCGGCTGCCAGGCCGAGTGCGGCAGCGCCGCTGCGATGGCTGCGGGCGCTGTGGTTGAGATGCTGGGCGGCACCCCTGCCCAGGCCTTTGACGCCGCCGCCATCGCGATGCAGAACATCATGGGCTTAGTCTGCGACCCGGTTGCGGGCCTGGTCGAGATGCCCTGCGCCAAACGCAACGCCTCGGGCATCGCAAACGCTTTGGTCAGCGCGGACCTTGCCCTGAGCGGCATCTTCAGTGAAATCCCGTTCGATGAGGTGGTGGAAGCGATGTACAAGGTCGGCAAGGCGCTGCCTTCCACCCTGCGCGAGACTGCGCTGGGCGGCGTTGCAACCACCCCGACCGCACTGGCGATGAAGGAAAAAATCTACGGCAAAGGCGCCGCAGAATCTGCCTGCAGCGGGGACTGCGCCTCCTGCGGACTGTGCTAAAAAAGCAAAACCGATCAAGGAAAAAGGAGATAGGGGAAAACCCCTATCTCCTTTTGTTTTGCATCACCTGCTGCGCATGAAAATGCAACTCGTCCGCGTTGTGAATCTGATGGGTGCTCTGGATCAGCGACCCCTGCACGTCCTCGGGCAGCGTCAGAAAAAACTGCTTTGCCTTTGCGTCCTTTGCCAGCAAATCGTTGAGATTTGGCATAAACCAACCACGCCTTTCTAAAAACGGATTTCTTTCGCGATTAGTATGTTCCTCCCGCCCTTGTTTATACCTGTCTGACCCTGCAAAATTTGAGGAGAAAAGCCTTGATTCCGAACCATTTTTTGCCCGCTTTTCTATACTGTAGTAAGCTCGTGATTTTGCAAGGAGGTCCTTACCATGTCCGAAAACACCCCGATTCGTTTCTTTCTGGGCTCCAATTCTCCGCAGGGTTTCGTCTCGCGCTTCGATCAGCTGGACTGCGGCGACCCGCAGTGGCACACCTTCATCATCAAGGGAGGGCCGGGCTGCGGCAAATCCACCTTCATGAAGCGCATCGCCTCGGTCTTTGCAGAGCGCTGTGCCGGCATGCAGCTGATTCCCTGCTCATCTGACCCGGAGTCGCTCGACGCCGTCATCCTGCCGGAGTGGAAGGTTTCTGTCGTCGACGGCACCGCCCCGCATGTGCTGGAGCCCAAGAACCCCGCCCTTTCCGAAAGCATCCTCTCGTTCGGCGATTTTCTGGATCCGATGAAGATCAAGCCCCACGGCGAGACCATCCGCCTGATCGGTCAGGCCACCTCCAAAAACTACTCTCAGGCCATCGACTGCCTGGCCGCCGCTAAAAGCTTTTTAAACGATTCCAGCCGCATCGCTTTGAGCTGCCTGGCGCTCGAAAAACTCTCCGCCTACGCCCGCCACTATGCCTGCAAGCACTTTCCGCGCCGCAGTGGCCATCCCGGCAAGGGCAAGGAAAGCGTCCGGTTTTTAAGCGCCGTCAACGCGCAGGGCGTGACCAGCCTTGCCCAAACGGCCGACGCACTGTGCGGCCACATCTGCTTTATTGCGGACGACTGGGGCGCGGCCTCCTCGCTGTTTTTGTCCGCGCTGCGTACCCACGCCCTGGAAAACGGGCACGACGTCATCACCTGCTACTGCCCGCTCTCCCCGCACAGCAAGATTGACCACCTGCTCATCCCCGGCCTCGGCCTTGCCTTCATGACCGAAAACCGCTTCCACAACCTCTCCGGCCTGATCCCCGACCGCCGCATCCATGCCAAACGCTTTTTGGAC
Organism: uncultured Oscillospiraceae bacterium; assembly: GCA_900547455.1. Lineage (GTDB taxonomy): Bacteria > Bacillota > Clostridia > Oscillospirales > Ruminococcaceae > Negativibacillus > Negativibacillus faecipullorum. Next base: position 31,776 of record URGV01000013.1, read on the forward strand.
ATCGAGGTGCTGCGCCGCCACAAAAAGCGGCTGAGCTTTAACCAGAAGGCAGCCTCCCAGATGATCCGCCAGGCAGTGGCCAGCCTTTCCGAAAACAAAGCGCTGCACGATGAGCTGGAAAGCATCTACTTACAGGCGATGGACTTCTCGATGATGGACTCGGTGCTGGAAAGTGTGGTCGCCCAGATCGTCGACTTCCGCACCGCGCGGGAAGGCTCTCTGCTGATCTGACTTGTTTCCCTCCTCCTTTGGTGATATACTGAACTCATCACCGTCAAAAGGAGGAATTTTCATGGCCGAAGCTGCCCAGCTTTTTTCCAAAAAGGCCGACGATTACCGGTCCGGCCGCACCCATTATCCCAAGGCGATCGCGTCCATCCTGCGGGAGCTGGAGCTGCCTGGAAACAAAGCAGTCGACGCCGGATGCGGCACCGGTATCTTTTCTCAGCTGCTTTTGGACTGCGGCTTTACTGTCTATGGCGTCGAGCCCAACGCCGAGATGCTCTGTGCAGCCAAAGAACAACTGCATTGTTCCCAATTTGTTCCCATCCAATCGACAGCGGAAGAGATTCCGCTGCCCGACCATTCGGTGGACTTTATTTGTGCGGCACAATCCTTCCACTGGTTTGACCGCGACGCCTTTCAGCTTTGCTGCAACCGCCTGCTCCGGCCGGGCGGAAAAATCGCTCTTATCTGGAACACCAAAGACCCAGCCCATCCCCTGATGCAGGACTATCAGACAATCTGCCGTTCGCTGTGCGAGCGATTCCACGGCTTTCACAACGGGCTGGACCTAACCGGTCCCGCCGTCACCGGCTTCTTTCAAACCGCTCCTCAGATACACCGCCTGCAAAATCCGCAGACACGCTCCCGGAAACAGTTTTTTCACTGGTGCCTTTCTTCCTCCTATTCGCCCAGACCTGGGGAGCCTGTCTACAACGACTTTCTGCGCTGTGTCGGGGATCTGTTTGACCAGTATCAGTGCGCGGGACAGATCATTCTTCCTTCTCAAACACTCCTTTATATCGGCGACTAATCGATGACGAGGGAGAGGGGAAAGCAAAATTTGCTTTCCCCTCTCCCTCGTTTTTATGATACAGACTAATCTTTCATAATTCTTTTGTACATATCGACATATTCGTTTGCCGATTTGTTCCAGCTGAAGTCGCTGTTCATCGCGTTGACCATCGCCTGATTCCACAGCGGCTTGTTGCCGTACAGGCCCTCTGCGCGCTGGATAGCACCGAGCATATCGTGCGCGTTGTAGGTCTTGAAGGTAAAGCCGTTGCCGTTGTCTCCGCCCATGTCGTGGATGCTGTCCTTGAGGCCGCCGGTCTCGCGGACAATCGGCAGGGTGCCATAACGGGCTGCAACCATTTGAGCCAGACCGCAGGGCTCGCTCTTGGAAGGCATCAGGAAGGCGTCGGCGCCGGCGTAAATCTTCTTGGAGAGATTTGGCAGGAAGCCAATCTTGACCGCCACGCGGCCCGGATAGCGGCTCTGCATCTGATTAAAGAAGTTTTCATAGTCCGCATCGCCCGAGCCGAGCAGGACGAAGGCGACGTTGTCCCGCATCAAGATGTCGAAGATGTACTTGACCAGATCCAGGCCCTTGTGGGATACCAGGCGGGAAACCATGCCGATCAGCATTCGGTTTTCGTCCGGCTCCAGGCCCATCTCCTTCATCAGCTCGATCTTGTTGACCTGCTTATCCTCCAGCGAATGGACGTCATAATTTTTGTAGATGTCCTCGTCGGTCTTTGGATTGTTGGCCTGCACGTCGATACCGTTGAGGATGCCGACCACACGATCGCCCTTGGCGTTGAGAATCGGGTCCAGGCCGTGCGAGAACCACGGGTCGTGGATCTCCATTGCGTAGCTTGGGCTTACTGTGTTGACGATGTTGACCTGCATGATCGCCGCCTTCATCATGTTCAGGCAGCCGTTATATTCCAGCACCGGATTTTGGTATTCCGGAATACCAAGCACATCCCAGGCAATCTCCATGCCGTACTGCCCCTGATACTGGATGTTGTGGATGGTGAACACCGTCTTGATATCGTGGTATTTGGGAATGCCGCGGTAGAAAGTGTTCAGATAAACCGGCACCAGCGCGGTGTGCCAATCGTTGGCATGGACGATGTCCGGGTCAAAGTCAATGTAGTTGAGCATCTCCATCGCCGCCTTGGAGAAGAAGGCGAAGCGCTCCGCGTCGTCGTAGTAGCCGTACAGATTGTCCCGCTTAAAGTAATACTCGTTGTCCAGGAAGTAGTAGACAACTCCCTGATGGCGGGCCTTGAAAACGCCGCAGTACTGGTTTCTCCAGGCCAGCGGAACGTTAAAGTTGCGCACAAACTCCATCCGCTCGCGGAACTGCTGCGGGATGTTTTTATAAAGCGGAATGACCACCCGGCACTCGTTGCCGGTGTCGCAAAGTGCCTTTGGCAGTGAACCTGCCACATCCGCCAATCCTCCCGAGGCGATAAAGGGTCTGGCCTCACTTGCCACAAACAATATTTTCATTCAGGATACCCCCTTTTCCCTGCTGTCTGTTCATATTTTCAAAAAGGGAAGTCCCTCCTTGAACAGGAAGGAGGGAGCTTCTCCGGCTGTTATATCGCTGTGCCCTTTTCCACAAAGAACGGATATTCCTTGCAGCCCATCAGCTTTCTGGAATCGCGGATCATGACGTCCTTGTCGGTGACCACGCAGTCGAGTTGGCAGTTTTCTCCAACCACCGTGCCCTGCATGATGATCGAATTTTTGACCACTGCGCCGCGGCCGATCTTGACCCCACGGAAGATGATCGAATTTTCGACGGTGCCCTCAATGACGCAGCCATCGGCGATCACCGAATTTTTAGCCTTGGCGTTGATGCCGTATTTGACAGGCACCTCGTCACGGACCTTGGTGTAGACCGGACGCTCCGGCGGGAACAGCTCCCTGCGGACCTGCGGGTCCAGCAGCTCCATGTTGCAGTCGAAATAGGACTGCAGCGAATTGATGTTTGCCACATAACCGGTATATTCATAGCCGTAAATCTTCAGCTGTTTGCTGCCCATCTGCAGCACACCCTGGGTGAAGCTGTAAAAGTTGGCGCTGGCGGCGTCTCCGATGATCCGCTCCAGCAGGCGCTTGTCGATGACGGTGACGTTCAGCAGCACATTGCCCTGCTGCACCTCCGGGTTGACATAGGCGCCGTTCACCCTTCTGTTCTCATCCATGCTGATGGTGGTGACGTCCCGATGGATCGATTCGGTGATCGGTTTATTTTTATAGACCACCGTGACGTCGGCATCCTTTTCTTTATGATAGCGGATAATGTCGCTGTAGTCGATCGAAGCGATGTTGTCACAGTCGGTCATGATGACCAGCTCCGCCTTGGATTCCTTGATATAGGTGTAGATATTGCCCAGAGCCTCCAGCCTGCCGCGGTAATAAACCGACTCCTGGCGGCCATAAGGAGGCAGGATTGTCAGACCGCCCTTTTTACGGGAGAGATCCCACTCCTTGCCAGTCCCCACATGATCCATCAGAGACTGAAAGTTGCTCTTGGTGATAATTCCAACATCCTTCACGCCGGAATTGATCATATTGGAAAGCACAAAATCGACTAGACGGTATCTTCCGCCAAACGGCACAGACGCCATTGTGCGGTGCTCTGTGATTTTGCCCATCATCGAATCGTGCATATTGGAAAATACGATTCCCAGTGTCTTACTCATCATCGCCGCTCACCTCCGGTACATCCTTCTCAATCATTGCCTTGGCCGGCACCTTGGCGCCCTTGCCGATCTGGATTCCCTTGGCAATGACCGTTACGCCCCAGTTCTGTTTGTCCTCCATGTTTTCCGGACGGCAGCCAACCAAAGCGTTCTCTCCTACCACAACGTCCTCTGCTACGATCGAATACTCGACCACCGCGCCCGCCTTAATCACCGAGCCCGGCATCACGATGCTGTCGTGAACCACCGCACCCTTTTCTACGGTGACGCCGGCAAACAGGATGGAGAAGTCCACCTCGCCCTCGACGTAGCAGCCCTCGCTGATCATGGCGTTCTGGGTCACCGCGCCGTCCGCCACATACTGCGGCGGCATAACCGGATTTCTGGCGTAGATCTTCCAGCTGTCGTCGTACAGGTCCAGCGGGACGTTTGGATCCAGCAGGTCCATGTTGGCCTCCCACAGCGAATCGATGGTGCCGACGTCCTTCCAGTAGCCCTCAAAGGCGTAGGCGTACATCCGCTCGCCGTTCTGGAGCATGGCCGGGATGACGTTTTTGCCAAAGTCATTTTCCGAATCGGGGTTGGCCTCGTCCTCCTCCAGATACTTTTTCAGCTTACTCCAGGTGAAGATGTAGATGCCCATCGAGGCCAGGTTGCTCTTTGGCTCCTTTGGCTTCTCGGCAAATTCATAGATCTTCTTGTCCTCGTCGCAGGCCATGATACCAAAGCGGGAAGCCTCCTCCCACGGCACCTCCATAACGGCGATGGTGCAGTCCGCCTGCTTTTCCTTGTGGAATTCCAGCATCTTGGAATAGTCCATCTTGTAGATGTGGTCACCCGAAAGGATGACGACGTAGGACGGATCATAGCGGTTGATGAAGTTGATGTTCTGATAGATGGCGTTGGCCGTGCCGGTGTACCAGTTGGAATTGGAGATCTTTTGGTACGGCGGCAGGACATAGACGCCGCCATGGATGCGGTCCAGGTCCCAGGGCTGGCCGTTGCCGATGTACTCGTTGAGCTCCAGCGGCTGATACTGGGTCAGCACGCCGACGGTATCGATGCCGGAATTGACGCAGTTGGAAAGTGGGAAATCGATAATGCGGTATTTCCCTCCAAATGGTACAGCCGGCTTAGCGACATTTCTGGTCAGCGCATACAGGCGGCTTCCCTGTCCGCCCGCCAGAAGCATCGCGATCCACTCTTTTTTTGCGATCATGGGTTATCCTCCTCTGACTCAAACTCTATCATCAAGTTCGGTTTATTCTTCTATCTTTTCTGCCGCTTTTTTACGGGTCCGCTTTGGCTTTTCCTCGGTCTTTTCCTTGACTGCAGCCGTTTTTTTGCGGGTAGTCTTGGGTTTCTCCTGCGCAGCCTCCTCGCTGGTTGCCTTTTTGCGGGTGGTTTTAGGCTTCGTGGAGGCGGCTTTTTTGCGGGTGGTCTTTGGTTTTGGCTGTTCGGCAGCGGGTTCTGCTTCGGTTTCCGCCGAGCTGCTCTCCACATCGATCACCTTTGGCTCCGGCTGGATGCTGGAAGGCTTCAGGTACATCACCGACATCGGTGGGATATCCACCGCGATCGAGTTGGACTTGCCGTGCATGGCAATCTTTTCGGAGAGGATGATCTCCTTTTCCGGAATGCCCTTGCCGCCATAGCGGATGTCGTCCGAGCTGAAGGCAATCTCGTAGTTCTTTTCCTCCGGGATGCCGAAGCGGTAATCGTCGCGCTCCACCGGCGCGAAGTTGCAGATGGCGATGACGTCCTCCCCCTCGTCGTTGGTCCGGCGGAAGATGATGACGTTCTGGGTGTTGTCGTCGTGGACCAGCCACTGGAAACCGTCCCAGCTGTCGTCGATCTCCCACAGTGGGGAGTTGTCGAGGTAGAAGCGGTTCAGATCCTTGACAAAATTCTGCAGCTTGCGGTGGCTTTCGTAGGAAAGCAGCTGCCAATCCAACTCCTTCTCAAAGTTCCACTCGATAAACTGACCAAACTCCTGGCCCATGAACAGCAGCTTCTTGCCCGGATGGGCCATCATGTAGCCAAACAGGGTGCGCATACCGGCAAACTTCTGGCTGTACTCTCCCGGCATCTTGTTAATCAGCGAGCACTTGCCGTGCACCACCTCATCGTGGGAGAGCGGCAGGATGTAGTTTTCCGAGAAAGCGTACATCATGCTGAAGGTCAGTTTGTCATGATTGTAGGAACGGTAGATCGGGTCGAGCGATATGTAGCTGAGGATGTCATTCATCCAGCCCATGTTCCACTTGAAGTTAAAGCCAAGGCCTCCCACATACGGGGGCTTGGTGACCAGCGGCCAGGCCGAGGATTCCTCCGCGATCATCAGCACATCGCTGTGCTCGCTGAGGATGGCGGAATTGAGTTTCTTTAAAAATTCCACCGCCTCCAGGTTCTCGTTGCCGCCGTGGACGTTGGGCGTCCACTCCCAGGACTCTCTGCCGTAGTCCAGATACAGCATCGAGGCCACCGCGTCAACCCGCAGGCCGTCGATGTGGAACTTCTCGACCCAGAACATCGCGCTGGAAACCAGGAAGCTCTGCACCTCGGGGCGGCCAAAGTCGAAGATGCGGGTACCCCAATGCGGATGCTCCCGCTTCTGCGGATCCTGATACTCATAGCACTGGGTTCCGTCAAACTCGTACAGCCCCTGCTCGTCCTTCGGGAAGTGGGCCGGCACCCAGTCCATGATGACGCCGATGTTGTTCTCATGGAACTTATTGACAAAGTACATGAAGTCCTTCGGTGTGCCGTAACGGGATGTGGCCGCGAAATAGCCGGTAACCTGATAGCCCCAGGAGGCGTCGAACGGATACTCGGTGACCGGCATCAGTTCGATGTGGGTGTAGCCCATCTCCTTGACATATTCGACCAGCTCGTCCGCAATCTTGCGGTAATCGAAGAATTTGCCGTCCTCATACTGCCGCCAGGAACCGAGATTGACCTCATAGATATTGATCGGCTCGCCGACATGGTTCTGCAGACGGCGCTTTTCCATCCACGCCTGGTCCTTCCACGGATATTTTCCCAGCTCATAGAAACGGGAAGCCGACTCCGGACGTGTCTGCATATGATATGCGTACGGATCGGTTTTTAGTACCACATCCCCCGATGGGGTTTCGATGCTGTACTTATACATGTCGTACTGCTTGATCTCCGGGACAAAGCCCTCCCACAGACCGTTTTCGCTGATTTTCTCCATCGGGTCGCAGCTGCGGTCCCAGCTGTTGAAGTCCCCGACCACCGAAACGCTGTGGGCATGCGGCGCCCACACACGGAAAACGGCGCCGGAAACGCCCTTTCTTTTGGACGAGTGGGATCCCATAAACTCATATGCCTTAAAATTTGTTCCCTGATGGAACAGATAGATCGGCACCTCGTCTTTTTTATTCACCTTGTACACACTATCAACCCCCTCGTGTTTAGCCTTATCATAGCAGAATTTCTGTCTTTTTTCAAGCTTTTATTGTATAAAATCATGAAATATCATTTTGGGTTTTCCTGCAACTTTGTTGTATATTAACAAAGTCTTTCTCTTTCCAATGTCTCTCGAAAGATATTTTTTTATCATTCCCGGCAATCAGGCACCCTTTTTTTAGTAAAAAAAACGGCAAAAAAAGAATGTTGAACTGTTTTTTATCTCTATTCTAGTGCAGATTTTACAAATCGCTTTTTGGTTTATCCTATCATATTTCTTTACAAAAATTTTATCGAAAGAGAAGGATTTTTTTGAAAAATTTAAAGCAGCAAAAAAGGCGGGCCCTAACAGCTCCGCCTTTTTTATTCTTATCAAATTGTTACTGAGCGTCAACAGCAGCCATGTGCTTGATCAGCTCGAGGACCTTGTTGGAGTAACCCCACTCGTTGTCGTACCAGGAAACGAGTTTGACAAAGGTCTCGTTGAGCATGATGCCCGCTTTTGCATCGAAGATGGAGGTTCTTGGGTCGCCCAAGAAGTCGGAAGAAACAACCATGTCCTCGGTGTAGCCCAGGATGCCCTTCATGGTGGTCTCGGAAGCCTCTTTTACCTTCGCGCAGATCTCTTCGTAGGTGGTCGGTTTTGCCAGCTTAACGGTCAGGTCAACAACCGAAACGTCCAGGGTTGGAACGCGGAAGGACATGCCGGTCAGCTTGCCCTTTACCTCCGGGATAACCAGAGCGCAGGCCTTTGCAGCGCCGGTGGAGGAAGGAATGATGTTGCCAGCTGCAGCGCGGCCGCCTCTCCAGTCCTTATTGGAAGGACCGTCTACTGTCTTCTGGGTGGCGGTGGTGGAGTGAACGGTGCTCATCAGGCCCTCTACAACGCCGAAGTTATCGTTGATAACCTTGACCAGTGGGGCCAGGCAGTTGGTGGTGCAGGACGCGTTGGAAACAACGGTCATGTCCTTGGTATATTTGTCCTCGTTTACACCCATAACAAAGGTTGGGGTCTCTTTGTCCTTTGCAGGAGCGGAGATGACAACCTTCTTTGCGCCGGCTTTGATGTGGGCGGAAGCCTTTTCGGTGGTGGTGAAGACACCGGTAGACTCAACGACATACTCTGCGCCGCACTCTTTCCACGGAATTTCGCTCGGGTCCTTGCAGCCGTAAACGTTGATCGGGTGGCCGTTTACTACAAACTTGCCGTCCTTGGTCTCCAGGGTGCCTTTGAACTGGCCATGCATGGAGTCATATTTGGTCATATATACCATGTAATCAAGATCGATAAACGGATCGTTGATGCCGACGACCTCATAAACTTCCGGCTGAGCCATCGCTGCGCGGAAAACCAGTCTGCCGATGCGGCCAAAACCGTTAATGCCAATTTTAATTGCCATGAGAATCAACCTCCTAAATATTCTTGCAACTTTCTGCACCTATATATTACCCTATTTTTGGAAAATATACAATCCCTTTGTTATATTTTTAACCAAAATTTATCACTTTAATCCGTTTGCCCTCCCCTTTCCTTGTCATTTTGTACATCCTGACACAGCCCCTTTCCGGTCTGTCACCGCATCCGTCTTTTTTCCATAAGCTGGAATGAGATTTTATTTGCTTTTTTGTGCGGAATTCGCTATACTAATGCTTAGCAGCATTTGTCAAAATGTGTCGTTTTTTGTCGAATTTTCAGCACGCGTATATTTGGCCCCGGATTTGGCAGGATAACCAGCAGAAGGCGGCAGGCAGAAAGAGGTGCAACATGCAGCAGGATTTTCTAGCAAAAAATAAAGAACTCCTATCGTCCCTGATGGAGGCCTCGGACCGCCTCCCGCTCCCCATCGCTCTGGTGGACCAGGAGCTGTTGCAGTGCTGGGAAAACCAGTATCTGAAAAAACATTACCCATTTTTGTGCAGCAAGGACAATGTCCTCTCCCTGCTGCAGGGGTATGATGTCCGCTCGATCATCCTCTCCCTGCAGAGCCAGGACGCCATCCTCTCCTGCCCATCCCGTGTGCCGATGGTCAACACCTCGCTGACCCTCTCTCCCATCTATGACAGCCAGCAGGTGCTGGTCGGCGCCGCCGTCCACTTCTCGGTCAATTCCCCCCAGATGTTTCCTACAGACGCCAACCGCTCTCAGCAGATGCTGCAGAACTTCAGCACCACGCTGCGCGACCCGCTCAGTCTGATCTTTTCCATCATCTCCTCGATGGCCCGCCGGCTGGAGGTGGACGACGTGGAGTCCTGCGAGGTCATGCTGCAGGAAATCTACCACTCCTGCTACCACATGCTCAAATCCTGCAGCAGCCTGTCGGAATACGCCTCCTACGCCAACGGCCTGTCGCTGCTCAACTTAAAGCTGGTGCCGCTGAACCTGTACCTGGAGGACCTGTTCCACCATCTGCAGATGATGGTGCGGCGCAGCGGCATCCACCTCACCTACACCCTGCCACAGGAGCAGGTCGACCTGATGCTGGACACCGACAAACTGATGGTGGTGCTGGCAAGCCTTGTCTCCAACAGCATCGCCTTCTCGCAGGAATCCTGCGAGGAAAAGAAGGTGCACATCGAGGTGAGCGCCAGCAAACACTCGGTCCGCTTTGTGGTATCGGACAACGGCCTTGGCATCCCGCCCGAGGTGCTGCCCCGCGTCTTTGAGCCGTTCTTCACCAGCGGCCGCCGCGACCTGCAGCACACCCATCTGGGGCTGGGGCTGACATTATGCAAGCTGATTGTCAAACACCACCAGGGGGACATCTCGATTCTCTCCACCTCGGAGGCGGGTACCTCGGTCAACTTCACTATCTCCCGCGACCTGAAAGGCGAGCAGGACCAGCGGCTGACCTTCTGCGACAATCCGCTCGACTACATCACCAACACCTATTCGCCGATCTACACCTATCTCTCCGACGTCTGTGAGTGGGTCAATCCATAAGCGTTTTTCCGTCCCGCCGGTTTTTAAAAACCGGCGGGATTTTTATTTTCTCCCAAAATCTTTTTCCCCTATTGACAAACACCCCAATCCGGTGTAACATGAAGGAAGCTTCATGTGAAGCAAGCTTCATGTTCAGGAAGGGGCGATGGATTGAAAAATCTGGTAAAGGAGCTGCGCACCGCGCACAAAATGACCCAGCAGCAGCTGGCAGAGCTGGTACATGTCTCGTCGCGGACAATCATCTCGCTGGAAAAGGGGCAGTACAACCCCTCCCTGCTGCTGGCCTACCGCATCGCAAAGGTCTTTGACACCAGTGTGGAGGAGCTGTACTGTCTGGAAGAAAATCTGGAGCTGGACGAAAAACAGTACCGGGAGCTTCAGACTAACGTCAGTAAAGGAGAACAATGATGAAAATTTACCACAGAAAAAATTTTTTAGCTGGTCTCGTGGAGACAATACTCGGCCTGCTCAATCTGCCACTGGCCTTTCTCAACGGCTTCGAGCTGTCCAACCTTGTCATCGGCCTGGCCTGTCTGTTCTTTGGCGCCGGCACCATCCTGCGTGCCTGCTCGCGCAAATATGCAATCGAGGACAAACTGGAAGAACTGGATGAACGCAATCAACTGGTGCAGCTCAAGTCGCTGAGCAAATCGTTCCAGCTCACCCGCTGGATCTCCTTTGCGATGATGCTCGCCTTTCTGGTGATGGGCAAGCTCTCGGGAGAGATGAGCTTCATCGGCATGGCGGTGGGGATTGCGCTGGTCTTCCCCGTCTCGCTGTTTGTGGAGATGGGAACCTTTCTGTACTACGAGAGCAAAGAATAATTTTGTAAAGGAGGTATTGCTGTGGAACTTTCCGCCCGCCAGATCCGCGCCCACCGGCTGCGCGCGCATCATCTGGACCAAAAATATCCTTTTGGCGAGCTGCTCACCGTCGCCGGAACCTGCGGGCTGCAAAACTCCCCGCCCGGCGCCTGGGAGACAGCCGCCTTCTGCCGTCTGAAGGACTGCAACCTGCCACAGCTACACCAGGCGCTGTATCAGAAAAAGGAACTGCTGCAGGCGTGGAGCATCCGCGGCGTACCGCTGATCTTCCCAACGGCGGACAGCGGCGTTTTTCTTTCTCCGCTTGCTGTGCAGGAGGGAGAGGAGCCGTGGATTTACACCAAAGGAATCGGCCTTGCGCTCGACCATCTGGGGATGTCCTTTGCCGAGCTGCTGCCCTTGGTGGAGAGCGCAGCAGAATATCTGGAAGATCACACCATCAAAAGCAAGGAGGAGCTGGACCGGGTGCTGGCCCAGCTGGCCGCCGAACAGCTCCCTGCTCAAAAACAGTCTCTCTGGAACGCCCCTTCTATGTACGGCGCGCCCGACCGGCAGACGGTTGGCGGCGCTGCCGTCTCCTTTCTGCTGCGGCCCTGCTCCTTTAAAGGGCTGGTGGTCTTCGGGGAACGGGAGGGCATCTCCCCGACCTTTACCTCCCCGCTGCGCTGGCTTGGGCACAAGCTGGTTCCATCTGCACAAGGCACAGCCGAGCTTGCACGCCGCTTTCTGCACGCCTACGGTCCCGCGACGCCGCGCACCTTTGCCGACTGGCTGGGCAGTACCCCCGCCCAGGCAAAGCGGCTCTGGCAAGAGATTGAGGCGGAGCTGGAACCGGTGACGGCGGCGGGCAAAAAAGCATTCATCCTGCAGTCCGACCGGGAGAGCTTCCGCCGCGCGGACACCGAAGAAGCTCTCCTGCTGCTCGGCCCGCACGACCCTTACCTGGATATCCGCGACCGGGCAATTCTGCTGGAGGACACCGCCGCCCAGCGTCAGGTTTGGCGTACGGTGGGCAACCCGGGCGTTATCCTCAAGGGCGGAAAAATCGCCGGAATCTGGAAAACCAGGACCCAGCGGGAAAAACTTTCGGTGAGCACCACACTTTGGGAACCGCTTTCCGCCCCAGAGCAAAGGGAATTAGAAAAACAGCTGGAGGGGTATGCGATCTTCCGCGGGCTGGCGCTGCAAGGTATCGCCCGGCTCTAGCAATCCAAATCTTCCTCCGGGAATGCCTGCCGCAGCAGCGTGATATCGCGGAAATCCCTCTCCCGCCCCAGCTTTCGCTTCATGAAGACAAGTCCTTTGCGCGAAATCACCGGAACACCTTCCCACAAAACCACCTGATCCTCCAGCCAGTTTTCAAAAATTTCAACCTGCCCATCATAGACAATTCGTCTGGTTCCGTCCGGCATCATCTCGACCGGACGCCCCTCCCGCTGCAGCTGGTCCGCCAGCTGGCTGGTGCAGCCAAGGTCGATGTCCGCTGTCTGTTCCTTTGCGTCATAGAGCACCATCGCCCCTCCGGTAATCAGCCAATACTGCGTCCGGTCCAGGTTCATCTGCTCCAGCTTTTGAAGCAGGGATTTTTTGTCAAACATTTTCTTCTCCTTTCCTGATGATAGCCAAAACAGGGAGGAGGAACATCAGCGTTCCTCCTCCCTGTTTTATTGCAATCACGATTATTCCACAGAAATGATAAAGTAATAAACCGGCTGCTTGCCCTCGATGAGTACGACCTCCGCATCGTCGCCCAATCGTTCGGCGACCGCCGTGCGGATCTCCTCCGCCTCCTCAGCGGAGACGTCCTCGCCGTGGATCAGGGTGACAAAGTTGCAGTCCCTGTTGGGGGATTTTCTGACCAGATTGTGGGTCAGCTTCACAACCGTCTTTTTCAGGTCGGTGTCCACAAAGGAAAGCTTGCCGTTTTCCAGCGCCAGCAGCTCGCCCTTCTTGATGTTGTGGCCCTCATAGTCGCTGTCGCGCGCCGCAAAGGTGACCGAGCCGGTGCCGACCTTCTCATAGGCCTTGACCATGTTCATCATGTTCTGCTTGCGGTCCAGGCCCGGGTCAAAGGCCAGCATGGCGGACAGTCCCTGCGGAACGGTCCGGGTCTGCAGCACATAGACCTTGCGGTCGGCAAGGTTTGCTGCCTGCTCGGCGGCCATGATGATATTTTTATTGTTGGGCAGCACAAATACCCGCTTGGCTGCAGTGGCGTGGATGGCCGAAAGGATGTCCTCGGTGGAGGGGTTCATCGTCTGGCCGCCGCTGACAACATTGTCGACGCCGAGGTCGGTGAACAGCTGCTTGATACCGTCGCCCGCTGCAACCGCTACGAAGCCATATTCCTTATCCGGGTCGACCGCTTTGTATGGGAAGGCCGGCTGGCCCTCCGCCTCCAGATCGACCAGCTGGTTGTTGTCGCCGTGCTGTACCTTCATGTTGTCGATCTTCATGTTGGTCAGATATCCCAGCTTCAGCGCCGCCTGGATGGCGTTGCCCGGCTCGTTGGTGTGGACGTGGCACTTGATGATCTCCTCATCGTCCACCACCACAACGCAGTCGCCGATCGATTCGAGATACGCTCTCAGCGCCAGCGGGTCGGCATCGGGGCTTTCCTTGTTGATGATAAACTCGGTGCAGTAGCAGAAATGGATGTCCTCTTCGTTAAACTCAGCGGCAACGCCATGCGCCTTCTTCTCCTTGGGAGCAGCCTGTTCTTCCTCCTCGGAAGGCACAATTCTGCCCTCCTCGATGACCGAAAGCATGCCCTTCCAGATGACGACAAAGCCCTGACCTCCCGCATCCACAACGCCCGCCTTTTTGAGCACCGGCAGCTGTTCCGGGGTCTGCGCCAGAGCCTCCTCGGCGCTTGCAAGGATCTCCTTCCACATCTGCACAGCAGTGAGTGGCTGCTCCTGCGCCGCAAGCTCTGCTGCGTGCTCGGAGGCCACGCGTGCAACGGTGAGGATGGTTCCTTCGGTCGGCTTCATAACCGCCTTGTACGCTGCCGCTACACCCAGAGACAGCGCGTTTGCGATGTCCTTGGCGTCGGCGGTCTCCTTGCCCTCCAGGCCCTTGGAAAAGCCTCTGAACAACAGCGAGAGGATGACGCCGGAGTTTCCTCTTGCGCCGCGCAGCAACGCCGAGGCAGCCTTTTTGGAGACCTGCTCCACCGTCGGCTCCTCCTTGAGCGTTTCCAGCTCCCGCTTGGCGGCGTTGATAGTCATCGACATGTTGGTGCCGGTGTCACCGTCCGGCACAGGGAAAACATTGAGCGCGTCCACCTGCTGCCTGCAATTCGAAATGCTGTTTGCTCCAGAGATAAACGCATCTCTGAGCTGACTTCCCTTTATCACGATCATAACACTCCTTAACAAAACTTTCATCCGCTTTTTGCCCGGCTATTCCCTGCCGCCCTGCAGGGGATGCGGGCGGGTTCCCTTTATCGTTACTGCTTCATGTCGTCGACAAAGACGTTGACCTTTGCCACCTGAAGGCCGGTAGCCTCCTCGACGGTGTAGCGAACCTTATTGACAATGCTCTTGACGATGGCGGCAATGTTGACGCCGTAGGTGACCGCGATGTGCAGGTCGATCACCAGTCCCCCTGCCACGGTGCGCACCTTGACGCCCTTGTCCTGCGCCTCGTCCTTTTTCATAATATATCTCAGTCCCTGGGAAGCCGTGCTTTCTACCATTCCGGCAACGCCAAAGCATTCCGAGGCAGCGTGGCCAACCAGGTTCGCAAAGTAATCCTGGGAAATCTCGATGGAGCCAAGATGATTTTCAAATTTAATCATAAACCACACATTCCTTTCTCAACGGTTCAGGTATACCTGTCAGTTATCATTATTATACCTTATTTTCGTCTTTTTGGATAGGCTTTCCTTTTGAATTTTCTCCATTTCATGCTTTATTTACAAATCACCGGCAGACAGATCGGCCTGATCGGTGAACTTTAACAACTGTTACAATCAATTTTCCGCCTGCCAGCTGTCAATATTGTAAAAAAGGTCGCTTCTCACCGCCAGCACATCCAGCGAAAACTCCCTGGAAAAGCAGAAGGTGCCGTTGCGGAAGGCCAGCGGAATCAGCGGATATTCCTGCAAAAAAAGCTGCGCAAAGCTGTCCCAGCCTTCGCCGGTGGAGAAAGCAGTCTGATAGGCTGTCAGCAGCTCCTGTGAGGGCTGTACCCCGTAGCCGTACCGCTCCCCCTGCGTCCAGAGGTGGCTGAGGTCCATGTCGTCCCCCAGCAGAATTTCTCCCAGATACAGATCATAAGAGCCGGATTCCAGGGCCGCGAAGTATTCCTCCTGCGCCCTGCCGTCCAGCGTGACGGTGATGCCCGCCTCGCCCAGCTGGGCAGCAATCTGATTGGCTGTCTGCGCCCGGTCCGCGCCGCCGGTGCTGTAGAGCAGCGTCAGCGAGAGGCTCGTGCCCTCCCCGGTCAGGCCCGCATCGGTCAGCAGCTGCTGGGCTGTCTGCAAATCCCTCGTCTCGACAGAAGGCGCGCTCAGCAGGGAAAAATCGGGGTGGACCGGCAGATTAGAGGGCTGAGCCGAGGTGCTCAGCGAGGTTTCAATCAGGTAGGAGCGGTCCAGCGCCTTGCTGATGGCCTGGCGCACTGCAGCGTTGGCGGTGGCGGTGCGGTTGGGATTTGCCCCCAAAAAGAGCAGCTGGTTGCTCACCACCGGGTAACTGCTGGCCGAGAGGTTGGCGATGTCGCTGGAGGCTCCCTCGATGTACAGGCAGTCGATGTTGCCCAGCTTCAGGCTGTAGACCGCCACGTCCTTTTTCTCCAGCGAGACAAGTTCAATCTGCTCGATGCTGGCCGCCTCCCCCCAGTAGGCGGTATTGCGGCTTAAGGTGACGCTGTCCTCCCCCTGTGTGGAAAGGCGATACCGTCCGGTGCCGACATAGCTTCCCCCGCTCAGCTTTGCCACCGGGAAGGTTAACAGGTTGGCAAACAAGGCGTCGGCGGTGTTGAGGGTAACCTGCACCGTGTTGCCCGAAACGCTGTGGGAGGCGATGTTGGTCAGCTGGCTGCGGTAATAGGAGCCCTCCGCCATCGCCATGGTCAGGCTGTCGTCGACATCCTGTGCGGTCAGCTGGGAGCCGTCGGAGAACAGCACACCCTCGCGGACAGTCAGCGTCCACTGGGTGCCGGAACCGGACACCGTCACCAGGGCCGGTTGGGAATCGAAGGTGGTGGTGAGCTTCACCGGCGAATCGTACAGCAGCATCGCCGCCTTGCGGCTGTTTAGGTCCTCGCAGTTCCAGGGGGAGGCCACGATGTTCTCATAGTCAGCCGCGACGCGCAGGCTCTGCACCTGGGTCTGCTGCGCCTGCTGGGTTGTCTGCTGGGTCTGCTGCCCCGACTGGCCGATGGTCGCGTTGGGGCTAAAGGCCTGCACCTCCCCGATCGGCTGCTGCCCACAGCCGGTCAGCAGCAGCGCCAGAGCCAGCAACAGCGAAAACAGTTTATATCGGTTGTTCATGGAAATTCCTCTTTTTCTCAAATCAAAAAAATCTCTGCCCGGTCGGGCTTCTCTATTATAGCATAAGTACAGGGCAAATGCTTGTATTTTTTGTTTCCCACACACAAAAAAGCCCCCGCCATAGCCGGAGCTTTTTTGTTTTAATCGCACAAACAGATCCGCTCGATTGCCTGCGCCCGGCCGCTGGACGGGTCGATGGTGATGAGCACACCGTTTAGCTCGATGTCCTGCGGGTCGTACTCGAAGCGGGCGGGCATGTTGGTGATGAATTTCTGCAGAATGATCTCCTTCTTGACACCCAGCACCGAGTTTCTGCCGCCGCACATCCCTGCGTCGGTGAGGTAGGCGGTGCCGCCGGGCAGGATTCGTTCGTCCGCCGTCTGCACATGGGTGTGGGTGCCGATAACCGCCGACACCCTGCCATCCAGATAGTAGCCCAGCGCCTTTTTCTCGGAGGTCATCTCGGCGTGGAAATCCACCAGGATGTTGGGGGTGCGCACCTCCTTGAGCAGCTGATCGATCCGCTCGAAGGGGTTGGCACAGACCTCCATCCCCATCTGGCCCTGCAGGTTGATGACGCAGAGCTGCCAGCGCAGCTTATCCAGAATAAACATTCCGCTTCCCGGCACGCTGGGATGGTAGTTTGCCGGGCGGATGACGCCGTTTTCTTCCTCCAGCACCGGGTAAATCTCCCGCCTTTTTAAGACGTGGTTGCCGGTGGTGATGACATCCGCTCCCGCATCGAACAGCATCCGCGCGCTGTCCGGCGTGATGCCGTTGCCCTCGGCGGAATTTTCCCCGTTAATCACGCAGGCGTCCACTCCGCACAGCTTCTTTAAGCTGCGCAGATGCCTGCTCACAAACTCGCAGCCGGCCCTGCCGACCACGTCTCCCAAAAACAAAACCTTCAAAAACCCGTTCCTCCGTCCCTCTCCAAATTGATTACAGCAGGCCCTTACGCCTGCAGCGCCAGAAGGCCAGCCCCGCAAACACCGCGTAGGCCGCCATCGCGATAACCGACGTCTCGACGCCAAAGCTGCCGCCGGTCAGCAAGGTGGAGCTGCCGGTCAGGACATAGTTTGCGACGGCGTCCGTCTGCGCCGACGGGCCGATATGCAGAATGCCGCCGACCATCACCATGTTCCACACCGCGTGCATCAGTGCGGAGCACCAGATGCTGCCGGTCTCGACCGCGACCAGCGAAAACAGGATGCCCACCAGGCTCCCGGACATCAGCAGCTGCACCGCGCCTGCCAAGTCCAGCTGTGCGCCGATTAAATGCAGCGCGGCAAACAGCACCGACGGCAACACGATGCCCACCCAGCGGTGGAAGCGCCGCTCCAGCACCGACAAAAAGACGCCGCGAAAGACCGCCTCCTCCACAAAGCCGGCGGCCAGCCCCAGATAAAACACCGCCGCGGAAAGGACCGCGCCGAGCGTCTGGTCGTTTAGCTGGAAAAGCTGCCAGTAGCCGGGGAGATTGATCAGCGCGATGCAGACAAAGCCCGGCAGCGCAAAGGCCACCACCACCCACAAAGCATGAAAGCGCGGAGCGGTGATGCGGCAATCACTTAAAGTGAGGCCCAGGAGCTTATTGCACAGCAGCCACAGCCCGGCCAGCACAATCAGCGCGTAGCAGACCGCCGCCGTCAGGTTGCACAGGTCGGCCGGGATGCCGGCGGCCAGCAGGCCGGAGCCAATCAGCTGCGAGACAATCTGCCCGGCCAGGACCGCCACCAGCGACAGCAGCGACAGGGCCACCTTGATGAGCGTCACCTTCTTTGTTGTCTTTTCCATAGCGGGACCCCCTTCCATTGGTTAGGGATAGTGTACCACATCCGTTTACAGAAAGTCTACATTTGGCAAAAAAGATTTACAAATTTTTGATAAATCCATCCTCCCCAGTTTGCGCAAAAAGCCTGCTCACCGCCTGCATATCCGCGGGCAGGGGGCAGTCCACCCGGATTTCCTGACCGGTCACCGGCTGGGGGAAGGCGATGTGGCGGCAGTGCAGCGCCTGGCGGGGAATCAGCTTACTCTTCTGCCCGTATAATTCATCCCCCAGCACCGGACAGCCAAGGTAAGCCATGTGCACCCGGATCTGGTGGGTGCGGCCGGTCTCCAGCACAAAGTCGACCAGCGAAAGCGGCTGCCCCTCCACCGTCCCCTGCGCCAAAACATGGTAGTTTGTCACCGCACGCTGGCCGTCGGGGGCGACGATGCGGCGCATCTCCTCGGGGAATTCCCGGCGGATGGGCGCGTCCACCCGGCCCTGCGGCTGCGGCGGGCAGCCCAGCAGGATGGCCTGGTAGGTCTTGTGGAAGTTGTTGGTCACCTTGGCTGCGGCAAAGCGGTTTTTGGCCACCAGCACCGCGCCGCTGGTGTCGCGGTCCAGGCGGTTTAAGGGGCGGTACATCAGGTCCAGCCTGAGGGCATCGCAGTGGGCGGCAAAGACGTTTGCCAGCGTGTCCGCCGCGTGGCCGCAGGACTGGTGGCAGGGCATGTCCGCTGGCTTATTAAAGACCAGCAGGTCGTCGTCCTCATAGGGGATCTCGACCCGGCGGTTGGAGCGGATGAAGTGTTCCACCCCGTGCTCCTGGCTGTCCAGAAAGGTGACGGCGAGGGTGTCCCCGGCCTGCAGCAGGTCGACGGTGCGGGCGTGCCGGCCGTTGAGCTGCAGGCCCTGGGGGTAGTGTTTTAATTTGACCAGCGTGCGGGTGGAGTAGCCGTGCTGCTGCTTTAAGTAGCGCTCGACGCTCATCCCGGCGTGGGCGGGGGTGATGGGGTAGGTGATGGTTCGCATAAAATCTCCTGTTTTTTTAGTATTTGTTGAATTTTTGTTGTTGCGTTTTTTCCGCTGAGGATATAAAATAAAGGCAGATAGAGGGAAATTATAATTTCCCCTTTTTTGTATATAAAAAAATTCGGGAGGAATGGACATGAAGAAAATACTGGCTATCCTCATCGCCCTGCTGGCCGCG